>CAWIWK010000029.1:0-50256 GCA_963839605.1 uncultured Acidimicrobiales bacterium | reverse complement strand
TGTGCGATCCCATCGACCATGGGCTGCCGGACTTCCTGTCCGTGCTGGTGGAGCGGTGCTCGCGGCTGCTGGAGTCGGCCGAGGTCGGTCTGGCCCAGCGCGACGCACAGGGCCGTCTGCGGGTGCTGGCGTCGTCCACCGACCGCATCCGCCTGCTCGAGCTGATCGAGGAGCAGACCGAGGAGGGGCTCGGTCTGAGTCGATCCGCTGTGTGTTCGGCGTGGATGGCGCCCAGCCCTCAGGCGTCCCTCGGTGGGTGCAGGGGGATGCGACGGGGCAGGCGATGCTCCTTCCACGTCGAACAGGAGATCGTCGATGTAGCAGTACCACCAGTCCTCTCCGGTCTCGTAGGAGCGGATCAAGGGGTGGTCACCGTGGGCGTGGAAATGGGCGGTGGCGTGGCGGTTGGGCGAGTCGTCGCAACAGCCGACGTGGCCGCATGCCATGCACAGGCGCAGGTGCAGCCATCGGCCGCCCATCTTGAGACAGTCTTCGCATCCCCAGCTGGATGGTTCGACGGGCTTGACGGTGTCCAGGTGCGTGCACGAAGCCGGCATCGGCGCTCCTTTCGTCACGTTCACTCTTGCTGGCGCACTCTCGCTGCTGGCGCACTCTTGCTAGCGCTGCTCCGCTTCCCCGACGGTGAGCTCCGCCGCCGGATCGGCCTCGAGCCGGTCGTCGGGGATGGGAAGGCCACTCAGCACCGAGCGACCGTAGGTGCCCTCCTGCAGCCGCCTCTCGGCACGCTCGATGGCTTCGAGCCGGGCCTGCGAGCGCGGAGACGACGGCGTCGTCACCTTCCTCGGCCGTGAGGCGTTCGGCCGGATCGGCCATGTCGCCACCCTCGTTCGCCGTGGTGCGGTCCTGGCGCGCCGCATCCCCGGTCTCGGCGAGGAGGGCCTCGACGCGCCGGCGCTCCGCGCCGAGCAACTCCCTCGCCCGTGTGCCGTCCATGTGTGCTCCCTGGTCGTCGGTTCTTCGCCTCACCGTAACAATCGCGGAGCGCTTCCTGCTCCGCGTCGACCCCTGTCCCACGGGCGGGATTCCCCCGCCCCTCCGGCCGTCAGGAGCCGACGGCGAGGTGCTCGTGCACGGAGCGGACGGCGCTCGACCCCTCTCCGACGGCGGCGGCGACACGCTTGAGCGATCCGTGACGCACGTCGCCCACGGCGAACACCCCCATGCTGGAGGTCTCGAACGGGAGCGGGTCCCGGCCCGTGAACCCCGCCCACTCGGTGCCGGCGAGGTCGCGGTCGGTGAGGATGAACCCGTCGTCGTCGAGCACCACAGCACGGTCCAACCACGTCGTGGCGGGCTCGGCGCCGATGAAGCAGAAGAGCCCGTTGCAGCCGACGGTGGTCCGGGTGCCGGTGGGCATGTGCTCGAGCGTCACCTCCTCGAGGTGGTGCTCGCCGGCGAGGCCGCGCACCTCGGTGTTGGCCAGCACCGTGATGTGGGGGCTCGCCTCGATGCGCTCGACCAGGTAATGCGACATCGTCTGGCTGAGGTCGGCCCGGCGGACGGCGATGGAGACGGTGCACGCCTGCTGCGCCATGTAGATGGCGGCCTGCCCGGCCGAATTGCCTCCTCCACCACCACGACGCTCTTCCCGCCGCAGATCCGGGCCTCGAGGTCGGTGGCGGCGTAGTACACGCCGGCCCCCTCGAAGCGCGGCAGGTCATCCACGGCGAGCCGGCGGTAGCGGGCACCCGACGCCACGATCACCGCCCGGCAGGGGATCTCGCTGCCGTCGGACAGGGTGACGACGCTGAAGCCGTGCTCGGCCCGGAGGCTCGCGGCCTCGCACGGGGCGTTCGACGCGCCCCGAGGCGCTGGGCCTGCACGGCGGTCCGCGACACGAGGTCCTCTCCCGAGATGCCGTTGGGGAAGCCTGCGTAGTTCTCAATCCGCGAGCTCGAGCCGGCCTGACCCCCGACGGCGACGGCGTCGATCGACACGGTGGCGAGCCCCTCCGACGCGCCGTAGACGGCGGCCGCCAGCCCGGCCGGTCCCGATCCCACCACGACGAGGTCGAACAGGGTCCCGGGCACGGCTCGGAAGGTCAGGCCCAGGTGCTCGGCCATCTCACCGGGCGTGGTGTGGCGGAGCACCGCCGTCGGGGTGATGACGGCCGGCGTGTCGGGCAGGCGCAGGCCCATGCCGGCCAACAGGACCGCAGGATCGGGGGAGTCCTCCAGATCGATCCACACATGGGGAAGCTGCGACCGTGTGGCGAAGGCGCGCAGTGCCGTCGCCGCCGGCGAGAAGCGCGACCCCACGATCCGGACCGCCCGGGCCCCGTCGCCCCGTCGGAGGCGCTCACGCCGGGCGCTCAGCTCGAGGAAGATGAGGTCGGCGACGTCGGGCATGGTGTGCATGAACCGGCGGAAGTCGTCCTGGCGGATCCGCAGCACCCTCCCCGGCTCGGCCATCCGGGCGGTCAGGTACGGGCGCTGCCCGGTGAGCAGGCTGAGCTCTCCCAGGAACCCGCCCACCCCGTAGCTGGCGATGACGTCCTCGGTGTCGAGGTCGGGCCGGACGATGTCGCTCCGGCCCTCCAGGACCACGAAGAAGTCGTAGGACGTGTCACCCGCCCGGAACAGCACGTCGCCGGCGTCGACGGTGAGCTCCTCGCCGAAGGGGGCCAGCGCGGCCAGCGCCGTGGCGTCGAGGGTCACCGCCATGGCGGCGCACCCCCGGAAGCGACAGGGGTACGGACGCCGATCCTGCTGTGGTCGTGTGGTCGTTCGCTCATGGCCTCGGGTCGATCCGTCGGGGGCGGGGACGGTGCCGTTCGGTCGGGACGCCCGCGCCAGGGTGTCGGGAAGGGTTCGCGCCGCGCGGCCCTCGCCAGCATGGTATTCGCCCGTCCCCTCGGGTCGTCCGTCCCGGCCGGGTGCACCCCGTCGCCGGAGCGCCCGGAGAGGACCTTGGGCCCTGTCCCGGCCGGCCTGCCGGTGCCACGTTGGAGATGGGGTCACCATCGGAGGTCGGACGCAAAGGAGCGTGCAGCATGAGGATCGAGGTGTTCCACGCCTCCAAGTACGGAAACGGGGCCAAGGTGGCGCAGGAGTTCGCCACCCAGATGGCGGCCAGGGGCGTCTCGGTCCGCGTGCACCTCATCCGGCACACGAGTCCGGCCGATGTGGCACGGGCCGACCTCTATCTGTTCAGCTCTCCGGCCCGCGCCGGCAAGCCCATCGGGAGCATGCAGCGCTTCCTCAGACGGCTCGATCTGCCCCTCGGCACGCGCTACGCCATCCTGACCACCGAGCTCGCACCCAGGCCCGACAAGCGGACGGGGCGGATTCCGGCAGACGGATCCGGGCGCCAGGCTGTCCGCCTCGTCATGAACAGGATCCTCCGGGACAAGGGTCTCGTCGGGGTGCTCGAGGACACGATCTTCGTCACCGGCATGAAGGGTCCGCTCGAGGACCGATGGCAGGAGAAGGTGGCGTCCTTCGTGGCCCGGATCCCGATGTTGTCGAGTCCCGCTCGCTGATCGATCGGCCGAGCCGACGCGGTCGTGCCGGGCCCGGATCAGGTCCAGTTGTGGTCGTCGGGAATGCCGGGCCTGACCCGGTGCATGACGACGATCCCGTCCTCGCTGAACACCGTCTGGAACTCCCCCTTCACGATCAGCGTCTCGTACAGCGCGGCCTGGGTGCCGGTGTTTCCCGTGTTGAGGACGAGCCAATCGACCTTCGAAGGATCGGGGGGCTTGTGCAGCCCGATGCCCCAGTTCGTCACGATCCACGGGTTCGGGTACTCGTAGACGGTGACACGATGGGTCAGGTGGTCGTCGATGTCGAAGGTGGCCGACACGGTCGCGTTCGGCGGCAGGATGCTGATGGCGTCGTTGATCGCCTGGTCCCGCGGATGCGGCGGCACCCAGTAGCCACTGTGGAAGTTGACGCTGATCGGCGACGGCGACCAGGCGACGTTGGCCGCCAGAGCGGCGGCCACGGTCAGTCCGACCATGAACCGGCGGCCGGCGGCGGTGCGCCCCCGCTTTGCGCAGGCCTCCACGGTGGCCAGGAAGATTCCGGCCACCACGATCGATGTCAGGAAGAAGTGGATGTTGTACGCGTCGCTGGTGGCCGAGGCCGTGTTGACGAAGAGCTGCGGCAGGCCGATCAGCAGTACCAGGGGCTCCAAGAGGGCGATGAGCGCCACGGGCCAGAAGAGCTGCGCGAAGTACGTCCACCGCGAGCGTGCGAACACCACCTTGATCCATCTGAGGGGATGGAACACGAAGTTGCCGATGATCGAGAAGATCGAGGTGCCGAGCTCCGGGAAGTTGGTGACGTAGAACGGCGCGCTTCCCCCGTTGGCGAAGGGGATGATCAGCTTGGTGCAGATGAGGAACCACGCCGCCCCGGCCAACGCGGTGATGAGGCCCTGCGCCCGCTGCCGGTGCTTGAGCCACAGGCAGATGCCGAGGCCGAACACGGCCAAGCCCGCATCCTCCTTGCACGAAAGGGCCACGGCCACGGTCACCCAGAACCAGCCCCAGCGCTGCTTGGTCGCCAGCCAGTAGGCGAACATGAGCGGGGTGATGATCGAGCGCGTCGGGGTGGAACTGCCACCAGTTGATCCATTCGACCGAGGGATAGAGCAGGTACGCCGGCGCTCAGCCCGACCGCCAACCAGGCGCTCTGCAGCCGCTCGCGCCCGAGGAGCCAGAGGGGAATGGCGCCCGCGGCCAGCCAGGCGGTCTCGACCGCATAGAGAAAGTGCGGGCCGGCCCCCAGCCAGTAGGCGGGGACGAACAGGAGCGTGACGAGGTTGACGTGGTGGCCGAAGTAGTCGAGGCCCCGGATCGTGACGAACGGGTTGTGGAAGTGCGAGAGCAACCAGATGCCCTGGTCGTAGATCCCCATGTCGAAGCCGTACGTTCCGTAGTTCGACTGCTGCTGGTAGGTGAGCGTCCCGAACACCGCGACGTACCCGACCATGAGCACGACGAGCGCGGTGATGGGCCCGGCACGTGGAAGCTTCAGATAGGACACGTAGATGGGCTCGCGCCGGGGCCGGGCCTCCTCCTGCCTCGGCCCCGCCCGTCGCTCCTGGAATCGATGGAGGGGCCCGAGCAGGGTCTGCTCGGCGCTGGCGATGGCGATCTCGAGGCGCTCCACGATTCGAGCCGGAACCGCCTGGCCGGGGAGGGCGGAGGACTCGGTCGATCCGACGGGGGCGTCGGCGGGGCTCGGCTCGGCCGCCTCGGAGTCGGACCTGACGGTCATCTCCGCCGCCCGCAACGCGGGGCCGCTGCCACCATGCCTGAAGACATTACCTACCCCCACATCGGTATCTGGGGTACACGAACGGGAACCGACGTCGAGGAACGTCGCGGAACACCACCGACGGCCGTCTCCTTGTTTCGGCCCTCCACGGGCCTGGAACCCACGCAACGGACCCGGCCCGTGGGCACGGGGACGACGGGTCGAACCGTGGGGGAGCGGGCTCTTTTCGCTCTATGGAGGGCTGGCAACTAGACTGGTGGGCGTCCAAGGGCGAGGGGGGTCAGCTGTGCGTGCAATCAGGGTCGGGGATCGCGTCCAGGCAAACCACGGCGGCAACGGGACCGGCACCGCCATCGAGGTGCGGGCCGACAAGGTGCTCGTATCGTTCTACGCGAGCGGCGCCCAGCTCTGGTTCGACCTTACCGAGGTTGAGAAGTCAGGCATCAACCCACGGCGCTAGGCGCGGTAGGCCGAGCACCTCGGGAGGACGAGCGGCACAACCGCGAGGCGCCCTGATCGGGCTGTCTCACGGGGCCACGGCGCGAGTTGCCGTGTGATACTCGCCCCGCGGTGTCGGCAAGGCTGCCGACTACTGTGTCGGAGCGTGAGGAGGCTGGTCGCCGGATCGCAACGGTGAGGATGCGCACGCCCGCCGCTGCTCATCTCTCCACCACGGAACACGCACCTCGCAACGCGGCAGACAGGCGAGCCGGCCCGGGGACGTGGCCAGCGGCTGCCGGCACCTATCTCCTCCTGGCAGTGGTGGTGTGGTGGCACGTGTGGTCCACGCACCCAACGGCTGCGTCGGCGTGCCCCTGTGGTGACGCCGGCCTCGTCACCTGGTTCCTGGCGTGGCCCGCCTATGCGATTGCCCATGGGCTCAATCCCTTCTACTCGACGTTCATGTTCCACCCCATGGGGGTCAACCTCCTCTCCAATGCGAGCTCGGAGGCATTCGGTGTGCTGCTCGCCCCGGTCACGTGGCTGTTCGGCCCGGTGGCCACGCTCAACGTCTCGTTGACCCTGGCGCCCGCGCTGTCGGCCCTGTCGATGTTCTGGCTGATTCGGCGCTGGGTCCGCTGGCAGCCGGCGGCGTTCCTCGGCGGCCTCGTCTACGGCTTCGCGCCCCTCATGATCCAGAACCTGGCGGTCGGGCATCTCATGTCTGCGGCCTTGATGGTGCCCCCGCTCGTGGTGGGGTGCCTGGACGACCTGATCGTGCGGGGCCGGCGGAATCCCGTCAGGGTCGGCGTGGTGCTTGGCGTCCTGGTCGTCGCCCAATTCTTCCTGGGCACAGAGGTACTCGTGATCATGGTGCTGTCCACCGTCGGCGCATCGGTGCTCCTCCTCGGATACGGGCTCGCCCACGAAGGCCGCGCCCTGGCGGGCCGGGTTCGCCGCGTCCTCGCCGGCCTCGGGAGCGCCGCCGCGGTGTGCGTCGTCTGCCTCGCATATCCGACCTGGTTCGCGCTGGCCGGCCCTGCCCATCTGGGGGGCGAGGTGTGGGGCAGCCAGCTGACGCCGGGATCCGCCGGCATCCTCGTCGGCAACCTGGTCCGCACGTCGTCGGCGGGTTCCGTGGCTGACTTCTACTACCGGATCGCGGGATACGTCGGAATGCCACTGCCCTCGGGGACGTTCCTCGGACCTGGAGTCCTGCTCGTCGCTGTCGGCGGGATCCTCGTCTTCCGCCGTGACCGGCGACTGTGGTTCTTCGGTGCGCTCGGAGTGATCGAGACGGCATTGTCACTCGGCCTGAACAGCGGTCTGCGGTGGGTGCCGTGGAACGTCCTGGCCAAGGTCCCAGTGGTGAAGAACGTCCTTCCCTCACGGATCATGTCGATGACCATCCTGTGTGCCGCCGTCGTCGTTGCCGTCGTCGTCGATCGCAGTCGGACGGCCGTGCTGGCCCACATGGCAGCCGGACCCGGTGCGCGCCGGGGGATCGTCATGGCACTGCCGACATCGGTGGCGTTCGTGGTAGCGGCTGTCGGCATCGCTCCTCTCGTCCAGTCCGAGCGCAGTGTGTTGCCCCTTGCGGTGTCGACACTTCGCCTCCCACCCTGGTTCACCCACGCCGCCGTGCATCTCCCCGGCAAGGCGGTGCTCCTGGTGGCCGTGTCGGGGCTCGATGGGGGCGGCAGGCTTCTTGTGTGGCAAGCCGCCGACGACATGCACTTCTCCGTGGTGGGTGGCGCCGGCCCGGGGAGCATCTCGTCGCGCGCCGGCCCGGAACGTCCCGGATACGACGTGCTCGGTGGGGAGACGATGACGCACGCCGCGCGGGCGCAGGCGCCTTCGGCGAGCGACATACGAGCGGTGAGCGACGCAATGCGTGGTTGGGGGGTCACGACGGTCGTTCTTCCCCAGTCGTCGGCCAGACAGGTCGCATCTCCCACCGTGGGGCAGACCGATCTGGTGGCATTGTTCACCGAGGTGATCGGCCGAGCGCCGCGAGAGCAGGACCACGCCATCGTATGGAGACGCATTGGCGATGCGAGAACGCTGCCGGCGCTCTCGGCAGCAACGTTTTCGACGTGCACGACGTTCGGACGTGGAGGACCGAATCCGCTCGTGCACGAAGGCAGATGCCTCGTGGGGAGCCCCTGACCCGGGGCCTGCCATCGGAGCCCGAGCTGCCGTGCCGGGGCGCAACCGGTGGAGCTGCGGACTCGCCTCCCGGACGCCCGACAGCGTGACAGAACCGCTGGTCAGGGGGGTCAACGGGGACAGGCAGCGCCGTCCGGGCCCGCCTCTGGCGCCTGTCACTACGGTTCGACCGCACCCGCCCAGGGCCAAACGCCCGAAGTGGCAAGTGGGCGACACAACGTACGACCCGCACAAGACAAGGTGCATCTGAGCGCTCGTCAGGTTCCTGAGGCAGAATGGCGGCGAGCGGCGGCACACGTGCCGTGGCGGGGCGAAGTGAGGTGGGGATGTTTCACAGGGGCTCTCGTCTGTATCGCTTTGGTCTTCCACTATTGGGGTCGGTCGTGATCCTGGCGGGATTCACGACTGTGGGGATCGGCCTGGCCGGCCCATCTGATGCCCAATCACCTTCTTTCCACGTGTTCCCTCCCGGCGGTTCGACCTTCAACCAACCGGTCGCCGTCTCCTCCGACGGGACCCATGTCTGGGTGACGAACAAGGGTGGCAACTCCGTCGCAGAATTCAGCGCCTCCACGGGAGCGCTCGTCCAGGTCATCCGAGGATCCAGTTACGGTTTCGACGCACCCGACGCCGTGTCGTCGAACGGCACCGACGTCTGGGTGGCGAACAGCGACGGCAACTCGGTCACAGAGCTCGCCGCCTCCACGGGAGCGCTCGTCCGGGTGATCTCGGCGGGGACCCCGCCGCCAAATCCGTCCGAGTTCTCGGCAGGTGGCGAGTTCGACTATCCCACCGCCATCTCCGCCGCCGGCAACGAGGTGTGGGTGCTCAACAACAACTACTACATCAACAGCTGGTCGGTCACGGGGATAGACGCCTCGACCGGTGCCGTCTTCAAGGTGGTCAATGGCCCCACCAACACGCAGACCGCTCCCTATATGGGCATCTCCACCGACGGCACCCACGTCTGGGTGACGAACGGCGGATACTGGACGGGTCCCATCTTGAACGAGGTCTTGACCCCCGGTTTCGTCACCGAGCTCGACGCCGCCACCGGTGCGGTGGTCCAGGTGATCCAGAGCTCGGCACTCGGTTCGTCCTACTTCTCTCCTGACGCCGTCTCCTCTGACGGCACCCACGTCTGGGTGGCGAGCCTCGCAGACGGCTCGGTGGCAGAGCTGAATGCCTCCACCGGGTCACTCGTCCGGGTGGTCTCACTGTCCGCCTACGGCAACATCGCCGAGTACGTCTCCTCTGACGGCACCAACGTCTGGGTGAGGGACTACGACAACATGGTGGAGCTGGACGCCTCCACCGGGGGCGTCGTCCGGGAATTCTCCGAGCCCACCGACGGCACCTATGCCGACTACCAAAAGCTCTCCTCCGACGGCACCCACCTGTGGTTCGTGAACACGACAAACCAATCGCTGACCGAGCTCGACGCGTCCACCGGATCGCCCGTCCAGGTCGTTCCGCCGAACGCCGACGGGTTCAACGAACCGATCGCCGTGTCCTCCGACGCCACGCATGTCTGGGTGGCGAACATGCAGAACGACTCGGTCACCGAGCTCGACGCCGCCACCGGTGCACTCGTGCAGGTGCTGTCCGGGCCCAGTTACGATTTCGGTTTCGGCAATTTCTCGGGGGAGTCAGGTGCGATCTCCTCTGACGGGGTCCACGTCTGGGTGGCGAACCCGGGGACCGATTCGATCACCGAGCTCGATGCCGCCACCGGCGCTCTCGTGCGGGTGATCCCCGGCCCGAGCCAAGGCGCGCCCTTCGCGGTGTCCTCGGACGGTACGCACGTGTGGGTCACCGACACCGCCAAGGACTCGGTCACTGAGCTCGATGCCTCCACCGGAGCGGTCGTGCGGGTGCTGTCCGACTCGACCTACGGGTTCCAGAGTCCCTGGGCCATCTCCTCCGACGGGATCCACGTCTGGGTTGCGGACCTGGAGGGCAGCACGGTCACCGAGCTCGATGCCACCAGCGGTCGGCTCGTCCGGGTGACCCACGACGTCTATGCCACTGACATCTCCTCCGACGGGGCCCACGCCTGGGCGGTCGGTGGCGGCTCGGTCTACGAGCTGGACGCCTCGACCGGGGCGCTCGTCCGGACGATCGCCGCCGGCAGCCAGTTCCCCCAGGGGGTCTCGTCCGACGGCACCGACGTGTGGGTGGCGAGCAGCGAGAACAACGCCGTCATCGAGATCGACGCCTCCACCGGGGCAGTCGTGCAGACGATCTCCGCATCGGCCTACGGCCTCGACTGGCCCACCGGGATCTCCTCCGACGGCACCAACGTGTGGGTGACGAACGAATACGCCAACTCGGTCACCGCCCTGAGCACCGGCGTCCTGGCACAGCGGGTCATCTTCACCTCGACGGCACCTTCGGACCCACTTGTGGACGGACCGTCGTACACCGTCTCGGCCATGGGCACCCCGTCGGGCAACCCGGTCACGATCTCGATCGATCCATCCACCAGCTCGGTCTGCTCGATCTCCGGGGAGACCGTGAGCTTCGATGCACCGGGCAGGTGCATCGTCGACGCCAACCAGGCGGCCGGCAACGGCTTCGTCGCCGCCCCCCAGGCCCAGCAGAGCTTCGTCGTGGGAGCACAGAACATCACGTTCACCTCGACACCGCCGCCGAATCCGATCGTGGGCGGGGCGACCTACGCCGTCACCGCCACGGGTGGCCCCTCCGGCAACCCGGTGACGTTCTCGATCGATCCCTCTGCCACCTCGGTGTGCTCGATCTCGGGCCATGCGGTGAGATTCGTCGGACCGGGCACCTGCGTCGTCGACGCCAACCAGGCCGCCGGTGGCGACTATGCGCCTGCAGCCGAGGTCCAGCAGTCCTTCGTGGTGGGGGCTCAGGTCATCACGTTCACCTCGACGACACCGTATGACGCCGCTGTCCGTGGCACCCCGTACTACGTATCGGCGATCGGCGGTGGCTCGGGGAACCCTGTGACCTTCTCGACCGATGACACCTCGGACTGCACGGTGTCAGGCTCGACCGTGCGGTTCGTCGGCACCGGGTGGTGCGACATCGACGCCAACCAGGCAGGGAACGCCGACTACCTGGCCGCCCCCACCGCCTACCAGAGCTTCTACGTCGGTCCGGCCGGATCGGGTGGATCGGGTGGATCAGGGGGATCGGGGGGATCGGGGGGATTCGTGATCACCACCACCTCGTTACCGGGCGCCACCGCCGGTGTGAAGTTCGCGAACTTCAAGCTGCAAGCCTCGGGGGCTCGGTCCCCCTACAGGTGGAAGATGACCGGGGGGGTCCTTCCGAGGGGCTCCATCTGAGGCCCAGCGGGGTGCTCATCGGGAGGCCGAGCCGACTCGACGCCGCCGGCACCTACACCATCACCGTGGTCGCAACCCACCGCGGGCATCCCGTTGCGACCACTCCGGCACAGACCTTGACGCTCACATTGCAGCCTTCGACCGTGAGAGCCAGGCCGCTGCGTCGACGATGACCGCTGTGGTCGAGGGCGCGCCACGTCGTGGGACGCGCTCAGGGCATTCTGCACCGGACCGTGTCCGGGCTTGGTCGCGGCACCGGGTGGGTACCCTGCGACCATGAGCGTCCACCCTGGCCGAGATCTGGCAGCACACGAGCCCATCACCTGCCACGGTGCTCGAGGTCGGGGCCAACGTGGGCGGGGACATGGGGGCGCTCCGGAGGATCACGACCGCCGGCCTGCACGCCGTCGAGCCGAACCCGACCGCCCGCGTGGCGCTTGCCGACGTGATCGTTCAAACCCCACCCCGCAGACGATCGACGACCGGGGCCACGGCGACATGCTGTTCAAGGCGGACTACGGTTCGCCGTTCCTCGACCGCTTCGACGACCGCGAGCCCGTCGCCAACGGCTTTCAGTGGCGGCGAACCACCGGGCGGGAGAGCAACAATTGGTGGCTGTCCCGCAAGTCCTGACGGCGCTTGCTCGTGGGCGCAGACGGCAGGGGCCCCCACGGGCCGGAGATGCACGCGCCGGGTCGAGCGAGCAAGATGGCGCCGTGCGCAGGGACGTGCAGTGCTCGAGGTCGGCGTGAACGAGGGACACCTGGTCTGCGACAGCCCGGAATGGCGGGCTGCGGTGCGGAGCGAGATGATCCCGTGGGCGGTGGGCGCTGTGGACCTGGGTGACGACGTGCTCGAGATCGGGCCTGGCTACGGCGCCACCACGGACGTGTTCGCCGAGCTGCTCCCCAAACTGACGAGCGTCGAGGTCGACGCCGAACTCGCCGCACGGCTGCACGCCCGCTACGCCGGCTCCCACGTCGAGGTGGTGCTCGGAGATGCCACGCAGCTCACCTTCCCCGACGGACGGTTCAGCGGGGCCGTGTGCTTCTCGATGCTCCACCACGTCCCGTCACCCGAGCTTCAGAACCGCCTCTTCTCCGAAGCCGCCAGGGTGCTGCGCCACGGCGCCCCGATCGTCGCCGTCGACGGCGTCGAGTCCGACAGGGTGCGCGCCTTCCATGAGGGCGACACCTACCAGCCCATCGATCCGGCCACGCTGCCGGCGAGGCTGGAGGATGCCGGCTTCACCGACGTCGACGTGCGGCTGAACGACTACGGCTGGGCCGCGGTGGCGCGACGGGCCTGACCGACTCGGCCAGGCGTTGGTCGCCCTACTGGTTGCCCTCGGCCTGGTAGCTGCGGCACGGCTCGCCCCGCAGCGTGCCGCACGTCGGGAGGGAGGTCTTCACGTTGACGTGCACCTGGTTGACGATCAGCGCCGAGGCGGCCACCGGTCCGAAGCCCACCGTGGCCGACTGCCCGCTGTCGACGGTGTCGAAGGCCCACAGCGGACGGTCGCCGCCGGGAGCCGAGACCACCACCCGCAACTCGGTGCCGGGGCGGAAGGTGTGGGCGATCGGATCGATGGGGATCCTCACCAGCTCGTAGGAGGTGGGCGACAGGTGGGTTGCCGCCTCGTAGTAGTCGGGGTCGGTGAACAGGCTCGTCGAATCTGACAGCGGCGTCTGGTTCGAGCTGCGCAGGAACCCCGAGGTGACGTACTCCTCCTGGTTGGCCGAGGGACGCACCTCGGTCACGGTGGCCTGGAAGTCTTCGACCGGCGTGCCCGACTTCACCCATAGCTCGAGGGTGGCCGGGCCCACGAAGGTGGTGGCCGTGGTGAAGGGCGTGGTCTGGAAGGCCACCCCGTCGGCGGATGGCACCGTGGTCCAATTCCAGGGCGGGGCGGCGGCCCAGGGGTTGGCGCTCGGGGACAGGTCGATGGCGGGCCGTGCCGACGGGTCCAGCGTGAAGGTGGCGCTCCCCGACGTGGCGGTGGGCTTCAGCTTCTTGTCGCTCATCGCCCCGCTCGCACCGAGGTAGTAGGTGCGCACCTTGCCCTTGGGCGGCCACTGGGTGAAACCGGCGCTGTAGGGGGCGTCGGGGTCACCGGCGCCGGCCGACCCTGCACCGGAGTCGAAGAGCACCTCGACGGGCGATGTCTTCTTGATGAACTGGGCCTCGGCCTTGGCCACCGTCTTGGCGGTGGTGAAGCGGTAGGTGGGGAGCGCCGCCTGGTTGCTCGTCCCCGACGCCTGGCTGGCGAAGAGCTTGAGCACCTCGTCCCCGATGAACCCGGGGTCCTTCGGCACCTTGTTGGCCACGAAGATGTCCAAGAACTCGAGCCAGCGGCTCATGGTCTGAGGGTCGGCCGAGTCGATGTGGCCGCCGTTGACCATGTTGGCGAAGACGTGGGTGGAAGCGGGGAAGGCGTCGAGCAGCGCCGGCCACTGCGGGCCGGTCTGGTCGTCCTCGAGCGCCCCCGAGATGAACACGGGCACGTGGATCGAAGCGGCCCAGTCCTTCATGGAGCGGCGGTTGAAGAGCGAGGGATCGCGCCCCGCCCCGGTGCCGGGTGCCACCTGCTGCGCTCCCACCAGGCTCTCGAGGCTCTCGGCTTGGCCGTGCAGCGCCTGGTTGGCCAGACAGGTCGAGCTGTCGGCCGCCGCCAGCTCGGCGTCGATCTCGTAGTAGGTCCAGGGCTGGGCCACGTTGGCGACCGGGGTCGAGGACAGCGGCACCAGCGCACCGTCGCTGTAGCTGGCGGCGGGCATGGCGTCGTCGATGCGCTGGTCGATCCAGCTGGCGGCGAACCCGTCGTTGAAGATGCCGCCCGGGTACCCGGTGGAGAAGAGGTCGTCGGTCGGGCTGAGCGGGGCGATGGCGGCCAGGTCGGGCGGGTCGGTCCCGGCGGACGGGAGCTCGGAGAGCCCCGAGTAGCTGATCCCCACCATGCCCACCTTGTGGTTGGCCACCCAGTCCTGGTGGGCGACGATCTCGATGGCGTCGTAGGCGTCGTAGTCCGATGGGTAGCCGAAGAGGTCGAAGGCCCCGCCCGAGCATCCCGTGCCCCGCATCTGCACGCTCACCGTGGCGAAGCCGGCCAGTCGGGCCACGACCGCCCCGACGTCGGTGGAGGAGTCCGGGAGCAGATCCGAGGCGTCACATTGGGAGCCTGGGCACATCCCCAGCGTGTAGGGGACGGGGTCGGAGGGTGCGGCGGTGCCGTAGCCCGAGTACTCGATGACGGTGGGGCAGGGCGCGGCGGTCGTGCAGGTCACCAGGTGGCCGGCCGAGTTGTAAGGGAACCGCACCGTGGCCGCCAGCTGGATGCCGTCCCGCATGGTGATGTAGTTGATGCCCTTGTGCATGGGCTGGTCGGTGTAGAGGCTGGCGTTCTCCGCCGGGTTGTCACCGGGGGCCAGCACCGAGAACGAGCCCGTCTTGTCGCTGGTGGTGGTGTCGTCCCACTGGTACCCGCTCCCCGGGGTGAGGTTGCGGATGATGAGCGAGCCCAGCGAGTCGGCCGTCCCAGGGTTGGCGCTGTTGGCCACGGGCGAGCCGTTCTGCAGCAACGTGATGCTGTCGCCGGGTGCGGCACCGGAGAGCCATGCCTCCTCCACCGAGCCGTTGCCCTGCAGGCTGCCCGACGCGCTGGCCGCCGGTGCGCCGGCGATCACCGCCGGCACCACGCTCAGCACCAGCACGACGAGGCCTACCAACGACGTTGCGCGCTTGCCTGACCGCTGCACAGAGCCCCCTTGCAACACGGATCCACCCGATTCGAAAGGGTGTGCGCGCTCGTGGCCGCCACCCCGCCGGACAACGGAACCCTAGGTTCGGGGGCGTACCCTGCCATCCTCAAATGTGAGGATATCGACGGGTCGGATGCTTCTTCGTGGTCTCGGTGCCGCCCCACGGCCGGGTGAGCGGGCGGACGCGTCGTCCGACGACCTGTCGGTTGTGCACGACGCCGACCTCGTGCCCCTCGGTGCCGAGTCACCCTCGGTGCCGAGTCACCGTCGGTGCTGAGTCACCGTCGGTGCTGAGTCACCGTCGGTGCTGAGTCACCGTCGGTGGCGGTCAAATCTCCATTCGTGAATGCTCACGTATGTCCATTTGCACCGCACCGTCCGGCGGCGGATGATCTCGCCTCGGCAAATTACGGAGCGAGGGGTCAGGTGAACCGCAGATACAGGACCAGACGGTGGTGGAGGAGCGGTGCCGGCAGTCCACTGGCTCGGTTTGCCAAGGCCACTCGTCTGGCCGGAGCGGCATTGGCGGCGGCCGGCGCCCTGGTGGCGGTGAGCGGCATCGTCGACGCGCCCCTCGCTTCGGCCGACGGGGCGTGGGCGGGTCCGGCCCCGATCGACACGTTCAACCTCCTGAATTCGGTGTCCTGCACCTCAGCGACGTTCTGCGCCGTGGTCGACTATCAGGGAAACGTCGTCACCTACAACGGCACGACCTGGACCGCGCCCACCGTCGTCGACTCCGGCAACGATCTGACCTCGGTGTCGTGCACCTCGGCCACGTTCTGCGCCGCGGTCGATTATGAGGGGAACGCGCTCACCTACAACGGCACGAGCTGGTCCGCGCCCACCGTCATCGACTCCGGCAACGATGTGGCATCCGTGTCGTGCACCTCGGCCACGTTCTGTGCCGCCGTCGACGATGCCGGCAACGCGCTCACTTACGACGGCACGAGCTGGACCGCGCCGACCCTGATCGACCCCGGCGACAATCTGGGTTCGGTGTCGTGCACATCCGCCACGTTCTGTGCCGCCGTCGACACGACCGGGAACGCGTCGACCTACAACGGCACGCACTGGTCCTCGCCCACGGCCATCGACCCCGGCAACGACCTGGGCCGGGTGTCGTGCTCCTCCACCACGTTCTGCGTCGCGGTCGACGGGAGCGGGAACGCGTTCACCTACAACGGAACCCATTGGTCCTCACCTACCGTCGCCGACCCCGGTAACAGCCTCCTGTCGGTGTCCTGCACCTCCAGTACCTTCTGCGTGGCAGGCGATGTCGACGGGAACGCCACGATCTTCGACGGCACGGAGTGGTCGACACCCGGCAACGTCAACGACAATCCCATGGCCTCGGTGTCCTGCGCCTCGTCCACCTTCTGCATCGGCGTCGACGATGCGGGCTTCGCTGTCACCTACTCGGGGATCACCCAGCAGGCCTCGTGCATCCCTGGGACCACGGCGTGCTCGACGGCGGTCACGGCTCCGTCGCAGACCGTCACCGTCACCGGGACCAAGACCTCATCCACGAAGGCGACCATCACCCTTTCGGTGACCACCCTCACCCTCGGGTGCAACGGATTCGGCTATGCGGCCCCTGTGGCGACCTTGCAGGACACCGGTTTGATGACCGGGACGAGCGTCACGGTCACCGACACGGTCACGGGTCTCCCGAACAGCAAGGGGGTCGTCATCTGCTACCAGCCCGTGGAGGCGTCGCCACCACTACCGACCTTCCTTGCGAAATGCCATGGGAAGCACGCCGTGGCCCCCTGCTTCAAGTCTGTGACCGAGGTGAAGGGGGCCACCCTGGCGAGCGGCAGCGTCGTCGCCCAGCTCCTGCTGCCGGCCGGGGATCCACGCTTCCACATCGGCGGGGAGACGCCCATGGTCACGAGCGTGAGCCCGACGTCGGTCAAGGCGGGCAAGAAGCTCACCGTCAAGGGCGAGAATCTCTCCGAGGTCACGCGCGTGACGATCGGGGGAGTCGCGGCCACGATCCTGAAGGCCGCTCCCACGTCGGTGAAGGTCGTCGCTCCGTCCGGGGCCCACGGTGCGGTCTCGGTGAGCAGCCTGGCGGGCAGTGCCGCTTCGGCCACCGTCGTATCGGTGACCTCCGCCGCGAAACGCTGAGGCCCGCCCACCACAGCCCGCAGCCTGCGCTCGTCGGGTGTCCAAGGGCGCGGTGGCCAGGGTCGCGGGCATGAACCCCTGTGCCCCCATCCGGGGCACGATCGTGGTGACACCCCTGGCTCGCAGGTGACAGCACGCTTGTAACCAGGGTTTTTGTCCCATACGTTGCCTCCGTGGGCAGATTGCGCGCCGCGGTCGTGTGGGCCGGCGGTGACATACGACGACGGTGGCGGTCGCTGCTCGTCCTCGCTCTGTTAGCCGGGCTCACCGCAGCCCTGGCCATGGCGGCGGCGGCCGGCGCGCGGCGCACGGACACCGCGCTCACCCGCTTGGAGACGACCACCAACGCCATGGACGCGGTCGTGTTCGCCAGCCAGAGCGGTGACGCCCACCCCAACTGGACCGCCCTGGAACGCCGGCCCGAGGTGGCCCAACTGGCGCCCTGGGACCTCATGTTCGGGACGTCGGCCGGGCAGCCCGTCATCCTCTTCGGATCCGACGACGGCCGCTGGCTGGGCACGGTGGACCGGCCGGTGGTCCTGTCGGGGCGCATGTTCGATCCCAGGTCCGACGACGAGATGGTGGTCGACGAGCAGGCGGCGGCGGTGGATCACCTGAGCGTGGGCGACGTCCTCCCCTTCGATGCCTACGCCCCCGACCAGACCGACACCACCGGTCCCGCCCTCGGGGCCAGGGTCGGCCTGCATATCACGGGCATCGTGCGCGACGTCGACGAGTACCTCTTCACCCCCGGGGGGCTGGTCTCACCCGGCGTCATCGCCCACTACCGCAGTGACATGTTCCTGCCTGACAACGCCATGGTGCGCCTCCGGCACGGCGAGGCCGGCATGGCCGCACTTCGCCGAGATGCCAACGCCTTGGTGGCGCCGGGTGTGCCCGTGCTGGACCTGCACAGCGCCAGCCGGCGGGTCACCACGACACTGGCCGTCGAGCGCCTCTCTCTGTCCATGCTCGCCGTCGCTCTCGCAGTGGCGGGCGGCCTGTTGGTGGCGCAGGTGCTCCTGCGGTCCGCGTCGCTCGTCGGTCAGGACGCCGGTGCGCTGCGGGCCATGGGGATGACGAGGCGCGACGTCGCCACCGCCGTGGTGCTGTCGCACGCTCCCACGGTGGTGGGTGCCGCGCTGGTGGCCGGCGTGGGTGCCGTCGCCCTGTCGCCCTTGTTCCCCATCGGAGAGGCACGCGACATCGATCCGGACGTCGGCGTCCATGCCGACTGGCTCGTGCTCGGCATCGGGCTGGCCGTGACGCTGGTCGTCCTCGTGGCCGCTACGTGGATCGTGGGACTGCTCACGGCCCGCCGAGAGATCCGTCAGGTGGAGCGGCGGGCGTCCGCCCTCGCCACCTGGTTGCGTCGCAAGGGACCTCTGCCTGTCGGGCTTGGCGCCCAGATGGCGCTTGAACGCGGGTCGGGCGCCAGAAGTGTTCCGACCATTCCCGCCCTGGTGGGTGCCATCGTAGGCGTGCTGGGTGTCGTGAGCGCCCTGACCGTCGACCACGCCATCCGCACGACACTGGCGAATCCGAGGCTCGTGGGGGTCAGTTGGGGGATGACGGTGACGCCGCCGCTCGATGCGTTGACGCCCACCTCCGTCACACCGCGGCTGCTGGCCCAGCTGCGCCACGCCGCGCCGGGATCGTCACTGGCCGTCGCTCGACGTGACGTGGTGGACGCCGACGGCGTGGGTGTGCCCGCCTATTCGGTCCTCGACGAGGGGCGGCAGTCGCCTCCCATCTCCCTCACCACCTTGCGCGGACGGGCCCCACAGGCGCCCGATGAAGCCGACATCGGGCCGGGCACGGCGGAGTTGCTCGGGGTGCACGTCGGCAGCTGGATCACCGTCGCCCACCGGGCCCGGGTGCACATCGTGGGGGAGGCGCTGCTGCCGGCCGACGTGCACTCGGAGTTCGACGAGGGTCTGTGGCTGACACCGCGTGCGTTCGACGCGCTCGTGCCCCCGAACTCGCCGTCTTCGCCTGACGAGCTGGTTGTGGTGCGCTTCCCGGCCTCGGGTGGTGCTGAGTCCACGGCTCTGGCCGATGCCGAGTACGCGCAGCAGTACGAGAACCTTCCCCCCGGTTCGAATCCTGACATCCGCTTCGTCGACGCACTGGGGGGGATGAGCTCGCCACTCGGCTCGAACGCCGAGCCGCCGACGATCCCGTTGGAATTGGTCAATCTCCAGAACGTGGAGCTGCTCCCCAATCTGCTCGGCATCAGCCTGGCTGCCCTGGCCATCGCCGCCCTGGCCTACATCCTCGTGGTCACGGGCCGTTCGCGCCGACGGGACTTCGCCGTGCTGCGGGCCGTGGGCCTCGATGGCGCGCGCACGCGGCTCGTCGTCTACTCCCAGGCCGTGATCATCGCCGCGGTCGGCCTGGTGGTCGGCCTCCCGTTGGGGGTGGTGGTGGCCCGATGGGCCTGGGCCGGTGTGGCCGATCGGGTCCCGCTGGTCTACGTGGCACCGTTCTGGCTGGCCGTGGTCCTGCTCGCCGTTCCGGCCTTCTTGCTGGTGGCCGTGGTGGTGGCGCTTTGGCCGGCGCGCAGCATCGTGCGGTCCCGCCCGGCGGACGTGCTTCGCTCGGAGTGAGGCCGGTTGCACTGTCGCTTCATATGGCTCACCGTCGGGCGCCGGTGTGTTCGCCGCCTGCTCGAATCCCCCTCCGTGCCAGCCGCTGGACACGAAGATGCTCGAGGTGGACGACCGTGACCGCCAGCGCACCGAAGCCGGCGACGGACGCAAAGGCGAGGTCGCCTGCGGTCGCCTCCGGTCCCTTGTCGAAGGTCACTTGGTCCATTCGATACGAGGTGTCGCGTGGGTCGATGTAGAACGTCATCGTCTCGCCGTACGGAATGACGGAGCTGAACGTCTGATCGGCGTACCGGTAGTCGACGCGGCACAAGGTCGTACGGTACGACCGGAGGGTACCGGTGGCGAATGTTGCACATCCGAGGGAGTGGCCATGGACGACGACGTGATCACTGGAAATGGCATCATATGCACTGTTCGTCTCGGCCGCGTCCACGATGAACGCGATGGCGAACCCGAGCTGGATGAGCACGGCGAGCACCACGAAACCGTGTACCACGTGGGGCCGACGAACCTCCATGATCGCTCAGTATGGCTCCGTGTGGTGCTGTCGGTGGGGAAGCCCGGCCTCGACGTCACCTTCGACGCGAATCCAGGAGAGCTGCCCACCCTAGAGGGGCAACAGTACGGGTGCCCTCTGACGCTCGCACTGTTGCCCCACACCTGCCTGTGTCACCAGGCGGTTCGTGCATGTTGGCCCCGGTGGGCTAGACAGCCTAGAGATGAGGGCCCCTACGCGCCCTTTGCCCGACGCGAGCTGCTAACACCGATCAGCGTTCCGACAAACGCGCCGAATGCCACGACGGCAGCAACTACCGGGGACCACTGCGCAAACAACCACACCATCAGCACGATGAAAAAGATCCCGAAGCACGCAACGAATATGGTCCAAATGGCCCTCACCTACGTGCCACGCGCCGGACCCTGAACAGCAGCACGCCGACGGTGCCTATTACCACCAGGACCGACCCAACCACAACGACCAGTTCCAGCGTCGTTCCCGGGCCGGTGAAGGCGAGTGGAGCCGTCGCTGGAGCCGCTGTCACAGGAGGAGCCGTTGGCGCCGTTATGGCGGGTGGGGCGGTAGTCGGTGGTGCGGTCGTAGACGGAGGCACAGCCGTAGTGGTCGTTGCGGCGGACGTAGTCGTGGCAGATGAAGACGAAAAGTAGGCGGTCTCGCCAACGCCGCCGTCCCCGGAGGAACAGACATCGCTGATGCCCCCCGACATGCTCATCTTCCCATTGACGCATTGCACCAGGTAGCCATTCTCAGCCGTGTCGATGTCCCCCACGCAAGATCCTGGCGGGTTGCCGAAGGTTTCGCAGATGTTCGCAATCGACGTAGGTAGAGTCGCCTTGTAAATCTTGGTGCCTCCGTTGTTGCAGTAGGTAATGCCCCACGGGTTGGTCGGGGCACCGCATAGCGATGTGTCGGCAGCTGCAGTTGTTCCGCCACCGAGGCCGACCGCGATAGCCGAGCCGAAAGTGGTAGCGAGCAACAAGGGCAAACCCACTCGCATCGACGCGACTAACACGCTCCGCATGGAGCCTCCCTAGTTGTGCTGGAAATCAACCCCGTCCGACTCTGTGGCCACATCGTCAACCCTGATGGGTTCCTGCCGTCCAGATCACGTCCCGGTCTAGGGTACCCCCACGAACGTTCGGGTGCTCCTGCTAGGCAGGGTGTCCGGTTTCAGGCGATACGCACCGCAAAGTCACGAAACCAACTGGCATGCTGATTCCTGTGCTGTGGATGTGCTCCTTGGGGCAGCCTCTCACGAGGCTCACGCTGTTCGGCGGATAGATCCCGCTCTTGCTCACGGGACAGTCGGCCGCGAGGAAACCACGGCGGCACGTTGTGGATCCCCTGTGGTGCCGGAGTCTCGACTGACGGCACGGGTCGGTGGAGCCGCCTACTCCCTGTGATCGAGTGATTGAGAACCGGACCGGATAGGCATCTCTCACCGCTCGGTGGGATCAACCTCACCTTTGCGGACGATAATCGGATTCAACTGACCTGTCTCAAGAGACAGTGATCGACAACTGAATCGTGGTGATGTTCTGAGTTGGGTGTTGGTGCTTCACTTTCACTTTCGTATCAGCCACACTGACGGTAAAGGCGTAAGTCCCGGAGTCGCTCTTCTTCGGCGTTCCGGAAATGAGTCCTGTGTGCTTGTTGAGCTTGAGCCCCTTGGGAAGCTTTCCAGAACCCTTGACCAGCTTCCAGCTGTAGGGAGGATTTCCTCCGGTAGCACTCAGAGGGGGAGCCGAGTACGAGACACCCACCGTCGCCTGGGGCAGCGTCGTCGGGACGATCTGAAGACCTTGCGAGGAAGGCGGCGTATAGGTGTAGAAGCTGCCTGTGGTGTCATCCACTGCCGCACAGAGGCTTGCCGTCGGGCACGACACAGCCTGGTTACCCCCAAAGGGGCTGGGACCCGACCAACTGGTGCCGTTGTAGATGAATCCGTTCCCGTTGCCGTCCACCGCGGCACAGAAGTTCGCTGTCGGACAGGACACACCGTTCAGTTCCTGTTGTTGGCTATCAATGTAATGTGGTCCCGACCAACTGGTGCCGTTGAAGATGAATGCATTCCCTGCGTCGTCCACTGCGGCGCAGAAGGTCGCTGTCGGGCAGGACACCGAATCGAGTGGCGCGTCCGGCACATCGATCTGATTCGTCGCATCGATTTCATTTGGTCCTGTCCAGCTGGTGCCGTTGTAGATGAATGCATTCCCTGCGTCGTCCACTGCGGCGCAGAAGGTCGCTGTCGGGCAGGACACCGAGTCGAATGACGGATAGAGATTGGACATCGAGGCCTGGTCAATATCGCTTCGTCCCGACCAGTTGGCGCCGTTGAAGGTGACGACGCCCCCGTCCTGATCCACTGCGGCGCAGAAAGTCGCTGACGCACAGGACACCGAGTAGAGCTCATGTGCAGGATCGATGTTGTTGCCGGCACCAAGCCAGCTGGTCCCGTTGTACAGAAAGGCCTTGAGAGTGGCACCAGTGTCTACTGCGACACAGAAGCCCGCCGTCGGGCAGGACACCGAGAGTCCATTGAGGGCACCTGGATCGATCTCACTTCGCCCCGACCAGTTAGTGCCGTTGTAGGTGAGGGCGCCCCCGGTGTTGTCCACAGCGGCGCAGAAGGTCGCTGTCGGACAGGAAACGTCTATGAGAGGAGCGGTCGTGTCGATGCTGGTGGGAGCCGACCAGCCGCCTGCAGCGTAGGCAGGAGTAGCAGAGGTCACCGTTGCTGCGAGCATGCCCGCAACCATGAGAACCACAGCCCCGAGCGTGAGAAGACGGCTCCCAGCGGTGCGGTGCAATCTGATCAATGTTTGCATGTCCACGCCCCTAGCTCGACAGTGTGATGCCTTTACGGAGGATTGTTGTGAGTCCATTAGGAGCGTGGCCTCGCTCGCAACGCTATGGGCGATTACGGCTTTCTCTCCATCGTCAAATGTGACGATGGAGACTGCGCAGTGTGTGGCCACCCGCCTCCGGGATTCTCACGAAGGGTGGGCACACGGGCCGCCTTGCCAGTCACCATCTCTACGACGGCAACCCGCTCGGATCGCCTGCAGATCACCCGTGCGAAGTGGGTGGGGATCTCCAGGGGGTCATGACACCAGCCCATTGCTTCTACACAATCACCGACGCCTTCGCCGACCTCCCCACGACCGTACGCCGTGACCTGAACCGCGAGATCGTGCGCGCCAGCCGGGGACCCGGACGCTGAGACGGTCTCGCTGCCGTAGTTCGTCGGCTTGCTGCTCGCTCACGGTGGTAGTGATACGCACGTAGCCGCCAGTTGTGCTGTGTTGCCACGGATGGTCGCAGAACACGATTGGCCACTTCGCTCACCATTGGACGGCCTGTGGGGCACCAGGAGGAGGTCGCGGCTGAGGCTGTCCAGAGATGCCGGGTTCAGGCGGCATAGCGTCTCGTTGCGGGGACGCAACCTGGTTGGCATGCCAAATGATCGAGTCCTTAGGGACGCTCGACTAGTTGGGATGATTCGACTGATTGGCCACCGCAAGTAGCGTCGGTTCAGGTCTTTGGTGCTATCGATTGGCGCTCTTGGCTCGTGCACCTAACGTCGCTCGGCGTCAGTTGTTGAAACGGGTGCGGCTTGTTACTCTCTTGGCATGTTAGGGACGGCATCCCTTGCTACGCCCATCTGGCTTGTCGTCCTCCTAGCCGTGCTCCCGCCCATCGCTGCTGTCGGAGGCGCAGTAGCGTCGCCGTACTTTCAGGGCCGAGGTGACCATCGAAAGTGGTTACGAGAGAAACGGTACGACGCTTACGTTGGGGTGAACGAAGCCCTCAACTCGTTGTCGGGCGTATGGGCGGCAGATGCCGATACGCTCGACGACTTCGCCAAACGGGTATTCCCCTCCTGGTGGAAACTGGAGGATTCGCTGGCAGCACTAGAAGTCGTAGGGCCTGCACGGTTATCTCCTCTTAGCAAGGATCTGTCGACGGCTACCGAAGTGATAGCGAAGTTCTCGGTAAATCAATCGAACTGGAACACTGTTTGTGCCAAGCCGCCGGAAGACTGGGTGGGCGCAAAGGACTTCGTTGCGGCGAGACGCATACTGCAGAATGCGTTCCAAGAGAGTCTTGGATCGAAAGATTAGTGGTTGTTCTGACGTTTGGGCGGGTGGGCCTGTATCGGCTCCGACGGTCGTAATCGCCACACCGCCGATCCCGATGCGAGAGCCGGCCACCGCTCTGCCACCGGCAACCGCAACGCCGGCCCGTATGTGGGCTACGAGCTCCACCTGGCCGTGCAGACCCGGGACGTGCGCTGGACCAACGACATCGACAAGATGACCCTTGGACCCGAGGTCCCCGGCGTCATCACCACCTGCAATCTGGTAGCCGCCGGCTCACACCGAGGCGGCGCCATCGTCGACGCCTTGATCTCCTCCAGGAGCGACTTTCACCCCATCGATGACGTGGTCTGGGACCCCGGCTACAGCCTGTGCCAGCCGGGCGTTCGGATCCACCGCGTGGCGCATCTCCATGTACAGGCGTCAGGTCGTCGAGTCGGCGAACGGGGCGCTCAAGGGCGCCTTCGCCGTCCTGTCACGGGGATTCGTTCGCGTGTTCGGTCGGACCAAGATCTCGGTCCTGCTGGGCTTCACCATCGCCGCCCACAACGTCGACCGGGTGCGGAGCTTCCGAGCGAAGCAGGCCGACGACGAGGCCCAGCCTCGCCGACGGGCGAAACGACGTCTGGGGACATGGAGCTCGTGTCTGGACGAGCCTGCCGAGGTCGTGCCGGACGGGGATACCGGTCCGCCGGGCTGGCTCTTCGTCTCGAACGCGCCGATTCCCTCGGGGGCGCTCCTTCGGCGCGTCCGCACATCGGGAAACCGATGCGACAAATGCGAACCGCCGGCCCGAAAGGCCGGCGGTTCGTCGTCCCGGGGTGGCAGGCGAGCATGTCAGCCTCGCCGCCACCTTCAACGAAGGGTCTCATGGACACGAAGCCTCTCGTTTCATGAACACCCCTCCTTGGAGGTGGCGGGAATCGAACCCGCGTCCTTCAGCTTCTCATCGGGCATTCTCCGAGCGCAGCCGGCAGCTGGTTCTCGGGGCCCGCACCGCCGCCGGCGAATTCGCAGGCCCCCAACCGACCTGTGGTGTCCCCGGTGGCCGGTCGATGGAACCACACGAGTAAGCCCCGCTAGATGACGCCCGCTACCGGCCTGCAGGGCTGAGACCGGACGGACGGGCTACCTCTTAGGCAGCCATGGCGAGCGTAGGCTCGGCATTTGTTTTGTTTCCCGGCTCTTTAACGTGGCTCCGGGGACCACGGCTCGCTTCTCCCGAATCGACGACCGAAGTCGAAACCAATCACCCCCTCGTGGGTCACCCGCGATTCTACCGCTCTGCAGTCGTGTCGACGGCGCCCCTGCCCCTCAGCCCCGCTCGCGGCTCGCCCCCCTGGCCACGGCCTTGCCCGACGCCGCCCGGGCCTCACGCGCACTCTCGCGCTCGGCATCCCGGGTGGCGATGGCGTGACGCTTGTCGTAGAGGCGCCGACCCTTGGCCAGGGCCAGCTCGACCTTGGCCCTGCCCTCTTTGAAGTAGATCGACAGCGGCACGAGCGTGAGCGACTGCTGCTGGGTGCGGCCCATGAGCTCGTCGATCTGCTCCCGGTGCAGCAGCAGCTTGCGCCGGCGGTCCGGGTCGTGTGCCCCGAACCCGGCGGCGTGCTCGTAGGGAGGGATGTGCACCCCGAGCAACCAGGCCTCGCCCCCCTCGACCCGGGCGTAGGCATCCGCCAGGGTGACCCGGCCGGCGCGCAGCGACTTCACCTCGCTGCCCTGCAGGGCGATGCCGCACTCGAAGGTGTCGAGGATGTCGTACTCGTGGCGGGCGCGACGGTTCCGGGCCACAGTCTTGTAGCCGTCACCCTTGTCCTCGGAGGGGCTGCGCTTCGACGTCCGCCCCGGTCCCTTGGCCGCTGCCATGCGTCGAACGGTACCCGCCCGCTGCGGGCCTGCCGCCGCCCCCGGCCCACGGGCGGCTGCCCGTCCGGACCGGGCCGGCGGCCACCCCGCCCCGCCCCGGCCGGGCCCCGGGAGCGGGTCCCACCGGCCCCGACCGTGGTCCCGGTACCCTCGGCTTCCATGCTGGAGCTGCCCGCCGACGTGTATGCCGAGATCGTGGGCCACTGCCTGCACAGTCTGCCCGACGAGGCGTGCGGGCTCCTGGCCGGGGACCCCCGATCGGGCAGCGTGGCCCGCTGCTACCTGACCCGTAACGCCGCCGCCTCGGCCAAGCTCTACACCGTCGATCCCCGGGACCATCTCCGGGCCGATCGCGACGCCGAGGAGCGCGGCATCGAGATCATCGGGGTGTTCCACTCCCACACCCACACCGACGCCTACCCGTCGCCCACCGACATCTCCCAGGCCCCCGACCCGACCTGGCACTACGCCATCGTGTCCCTGCGCGACTCCCACCCCGTGCTGCGCTCGTACCGGATCAGGGAAGCCCGGGTGGAGGAGGAGCCCGTGGCCCTCGTCCCCCGGTAGAATGACGACCGGATCCGTCAACAATTGACCGGTCGCCGCCGCCCAGCGGCGCAGGGCGGTCCCCGCCGGGGACGAGGGAGGACACCGTGGCCGTCGAAGTGAGGCTCCCCACCGTCCTGCGGTCGCACGCCGGCGGACAGTCGACGGTGACCGTTGAGGGCGCCACCGTGGGCGAGGTGCTGGCCGACCTGGTGCGCGCCTACCCGGGCATGGCCGGGCAGGTCCTCACCGACGACGGCTCGCTGCACCGCTTCGTGAACGTGTACGTCGACGACGACGACGTCCGCTACCTCGATCAGCTCGACACCAAGGTGGCCGACGGCGACACGGTGTCGATCCTGCCCGCCGTCGCGGGCGGGTGAGCCCCGCCTCGTCCCGGAAACGGCCGTGACGCTCGTCACCAGTGTCCTGGACCTGATCGGCAACACGCCGCTCGTCGACGTCAGCAGCCTGAGCCCGAATCCCGAGGCGCGCATCCTCGTCAAGCTCGAGGGGACGAACCCCGGGGGGTCGGTGAAGGACCGCATCGCCCTGTCGATGGTGGAGGAGGCGGAGAAGGAGGGACGCCTCACCCCCGGTGCCACCATGCTCGAGCCCTCGTCGGGCAACACCGGCATCGGCCTGGCCCTGGTGGCGCGGGTGAAGGGCTATCACCTCAAGGTGGTGCTCCCCTCGAATGTCTCGATCGAGCGCCGCCAGCTGCTCGAGGTGTGGGGGGCCGATGTGATCGAGTCCCCCGGGTCGGAGGGCTCCAACGGGGCGGTGCGCATGGCCGAGCGCATCCACGCCGAGCATCCCGAGTGGGTCTTTCTCTACCAGTACGCCAACGTCGCCAACCCCAAGGCCCACTACGAGGGGACCGGGCCCGAGATCTGGGCCGACTGCCCCGAGGTGACGCACTTCGTGGCCGGCCTCGGCACGTCGGGCACCCTCCTCGGGGTCGGACGCTTCCTGAAGGAGCGCAACCCCGCCGTCGAGGTGTGGGCGGTGGAGCCGCCGGCGGGCGAGATGGTGGACGGCCTGCGCAACCTCGACGACGGCTACATCCCTCCCATCTTCACCGAGCTCGGCGGCAGGGAGCTTCTCGACCGCAAGACCATGGTGGGGCCGCGCCTGTCGATCGAGTGGACCAGGCGCCTGGCCGAGGTGGGGGTCTTCGCCGGGATCTCCACGGGTGCGGCCATGGCCGGGGCGGCCAAGTGCGCCCAGTCGATCGACGCCGGGGTCATCGTGGTGGTGTCGGCCGACGGGGGATGGAAGTACCTGTCCACGGGGGCCTGGACCGACGACCTCGACGTCGTGGTGGAGCGGGCCAAGCGCACCATCTACTTCTGAGGGGCCTCGTTCCGACCCGCCGCCGGCCCATGGCGGACGCAGGCGTCGGTTACGGCGTCACTTCTTCGACGTGCGGGGCGCGAGCGCCACGGCCGCGTCGGGCTCGAGGACCCGGAAGGTGAAGCTCTCCTCCAGGTACAGCGACACCGTCGTGGCGTCGTGGGCGCTGTAGCCGATGGAGATGTCCTGCCCGCTCTCGAGGACGAAGTCGCCGCCCCGGAGGCTCAGGACGATGCCTCCCTCGAGGCCCGGCGCCCACACCAGGGGGCCCCCGAGGATCTGGCGCAGGTGGTCGAACAGCAGGTGTCCGCCGTGCTCGGAGCGCTCCACGATCCCGGTGTAGATGGCGGGGGAGAGGGCGAGACCGTAGGGACCGTCGATCCCCGACTGGCGCAGCACGTCGACCGCACCGGCCACCGAGGTGGGGTAGTGCTCGGCGTCGGGACCGAGCGGCACCGGGGCGTGCGACGTGCTCTCGGTGATGCCCCGGATGCTGCCCGCCGCGTAGCCGTGGAACACGGCGGTGTTCTCGCCCAGGGCCAGGCGACGGGCGGCCGCCTCGAGCCCCGCCAGGTCGAGGTCCTTGGCGCCGCGGTCGGCGTCGTCGATCTGGCGCCGGTCCAGGGTGAAGGCGGCCCGCAGCTCGACCATGGCCAGGACGACGCGCTGGGCAGCGCTCACCTCGGGCGCCGGACCCTTGATGTCGGTGACACGGCCGAGGTCGGTTGCCGAGTGCGCCCATCCCGCCGGTCCTTCGAAGTCGACGAGCTTGCGCGCCGCCAGGTAGGTGGAAAGGCGTGACCGGGCTTCCTCCTCGACGGCCTCCCACCCCGTGGTGGAGATGGGCGCCAGCTCGCGGTGCAGATGGTTCATCACTCGTGTCCCTTCAGGCTGCCGATGCCGAGCGATCCGGTGTCGGAGTCGGCTGTGGCGTCCGAAGCGCCACCCCCGCCCTCCTCGGCCTCCTTCTCGATCTCGGTCACGGGCTCGGTACGAAAGAGGTAGGTGCGGAGGTTGGCGTCGAGGGCGGGGTCGCGCCGGCGCAGCCACTCGAGCGTCATCGCGGCGTGCTCCTTCTCCTCGTCGCGGTTGTGGGCGAGCACGGCGGCCAGGGTCGGATCCGACGTGGCCCGCACGCGCTGGTCGTACCAGTCGACGGCCTCGAGCTCCTCGCACAGCGAGGTGATGGCCCGGTGGTGGTCGATCGTCTCCTCGTCGAGCAGCTCGGCCGGCTCGTGCAGCCCTTCGCTCGCCATCGGCAGTGCTCCCTGGGGTCGGGGCCCGGCTCGCGCCGTCGCCCGCCGGTACCGGCGTCCCTACCCAGGGGCAAACCCGGGCAGCCCGGTCCGGGCCCGCGTACGCAGCGATTCTTCTCAGCGCGGCGGCGTTTGTCCAGGTGCGCCGGGTGCGCCCGGGCGCGCCCCGGGCGGTATGTTGCCCGTGTGGGCAACGCAACCCCCAAGCGGCGGCGGCGCACGGCCCCGACCCCCGGCCCCGAGCACCTGCGGCGCCTCGAGGAGTGGGGCGGGCTGCACCGGGGCGACCCCGTCGAGATCGAGGGCCCCGTCCCCAAACGCGCCGTGTGGCGGTTCCTCGGCTACGTGCGCAACGAGCGCAACGGGGCGGAGTCGGTCGAGGTCATCGGGGGGCGCCCGGGCGAGGACCGGGTCCGTTCCTTCCTCCCCGAGCAGGTCTTCCCTCTGGGTGGGCGGCGCGCCGGCCGGGCCTCGCTGGCCGAGGCCCCGCAGCTGCCCCTGGGCTGAGCCCCCTGGGCGGCGTCCCCTGGGTGGCGTCCCCCCGGGCTCCCGCCGCCAGGCGCAAGGGGCCCCTCCCCGCCGGCCCGACGGGTGCTCCCCCGGAGCGGGGCCCCGTGCCCATTAGCCTCGGGGCCGTGGACGGCCGTCCCATCGGCATGTTCGACAGCGGTTTCGGCGGCCTCACCGTGGCCAGGGCCCTGATCGACCTGGCACCGCACGAGGACCTCGTCTACGTGGGGGACACCGGCCGCTACCCCTACGGGCCGCGTGACCTCGACGAGGTGCGGGCCTTCGCCCTGCAGATCGCCCGGTGGCTCGTGGACGAGGTCGACGTCAAGCTGCTCGTGGTGGCGTGCAACACGGCGTCGGCGGCCGCCCTCGACGTCCTGCGTGCCTCGCTCCCCGTTCCCGTGGTGGGGGTGATCGATCCCGGCGTGCGGGCGCTCGCCAAGGCCACCCGCAACCGGCGCGTGGGGGTGGTGGGCACGGTGGGGACCATCCGCTCCGGCGCCTACCAGCGCGCCATCGCCGACCTGGCCGTCCCCCTCGAGCTCGTGCCGGCGTCGTGCCCCGGGTTCGTTGAGTTCGTCGAACGCGGCGAGACGCGCGCTCGGACCAGGTGTCGGTCCTGGCCGAACGGCTGCTGGCCCCGGTGCGCGACGCCGGCGTCGACGCGCTGTTGCTCGGCTGCACGCACTACCCGTTCCTGGCCCGCACCATCGCCGACGTCATGGGGCGCGACGTGGTGCTCGTGTCCTCGGCCGACGAGACCGCCTTCGAGGTGCGCGACGTGCTCGTGACGGCGGGGATCGGTCGGAGCGTGGGCCCGGACCGCCCCGGGTCATTCCGCGTCTTCTCGTCGGGTGACGTGGAGTGGTTCGCCTCGGTGGGCGGGCGCCTCTTCGGTGGCGAGCTGGGCCCGGTGCAGGGCCTTACGTGGACGGCGCCCGAACCCGCCCCGCCCGACGCCGACCGGGCGGGCGAGGACCCCGACGCCAGTCCCGGCGCGGCGTCGGTCTGAACGGCTGCGGTCCGGCGGCGTGCTCACCCTCACCGTGCTCGGTTGCGACGGCAGCCACGCCGGCGCCGGCGGGGCCGCCAGCGGCTACCTGGTGCGCTCGTGGGCGTCGGGGGCGGCGGTGTGGATCGACGCCGGGCCGGGGACCTTCGCCAACCTGCAGCGCTTCACCGACCCCCTGGCTCTCACCGCCATCGTCCTCACCCACGGCCACGGCGACCACTTCAGCGACATCGAGGGCTTCCTCACCGCCGCCCGGTGGGTGTACGGGTTCCACCGCCAGCCCGTCCCCGTCTACGCCGCTCCGGGCATCCGCGAGCACGTGCAGCAGGACACAGACGGCATCCTCGACTGGCGCCCGGTGGGCGACGGCGACGGGGCGGTGGCGGGCGACCTCCGCCTGGCCTTCAGCCGCACCGACCATCCGCCCGAGACGGTGGCGGTGCGGCTCGACGGTCCTTCCAGCGCGCTCGGCTACTCTGCGGACTCCGGTCCGGGCTGGTCGTTCTCGGCGCTCGGACCCGGCCTGGACCTCGCCCTGTGCGAGGCCACCTACACCGTCGAGCACGAGGGGACCGCCGGGCACATGAGCGGGCGCCAAGCAGGGTCCAATGCCAAGGAGGCCGGGGCGCGGCGCCTCGTGGTGACGCACCGGTGGCCCACCGTCACCGCCGAGGCGATCCTGGCCGAGGCCACCGAGACCTTCGGCGGGCACGTCGACCAGGCGGCCGTGGGCCGCGGCTACTCGCTGTGAGCGCCACCCCGTGACCACCGACGCCCGGGCCCTGCGCCACGACGGGCGCACCGTGGACGACGTTGCGCCCGGTGTCCTTCGTGCGCGACTTCACCGAGCTCGCCAACGGATCGGTGCTCGTGTCCATGGGCAAGACGATGGTGCTGTGCACGGCCTCGGTCGAAGAGCGCGTCCCGCCCTGGATGCGCGGGTCGGGCAAGGGCTGGGTCACGGCCGAGTACTCGTTGCTGCCGGGGTCCTCGGCCGAGCGGGTGGGGCGCGAGGCGGCCAAGGGCAAGCAGTCGGGCCGCACCCACGAGATCCAGCGCCTCATCGGCCGCTCGCTGCGCGCCGTCACCGACCTCGTGGCCATGGGCGAGATGCAGGTGACGGTGGACTGCGACGTGCTCCAGGCCGACGGCGGCACGCGCACGGCGTCGATCTGCGGCGCCTACGTGGCCCTGCACGACTGCTTCACGCGCCTCGTGCACAAGCGGGTGCTGTCGGCCCAGCCCCTCACCGAGGCGTGCGCGGCGGTGTCGGTGGGGGTGGTGGACGGGGCGTGCCTCCTCGACCTCGACTACTCCGAGGACTCGCGCGCCGAGGTGGACATGAACGTCGTCATGACGGCGTCGGGGCGCTTCATCGAGGTGCAGGGCACGGCCGAGGGCATGGCCTTCAGCCGCGGCGAGCTCGACGAGCTGGTGGCGCTGGCCGGCAGCGGCATCGCCACCCTGCTCGGCGCGCAGCAGGCCGTGGTGGCCGAGCCCCCCGCTCCTCGGTGACGTCCCCCGGCCCGGCGGGCAGCGGCGCCGGCGGCAGCGCCAACGGCACGGGCAACGGCACGGGCGCAGACGGGGCCGGTGACGGCGCCCACCGCCTGCGGATGGTGCTCGCCACCGCCAATCCCGACAAGGCGGCGGAGATCGCCGCCATCGTGGCCGGCGTGGCCGGCGACCGGGTCGAGCTCGTCAGCCGCCCCGCCACCGTGGCCGAGGTGGAGGAGACGGGCGACACCCTGGAGGACAACGCCCGCCTCAAGGCGCACGCCCTGGTGGCCGCCACGGGGCTGCCCGCCATGGCCGACGACACCGGCCTCGAGGTCGACGCCCTCGACGGTGCGCCCGGCGTGTACTCGTCGCGCTTCGCCGGGGAGCACGCCTCCTACGACGACAACGTGGCCAAGCTCCTGACCGAGCTGGCGGCGGCGGGGGCCTCGGGCCCCCCGGCACGCCGGGCGCGCTTTCGCACCGTGGCCGTGGCCAGCTTCCCCGGCGGGCGCGAGGTGGTCGCCCACGGCGTGGTGGAGGGCACCATCGCCGGGGAGCGGCGGGGATCGGGGGGGTTCGGCTACGACCCCGTGTTCGTCCCCGACGGCGGTGACGGGCGGACCTTCGCCCAGATGTCACCGGCGGAGAAGAACGCCTCCTCGCACCGGGCCCGCGCCTTCCGGGCGCTCGTGGTGGGGCTCTTGCAGGCCTGAGCGCTCAGCGCAGGCGCCACTCCACCCGCTCGCCCGAGGCGAAGCGGGCCTGGCCCTGGGCCAGGGCCTCGGGGTCGTTGCCGAGCCCCACGAAGGCCCACCCCAGGCCGAGGGCCTGGGCCCGCGACAGCTCGCGTCCCGCCCACAGGGCCCGCAGGGTCCCCTGCACCGCCACGGGGTGCGCCTTGGCGATGACGCCGGCCGCCCAGGCGGCCCGGTCGCGCAGCTCCCCGCCCGCCACGACCTCGGTGACGAGGCCGATCTGCAGGGCCCGCTGCCGCGCTCATGCGCTCCTCGCTGCCGAGGAGCGTCATGCGCACCAGGTCGCCGAAGGGCATGCGGCCCGTCATCTGCAGCGGCTCGAAGGAGGCGGCCATGTTGAACGTCAGGTGGGGGTCGAAGAAGGTGGCGTGCTCGGCGGCGATGATGAAGTCGACCTCGCCCAGCATGTAGAAGGCCCCGCCGCAGGCGATGCCGTTGACGGCGGCGATGACCGGCTTCCACAGGTCGTTGCTCTTGGGGCCGAGGTTCTCGCCCGGGTCGTCGAACATGAAGGGGGTGGATCCCGACCCGATGCGGATGGGCTCGTCCTCCCCCGAGGTGTCGGGCTCGGTGGCGTCCCGCCCGCCCGCCCGCCCCGCCCGGGGGCCGTCGGCCATGGCCTCGGAGCGGTCGATACCGGTGCAGAAGGCCTTGTCGCCCGCGCCGGTGAGCACGATGACGCGCACGTCGTCGTGACGCCGCAGCCAGCGCCACAGAGCACGCAGCTCGCGCTGCATGACGGTGTTGAAGGAATTGAGGACCTGGGGGCGGTCGAGGGTGACCCAGGCCACCCCGCCCTCCTCCTCGTAGCCGAGGGTCTCGAACTCGGGCATCGCCCTCCTCGCCGTGCGCCGCGCCCCGCCCTGGCCGGCCGGGCCGCGGGCACGGTAGCAGGGCCCGTCGGCGCCGGGCACGCCCGGGGAGGGGCGGCGGCCCGTCCCCGGGGCCCGACCCGACCCGTCCCCGCGGCCCGTGCGGGCGGACCCAGCCGGGGGCGGGATCGAGTCGCACCCCCGAGGCTGCCCCGGCTACGTTCTCCCTCCGGCACGCACCGCATCACCACCCGGTCCGCGGCCCGCAGGCCAAGCACGAAAAGGACGACGATGAGCGACGACGAGCTGCGCAAGATCATCGGCAAGCCCATGAGCAAGTCGAAGGTGGTCGTCGAGCGCGGGCCAGTGGCCAACTTCGCCACCGCCGTGTGCGACGCCAACCCCGTGTACCGCGACCCCCGGGCGGCGGCCGACGCCGGGCTGCGGGCCATCCCCGCCCCGCCCACATTCCCCTTCGTCATGCAGGCCTGGGGCGAGTTCCCCGAGGACCAGCCGGCGGACCGCCCCAAGGGCAACCCCCTGGGCGAGGTCATCGGACCCCTCATGGCCAAGGGCGGCATCATCCTCCACGGCGAGCAGGAGTTCCTCTACCACCGCCCCGTCTTCGTGGGCGACGTGCTCGTGGGGGAGGGCCACGTGGTCGACGCCTACACCAAGGAGTCCAAGGGCAAGACCATGACCTTCATCGTCACCGAGACCGTGTGGCGCGACGACGTCACCGGCGACCCCGTGGTCACGTCGCGCTTCAACGTGATCCACCGGGCCTGAACCGGTCCGGCCCGGGGCCGGCACGGCGGCGATGAAGGCCCGATCCGGCGGATGCTAGAACGAACGCGGTGAAGACCTCCCTGCTCACAGCCCCGCACTGGGCGGCGGTGCTGCGCATCGGCCTCGGCCTGTGGTGGCTGGAGAGCTTCCGCCACAAGAACCTCGAGGCGTGGATCAAGCGCCAGGCGGGGATCAAATGGGCGGCCGACATCGCCGGCAAGCACCGTTGGTCGGTGGTGCGCAAGGGCTTCGAGGTGACGGTGAAGCCCTACCCCCAGGCCATGACGTGGGTGGTGCTGTCGAGCGAGCTCGCCCTCGGTCTCGGGCTCACCCTCGGGTTCCTCACCCCGGTGGCGGCCTTCGCCAGCATCGCCCTCAACCTCCTCTACTTCGTGCTCATGATCCACGACTGGGCGGAACAGGGGCAGAACCTCATGATGGTGCTGGCGGCGGCGGTGGTCCTCGGCCTCCACGGGGGGCAGTCGTGGTCGATCGACCACGCCATCGGGTTGTTCTGACAGGCGAGGAGGCGGGCAATGCCCATCGGCATCGGTGAGGACCACGAGGAGCTGCGCCGCACGGTCCGCCGCTGGCTCGAGTCCGCGCTGTCCCCCCGAGGTGCCCCGGTCCCTGCTCGACGCCGAGGCGGAGACGGCCCCGCCGTTCTGGGACGAGCTCGCCGCCCAGGGATGGCTCGGCATCCACGTGGCCGAGGAGCACGGCGGCCAGGGCTTCGGTCTCCTGGAGCTGGCCGTGGTGGTCGAGGAGATGGCGCGGGCCGTGGTGCCGGGGCCGGTCGTGCCCACCATGCTGGCGGCCGCCGTGGTGAGCGCCGGGGCCGCCGAGGACCAGCGCAAGGCCCTGCTCGCCCCGCTCGTGGACGGCTCGTGCCCCGCCGCCGTGGCCCTGCCCTCCGCCGCCGCCCTGACCGGGACACCGACCGCCGACGGCGGGCTGGAGCTTCGGGGCGAGGTGGTCCCCGTGCTGGCCGTGGCGCTCGCCCGGCGCCTGGTGGCCCCGGTGTCGGTGGCCACCTCGGGCGCAGGGCCGCCGTCGGTGCAGTGGTGGGTGCTCGACCTCGACGCCCCCGGTGTGAGCGTCGAACCCCTCGCCAGCCTCGACCCCACCCGGCGGGTGGGGCGGGTGCAGGTGGAGGGCGTGCCCCTCGCCCCGGAGCGTCGCCTGCCCGGGGCGACGGACGCCGTGGTGCGCGACCTGGCGCTCGTGGTGGCAGCAGCGGAGTGCGCCGGTGGGGCGCGGTGGTGTCTCGAGGTGGGCACCGAGCACGCCCGCGACCGCCGCCAGTTCGGACGGCCCATCGGCCAGTTCCAGGCGGTCAAGCACCGGCTGGCCGACATGCTCGTCACCGTCGAGCAGGTCACCGCTCTGGCCTGGGACGCGGCCCACGCCGCCGATGCGGGCGAGGCCTCCCAGGCCGGGCTGTCGGCCGTCCTGGCCGGGGCCCTTGTGCTCGACGCCTACGTGCAGTGCGCCAAGGGGTGCATCCAGGTCCTCGGAGGGATGGGCTTCACCTGGGAGCACGACGCCCACCTCCACCTGCGCCGGGCGCTGACGCTGCGCCAGCTGGTGGGGCCGAGCGCGGCGCTGCGGGTCGAGGCGTCGCGCACGGCCGTGGCCGGCAGCCGCCGGCGGCTGGCCATCGAGCTGCCCGACGACGCCGAGCAGGTGCGGGCCGAGGTGCGCGCCGCCGTGGCCGAGGTGGCTGCGGCCACCGACCCCGCCGAGCGCCGCGCCAGGCTGGTCGACGCCGGCCTGCTCACCCCCCACTGGCCCGCGCCGTGGGACGGGGGGCCGGGCCGGTGGAGCAGCTCGTCATCGACGAGGAGCTGGCGGCGCTCAAGGTGCACCGCCCCAACCTGGCCGTGGGGGCGTGGGCGCTGCCCACCATCATCGCCCACGGCACCGAGGCGCAGCAGGCCCGGTGGGTGGGGCCGACGCTGCGCGGCGACATGGTGTGGTGCCAGCTGTTCAGCGAGCCCGGCGCGGGCAGCGACCTGGCCGCCCTGTCGACCCGCGCCACGCGCGACGACGGCGGATGGGTGCTCAACGGGCAGAAGGTGTGGACGTCGATCGCCAGGCAGGCCCACTGGGGCATCTGCCTGGCCCGCACCGACCCCGACGCCCCCAAGCACGAGGGCATCACCTACTTCATCGTGGACATGCACAGCGACGGCATCGAGGTGCGCCCGCTGCGCGAGATCACCGGCGACGCCATGTTCAACGAGGTCTTCTTCTCCGACGTGTTCGTCCCCGACGACTGCGTGGTGGGCCCCGTGAACGGCGGGTGGCGCCTGGCGCGGACGACGCTCGCCAACGAGCGCGTCTCCATGGCGTCGGGCGCCACCTTCGGCTTCGGCGTGGAGTGGATCCTGCGCACCCTCCAGGCCGAGGACGACCCCGATCCCGTCGTCCTCGACGAGCTCGGGGGGTTGCTGGCCGAGGCGCAGTCGGTGGCGCTGCTCGGGGCCCGTTCCACCCTGCGCTCGGTGTCGGGGGTGGAGCCCGGTCCCGAGGCGAGCGTGCGCAAGCTGCTCGGCGCCGAGCACGAACAGCGGGTGCAGGAGCTCGGCCTCACCCTCCTCGGCCCGCTCGGCGCCACGGTGGAAGGTGACGCCGGCCGCTGGGCGCGGGGGTTTCTCTCCACCCGGTGCCTCACCATCGCCGGGGGCACGAGCGAGGTGCAGCGCAACGTGATCGGTGAGCGCATCCTGGGCCTGCCCCGCGACCCCGAGCCCGGGGCCTAGGCACGGGCCACGGCGGCGGCGTGGGGCGCAGGAGCTCGACGCAACGGTTTTGACAGCACGGGGACGGGCCGCGGAAGCTGCCCGGGCCGAGGGAAGGGGCAGCCATGGGACAGGCCACACTGCAGTTCGACGAGGTGAAGGAGGGCGACGAGGCCCCCGTGAAGCGCCACACGCTGACGCGGACCGACCTCGTCCGCTACGCCGGCGCCGTCGGGCGACTACAACCCCATGCACCATGACGAGGTGAAGGCCACCGCCGCCGGCCAGCCGAGCGTCTTCGGGCACGGCATGTTCTCGATGGGCATCCTCGGTTCGGCGCTCACCGACTACGTGGGGGCGGGCAACGTCGCCACCTACCGGGTGCGCTTCGCCCGCCAGACCTGGCCCGACGAGGAGCTGTCGACGCGCATCGTGGTCACCGGCAAGCGGGTGGAGGACGGCCGGAACATCGTCGACCTCGAGTGCACCCTGGCCAACGCCGAGGGCGAGGTGAAGGTGACGGGCGAGGCCACCGCCGTGCTGCCCGCCGCGTCCTGAGCAGCGTCCTGGGCATCCGCCCCGGCCCGGGAGCCGCCTGAGGCCGGAGCCCCCCGGGTAAGGTCCAGCGGGGACCGGACCACGCGGGGAGGGAGCGCCAGTGCCCGCCATGAAGCGGATGGTGGCGTTGGGCGTGGCCCTGGCGGCGCTGGTCGTCGTGCTGGTGGCGAGCGGCAACGCCCCCGTCACGGTGTCGCGCTCGGGCAACACCGACGGCGTGTTCCCCCATCGCATCGTGGTGGGCGCCCTGTCGTCGCAGACCGGGCCCCTTCCCGCCGACTTCGCCCCCGTGGTGGCGGGCGCGTCGGCCTACCTGGCCCAGCTCAACGCGTCGGGGGGCGTGGACGGCCGCACGATCGACCTCGCCGATTCCCTCGACGACTTCTCGAGCCCGTCCGAGGACGCCAGCCAGGCGCGCACCCTGGTGGACGAGGACCACGTCTTCGCCGTGGTGGCCGTGGCCACCCCACTGTTCACGGGCGCGTCGTACCTGGCGTCGCACGACGTGCCCACCTTCGGGCTCAACGTGAACCCCAACAGCGCCTGGAGCGCGGGGCCGAGCATGTTCGGCAACACCGGGTCCTACTCCAACTTCTCCCAACCACAGCTCCAGGCCGCCTTCCTGGCCGAGCAGAACCACGTGACCTCGGCCGCCGTGCTCGCCTACAACGTGGCCCAGTCCCAGCAGGGATGCGAAGGGGTCGAGAACGCCTTCACCACCTACGGGGTGCACGTGGCTTACGAGGACACGAGCATTCCCGCCCCCGCCATCGACCTCCACGCCGACGTCAACCGCATGAAGGCCGCCGGAGTCGACATGGTGGTGTCGTGCATGGACCTGGGCGGCAACGTCTTGCTGGCCCAGACCATGCAGCAGGCCGGCCTGGGCGGCGCCCTGCAGTACTGGTTCGACGGGTACGACCCCTCCACCCTGAGCCAGTTCGGGAAGTACATGCAGAACACGTACTTCCTGCTGTCGGAGGTGCCGTTCGAGGTGACCCAGCTCTACCCCGGCCAGTACCCGGGCATGGACCGCTTCCAGGCCGCCCTGCGCCGCTACGAGCCCGGTACCCCGCCGTCGGGAGCGGCGCTGGCGGGCTGGATGAGCGCCGATCTGTTCACCACGGGCCTGCGCGCCATCGGCCGTGACGTCACCCGCACGCCGCCTGGTGCGCGCCATCAACCGACTGACGGACTACACCGCCGACGGCATCGAGCCCCCCGTCGACTGGCGCACGGCCCACAGCCCGGTGAGCGGGACCACCCGGTGCAGCGCCTTCGTGAAGGTGGAGGGGGACAAGTTCGTGCCCGTGTACGGCACGGCCCCGAGCGTGTTCACGTGCTTCCCCGTCGTCGACCCGGCCGGACCCCCCATCGTGCCCGTGGTCCCGTTGCCCGCCGGCGTGCCACCGCTTCCCCCCATGCCCGTTTCCCCCGTGCCGGGCTCGGGTCCTTGAGATGCTGAGCGGCCCGTGACCCAGTTCCTGTCCTACGCCCTGCCCGGCATCCCCTACGGGTGCGCCTATGCCCTCATGGCGGTGGGCCTGGTCCTCACCTACCAGGCCTCGGGGGTGTTCAACCTGGCCTTCGGGGCCCAGGCGTACGTGTCGGCGCTCGTGTTCTACATCGCCGTCCACGACCACTGGCCCAAGTGGGCGGCGTTCATGGTGGCGGTGGTGGTGCTCGGTCCCGCCATCGGGCTCGTCCTCGACCGCCTGCTGTTCCGCTACACCCGCACGGCGCCACCGCTCGTGAAGCTCGTCCCCGCCCTGGGCCTGCTCCTCGCCATCCCGAGCATCACCGAGGCCATCTTCGGCTCGGCCGTGCGCAACTCGCCTCCGGCGCTGTTCCTCGGCCCCAACCACGTCTACTTCCACGTCGTGGGCCTGGGCGTCACGGGCGAGGAGATCGCCACCACGGTGGTGACGGTGGTGGTGGTGGGCGTGCTCGTGGCCGTGTTCCGGTCGGGCACGCTGGGCCTGCGCATGCGGGCCGTGGTCGAGAGCCCCCGGCTGACCGAGCTCGACGGCATCCGGGCCGACCGGGTGAGCGCCTTCGCCTGGATGCTGTCGAGCCTCTTCGCCGGGCTGGCGGGCGTGCTGCTCGCCACCGTCTACGCCAACGTGAGCGCCTCGAACTTCACCGCCCTCCTGGTGGCGGCCATCGCCGCCGCCGCGGTGGGGGGGTTCGCCAGCCTGCCGCTCACCCTGGCCGGCGGCATCGGGCTCGGCGTGGCCCAGGAGATCATCGGGGGCTACCTGCCCTCGGGGACGATCCTGTCGTCGGGGCTCCGTCCCGCCTTCCCCTTCGTGGTGCTGGCCGTGCTCCTCGTGACGCGGCGCACCTTCCGCCAGGGCGCGGCGACCACCGACCCCCTCGCGGCGTGCGACCCGCCACCGCGCTCGCTGCGCCCACCGCGGCGCATGACCGAGGTGGCGCTCGGATCGCGCGCCTTCGGCGGCCTGGTGGCGGCGGTGTTCGTCGTCACCGCCCTCGCCCTCGTCCCTGGCAACTGGGAGTTCACCCTCACCCAGGGGCTCGTCCTCGCCGTCGTGTTCCTGTCCATCACCGTGCTCACGGGGATGAGCGGGCAGATCTCTCTGTGCCAGGCGGTGTTCGTCGGCGCCGGGGCGTTCACCGCCGGGCAGCTGGCCACGCACTTCGACGTGCCCGTGCTGGTGGGCACGGTGGCCGGAGGCCTGCTGGCCGCGGCGGCGGGCGCGGTGGTGGCGCTGCCCACCCTGCGCCTGGCGGGCATCACCCTGGCCCTGCTCACCTTGTCCTTCGCACTGGTGGCGGACAACGTCCTGTTCGTCTATCCCTGGGCGGGGAATGGGGCGAGCGGTGTGGTCGTGCCCCGGCCCACGCTCTTCGGCGCCAGCCTGGCCGGCAACGGCGCCTTCTTCGGGCTCACCCTGGTGGTGCTGGGTATCACCGCCGGCGTCGTCGTGCTCGTGCAACGGGGCAGCACCGGAGAGCAGTTCGCCGCCTTCCGCGGTTCGGAGGTCGGCGCCCGCTCCATCGGCATCGACGTGCGGCGCCTGCGCGTCACGGCCTTCGCCCTGTCGGCCGGCCTGGCCGGCGTGGGCGGCGCGCTGTACGGGTCGCTGCAGCAGTCGGTGTCACCCGACGACTTCAACTACCAGTTCTCGCTGTTGTTCGTGGTGGTGGTGGCGACCGTCGGCGTGTACTCGGTGGCCGGCGCCATCGAGGCCGGCGTCGCCTACACCGTGCTCCAGCAGGCGGTCAACAACCTGCCCAGCCGGTACGGCTCGCTGCTGGCGCTCGTGTTCGGCCTGGCGGCGCTGTCCTATGTCCGGCATCCCGAGGGGGTGGTGGCCTTCGGCAAGGGGTGGGTCCTCGACCGCGCCGAGGAGTTCGCCCAGTTCCTCCGCCGCCACGACGAGCCGGCGCCGCGCCCGGCGCCCACCCCGGGCGGGGGTTCCTGAGCCGTGGCACTCCTCGAGGTGGAGGGCATCAGCAAGCGCTTCGGCGGCATCGTGGCGCTGTCCACGCTGTCGCTGGCGGTGGAGGAGTCCGAGGCGGTGGGCGTGATCGGGCCCAACGGGGCGGGGAAGACCACCCTGTTCAACTGCGTGTTCGGCCTCCTGCGCCCCGACACGGGGAGCATCACCCTCGACGGTGTGCGCGTCGACCGGATGCCCACCTTCCGCCGGGCCCGGCTCGGCATGGGCCGCACCTTCCAGCGCCTCGAGCTGTTCACGGGAATGACGCCCCGCCAGCACGTGCTCGTCACCCAGAGCACCCTGGCCGGCCGGGGCCGCCTGTGGAAGGACCTGGCCGGAGCGGGCGGCCCCACGCCCGAAGATCGGCGCCAGGCCGACGACGTGCTCGAGCTGGTGGGGCTGACCGACGTGGCCGACGTCCCGGTGGAGGCGCTCGGTCTCGCCACCGGCCGCCTGGTGGAGCTGGCCCGGGCGCTCGCCGCCCGACCCCGAGTGCTGTTGCTGGACGAGCCGTCGTCGGGCCTCGAGGGCCACGAGACATCCGCCGTGGTCGCCATCCTGGCCCGTGTGCGCCAGGAGCGGCGCACCGCCGTCGTGCTGGTGGAACACGACGTCGACATGGTGGCCGAGGTGGCGCAGCGCCTCGTGGTGCTCGACTTCGGCCGCCTGATCGCCGACGGGCCCGTCGACAAGGTGCTGGCCGACGCCGGGGTGCGGCGCGCCTGATCTGGGGGAGGGCGAGACGTGAGCGCGTCCGGCCGCCCCCCCGTTGCTCGAGGTGCGCGACGTGGACGCCGCCTACGGCCCCTACCGGGCCCTGTTCGGCGTGTCGTTCACCGTGGCCGAGCGAAGCGCCCTCGCCCTCGTGGGGTCGAACGGCGCCGGCAAGTCCACCGTGGCGCGCCTCGTGTCGGGCCTCGTGCGCGCCACCAGCGGGTCGGTGCGATTCGCGGGGCAGGACATCACGCGTGCCCCGGCCTGGCGCATCGCCCGTATGGGCCTGGCCCATGCGCCTGAGGGGCGGGCCGTGTTCGCCTCGCTCACGGTGGAGGAGAATCTGGTGCTCGCCTTCCGTGCCGCACTCGGGCGCCGCGGCCAGGGCGAGGCGCTCGAGCGCGCCTTTCGCCGCCTTCCCCCGCCTGGGGGAGCGGCGCCGTCAGCTGGCCGGAACCCTGTCGGGGGGCGAGCAGCGCATGCTGGCGCTGTCGAAGGTCCTGGCCCTGCCCCAGCGTCTCCTCGTGGTCGACGAGCTGTCGCTCGGCCTGGCGCCGGTGGTGGTGGACGAGGTGTTCGCCGCCCTGTCCACCATCCTGCAGGCGGGCACGGCCCTGCTCGTGGTGGAGCAGCACGTGGACCGCGCCCTCGCCCTGGCCGATCACGTGGTGGTGCTGGCCAAGGGGCGCGTCGCGTGCCAGGGGCCGGTCGACGAGGTGGGCGACGCCGTGGCCGACCTCCTGCCCACCCGGGCCACGGCGCTCAGCCCCGGTGCCGGCGGCGTGGCCCCCGGGATGCCGACGCCGTCAGGCGACGGCGGGTGATCCCGCGGTCCCGCCGCGACGTGCGGGCGGGACCGCGGGCACCGTGTCGAGCGTCAGCAGCCGGCAGGGCTCCCGGACTTTCCGGCTGCCTGGTAGAAGAGGCCGAGCAGGCCGCAGATGGTCGCCTTGGCCACCAGCCACTTGCCGTTCACGTACACGGCGTAGCCCTGCGAGTTGGGCAGGATGGCCGTGCCCGTGGGCCCGTCGATGTCGTACACAACCTTGGCGCAGGGGGAGGACACCGACGCCTTGGTGCACGCCGAGGCGGACAGGATCTTGTAGCTGTCGAGCTTGGCCCCCGCCGACGACTTGGCCAGCGACGAGTTGAGGGCCTGCTGGAACGCCGGCTTGATCTTCTGCCCGTCCTGGATGGCCGCGATCCGGGTGTGAGCGTCGGGCTGGCCAGGTTGAACACCGTCTTGAAGGCGGAGTTGATGTCGGACTGGGCGGTGGCCTTGTCTGTAGGTCGCGCCCGAGCCGCAGCTCGAGCCGCACGCCGCCACTCCCACCGTCAGTGCCGCAACGACGGCGGTGAGCACGAGGCGCGGTGACCGCCTGCGTGTCGAGCCCAGCCGCCCCTGGCCCCTGTCGCTCCCATGCCGTCGGTGCATCATCGGTACGTCCTCCCTGTCAGGGTCATCGTGGTTCCCCGTTTGGCTGCCAGAGGTTATCCGTATCGCCGCCGCCGTACCTGACATCCTCGTCAGGGACCGGACCGCCCGCCGGCGGCCCGGCCGCGCCGGCCACGGCCTCGGCCACGTCGGCCTCCGAGGGCGTGATCCCGAACACCCCGGTGGGCACCAGCCGCAGCAGGCCGGGCACCGCCGCCTGGGCCACCCCCACCGCCCGGTACCAGGGGGGGACGACGACCTCGAGGCGCCCCTGCTCCACCGCCTCCATGACGGCGCGCACCACTCGCCGAAGGGGCACGGCCCGGGGCCAGGAGCGCTGGTAGTCGGCGTTGGTGCGGTCGCCCCCCACCGTGTCCACGGGCCCGGGGTCCACCACCGAGACCCCCACGCCCGTGCCACCGAGCTCGAGGGCGAGGGCGAGGCTGAACCCCACCAGGGCGAACTTGGTGGCCGAGTAGGCGGCCTCCCCCGGGGCGGCGAAGCGCCCCGCCACCGAGGCCATGGTGACGATGTGGCCCCGGCCGCGCTCGAGCATCCCGGGGAGGACGAACTTGGTGGCGTACACCGCGCCCAGGTAATTCGACGGCCATGACGCGCTCGAAGGCCTCCACCGGCACGGACGTGACCGGCCCGGCCGAGCCCAGCCCGGCGTTGTTGACGAGGATGTCGACCGGACCGAGGGTGGCGGCGAGCCCGCCCAGCGCCGCCTCGAGCGAGGCGTGGTCGGCCACGTCGGCCACCGCCACCGCACCGGCGGCGCGTCCGCCCAGCGCGGCCAGGGCGTCGTCGAGCTCGGCACGGTGACGGGCGATGAGCCCGACGGTGGCGCCGTGTGCCACCGCCTCCTCCGCCACGGCGTGGCCGATGCCCTTGGACCCACCGGTCACCACCACCACCGAGCCCCGCCACGTCGTCGCCCACCGCGTCCCACCCACGGCGCTCACGGTACAGAGACCCGCGTGCCGCCGCGCGCCGCCGTGCCGCCGTGTGCCGCCGTGTGCCGCGGGGCTACCATGCGCGGGCGTTGGGGTCGGCGGCACGGCCGCGGCGATGTCCGGCCGGCCGGTGCCGGTCCGGTGGAAGGGGCAGAGGGTGGCGATCGCGCGGACGGGGGCCGACGAGGTGATCGACGCCCGGGCGCTGGCGGCGGCGTCGAGCGTCGAGCAGCTGGCGGCGCGGGCCGACGAGCTCGTGCGGTCCATGGAGGACCCCACGGCCCTGCTGGCCAAACCGTGCTCCACCTTGCGCGAGGCGCCCGACGTGCTCAGCTGCTTCGGCATGCTGCTCGGCGCCCTCGCCCCGCTGCCGGGTATGACGGTGCTCGACTTCGGCGCCGGCAGCTGCTGGACCACCCATTTCATGACCCAGCTGGGCTGCCGGGTGGTGGCCATGGACGTGTCGGCCGCCATGCTCGACCTCGGCCGGCGCCGCTTCGAACAGCAGCCGGTGTTCGGGGACCGCCCGACCCCGGAGTTCTCGCTCTTCGACGGGCGCACCATGGCGCTCCCCGATGCCAGCGTCGACCGCATCATGTGCTTCGACGCCCTGCACCACGTGCCCAACGTGGACGAGGTGCTGAAGGAGATGGCACGCGTGCCGCGCCCGGGCGGCGTGGCCGGCTTCTCCGAGCCCGGCCCGCACCACTCGCGCCATCCCCAGTCCCAGCACGAGATGCGCCGCTACGGCGTGCCGGAGTTCGACCTCGTCCTCGAGGACGTGTGGGGATGGGCCCGGGGGAGCGGTTTCGACCGCCTGTCGGTGGCCGTGTTCAACCCCGCCCCCCAGTGGGTGGACCCCGAGCAGTTCGCCGCCTTCCTTTCCGGCGGGCCGGGGCTGGCGGCGCCGGGGGCGGGGGGCTGCGGCGGCGCCTGCGCGCCGCCCGGCTGCTCGTCGCCGAACTCCGGAACCCCGGAGCCACCCGGGCCGGCTACCGCCACCTGGCCCATGTCCGGGGGACGCTCGGCAACCGCCGCATGTTCCTGCTGCACAAGGCCGGCACCGAGGTCACCGACAGCCGCGAGGTGTCGGGGCTCGCGGCCGATCTCGGCCTCGAGGACCTGGAGATCGTCGTCGGCGACGGTGTCACCACCGTGCGGGGCACGTGCCGCATCCGCAACACCGGGCGCAATCGCTGGCTGGCGTCGTCGGCCGGGCAGGGGGCGGTGCTCCTCGGCCTCCGGCTCGGCCGGGGGGCGCATCCGGCCGCCGACCACGGCAGGGTGGCGCTGCCCGGCGACACCGGGGTGGAACCCGGCGCAACGCTGCGCGCCCGGTTCAGCACCGAGGTGCCCATGCCCGGTCCGGGGGACGAGCCGCTGCGCCTCGAGCTCGACCTCGTGTCCGAGGGGATCATCTGGTTCGCCGAGGTGAGCGGGCACCCCGTGGAGATCCCCGTCCCACCCGCCTGAGCTGGAGCGTTCTGCGCCCCGGCCCTGGGGGAACCGGATGTGTCGGGCTCTCGTGGGTGGGACCACGGCGCGCGCCTCGCGTATAACCCCACTGGGGGGTATACCCGAGGGCAGCCCGGATCTCGTACGGGAGCACGTCCCGACGGCCGGTGGCGGGCGCCGAGGGCGCGCCCCGGCCATGGGGGAACCGGATGTGCCGGGCTCTCGTGGGTGGGACCACGGCGTGCGCCTCGTGCACAACCCCACTGGGGGGTATACGCGAGGGCAGCCCGGATCTCGTACGGGAGCACGTCCCGACGGCCGGTGGCGGGCGCCGAGGGGCGCGCCCGGCAGGGTCAGGCCAGGGTGACGGGCGTGCTCAGAAGAAGCTGAAGGGGGGAAGCCCCGACGAGTGGGTGGCGAACAGGGTGGCCTTGTTGTCGGCCAGCTCCTTGGGCGTCCACCGGCTGTCGCGCTTCACATGGCCGGCGGGCTGCCAGCCCCGCACCACCCACACCGAGCCACCGAACACCACGAAGTTCTGCCCGTTCACGTCGGCCGCCTCGTCGGAGGCGAGGAAGGCCACGAGCGGGGCCACGTTCTCGGGGCCGAAGGCGTCGAACTTGCCCTCCTCCACCTTGGCCATCTCGCCGAAGAGGTCCTCGGTCATGCGGGTGCGCGCCCGGGGGGAGATGGCGTTGACCGTCACGCCGTAGCGCTCGAGCTCGCGTCCCAGGATGATGGTCATCGCCGCGATGCCCGCCTTGGCGGCGCCGTAGTTGGCCTGGCCGGCGTTGCCGAACAGCCCGGCCTCCGAGGCGGTGTTGATGATGCGCCCCGACACCTCCTCGCCCCCCTTGGCCCGGTTGCGCCAGTGGATGGCGGCGAAGTGCGAGGTGGCGAAGTGGCCCTTCAGGTGGACACGGATGACGTCGTCCCAGTCCGACTCGTCCATGTTGAAGCTCATCTTGTCGCGCAGGATGCCGGCGTTGTTGACGAGGATGTCGAGCTTGCCCCAGGTGTCGACGGCCTGGCCCACGAGGTGCTCGGCCCCCGACCACGAGCTGACGTCGTCGGAGTTGAGCAGCGCCTCTCCGCCCGCCGCCTTGATGTCCTGCACCGTCTGCTCGGCCGGGCTGGCGTCGGCGCCCTCACCCGAGCGGCTGGCGCCCACGTCGTTGACGATCACCTTGGCACCCTCGGACGCCAGGAGCAGGGCCTCTTCGCTGCCCGATGCCGCGTCCGGCCCCGGTGACGATGGCGGTCTTCCCGTCGAGCATGCCCATCAGGTGTCCTCCCTGGTTCTGCGTGTGGCGCTGTCGTAGGTGTCCGAGCCCGTTCCGGTGCCGCGAGGGACCGGGTCCCGCGCGACGTTGACGCCGGATCGGGAACCCGGGCAGCATGGCCGATGGCGCTCGCCAGGGTCAACACGGCCGGGCGGTCCCCACACGGTCAGCGAGCACAGCGAGGCACCCACATGGCGTCCACCCGGTTCGACCTCCCCACGCCGGACGACTTCACCCAGCCCTGGTGGGACGCCGTGGCCGAGGGGAAGCTGCTCATCTCCCGCTGCGCCACGTGTGGCGATGCCCACTACTACCCCCGGCCCTTCTGCCCCCTGTGCGGGGCCGACACCGTGAGCTGGGAGGAGGCGAGCGGCGACGCCACCCTCTACACCTGGTCCGTCGTGCACCAGAACGACCTGCCCCCCTTCAACCAGCGTGTGCCCTACGTGGCCGCCGTCGTGGACCTGGCCGAGGGGCCGCGCATGATGACCAACGTGGTGGACTGCGAGTTCGACGACCTGCAGGTGGGCATGGCGCTGCGGGTGGCCTTCGCCGACATCGGCGACGGGTTCCACGTGCCGGTGTTCCGCCCCGCCGGGTGAGCGCCGAGGCGGGCGCGCCGGGAAAGGTCGCCCTCGTCACCGGTGCGAGCCGCGGCATCGGGCGCGCCTGCGCCCTGGCGCTCGCCGCCGACGGCTTCGACGTGGCCGTGAACTACCGGCGCGACGCCGACGCCGCTGCCGAGGCCGTGGCGGCGGTGCAGGACCTCGGCCGCCGGGCGGTCGCCTACCGCGGATCGGTCGACTCCCTCGACGACGACGAGGCCATGGTGGCGGCGGTCCTCGCCGACTTCGGCGCCATCGACGCCCTGCGTCCACGCGGCGGGCATCGCCAGCCGGGGTCAGAGTGTGGCGGACACCGACCCCACCGAGGTCGGGCGCGTCATGGGGGTGCACGCCATGGGGGCGCACCACCTGTGCCGCCTCGTGCTCCCGGCCATGCGCGCCGGCGGTGGCGGCCACGTCGTGTTCGTGTCGAGCGCGGCGGCCCGCATCCTCGCCCCCAACAGCGCCCCCTACAACATGGCCAAGGCCGCCCTCGAGGCGCTGGCCGTGACGCTGGCCAAGGAGGAGCGCCGCTACGGCATCCATGTCAACGTGGTCGCCCCCGGGCTGGTGGTCACCGAGATGGGACGGCGGCTCATGCGGGCCATGGGCGTGCCCGACATCGCCACCATGGACGCCACCGCCCCCTTCGGTCGGGTGTGCCGGCCCGAGGACGTGGCCGCCGTGGTGCGCTTTCTGTGCTCGCCCGGCGCCGGCTACGTCACGGCTCAGATCATCGGCGTCGACGGGGGCGGGTGACGCGCTCGTGCCCGTCGACGGTCGGGTCACCGGGCCGCGGTGAGGTCGTAGAGGGTCACGCCGTCCACGGTGGTGGCGTGGAAGTGGCTCTCCACCCAGGTCGTGATGCGTGACGCGCTGTCACCGGACGAACCGGTGCCGGGTCCCGCGCCGGGCCCGGCACCGCCAGCGATGAAGTAGTGCACCTTGCCCTCGGCCACGTCGCGCTCGAACTGCGCCAGGGTCGGGGCGGGGTCGGTGCCGTTGAACCCGCCGATGGCCATGACGGGGTCGTCGGTGGCGGAGCCGGTAGCCGGCGGCGGAGTTCGAGTTCACCGTGGCCGCCACCCAGGTGTAGTGCGAGGCGTCGCTCTCCAGATCGGCCACGACCTTCTTCCCAGGGGCGCTGATGGACAGGAATCCACCGCCGGCACCGCCGGGGCCGCCGTCGCACCCGGCCCGCCGTACCCGCCGCGCCGCCGAACCCGTCGGACCCGTGGCGCCGGGCGAAGGCGCCGGGCCGGGTGCCTCCGACCACCGACGCCCCGCCGCCGGGGAATCCGTTGCCCGCGCCGAATCCGGTGCCGCGCGACCCGGTCTTGCGCCGCTCGGTGCCGCACCGGGAAGCCCCGGCACCCCGGGACGGGGCCCCGGCCGCGCCGAGTTCTCCCTGTCCGCCGGGGCGGCGCCCACCCCGCCCGGTCCGCCTGTCGCTGTGGTGGGGGTGGGGCCGGCCAGGGGATGGCGCCGGCATGGGGGGTGGCGGCGGTGTCCACGGCGTAGGCGGCCGGGCCGGCCAGCGCCGTGGACAGACCGGCGGCGCCGATGAGAAGCGCCCACCGGCCCCGGCCTGAGGGCACGGCCAGGAGGGCCACGGCGGCGCCGAGGCCCACCACGAGCACCGCCACGCGCAGCCATGGCATCCACGTGGGGGCCCGGTCCATCAAGGCGTAGGCCCACACGGCCGTGCCCGCCAGGGCGACGGCCAGGACCACGCGGGCGCCGACGGAGCGACGCGCTCCCACATGGTCGAAGTGCCCATGCCCACGAGCGCCTCGATGGCCGGGGCCACGGCGACGGAGTAGTAGGGGTGGATGATCCCCTGGGCCAGGCTGATGACGAGCACGGTGACGACGAGCGACCCGCCCCAGCAGCATCACCGTGGCGCGGCGCGGTCGGTGCGGGGGTGTCGCCGCCATAGCCACAGGCAGGCCACCGCCAGAAGGAGTGCGGCGGGAAGCAGCCACGCGATCGGCGGCCGCAGTCGTCGGTGAAGAAGCGGAGCAACCCGGTGGGTCCCAGCGCGACCCCGGCCGTCCGGCGCCCCCGACGCTGCCGCTCTCGTTCCCCGACAGCCGGCCGAAGCCGTTGTAGCCGAAGATGAGGTTGAGCACGCCGTCGCCTGCGACCTGCCGATGTAGGGCCGGTCGGCGGCGGGGCGTGAGCTGCACGGCCACCACCCACCATCCCGCCGACACCACCAGGGCCACCCGCCGAGCGCGAGCTGGCCGATCCGGCGCCGCAGGGGCGTGGGCGGCCAGCAGATAGACGAGGGCGATGGCGGGGACGACGAGGAAGGCCTGCATCATCTTGGTGA
>CAWIWK010000028.1:0-40747 GCA_963839605.1 uncultured Acidimicrobiales bacterium | reverse complement strand
GCTGTGTAGCCTTGGTACGTTCTCGTATTGCTGACGTACTCGTTCACGGGACCGACCCACCCATGCGGCACAAGCTACCACTACCTTCCGCGGCAAGGTTATAGGGGCGTGGGTCGCGGCGGCTCAGGCCTTCCGCCCTCGGCAGCTCAGCCGTCGCCGCCCTCAACGGCTCAGCAACGTGGCGGTGATGGTGCCGCTGCCGCCGCTCGTGTTGGAGAAGTCCCCGTTCATGAGGGTCCGCCCCCCGCTCGTCGTCACGGTGGCCGTCCCCGTCTCGGCCCCCCTGCCCAGGGTGAAGGTGAACGACACCGAGGTCCCCACCACCTTGCCGGTGGCGGATCCGAGCCCCACGGGCGACGCCACGGTGCCGGCGAACACCCCGTTGGCCGACTCCGACGTGACGTGCAGGGTCTCGGCCGAGAAGGCCAGGTGGTAGACGACGAGCAGCCGCCAGGTGCCGGCGATGCGCACCGGGGCCACGGCCGCCGTCGTCGTCGTCCGGGACGAGGTCGACGGGGACGGCGTGAAAGGACCGGAATGGGTCACCACCAGGAACCCGGTCACCAGCGCGCAGGCGGCGACGACGAGCGCCACCCGGGGCACGAGGCCGAGATGGCCCGGCACCTCGCCTGGCGCGGCGGGCACCGCCGGGGCCGGGGGGACCGAAGTGGACGGGTCCCCGACCATGGCCGGTGGTGGTCCCTGGGCGATCACGGGTGCCGGCGTGGGCGGCGGGGCCGGAGATGGAGGCGGGGCCGGAGGGCGTTGGGCGGGTGGAACCTCGACCCGGGCGGGCCCTACCGCAGGAGCGGGTGCCGGGGCGGGGGCCGGAGCGGGGATGCCCCGGTAGGCGTCCACACCCGGGTCGGGGTCGGACCGCCGGACCGACCCCGGCGGCCGTGGCGGCCGGGGCGAGCGCCCCCGGGCTCGAGCATGGGCGGGCACGCCTGCTGCACATCGGCCCCCCCGGGAGCCGTCTTGAGGTGGGCGGGATCAGCGCAGGGCCAGCTGACCCGGTACCAGGGGAGCGGGCAGGGCCGTCTCGCCCATGAGGGCCCGGTCCACCCCGGCGGCGCAGGAACGACCCTCGGCGATGGCCCACACGATGAGGCTCTGGCCCCGGGTCATGTCCCCGCAGACGAAGACCCGGTCGTGGCTGGTGGCCCAGTTCGCGTCGCAGGCCACGTTGCCCCGGGCGTCGAGCTCGAGGCCGAGCTCGGCCACCACCCCGTGGCTCTCGGCCCCCAGGAAGCCCATGGCCAGCAGCACCAGCTCGCAGGGCAGCTCGAACTCGGTGCCCGCGACCGGCTCCATCACCGGTCGGCCGTCGACCGAGGTCATCTCCACCTCATGGCCCCGCAGAGCCGCCCACCGCGCCGGTGCCGTCGTCGACGAAGCCGTGGTGGTCACCGCGTAGAGCCGCTCGCCCGCCCTCTTCGTGGGCCGACGACGTCCGGAAGATGAGCGGCCAGGTGGGCCAGGGGTTGTCGCTCGGCCGCGCGCTCGGGTGGCCGGGCAGGATCTCGAACTGGTGCACCGAAGCCGCGCCCTGCCGGTGGGCCGTGCCCAGGCAGTCGGCCCCGGTGTCGCCCCCGCCGATGATGACCACGTGCTTGCCCGCGGCCGAGATGGGCGTCGCGTCGAGCGCCCCTTCGCGCACCAGGTTGGACGGCTTCAGGTACTCCATGGCGCCGTGCACGCCCCGCAGCTCGCGGCCGGGCACGGGCAGGTCCCGGGGCAGGGTGGCCCCGCCGGCCAGCACCACGGCGTCGAACTCGTCGAGCAGCGTGGCGGCCGCCACCACGGTCACGTCGGGGGCGCTGGCCGTGCCGACCGCCGAGCCGTCGCCCGGCTCGAGCGGCTCGTCGCCGGCCCGGCGGTCGACCCGCCCGACCGAGGTCGCGCAGCGGAACGTGACGCCCTCGGCCTCCAGCTGGGCCAGCCGACGGTCGAGGACGGCCTTCTCCATCTTGAACTCGGGGATGCCGTAGCGCAGGAGGCCGCCGGGCCGCTCGGCCCGCTCGAAGACCACCACGTGCGTGGCCGGCCCGGGCCAGCTGCTGGGCGCAGGCCAGGCCGGACGGGCCCGATCCGACCACCGCCACCGACTTCCCCGTCGCGCCGTCCGGGCGACTGGGGGACGACCCAGCCCTCGGCCAAGGCCCGCTCGACGATTTCGTACTCGACCCGTTCGATGGTCACCGGCTCGGCGTTGATGCCGAGCACGCACGCCCCCTCGCAGGGCGCCGGGCACAACCGACCGGTGAACTCGGGGAAGTTGTTGGTGGCGTGCAGCCGCTCGACGGCCTCGGCCCACTGGCCCCGCTACACCAGGTCGTTCCACTCGGGGATCAGGTTGCCCGAGCGGGCATCCCTCGTGGCAGAAGGGGATGCCGCAGTCCATGCAGCGCGCCCCCTGCTGCGCGGGCCGACTCCTCGGGGAAGGGCTCGTACACCTCGCGCCAGTCCCGCAGCCGCACCGGCACCGGGCCGGCGCGGCGGCAGCGTCGCGGCGAACTCGATGAACCCGGTGGGCTTGCCCATGCGGCGCGCCGCCATGACGGCCTCGTCCACCGACACGGCCCTCGTCCACGGCCCGCCGGGTGGCCTCGAGCACCCGCCGGTAGTCCCGGGGCATGACCTTCACGAAGTCGCTCCGACCGCGCTCGCCCCAGCGGCCAGCAGCCGCTGCGGCCACCGCCGAGCCCGTCTCGCGGCGGTGGCGCTCGACGACGTCGCCCAGCCACGGCCGGTCCTCGGCGTCGAAGGGTCTCGAGCGTCACCATCTCGGGGTTGACCCGATCGGCGAAGTCGCCCTCGGGGTCGTACACGTAGGCGATGCCCCCGGACATGCCGGCGCCGAAGTTGCGCCCCGTCGGCCCGAGCACCACCACCCGGCCCCCGGTCATGTACTCGCAGCCGTGGTCGCCCACGCCCTCGACCACGGCCGTGGCCCCAGAGTTGCGCACGCAGAAGCGCTCCCCCACCTGGCCGCGGATGAAGCACTCCCCGGCGGTGGCGCCGTAGAGGATGACGTTGCCGGCGATGATCTGCTCCTCGGCCGCGAAGGGCGAGACCTCGGGGGGCCGCACCACCACCCGGCCGCCCGACAGGCCCTTGGCCAGGTAGTCGTTGGCGTCGCCGAAGAGCCGCAGGGTGACGCCCCGGGGCACGAAGGCGCCGAAGCTCTGCCCGGCCGAGCCCCGGAAGGTGAGCTCGATGGTGCCGTCGGGCAGCCCGGCCCCCCCGTGGCGGGTGGTGATCTCGTAGCCGAGCAGCGTGCCCACCGTGCGGTCGACGTTGCTGATGGCCAGCTCGAGCCGCACGGGGTGCCGCCGGCCTCGAAGGCGGGTCGGCAGGCGTCGAGGAACCGGTGGTCGAGGGCCTTGTCGAGCCCGTGGTCCTGGGCACGGCGTGCAGCAGCCGGTCGGTGGGCGGACCCACCTCGGGGCGGCCAGGATGGGCGACAGGTCGAGGCCCTTCGCCTTGTAATGGTCGACGGCGGCCACGGCGTCGAGCAGGTCGACGCGCCCGACGGCCTCCTCGATGGTGCGCAGGCCGAGGGCGGCCAGGTACTCGCGGACCTCCTCGGCGATGTACTCGAAGAAGGTCTCCACGAACTCCGGCTTCCCGGTGAAGCGCTTGCGCAGCTCGGGGTTCTGGGTGGCGATGCCCACCGGGCAGGTGTCGAGGTGGCAGACGCGCATCATGATGCAGCCCGACACCACCAGCGGGGCGGTGGCGAAGCCGAACTCCTCGGCCCCGAGCAGGGCCGCCGACGACCACGTCGCGGCCCGGTCTTCAGCTGCCCGTCCACCTGCACCACGATGCGGTCGCGCAGCCCGTTGGCCACCAGGGTCTGCTGGGTCTCGGCCAGCCCAGCTCCCAGGGGATGCCGGCGTGCTTGAGCGAGGTGAGCGGCGCTGGCCCCGGTCCCCCCGTCGTGGCCCGAGATGAGCACCACGTCGGACTTGGCCTTGGCCACGCCCGGCGGCCACCGTGCCCACCCCCACCTCGGCCACCAGCTTCACGTGCACCCGGGCCTGCGGGTTGGCCGACTTCAGGTCGTGGATGAGCTGGGCGATGTCCTCGATGGAGTAGATGTCGTGGTGCGGCGGCGGCGAGATGAGCCCCACCCCCGGGGTGGAGAAGCCGGGTCCGGGCGATCCACGGGTAGACCTTGTGCCCCGGCAGCTGGCCGCCCTCGCCGGGCTTGGCCCCCTGGGCGATCTTGATCTGGAGGTCGTCGGCGTTCACCAGGTACTCGCTCGTCACCCCGAAGCGGGCCGACGCCACCTGCTTGATGGCGCTGCGGCGCAGGTCGCCGTTGGCGTCGGGGATGAAGCGCTCGGCGTCCTCGCCCCCCTCGCCGGTATTGGACTTGCCGCCCAACCGGTTCATGGCGATGGCCAGCGTCTCGTGGGCCTCGGCCGAGATCGACCCGTAGGACATGGCCCCGGTGGCGAAGCGCGCCACGATGGCCGACACCGGCTCGACCTCGTCGACGGGCACGGGCGGCAGCAGCGCCGGTGCGCAGCCGGAGCAGGCCCCGCAGCGTGGCCAGGTGGGCCGACTGGTCGTCGACCAGCTTGGTGTACTCCCTGAAGATGTCGTAGCGCTTGGCCCGGGTGGCGTGCTGGAGCTTGAACACCGTCTTCGGATTGAAGAGGTGGATCTCGCCCTCGCGCCGCCACTGGTACTCGCCCCCCGCCTCGAGCTCGCGGTGCGCCCGCTCGGTGGGCCGGTCGAGATGGGCCAGACGGTGCCGGGCGGCCACCTCCGTCGCCAGCACGTCGAGCCCCACGCCCCCGATGCGGCTCACCGTGCCGGTGAAGTACTCGTCGACCACCTCGCGGGCGAGGCCGACGGCCTCGAAGATCTGGGCGCCGGTGTAGGACGCCACGGTGGAGACGCCCATCTTGGACATGATCTTGATCACGCCCTTGCACGCCGCCTTGATGTAGTTGTGCGGGCCTGGCGCGGCGTGACACCCTGCAGCAGGTCCCGTGGGCGATCATGTCGTCGATGGTCTCGAAGGCCAGGTAGGGGTTCACCGCCGAGGCCCCGAAGCCCGATGAGCAGGGCCATGTGGTGCACCTCGCGGGCTTCGCCGGTCTCCACCACCAGGCCCACCCGGGTGCGGGACTTCTCGCGCATCAGGTGCTCGTGCACGGCCGCCGCCAGCAGCAGCGACGGGATGGGGCCAGGTGGCGTTGGAGTTGCGGTCGGACAGGACGATGATGTTGGCCCCGGGCGATGGCGACGCTCACCCGGCGCCGACGTCCTCGATGGCGGCAGCGCAGCGCCGTCGCCGCCGCCGGTGGGTCGAACAGGCCGTCGATGGCGAAGGCGTTGTAGCCCGGCGTCTCGCCGTGCTCGTTGACGTAGAGCAGCTTGGCCAGCTCGTCGTTGTCGATGACGGGATGGGCAGGATGATCTGGCGGCACGAGGCGGCGGTGGGCTCGAGCAGGTTGCCCTCGGGCCCGAGCCGTGGCGGCAGCGAGGTGACCAGCTCCTCGCGGATGGCGTCGAGGGGCGGGTTGGTCACCTGGGCGAAGAGCTGGGTGAAGTAGTCGTAGAGCAGCCGGGGCCGGTCCGACAGCACGGCGATGGCGGCGTCGTTGCCCATGGACCCGATGCGGCTCGGCGCCGGTCCTGGCCATGGGGGCCAGGATGAGCCGCAGCTCCTCGTCGGTGTAGCCGAACAGCCGCTGGTGGGTCACCACCGACGCGTGCTGGGGGGTCAGCATCATGCGCGGCGGCAGGTCGTCGAGATCGACCTGGCCGTCGGCCAGCCACTGGGCGTAGGGATGCTCGGCGGCCAGCTGGCCTTGATCTCGGCGTCGTCCACGATCCGGCCCTGGGCCGTGTCCACCAGGAACATCCGGCCGGGCTGGAGACGGCCCTTCGCACCACGCTTGGCCGGGTCGATGTCGAGCACCCCGACCTCCGAGGCCAGCACCACGAGGCCGTCGTCGGTCACCCAGTAGCGCGCCGGGCGCAGGCCGTTGCGGTCGAGCACGCCGCCCGACCACCGTGCCGTCGGTGAAGACGACGGCGGCCGGACCGTCCCACGGCTCCATGAGCGAGGCGTGGAAACGGTAGAAGGCGCGCCGCTCCGGGTCCATGGAGGTGTGGTTCTCCCACGCCTCGGGGATCATCATCAGCACGGCGTGGGCCAGGGAGCGGCCGCCCGAGATGCAGCAGCTCGAGCACCTCGTCGAAGGTGGCCGAGTCGCTGCCCCCGGGGTCGCAGATGGGGAAGAGCCGCTCGAGGTCGCCGGGGATGAGGTCGCTGTCGAGCAGCGCCTCGCGGGCCCGATCCAGTTCCGGTTGCCCCCAGGGTGTTGATCTCGCCGTTGTGGGCCAGGTACCGGTAGGGGTGGGCCAGCGGCCACGACGGGAAGGTGTTGGTCGAGAAGCGCGAGTGCACGAGGGCCAGACCGCTGTCGACGCCCTCGTCGGACAGGTCGGCGAAGAACTGGCCCAGCTGCTGCGCGGTGAGCATGCCCTTGTAGACCATGGTCCGGGCCGACAGCGACACCACGTAGTGCCCGGCCACCTCGTGCTCCACCCGCTTGCGCAGGCAGAACGCCAGCCGGTCGAGGACCAGGGGTCGGCTCCGTCGCCCGGCCGCCGGTCCTAGCCGGGACCACGAACACCTGGCGCAGCCGCGGGCATGGCGCCAGCAGGCCGAGGTCCGAGAGCGTCGGCGTCGACGGGGACGTCGCGCCAGCCGAGCACCCGAGCCCCTCCTCGACCGGCCAGTTCGCTCGATGCGCCGGGCGGCCTTGGCCGCGTCGTCGGCGTCGGTGGGAAGGAAGACGATGCCCGTGGCGTAGCCGCCCGGCGTCGGGAGGTCGAGGGACGCCCTCGGCGAGGAAGCGGTGCGGGACCTGGATCAGGATCCCGCACCGTCGCCGGTGGCCACCTCGGCGCCCGGTGGCGCCGCGGTGCGCCAGGTGCTCGAGGGCGGTGATGGCCTGGCGCACGAGCTGTGACTGCGCCGTCCGTGGAGGTCGGCCACGAGGGCCGATGCCGCAGGCGTCGTGCTCGAGCGCGGGCTTATAGAGCGGCGCGCCCATGGCGCCCGGCGCCAAGAAAGAGGTTCTGCCGGTGGTCGTCACTCGGGTCACTCCGGGTCTCGTCCACGCCCGTGGTCGCTCAGGTGGAGCGGCGGCTCGCTGCCGCCCGGGACGACGTTGGCCCTGCTGCAGTCCCCCGTAGGATACCCCCTGCACTGGCCATGCGCCACGGCGCCGGTGACCGTCCCGGAGCCGCCCGGCCCGGGCCGGACCGCTACGACGCCGTGGTGGTGGCGGGGGCGCATCGGCCTCTCCGCCGCCTGGCGAGCGGCCGCGCAGGGGCATGGCGGTGGCCGTGGTCGACCCCGCGCCCGGTCGTGGGGCCTCGTGGGCGGCGGCGGGGATGCTCGCCCCGGTGAGCGAGGTCCACTACGGCGAGGAGCCCCTCCTCGCCCTGGCCCTGTCGGCGGCGCGCCGTGGCCCGCCTTCGCCGCCGATCTCGCCGCCGACGGTGGGCCGGCCCGTCGGCTACCACGCCACCGGCACCCTCATCGTCGCCGCCGACGACGGCGACCGGGCCTGGGTCGAGGAGCTGCACGCCTTCCAGCGCGAGCTCGGGCTCGAGGTGCAGTGGTGCACGGGACGCGGCCGCGTGCCGGCTGGAGCCGGCCGTGTCCCCCGCCGTGCGCGGTGCGGTGTGGGTGGCCGCCGACCACCAGGTGCACAACCGCATGCTGGTGGAGGCGCTCCTCGACGCAGCGGTCACCTCCGGCGTGGACGTGCACCGGCCACCGCGTGGACGCCGTCGAGCGCGCCGGCGGGCCCGTCGACGGGGGTGCGTCTCGACGACGGCTCGCTCTTGCGCGGCCCCGGCCGTGGTCCTCGCCGCCGGCAGCTGGTCGGGCGCCGGTCGGTGGCCTGCCCGACGGGTGCGGTCCCCCCGTCCGCCCGGTGAAGGGGCAGATCCTCCGGCTGCGGCCGCCGACGCCGCGCCGCGCCTGGTCCGCACGGTGCGGGGCATCGTGCGGCGGGTCGTCGGTCTACATGGTGCCGCGCCAGGACGGCATCGTGGTCGTGGGCGCCACCATGGAGGAACGCGGTTTCGACACCGCCGTCACCGCCGGCGCCGTGTACGAGCTGCTGCGCGACGCCCACCGGGTCGTGCCCGGCATCACCGAGATGGTCCTGGACGAGGCGGTGGCCGGGCCTGCGCCCCGGATCTCCCGACAACGCTCCCGTGGTGGGGCGGGCAGCGGTGCCCGGTACCGAAGGCCTCGTGCTCGCCACCGGCCACCACCGCCAGGGCATCCTCCTCACCCCGCCGACGGCCGAGGCCGTGGCCGCCATCCTGGCCGGGGAGGAGCCCTCCGCCGAGATGGTGCCGTTCGGTCCCGAGCGATTCACCGCCGTGCCGGCCCCGCCGCGCACCTGACGCCGGGGCGCGCCGGAGCGCGGCCACGGGGCGCCGGGCCGCGACGGGAGGTGTCATGCTGGCGCGGTGGGTGACCGGGGACGCAGCGGACCGGGCGCACGGCGCCGGGCCGGCCGGACCCGGTCCCGACGGCGCCGTGGGCTCGTGGTGAACGGCCGGGACGAGACCCTGGCGCGCGGGGACGACCGTGGCGGACCTGGTGCGCGCCTGGTGCGCCTCGCCCGAGGGCATCGCCGTGGCGCGCAACCGCGAGGTCGTGCCCCGCAGCCAGTGGGCCTCGACCGCCCTGCGGCGCGCGACGTGGTGGAGATCGTCACGGCCGCGGCCGGTGGCTGACCTACACCGGCGCCGCGCCCCTCACGGTGGCGGGCCGCGACCTGGCGTCGCGCCTCGTGCTCGGCACCGGCGGCATCGCCAGCCTCGACGCTCCTCGACGCCGTGGTGGAGGCGTCGGGCTCGCACATGGCCACGGTGGCGCTGCGCCGCGTCGACCCGGCGCGCGGGGGTCGCTGCTCGACGTCCTGCGCGGCCGCGGCGTGGCGGTGCTGCCCAACACGGCCGGGTGCTTCACCGCCGCGGAGGCCGTCCTCACCGCCAAGCTGGCCCGTGAGGCGTTCGACACCGACTGGGTCAAGCTCGAGGTCATCGGGGACGAGGACACCCTTCTGCCCGACGCCGTGGAGCTGCTGGCCGCGGCCGAGCAGCTGTGCGACCAGGGCTTCGTCGTGCTCCCCTACACCAACGACGACCCCGTGCTGGCCCGTCGGCTCGAGCAGGTGGGCTGCGCCGCGGTGATGCCCCTCGGATCGCCCATCGGCAGCGGGCTCGGCATCCGCAACCCCCACAACATCGCCCTCATCGCCGAGCGCAGCGGCGTCCCCGTCGTCCTCGACGCCGGCATCGGCACGGCCTCCGACGCCGCCCTGGCCATGGAGCTCGGCTGCGGCGGCGTCATGGTGGCCACCGCCATCACGCGTGCCCACGACCCGGTGCGCATGGCGGGCGCCTTCCGCGCCGCGGTCCAGGCGGGGCACGACGCCCGGCTGGCGGGGCGGATCCCCCGCCGCTTCCTGGCCCGCGCCTCGAGCCCCGTGGAGGGCGTCGCCGACCTCTGACCTACGCTGCGGTGGTGGACCCCCGGGTGGCGATGACCATCGCCGGCTCCGACTCGGGCGGTGGGGCGGGCCTCCAGGCCGACCTCAAGACCTTCGCCGCACTGGGTGTGTTCGGCACGAGCGTCGTCACCGCCGTCACCGCCCAGAACACCGCGGCCGTGCTGGCCGTCGAGGCGATCGGTCCCGGGCTGGTGGAAGCGCAGATGGACGCGGTGCTGTCGGACCTCGCCGTGGGCGCCGTCAAGACGGGCATGCTGGCGTCGTCGGCCAACATCTGCGCCGTGGCCCGCTGGGCGGCACAGGGCCGGCTCCCCAATCTGGTGGTCGATCCCGTCCTGGTGGCCTCGACGGGGCGACCCCTCCTCGACGAGGACGGCGTGGCCGCCTACCGCGCCTTGCTCCTCCCCCACGCCGCGGTCGTGACGCCCAACACCGGCGAGGCGGCGCTGCTGGCGGAGATGGCGGTCGAGGACGTGGACGACATGGTGCGCGCCGCCCACCGCCTGGCCGACACGGGGGCCGCCGTGGTGGTGGTGAAGGGCGGCCACCTGGCCGGGTCCCGGTCGCCCGACGTGGTGCTCGTCGACGGCCGGCTGGAGGTGCTCGAGGGGGCGCGGGTGGCGTCCCCCAACGACCACGGCACGGGTTGCACGCTGTCGGCCGCCACCGCCGCCCTCCTCGCCCGGGGCGCCACCGCGCTCGACGCCGTGGTCCGGGCCAAGGCGTTCGTCACCGACGCCCTGCGCGGCTCGGCCACCTGGCGACTGGGAGCGGGACACGGACCGCTCGACCACTTCGGATGGGGGGCGGGCGACGACGCCGCGCCCTGAGCCGGGAGTCTTCCCGGTGCGGGCCGGATACCGGCCCGATACGGGATCGGGGGCGGCGGGTCGCCCCCGCCACCCCCGTCCCCGCTGACGCCCAACGGACTGGGCTGGTCACCCCCCGAGACGCAGTGCCCTCGGCCGACGCCGGGAGCACCATCCCCCCCGGACCCTTCCGGTCCCGGTCGCCGGACACCCTAGGCCCGGGCACGCGGAGCAGTCAACGTGTGACGTGACGTGTCACCACTGTGCGGAGTCGCCGCCGGGGAGGCGGACCGCCCCCGCTGTACACTCGGCCCGTCCCGACCGCCCGTCGCCGCCCCTCGACACCGGCCGTGGCCACACCCGCCGATGCCGCCACCCACCGACCGCCCAGGTCCCGACGACCCCGCTCCGGGGTTCGGCCCCTCCCCCCGGCGGGGCGCCACCGCCGTCGACGGCAGGCGCAACGGCCACGCCGCCGAGGCCGACGACGCCGGGTCGGCCACGGCACCCCCCAGGCGGCGTCCGCCCGGCCCGAGCACCAAGCCGGCCCTGGTCGTCCTCGGTCTGGCCCTGTTCATCTTCGTGGTGGGCGTGGCCCTCGAGCTGGCCAGCGGCGATCAGAGCCGGCCCACCGCATCGCCCCATTCGATCACCACCGCCCGGGGCGTGGGGCTCCACGCCGTGCCGGCCCGACCTCTTCTGAAGGCGATCGTCACGGCCGGGCAGCCCCCCGACGACCTCCTCGACGCCCTGGCCGTCCCCAAGGGGTCGACGGCGGTGCCGAGCTCGGCCATCAACCAGGGGGTCGAGTCCTACGACCGGTCGCTGCGCTTCGAGGTCGGCACCACCGAGCAGCGCGTGCTCATCACGTTCTTCCGGGCCCAGCTCTCCGCCGAGCACTGGAAGCTGCTCAGCCGGGGACCCTCGTCCACGGTCCCCGGGTACCAGATCCTCGAGCAGCATCCCGCCAGCGACGGCCTCGAGTGGGAGCTGGGCGTGACGGTGTCGCCCACCACCTTCGGGTCACCGGCGGCCCCGTCCACCACCGCCTTCACCTTCCGGCTGTTCTCCCAGTCCGACCAGGACTGAGTCCGCCGGCGCCCCCGCGTTGACCGGGCCGGGGCCGGCGCCGGCCAGGCGGCTGCGGGCCTGGGTGCAGGACGGTGGTCTAGGCGGCCGGCGACCGACCCGCTCCGGTGGCGACGGGGAAACGCTCGCCGTCGGGCTCGTCGGCGTCGCCGGAGCGGCGTGGCGTGGCGTCGTGGCCGTCACCCACGGCGTCGCGCACCCCCGAGCCCTCGACGTCGGGGACGGGGTCGACCGTCTCCTCGCCGCGCAGCAGCCACGTCCACACGAAGAAGTCGATCGGGTAGAGCAGGTAACCGACGCGTGTGGCCGGTGCCAGGAGGATGGCGATGGTCATGATCCACGCCACGAGGCGCGACAAAGCGGCGGGCGTGTGGGGCCGGTGCCGGGCGAGCACGTAGCCGAGGGCGAGGAGGCCCACCCCCGCCACGAGCACGGTGAAGAGCCGGTGGATGCCGGGGAACAACGACACCACGAGGTGCCCGATGAGCGGGCTGGCCGCCGGCGAGCGCACCCCGGCCAGCCCCAGCGGGAAGCGCACGACGTTCTCGATGAAGGCGGAGAGGTTCTCGGCCGCGGTGGGCAGCACGGCGGGCACCATGACGCCCACGATGCCGGCGACGACCATCCACGATGACCGGCGGCTCCTGCGCCCGCTGCGGTCACGGGCCACCAGGAAGGCCAGCGCCGCCAGGGGCCAGGCCGTGATCTTCATGGAGGCGGCCACGCCCAGCACGACTCCTGCCCACAAGGGCCGTCTTCGTTGCAGCAGGACCAGGCCGAGCAGCATGAGCGCGGCCACGGGGAGGTCGTCGCCCCCGGTGGCAAGGGGCAGGGCGGCGGTGGGCAGCACCGTCATGCTCTGCAGGGCGAGCACGCGTGGCCCCGTCGGGCCCCGGCACAGGGCCATGGCGATCATGACCACGAGGATGGTGAAGACCGAGAACCCGATGCGGGCGTCGGTGAGCCGGGGTGGACGCGTCGGTGCTCCGGGCCACGCCGAACACCGACATGAGCGGCAGGTAGGGGTTGTAGACGTCGTAGGCGGGCTGGCCCGGCGGCGCCTTCGGAGGCGCCTTGGGGTTGATCTTGGTGTACGGGTCCTGCCCGTGCGCCCACTTGCCGCCGCTCTGCTCCACCACCGCCACCTCGGGCTGCACGTGGGCGGTGCCCCCCTGGTCGGTGCGCCACAGCACCTCGAGCGACAGGGGGACGAGCGTCGCGCCCAGAAGGACCACCAGGAAGATGGCGGCGCGCGGGCCCGTCCAGTGCCAGGTGGGCCCGGAACCGCCGTCGAGGTGATCGGCCACCACGGCCGGAGGCGAGGAACCGGCCAGGGCGGCTCTGGCCTTGCGCCGGTGCCTCCGGGCGGCGAGCGTGCTCGCCGCCGCGCCGAAGGCGTAGGGGCCCACCGCCAACCGGCCCCACTGCTGGTAGAGGCTGATGGAGGCGGCCTGGGCCGTCCCGATGGCGAAGAGCGCCGATGCGGCATAGAGCACGGCGTCTCGCTCCACGGGGCTCCACGACGCCATCACCCGGGCGACCCGCCGCAGGCCCAAAGGGCCGCTGGACATGGAGCCCATGGTAGGCGCTCCCCGCCGCCGATTCGGGCCTCCGGCCCGGCCACGGTCCGAGGGTGGCGCCCGTAGGCTGCGCCCGTGGAGCGCTTCCCCGCCTTTGTCGTGCGCAAGGAGGGTGACGGCGTGACCGCGGCTGTCGAGCACCTCTGCCTCGACGACCTCCCCGGGGGCGAGGTCCTGGTCGAGGTGGCCTGGTCGTCGGTCAACTACAAGGACGGCATGGTCACCGCCCCCGGCAACCGCGTGGCCCGGATCTCGCCCCTCGTGCCCGGCGTCGACCTCGCCGGCGTCGTGGTGGCGAGCGACGATCCCGGCCTGGCGCCGGGGACCGAGGTGCTGGCCCACGGGGGCGACCTCGGCGTGGCCCGGCACGGCGGCTACGCCCGCTACGCCCGCCTGCCCGCCGGGCAGGCGCTGGCGCTGCCACCGGGCCTGTCGGCGCGCAGTGCCATGGTCATCGGCACGGCCGGGTTCACCGCCGCCTTGTCGGTCGACGCCCTCGAACGGTGGGGCCTCGGTCCGGGGGACGGACCCGTGCTCGTGACCGGCGCCTCGGGGGGCGTGGGCTCCTTCGCCGTGGTCCTCCTCGCCGCCCGTGGCTACGAGGTGGTGGCGAGCACGGGCAAGGACGACGAGCACGACTGGCTGGTCGGCCTGGGTGCGGACCGGGTCATCGGCCGCCACGACCTCGACGACGCCCCCGGGCGCGTGCTCGCCCCCGAGCGCTGGGCCGGCGCCGTCGACTGCGTGGGGGGCGACACCCTGGCCCAGGTCGTGCGCAGCCTGCGCTACGGCGCCGCCGTGGCGGCGAGCGGGCTGACGGGGGGCTCGGGCCTCGACACCACCGTGTACCCCTTCATCACCCGGGCGGTGGGGCTGCTCGGCGTGGACTCGGTGCTCACGCCCTCACCGCGCCGGCGCGAGGTGTGGCGGCGCCTGGGCGACGACATGCGCCCCGCCCACCTCGACGACCTGGTGGCCGACGAGGTGGCGCTCGAGGACGTGGCCCGACCCCTCGCCGACATCCTGGCCTCGAGGGTCAGAGGGCGCGTCCTGGTGCGACTCGACGGCCCCTGAGCCCCCCGCCCGTGAGGGCTGCTCGGAGCCGGGCCGTCAGGGCTGCTCCGGGGCCGTCGTGGGTGCGCCGGGCCCGGGCAGGAACACCGGCGACACGGTCACGGTGCCGCCGTTGCACGCCACCAGCGACTGCACGGTGACGGTGTCGGAATCCGATGCGTGGGGCGGGAAGACATCCATGGTGGCGGCGGTGGGGCAGGTGCTCTCCCCCGCCGTGGGCACGTCGGAGTAGCCGAGGTTGAAGTAGGCGGTGGCGCCGGCGGCCACCGTGACCGGTGCCGGGGCGACGTCGGTGAAGCTGTAGGTGCCACCCTGCACCACGTGGGTGGGGATCTGGCCTCCCGAGCCGTCGATCAGCTGCAGGCTGGGGAAGCCGTCCAGGGGACACGCCGTGGTCGAGGCGTTGCGCATGCCGATGGTGAGCTCGAGCGTGCCCGCCGCCCCCTCCGAGCCCGACACCGCCATCGACAGGTCGCGCGCCGCGCACGCCGCCAACCCCGACGCCCCGGTGGTGGTGGTCGATCCACTCGTGGTGGAGGATCCGGCCGCCGTGGTCGAGGTCGTGGTGGTGGTGGCGCCGGTCACCGGCCCGCCACCACCGCCCGAGCACGCCGCCAGGCCCGCCGCCATGGCCGAGGCGCACACCATGAGCAACGGGCGCGTCCAGGGCACGACCACACCTCCTCGTCTCACCCGGCGTCCACCTCGCCGACGGGTGCGGCCGGGCGGGCAGTCTCTCAGGAGCTGAAGTCCTCGGGGCGGACGGTGTCGAGGAATTGGCGGAACTCCCCCACGATCTCGTCGGGGTTCGAGTCGCCGTCCTCGTCCTCGTCCTCCGACGGCAGGAGGATCCCTTCGGCGTCCATGAGATCGTCGGCCACGTACAGGGGGCTACCGGTCCGCACCGCCAGCGCCACGGCGTCCGACGGCCGGCTCGACACGTTGAGCGCGCCCTCGCCCCGCTTGAGCTGCAGCTCGGCGAAGTAGGTGGCGGAGCGCAGCTCCGTGATCACCACGCGCTCGAGGGTGGCGCCGAGCGCTTCGACCACGTCGCGCAGCAGGTCGTGGGTCATGGGCCGGGGCGTGGCCACTCCCTGGATGGCGAAGGCGATGGCGGTGGCCTCGGGTGCCCCGATGAAGATGGGCAGCGTGCGGCCCAGGCCTTCGGCCTCGGTGAGGAGGAGGACAGGCGTATTGGACTGGAGGTCCACCCGCACAGCGCTCAGCCGCACCTCGACCATGCCCTGCAACTTACCGCCCGTAGAGGGCTCCGACATACGCGTCGGGGTCGGATTCGAGGGTTCCGGGGTCGCCCGCGGCGACGAAGGGCAGGTTGCGGTAGCGGCCGCGGACGTCGAGCCCGTACCCGAGGAGCAGGTCGTCGGCGGCCTCGAAGCCGGTGAAGCGCACGGGCACGGGCACGATCCGCCGGGCCCGGCGGTCGAACAGCGTGCACACCTCGAGAGACGCCGGCCCCCGGCGACCCAGCTCGCCCAACACGTAGGTGCAGGTGAGCCCGGTGTCGACGATGTCCTCCACCAGGACGACGTCACGGCCGTGCACGTCCTGGTCGAGGTCCTTGACGATGCGCACCCGGCCCGTGCCCGCCGCGTAGGACGAGATGGCGAGAAAGTCGACCTGGCACGGCGCCGACATCTGGCGCGCCAGATCGGCCAGGAAGAGGATGCTGCCCTTCAGCACCGCCACCAGCAGGACCCCGCCGGGGTGGGCGGCGGACACCTCGGCTCCCAGGCGGGCGACGGCGCCGGCCAGGTCGTGGCGGTCGTGGAGGACCTGGGGGGCGCCGTGTGGCCCCGTCACCCGCCGAGCTGGTCGCGCAGGGCGTTGCGCAGCAGGACCTCCCGCACGCCCTGGCCGAGACGCGTCAGTTCGGCCACGTCGTCGAACGCCCGCCGCCGGGCCTCGGGATTGCGTTGCTTGAGCAGCGGCAGCACGATCTGCTCGATGAACCCCGCCTCGCGCTCGGCCGCATGCTTGTGCAGACGGAGGTGCCGGGCCTCGACGCCGTAGCGCGCAGAAACCCGCCGCCATGCGCGCCACCACCGAGCGCGTCCTCGTCGTAGTAGCCCACGCCCCCGACCATCCGGGCCGACACGAGCCCGTAGGACTGCAGCTCCTGCACCGACGCCAGGTCCAGGCCGCTCGCCTCGGCCAGCTCCTCGGCGGTCATGTCGGCCCCCGACAGCACGGGAAGCGGTGCGGAGACCTCTGCGTCGCCCCCGGCCGCGTGGCCCGGGGCCGGGGCGGTCTCGGCCACCGACCTGTCTGGCGTCGCTGCGCCCGACGACCGGCCCGCCCCCGCTCGCGGCGGCCCGCCGCGGGTGGTGGTGGGGGGCGCAGCGCCCGCACGCGCCGCCACCGGGGTGCCTGGCCTCGCCGGGCCCGGCGCTCCGGCCGCGCCCGCGGCGCCCGCCGCGCCCGCGGCGCCCGCGGCACGCAAGGTGGTGCCGCCGTCGACCGCCGTCCGCCGGGCGGGCGACGCCGTGGCGCGCTGGCCCGTGCCGGGAACGACGCCGGCCACGGCCCTGGACGCCGGGGCCGACCCGGCCCCTTCGGCTCCGGCCGTCGCCATCCGCCCGCGTTCGGCGGCACCGGCACCCGGGGCACGTCCGGCGGCGTCGCCTGGCCGGCGCACGGCCCGCTCCTCGAACCCCGGCAGCTCGGCGCCGGCCGGACCCGCCGCGCCCCGCCCACTCGCCCGTCCCACCAGGACCGGCTCGGGTCGCCCGGCGCCGCTGTCCTCGGCCTCGTCGGCCGGGGTGCCGAACCCGTTGCCGCCGTCGCCGTCGGGGACCTCCTGCTCGAGGCGGCCCTTGATGACCTTGAGCGGCAGGAAGTGCTCCCGCTGCTGGCGCAGCACCCAGCGCAGCCGCTCCACGTCGGCGTCGTAGAACTTGCGGTAGCCCGAGGGCGTGCGCTCCGGGTCGACCAGGCCCTGGCTCTCGAGGAACCGGATCTTGGAGATCGTGACATCGGGGAATTCCTGGCGCAGCAGGGCCAGCACGTCCCCGATGGACAGGTACGTCCGCCCGCTCATGTCGTCGTCCGGCACGGCGCGCTCACTCGTCGGCCGCCGCCAGGTAGACGAGCTTGAACTTCCCGATCTGGACCTCGTCGCCCGAGGCCAGCAGCGCCTCCTCGATCCGCTCACGGTTCACGTAGGTGCCGTTCAGGGATCCCACGTCGCGCACCGTGTAGCCGCCGTGGCTCTTCATGAATTCGGCGTGGCGGCGCGACACGGTGATGTCGTCGAGGAAGATGTCGCTCTCGGGGTGGCGACCGGCGCGGGTGACGTCGGCCACGAGGTCGAAGCGCGTGCCCGCGTTCGGACCCCGCTTGACCACGAGCAGCCCCGCTCCGCTCGGCCGGTCCGGCATGGTCACGCTCAGCTCGTCCTCGCCCGATTCGCCCTGCGCGTCGACGGGGTGCAGCGTGATCGTGGCGTCGGACGCCCCCGCAGTGAGCACCGCGCCGCACGACGAGCAGAAGTTGGCGCCCGTGGGGTTGCGATGCCCGCAGTTGTTGCAGAACACGCCGTCCACGCTAGTCCTTCCCCCGAGCCCGCCGGCCCTGGCCTACGCCGAGATCAGCTCGGTGTAGCGGGCCGCGTCGAGGAGGTCGTCGAGCGCCCCGGGCTCCGTGGGGGCGATCTCGCTGATCCATCCGGCCCCGTAGGGGTCGGAATTGAGCAGCTCGGGGGCGTCCGCCAGCGCGGTGTTGACGGCCACGACCTCACCGCTCACCGGGGCGTAGATCTCCGACACCGACTTGGTCGACTCGACCTCGCCGAGCGGCGCCCCCGCCTCGACCCGGCCACCCACGGCGGGCAGGTCGACGAAGACGACGTCGCCCGAGCGCGTCCTGGGCGTAATCGGTGATGCCCACCCGCACCCTGCCGTCCACGAGCGTCGCCCACTCGTGGTCCGTCGTGTACCGGAGTTCGTCGGGCACGCGCATAGGCGGGACCATACCCCAGCGTCCCCCGGGGCGCCCGGGGCGCCGGCGCCCGCCGGGTGCGGGCGGTGAGCGCTCAGCGCATCATCTGGCGGATGCGGATGGCGTGCTCCTGGGCCCGCGCCGGGCCTCGGCCTCGCTCGGGGCCTCGGCCCACACGTGGGTGATGGGCTCCTCGGGATCGGGCACCACGAGCGTCCATCCGTCGGGCTCCCGGATCTTCACCCCGTCCACGAGCACCACGTCGCGGCCCTGCGCCCGCTCGAGGGTGGTGCGCATGACGGTGCCCTTCTGGTCCCAGGGCGTCACGATCTCCTCGTGCACGATGTGGACGGGGGGGATCCGGCTCACCCGCTTCGACAGGCGCTCCTCGCTGCGGGCCATCATGTCGAGCAGCTGCACCAGCGTGGCCACGGCGTCGAACCCCGGCAGAAAGCGGGGGAAGATGAAGCCCCCGAGCTGGCTGGCGGCGAAGGTCACGGCGCCGGTGTTGGCCACCTCCATGAGGTGGGTGGCGGAGAGCTTCGTCCACTGCACGGTGGCCTCCGCCGCCTCGCACAGCCGCTCGGCCGCCATGGGCGCGGCCACGGGCAGTGCCACCTTGGCGTGGCGGTGGAGCGTCACCACCATGTCGAGCAGCAGGAGCAGGGCCTCGTCGTCTGACAGCACCCGCCCCTCGTCGTCGACGATCGTCAGATGCTCCCCACCGGGGTCGATGACGGCCCCGAGGTGGGCGCCCGACGCCCGGACCAGGTCGGCGACGTGGCCGGCGGCGGTGCGCCGGTCGCTCGCCATGACGGCGGCCGTGGCGGCGTAGGGGTTCACCACCAGCACGTCCGCGCCCAGCTTGGCCAGCACGTTGGGCATGAGGAAGCTCGTGGTCCCGAAGGAGTAGTCGAGCACCATCTTGAAGCCCGCCCGGGCGATGGCCCCGACGTCGACGACCTCGGTCAGCGCCGCGGTGTAGAGCTCGAGGGCGCGCGGGGGGTAGCCGATGTCCCCGATCTCCGACGCCAGCGCCCGGCGGAACTCCTCGCGGTGGTAGAGGCGCTCGATCTTCCGCTGCGCCGGTTCGGCGATGTCGATGCCGTCCTGGTCGAAGAAGCGGATCGTGACCGACTGGGTGTCCTCCTCGTAGAGGCGGACCGTGATGCCCCCGAGGCTCCGGCCGGCGCGGACCTGGAACCGGGTCACCGGGATGGTGGCCACCTCGAGGTCCTCGACGTCGACACCCGCCGCGTTGCAGCCCACGATCATGGCCCGCTTGAGCACCCGGGCGGCGCGCGACGTGTCGCGCGAGGCGGTGATGGTGGCGCCCTTCTCCAGGGTGCTCGCCCACGCCATGGAGAGCCGCATGACGAGCTCGGGGCTGATGTCGACGTTGGCGAGGCCGGTGATGCCGAGGCGCCCGAAGAGGTTGCGCGCCCGCGTGACTCCCACACGATGGACGTGTTGACCGTGGCGCCGGCCTCGACGGTCTTGAAGGGGTACACCTTCACGCCCGACTTGATGAGGGCGTCGGCGCCCACGAAGGTCTCGTCGCCGAGGACGACGCCCTCCTCGCAGCGCCGCCCCGGCGCAGGTCGCAGGACCGGCCCAGCACGCAGCCGTCGAGACGGACGCCCGCGCCCAAGAAGGCGTTGTCGTGCACCACGGTGCGCTCGAGCGAGGCGTTGTCGCCGATGCGGACGTTGGCCCCGATGACGCAGACTCGCCCAGGGTGACGTCCGCCCCCACGTGGCAGTTGTCGCCGATGATGGCGGGCCCGGCCACGTGGGCACCGGGATCGACCTCGGCGCCCTTGCCCAGCCACACCCCGGGGCGCAGCGGGAACCCGCTCACCTGGACGGCGACCTTCTCGTCGAGGATGTCCTGGTGGGCCCGCAGGTAGGCCTCGAGCGTGCCCACGTCCTCCCAGTAGCCGCCGGCCACGTAGCCGAACAGCGGCTTGGCCGACTCGAGGACGGCGGGGAAGACCTCCTCGGAGAAGTCCACCGACCGCCCGCCGGGGATGAAGTCGAAGATCTCGGGCTCGAGGACGTAGATGCCCGTGTTGATGGTGTCGCTGAAGACCTGGCCCCAGGTGGGCTTCTCCAGGAACCGCTCGATCGACCCGTCCTCCCCGGTGATCACGATGCCGAACTCGAGCGGGTCGTCCACGGCCTTGAGGGCGATGGTGGCGAGCGCCCCCTTCGAGTCGTGGTGGTCCACGAGCGACGTCAGGTCGATGTCGGTGAGCACGTCCCCGGAGATGACGACGAAGCGCTCGTCGAGCTCGTCGCGGGCGTTGCGCACCGAGCCGGCGGTGCCGAGCGGCGTCTCCTCGGTGGCATACACCATGCGCACGCCGAATTCCGAGCCGTCGCCGAAGTAGCTGCGGATGGCGTTGGCCATGAAGGCCACGGTCACCACGATGTCCTCGAAGCCGTGCTGGCGCAGGAGCGTGACGACGTGCTCCATCATGGGCCGGTTGGCCATGGGAAGCATCGGCTTGGGCTGGTTGGAGGTGAGCGGGCGAAGGCGCGTGCCCTCCCCGCCCGCCATGATCACCGCCTTCATGCGCGCACCACGGCGACCCTACCCCGCTGCCATCCGGCCGCGCGACCCGCGCCAGGGCACGGCGCGCCACCGGGACGTAGGCGGCGGCCGCCACCCAGGCGAGGGCGAGGGCCGGCACCGCGCTCACCCACGCCACCACGTGGACCGGGTGCTGCCACCCGGCGTGGCCGTGGGCGAGGAGGAAGGTGGGGTAGGCGAACATGAGGCCGAAGGTCCCCGCCTTGCCCACCCACAGGACGTCGATGCGCTCTGCCCCCAGGCTCGCCAAGAGCAGCACGGCGGCCGAGACGAGGACCTCGCGCGCCACGGTCAGCACGCCGAACCACAGGGGGACCGCCCCCGCCACGATCACCGAGATGATCCCCGTGGCCAAGAGGACCCGGTCGGCGGTGGGGTCGAGCACCTTGCCCACGGTGGACACCTGGTGCCAGCGCCGGGCCACGTAGCCGTCCACCCAGTCCGTCGCCCCCAGCACCGCCAGCAGGACGGCGGCGGCGGCGGGGTGGTGCGCCCCGAACAAGAGCCACACGAACACCGGCACGCACCCCAGGCGGACCATGGTGATGGCGTTGGGGACGGTCAAGACCCGGTCGGCACCCTCCGGGGTGTCCCCCCGGGGCGGGGCCGGCTCTTCGGTACCGGCGTCCGCTGCTGTCACGGACCTGAGTCTACGGGCGCCCCCCGCCGTCCCCGGGCCTTCGCCCCCGGCGGGCCGGCGGCGCGCTCGTCGGCCAGCTCCCGGGCCCTCGCCCGGTAACGCCGGGCCGCGGCGTCGAGGTCGAGCAGCATCTCCTCCAGGCGTTCCTGCTTGGCCCGGACCACGGCCCGCATGCGCTCGTTGATGGCCATGGCCTCGGCCACGATGGCCTGGCGCCGCCCCGGGTCAGCACCGCGGTGGAACTGGCGGCGGAGATCGGCCAGCTCGTCCTCGGCCCGCAGCACGTCCCCGATGGCGCACAGGTCGAACCCGAGGACTTCCTGGAGCTCCCGGATCCGCAGCAGCCGGGTGACGTCGTCCTCGGAGTACCGCCGGGCCCCGCCCGCCGATCGACCCGTCGGCGCCAGGAGGCCGAGCTCCTCGTAGTACCGCAGCGTCCGGGCCGACACCGCGGCCCGGGCCGCCACCTCGCCGATGGGCAGCAGGCCGGTCGTGCCCCGGCCCGCTCCCCCGGTCACGGTCACCGCCACCCCCCGGGCACGAGCTCGCCCGCCGGCCTGCCCTCGGCGGCGACGGCCGTGGGCGGCGCCGGTACGGCGCCGTCGTCCTCGGGCACGCCGTGGGGATCGCCGGCCAGGACGCTCGCCACGCCGGCGGCCGCGCACAGAAGCGCCGACGCCCCGAAGGCGACGACGAGGCCGCGGTGGAACGGGGCGGAGATGAGCGAGGGGAAGAACTCCTTGCCGGTGATGAGGGCGGCGTGGGCCGGCCCCACCTGGGCCAGCACGTGCACGCCCAGCAGCGTCCGCATGGGGTTGTAGCCGAGGAAGGCGGCGAACAGCGTCCCCACGGGTGGCAGCGACGCCACGCGGTGCGCGGCGCCGGCCGGCACGCCCTGGGCCTGCAGCCCGTGCAGCATGGTGGCGGGCAGGGTGGCGGCCAGGCCCACGATCATGAGCGAGAAGAAGATGCCGATGGACAGCACGAAGCCCGAGTTCATGAACGTGGCCCGTATGCCCGACGCCGCCCCGCGCTGGCGGGCGGGGACGGCGTTCATCATGGTGGTGGTGTTGGGCGCCGAGAACAGCCCCACGAAGATGCCGTTCACCAGGATGAGGGCGGCGAACTCGGGGTAGCTGAAGTCCACGGGCAGGAACAAGAGCACCACGAAGCTCGCCGCCGCGCCGAACATGCCCACGGTCGAGAACCACCGCTGCCCGTAGCGGTCCGACAGGCGCCCCGCCATCGGCCCGGTGGCCAGGTAGCCGATCGACAGCGGCACCATGTAGACGCCCGACCACAGCGGGGTGGACTCGAAGGAATAGCCGTGCAGCGGGCAGCCAGATCCCCTGCAGCCACAGCACCAGCATGAACTGCAGACCGCCTCGGCCCATGCTGCCGAGCAGGTTGGCCACCCCGGCGCCGGTGAAGGCCCGGATGCGGAACAGCGACAGGTCGAGCATGGGCTCGGCCACCCGCCGCTCGATCACCACGAACAGCCCGAGCGCCGCCGCTCCGCCGATGAGCTCGGCGAGCACCCACGGCCCGGTCCAGCCCATGGGATGGCCACCGTGGGGAATGAGGCCGTAGGTGAGGCCGATCATGACGAGGACGAGGCCGATGGCGAAGGTGGCGTTGCCCCACCAGTCGAGGCGCGCCGTGGAGCGCACGCCGGTGTCGTGGAGCTTCAGGTAGGCCCACACCGTGCCCGCCACGCCGAAGGGCACGCTCACCAGGAACACCAACCGCCAGTCGACGGCCGACAGCAGGCCGCCCACGAGCAGCCCCAGGAACGATCCGGAAATGCCGGCCACGATGTTGATGCCGAGCGCCATCCCCCGCTCCCCCACGGGGAAGGCATCGGTGATGATGGCCATCGAGTTCGCCATGAGCAGTGCGCCGCCGATGCCCTGCACCACCCGCAGGCCGATGAGCACCAGGGCACCGGAGGGTCCGGTGGCCGGCGACACGGCCAGGCCGATGGACGCCACCGTGAACACGGCGAACCCGGCGTTGTACATGCGCACCCGGCCGAAGAGGTCCCCGATGCGGCCGAGCGTCACCACCAGCACCGCCGTCACGATCATGTAGCCCTGCAGCAGCCACAGCAGCAGACCGATGTTGGAGGGCTGCAAGGGGTCGACGTGGATGCCGCGGAAGATGGCCGGCAGCGAGATGATCACGATCGAGGTGTTGAGCAGGGCCATGAAGACCCCGAGCGTGGTGTTGCTGAGGACGATCCACTTGTAGCGGTCGGACCGGGCCCCGGACGCCTCCATTCCCGGGAGTTTACGTCAACGTGAAGTCGGCCCCCCACCCCGGGGTGCGAGGCCGGCCCAGACGGGAGCGGCGACGGGGCTCCGGAGCAGGTCAGCGGGGGTGCACGCCGCCACCCGGGCCGGACCGCGGCGCCGGGCGCCGTCTACCGGGGGTCCGCCCCGTTGTGCTACGCAGGGCCGGTGCCCACGTTCCGACCCTTCCCCGGCCTCCGCTACGACCGCGCCATCCCCCTCGACGCCGTCATCGCCCCGCCCTACGACGTCGTGGGCCCCGAGGAGCGCGCCCGGCTCGCCGCCCGTCACCGCGCCAACGCCATCCACGTCGAGCTGCCCGAAGGTGACTTCCGCACCGGCCTCGACCCCTACCAGTCGGCGGCGCGCATCTTCGCCGAATGGCGCCACGACGGCGTCATCTGCGCCGACGCCGGATCCTGCTTCTACGCCTACCGCATGGCGCTGCCCGGAGGGGCGGTGACGACCGGGGTCCTCGGCGCGCTCGCATGCGAGGCGCCCGGCGGCGACATCCTGCCGCACGAGCAGACCATCCCCAAGGACAAGAGCGACCGCCTCGACCTGCTGCGCGCCTGTCACGCCAACCTCTCCCCCATCTGGGGCCTCTCCCTCGCCCCGGGGCTGGCGGCGGCGTGCGAGCCGCAGGGACCACCGCAGGCCGAGGCCACCGACGACGACGGCGTGGTCCATTCCCTGTGGGTCATCGACGCCCCGGAGCTCCTCGAACGCATCGCCGCGGTGGTGGGGTCGGCTCCCGTGGTGATCGCCGATGGGCACCACCGCTACGAGACGGCGCTCGCCTACCAGGCGGAGCGGCGGGCCGCCGGGGCCGACGAGCCCGGGGAATACGACCTCGTCATGGCCTTCGTCGTCGAGCTGGCCGAGGGCCAGCTGGCCGTGGGCCCCATCCACCGCACCCTGTCGGGCGTCCCGGCCGGCACCGACCTGCCCGGGATCTTCGAGCGGTGGTTCGACCTCGTGCACGCCGGTCCCGCCGACGAGCACCTCACCGACTCCGTGGCGCGCTCGGATGCCCTCGCCCTCGTCACCGCCGACGGCGTGTGGCTCCTGACGCTGCGCCCCGCCACCTACGAGGAGGCCCGGTCGGACCTCGACTCGAGCCTGGTGGCCCTGGCCATCGAGGACGTCCCCGGGGCGGAGGTGACCTACGTCCACGACGGGCGGGCCGCCGTCGCCGCCGTCGCCGCCGGCACGGCCCAGGCCGCGCTGCTGCTGCGGGCCGTCACCGTCGAGCAGATCTCGGAGTGGGCGCACGCCCGGCGGCGCATGCCGCCCAAGAGCACCTACTTCCACCCCAAACCGCGGACGGGCATGGTCTTCCGCCCCGTGGAGGACTGAAAAGGTTGCCGCCCGCAGTCCGGCGCCCGGAGGGCGTCGGACTGAGGAACGTGGGCGCCGCGGCGTGCCCCCTATGCCGCAGCGGGCCGTGCTGCGAACCTGCCGCCGCGCGCGCCCCGTTCCTGACCCCCCCTGCGGATCTCGGATCACGTCTCCGTGACTCCGAGTCCCACGCCAGGTATCGGCCGTTCACCGAGCGCGGTTGAGCACGGGCTGCGCCGGAGTTGCGGATCGCCCCGGCCGGACCGGGGCGAGGGCTCAGCCCTCGACGGTCCAGGTGCCGCCCGAGGCGAGCAGGGCGGCCAGGTCGCCGGGGCCCCGGCGCTCGTTGGCCTCGAGGAGCTGCCTGGCCATGGCGTCGCCGTACTCGGGGCGCTCCACGGCGCGGAACACGCCGATGGGCGTGGGCTCGTAGGGGCCACGCGCCAGGCGGCTCAGCTGGAAGGCGAGGCCCGGCTCGTCGCGGCGCTCGTCGTGGACGAGGAGGGCGTCCTCCCCCACCTCGGCCACCTCGGCGATGCGCAGGCGCCCGTCGGGGCCCATGACCACCCCGAACTGCTGCTCGTTGCCGAACCGGATGGGCTCGCCGTGCACGAGGGGGATCAGGCTGTCGGCCCGCACGTCGCGCCCGGTGATCTTCTCGAACGCCCCGTCGTTGAACACGTTGCAGTTCTGGTAGATCTCGACGAACGCCGCCCCGGTGTGGTCATGGGCGCGGCGGAAGACCTCCTGCATGTGCTTGCGGTCCATGTCGTGGGTGCGGGCCACGAAGGTGGCCTCGGCCCCGAGGGCCAGGCTGACGGGGTTGAACGGGGTGTCGAGCGAGCCGAAGGGCGTGGACTTGGTCACCTTGCCCTGCTCGCTCGTGGGCGAGTACTGGCCCTTGGTGAGGCCGTAGATCTGGTTGTTGAACAGCAGGACGGTGATGTCGACGTTGCGCCGCAGGGCGTGGATGAGGTGGTTGCCCCCGATGGAGAGGGCGTCACCGTCCCCGGTGATGACCCACACGTCGAGGTCGGGGCGGGTGACCGCCAGCCCCGTGGCCACCGCCGGCGCCCGGCCGTGGATGGAGTGCATGCCGTAGGTGTTCATGTAGTACGGCAAGCGCGCCGCGCACCCGATGCCGGACACGAACACGGTGTTCTCACGGCCGCACCCCGAGGTCGGGGAGCAGCATCTGCAGGGCGGCCAGGATGGAGTAGTCGCCGCACCCGGGGCACCACCGGACCTCCTGGTCCGATGTCCAGTCCTTGCGCGTCGTCACGGGGATGGTGGTGTCGGTCATCAGCTCGCCACGTCCTCTTCTGCCTCGCTCGTGCGGGTGTCGAGGCCCAGCATGGCCAGCACCGCCTCCTCGATCTCCGCCGCCCGGAACGGCACGCCCTGGACCTTCGACAGCCCCGTGGCGTCCACCAGGAAGTCGGCCCGGACCAGCTTGACGAGCTGGCCGAGGTTGGTCTCGGGCACGAGCACCTGGTCGTAGGCGCGCGAAGACGTCGCCCAGATTGCGGGGGAAGGGGTTCAGGTGCACGAGGTGGGCATGGGCCACAGCCAGGCCCCTGGCCCGCACCCGGCGCACCCCGGCGGCGATGGCCCCGTAGGTCGATCCCCAACCCAGGATGAGCACCGGTGCGCTGCCCAGTCCGCCGGTGTCGTCCACCTCGAGGAGCGGGATGTCGTCGGCGATGCCGGCCACCTTGCGGGCCCGCAGGTGCACCATGTGCTCGTGGTTGACGGGGTCGTAGGAGATGTTCCCTGACCCGTCCGCCTTCTCCAGGCCGCCGATGCGGTGCTCGAGACCGGGCGTGCCCGGCACGGCCCAGGGCCGGGCCAGGGTCTGCTGGTCGCGCAGGTACGGCCAGAACACGGGCGTGCCGTCGTCCTCGGTGTGGTTTGGGGCGGTGGCGAACTCGACGTGCAGGTCGGGAAGTGACGCCGGGTCGGGCAGCCGCCACGGCTCCGCCCCGTTGGCGAGGTACCCGTCGGAGAGCACGAACACCGGGGTGCGGTACTTCACGGCGATGCGCACCGCCTCCATGGCGACCTCGAAGCAGTGCGAGGGCGTCATGGGGGCGACGATGGGCACGGGTGCCTCGCCGTGGCGCCCGAACATGGCGTGGAGCAGGTCGGACTGCTCGGTCTTGGTGGGCAGGCCCGTCGAGGGGCCGCCCCGCTGGATGTCGATCACGAGCAGCGGGAGCTCGAGGCTGACCGCCAGGCCGATCGACTCGGACTTGAGGTCGATGCCGGGGCCGCTCGTGGTGGTCACCCCGAGCGATCCGCCGAAGGCGGCACCGATGGCCGCGCCCACGCCGGCGATCTCGTCCTCGGCCTGCATGGTGCGCACGCCGAAGTGCTTGTGCTTGGACAGCTCGTGGAGGATGTCCGACGCCGGCGTGATGGGGTACGACCCCAGGAACAGCGGCAGGTGGGCCTGGTGGGCGGCGGCGATCAGGCCCCAGGCGAGAGCGGTGTTGCCCGTGATGTTGGTGTAGACCCCAGGTGCCTGGGGCGCCGGCCGGACCTGGTAGTGCGACTCGAACAGCTCGGCCGTCTCGCCGAAGTTGTACCCCGCCTTGAAGGCCCGGGTGTTGGCGTCGAGGATCATGGTGTTGGCGGCGAAGCGCTTCTCGATCCACTCGATCGTGGGTTCCACGGGGCGGCTGTAGAGCCAGCTGACGAGGCCCAGGGCGAAGAAGTTCTTCGAGCGCTCGGCGTCGCGGGGCTTCACCCCCGCCTCCTTGGCCACCTCCATGGTGATCGACGTCATGGGGACCTCGAACAAGGTGAACGACGCCAGGGTGCCGTCGGTGAGCGGATTGGCGGCGTAGCCCGCCTTTTCGAGGGCGCGCTCGTCGAAGGCGTCGACGTTGACGATGAGCGTCCCGCCCGTGGTCACGGCGGCCACGTTGGCCTTGAGGGCGGCCGGGTTCATGGCCACGAGCACGCTGGGGGCGTCGCCGGGCGTGAGGATGTCGTGGTCCGAGATGTGTACCTGGAAGGCCGACACGCCGGCGAGCGTGCCCGCCGGCGCCCGGATCTCGGCCGGGAAGTCCGGCAGGGTGGCCGTGTCGTTGCCGAACAGCGAGCTCACCGACGTGAACTGGGATCCGGTGAGTTGCATGCCGTCACCGGAGTCACCGGCGAACCTGATGACGACCCGATCGAGCTCGGTCGTCGGCTGGTGTGTCGCGGTGGACACCGCTGTCCTCCGTCTCTGCAGGTCGACGGGCCCCCGACCGTCTGCCCGGGCACGGGGCCTCGCCGCGCGTGCTCGCGTGGATGCTTCGTTACTCCGGAGCCCGAGCATACCGCCGCCGCGGCCCCGCCCCGGGCTTGTGGCCCGCCGGGCCGAGCCGGGCGCGGATATGCGTGGGCCCGCCCGGTCCCGCCGGGGCCTGACCCTCGGAGGACCCGCAGGTCCCGTCGTCCCGGGGGACCCACAGGTCCCGTCGGAAGGGACGGTCGGGTGTGGAAGGGACGGTCAGGCGATGGTGACGGCGTCGTCCAGGAAGACGTCCTGCACGGCGTGGATGAGCCCGACACCTTCGGCCATGGGTCGCTGGAAGGCCTTGCGCCCCACGATCAGCCCCGTCCCACCGGCCCGCTTGTTGATGACGGCGGTGCGGACGGCCTGGGCCAGATCGCTCGCCCCCTTCGACTCCCCGCCCGAGTTGATGAGGCCGATGCGCCCCGCGTAGCAGTTGACGACCTGCCAGCGGGTGAGGTCGACGGGATGGTCGGTGGTGAGCTGCTCGTACACGAGCGGGTCGGTCTTGCCGAACTTGAGCGCCGTGTACCCGCCGTTGTTCTCGGGCTGCTTCTGCTTGATCAGGTCGGCCTCGATGGTCACGCCGATGTGGTTGGCCTGGCCGGTGAGGTCCGCCGCCAGGTGGTAATCGGCCTCCGGCGTCTTGAAGGCGGGATTGCGCAGGTAGCACCACAGGACGGTGAACAGCCCCCGGTCGTGGGCCTCGGCGAAGGCGGCCCGGACCTCCTGGAGCTGGCGGTCGCTCTGCGGCGACCCGAAGTAGATGGTGGCGCCCACGCCGACGGCCCCCAGGTCGGCGGCCTGGCGCACGGAGCCGAACATCACCTGGTCGTACTCGCTCGGGTAGTGGAGGAACTCGTTGTGGTTCAGCTTGACGATGAAGGGGATGCGGTGGGCGTAGCGCCGGGCGACCGCCCCCAGGCCCCCCAGGGTGGTGGCGATGGCCGAGCACTGGGCCTCGATGGCGAGCTCGAGGAGGTTGGCGGGATCGAAATAGGCGGGGTTCTTGGCGAAGCTGGCCGCCGCCGAGTGCTCGATGCCCTGGTCGACGGGGAGGATGGAGAGGTACCCGGTGCCCCCCAGGCGGCCCGTGCCGTACAGGGTGGCCAGGTTGCGGACCACGGGGATGGGACGGTCGGTCCCGACGAGGACGCGGTCGACGTAGTCGGGGCCCGGCAGGCTGAGCTCGTCGGCCGTGACCCCCTTGCAGGTGTGGGTGAGGAGGCTCTCGGCCTCGTCGCCGAGCAGTGCCTCGATGTCGGTGGCCACGGTGCGCCTCCTGGGAGATTCGGGATGGGAGGCCGGACGCCGCCCTGCGGGTCGCTGACGCCCACAGGCGGACGTCGACACCGTCGATGCTACCGCCGCCCGTTGGCGACTCCCAGGTCCGAAGGACCCATGTCCGGACGCGTCGTGCCCGGCCCAGTTCCCCCGACGCCGGCCCGGGGCCGGGGGCTACGGCGCGCCGGCCAGGGCCTTCATGGCGAGGTCGAGCCCGGCGTCGTCCACGTCGTGATGGGTGACGAGGCGCAGGACCCCGGGGGCGATGGTCCCGGCCAGCACTCCCTCGCGGCGCAGGTGGTCCAGCACCTGCCGGGGTGAGGGATGGGTGAACACGACGATGTTGGTGGGTACCCGGGCCGGGTCGCAGCCCGACCCGGGCCAGCGGTCGGCCACGGCCTCGGCCAGACGCCTGGCCCGGGCGTGGTCGTCGGCCAGGCGCTCGACCATGCTCCGCAGCGCCACCAGCCCGGCGGCGGCGATGATCCCCGCCTGGCGCATGGCGCCGCCCAGGCGTTGGCGCTCGGTGCGCGCCGCCGCCACCACGTCGGCCGGCCCGGCCAGGAGGGATCCCACCGGCGCGCACAGACCCTTGGACAGACACGACATCACCGTCGTGACGGGAGCGGCGAAGCGCGCCGCGGCGACGCCGGTGGCGACCTCGGCGTTGAACAGGCGCGCCCCGTCCATGTGCACCGGGAGCCCGTCGGCGGCGGCCACCACGGCCTCGAGAGCGGCCATGCTCCAGGGCACGCCGCCCGCCGGCATGTGGGTGTTCTCGACGCACACCAGGCCGGGCCGGGGGTGGTAGTGCTCGGACGCCTCGATGGCCCACCGGACGTCGGCGGGGGTGATGGTGCCGTCGGTGTCGTCGACGGCGTGGATCTGCGCCCCGGCGTTGGCCGCCACGCCACCCTCCTCGAAGATCACGACGTGCTGGCGGCGACCGGCGACGACGAGATCGCCACGACGGCACAGCGCCCCGATGGCGGCCTGGTTGGCCATGGACCCCGACGGGACGTACACCGCCGCCGGCTTCCCCACCCGCTCGGCGTAGGCCTCCTCGAGGGCATTGACCGTCGGGTCGTCGTGATAGCCGTCGTCGCCCACGTCCGCCTCGGCCATGGCGCGTCGCATCTCGGCGGTGGGGCGGGTGACGGTGTCGCTGCGGAGGTCGACGAAGCCGCCGCCACCGCCGGGCGCGGCCGTCGGGGTCATGGACCGATGCTACCGAGAGGTGCCGGCCGCCTTGCCGTCGCCCGAGGATCGGGGCCCGGCGCGTTCGGCCCCGCCGCTGTCAGGGGGCGCTGCGCTTGGTGGCGCGGGCCCCGCTCCGGACGGGAGCGCTGCGCTTGTCGGGGGCGCCGCTGCGAGGCGTCTTCCTCGACGGGCCGTGACGCCGGCTGGCGCGGCCGAGCGCTGCCAGCCGCTCGGCTGCGTCGGCCACCTCGGGGTCGACCGCCACCACCCGGGCGAACAGCTCGCGCGCCCGGGGGACGTCACCGGCGCGTTCGTACAGGTCGGCGAGGACGTACCACTGCCGGACGTGACGGTCACCGGGCCGGCGCAGGTTGCGGGCCCCGCCCGCCGTCGCCAGCAGGGTGATGGCCTCGTCCAGGCGGCCGCGCTCGGCCAGATCGGCGGCGAAGACGAGGCGGCCCTCGACCAGGACGTCGGCAGGGGGCGAGGAGGAGCGGAGCTCCTCCCACAGCGCCTCCACCTTGCGCCGGTGGCCCATGGCCCGCTCGCAGTCCATGAGCACGGGGATCTGACTGGGATCGTCACCGGTCAGAGAGCGCGCCGCCTGGAGGTGCTTCACCGCGTCGCGCCAGCGACCCGACCGGTAGCACACGAGCCCGTGGAGCTCGCGTGCCGCCGCCGATTCCGGCACCTCGTCGGCCAGGACCCGCGTGGTGCGCATGGCCTCGGCGTACCGGTCACGCTCGTAGGCGCGCACGGCCGCCGCCATGCGGCGAGACAGGGTCTGCGCCCGCGATCTCCCCACCGCTCCGGCCAGCTCGTCGACGACGTCGGCGGGGAGGGTGTCGTCGTCGGGGACGGCGGTCGACGGCCGGCCGGTGCGCCCGGGTGTGGCGTCGGTCCGGTTCGGTGCCGGGCGTCGCCGGCGCGAGGCGGCGTCACCCCGGTCGACCGGACCCTCCGAGACCCAGTCCTCCCGGGCCGACGTCGGCGGTGCGGCACGTGGTGGGGTGGCCTGTCGGTCCCCAACGCGCTCGGAGGCGTCCTCGCGCAACACGCCCGTGCCTCTGCGGGCCACGCTCCCCCACCGCCGCGGTGCAGCCAGAGGCACATGGGGAGACGACTGCGGCCCGGCGGGACGCCGAGATCCGGGCCCACCGCGTCCACTGGGCCGGTCGGTGGGTGTGGGGCGGGCGCTGCGCGTGGGTCGGTCGGTGGGTGTGGGGCGGGCGCTGCGCGTGGGTCGGTCGGTGGGTGTGGGCCGGGCGCTGCGCGTGGGCCGGTCGGTGGGTGTGGGCCGGGCGCTCGCGCGTGGGCCGGTCGGTGGGTGTGGGCCGGGCGCTGCGCGTGGGCCGGTCGGTGGGTGTGGGCCGGGCGCTGCGCGTGGGCCGGTCGGTGGGTGTGGGCCGGGCGCTGCGCGTGGGCCGGTCGGTGGGTGTGGGCCGGGCGGAGGGGCGCGACGCGCGCCGTAAGGTCGACCGGCCACGGGGGGGCGCTCGGGCCGGACGGAGGGGCGGGCGCTCCTGTCTCGTGGCCCCCCACCAGCGCCCCGACCTACGGGTCGCGGTCGTCGCTCACCGGTTTCCGGTCGACCTGACGGGCGAGCGGGCCGCCGATCGGAACGTTCGAAACCTGCGCCACCGCGACCAGCGCTGCCGGCACCAGGCCGCGCCCGGGGTCCCGAGGGACGTGTCGTGCGGGGCCATTCCCCCCCCTTGTCCCCGCCACCTTTGCTCCGAGCCGTTGCCGCCTTTCCGCCTTCACCGGACCACGTCGGTCCCCGACGCGGTCCTCCGGGTCCTGCGGCAGCGCGAGGTCCGCGGGGCCAAGCGGAACGCGAACCCCCAGGTCCGGCGGCACGCGGTGCTCCGGGACGAGCCGTACGGGAACCGCCCGGCCCCGCCGTACGCGGTGCTCCGGGACGAGCCGTACGGGAACCGCCCGGCCCCGCCGTACGCGGCGCCCCGGGTCGAGCGGGGCGTGAACCGGCAGGTCGTACGGCGCGCGGCGCCCCGGGTCGAGCCGGGCGTGCACCCGCAGGCCGTGGATGCGGCGCCTTGCCACGTGCCGGCGATCCGCCCTTCCCTCCGGAACGTCCGTCGCCGCCGGCCGAGCTCCTGGGGGATAACCCCGCCCCGCGGCGGGGCCCGCGGTCGGAGTTGTCGGGGGTGCGGGGTCCGCCACGAGGACCGCCTGGTCGCCGGGGACGGCCCGCCGATGCGTCCCTGGGCACCGGATGATTGTATCGACCAAGCTGTCGGGCCCTCCCCACCACCCCGGATTCCCGGGGAGCCCGACCTGACGTCTGCGTCAGGACCTTTCGAAACCCATCGAACGCGGGAATCGTCGCGGAACGTTAACGTTCCTGTTATCTCCGGCGGCGAGTGCCGGTGGCAGCACCAGAGGAGGCACGAGTGAGACGGACCCGGGCAGTTTTCTCGATGGCCGCAGTAGTGATCACCGCCGCCCTGCTCCTGGCGGCGTGCTCTTCCTCCCCGTCGACCGGCGCCAGCGGCAAAGGGACCCACGTCCCCACCGGCGGCACGCCGAGCACGGGCGGCACCGCCGTGTGGGCCGAGCTCCCCGGGTCGGCGCCGAACTTCATCTTCCCCTTCGACCCGCCCGGTCTCTTCAGCGTGCCCAACATCTCGCAGTTCCAGTACCTGATGTACCGCCCGCTGTACTGGTTCGGGCAGGGCACCACCCCCGACCTCAACCTGTCGCTCTCGCTCGCCAAGCAGCCCGTGTACTCCAACAACTCGCAGACCGTCACGGTCGACATGGACCCGTACATGTGGTCGAACGGTGAGACAGTCAGCGCCCAGGACGTCGTGTTCTGGATGAACATGATGCACGCCGACAAGAACAGCTTCGGCGCCTACGTGCCGGGCATCGACGCCATTCCCGACGACGTGACCAATGTCGTGGCCACCAGCCCCACCGAGGTGACCTTCACGCTGAGCGGGCCGGTCAACACCAACTGGTACACGTACAACAACCTGTCGCAGATCACGCCCATGCCCAAGGCCTGGGACGTCACCGCCAAGGGCGCAGCACCCGGATCGGGTGGGTGCTTCAGCGGGACCTACGGCTCGGCTGCGACCGATGCGGCGTGCAACAAGGTGTTCGACTACCTGGCGACCGAGGCGGGCTACAACCCCTCGAACCCCAAGGCCGCCAACAACTCGTTCTCCACCTACGCCACGAACCCGCTGTGGCAGATCGTCGACGGGCCCTGGCACCTGACGTCCTTCGACGCCACGGGCAACATCACCATGGAGCCCAACTCGAGCTACTCCGGCCCCGTCAAGCCCAAGCTGGCCAAGTTCGTCGAGGCGCCGTTCACCGACGAGCCCACGGAGTACAACGCTCTCCTGGGCGGGAAGCTCAACGTGGGGTACCTCCCCCTGTCCAACGTCTCCAAGGCCACCACCAACCCGCTCGTGGTGGCGGCGCAGGACAGCCGACTGCCGAACTTCTATCTGAACGAGTACTACGGCTGGGAGTTCGCCTACTTCCCCCTCAATCTCAACTCCACGGGGAACAACGGCACGGCAGGCAAGATCATGTCCCAGCTCTACTTCCGCCAGGCCATGCAGACCCTCGTCGACCAGTCGGCCATCATCCAGAAGGTCTTCAAGGGCTACGGGGCGCCGGAGTACGGTCCCGTGCCCGTTCTGCCGGTGACGAGCTTCCTGTCGTCGGGAGAGAAGTCGAATCCCTACCCCTACAGCCTGTCCAAAGCTGAGAGCCTCCTGTCTTCGCACGGCTGGTCGATCAAGGCCGGTGGCACCGACACCTGCACCAAGCCCGGGACGGGGTCGGACGAGTGCGGAGCGGGCATTCCAGCCGGGACGCCGCTGTCATTGAACCTGCAGTTCGCCACCGGTATCACCACGCAGACCGAAGCGGTCAACGACGAGATCTCGTCGTGGGAGGCGGCAGGCATCCACATCAACGAGACCACGTCGACCTTCGACACGGTGATCGGCAACGCCACGGCCTGCAACCCGGGTCCGAGCTGCACGTGGGAGATAGAGGACTGGGCCGGAAGCTGGGTGTACTCGCCTGACGTCTACCCCACCGGTGAGGAGCTGTTCGCCACGGGCGCTGTTGCGAACTACGGCAGCTATTCCGACGCGACGAACGACGCCAACATCAAGGCGACCGACTTCACGAGCGCATCGCTGGACAACTACGAGAACTACCTGGCCAAGCAGGTTCCTGTCATCTACCTGCCGGACCAGGTGCAGTCTCTGACCGAGATCCAGAACAACCTGCGGGGCGTCACCCCCCAGAACCCGTTGTCCACCATCAACCCGGAGGACTGGTACTACGTCAAGTAGGAGCGTGGCTCCGGCCACCTGATACGTGGTGATGCGAACCACCCCGGCCCGACGCGCAGTCCGCGGTGGACCGGGGTGGTTCCCGCGCTAGCGTGCGGCCGAGATGATCGGGTTCCTGGTACGCCGGGTCGTGCAGGCCCTTATCGTCACGGTGCTCGTCCTGCTGCTCGTCTTCCTCCTGGCGCACCTCATACCCGGGGGATTCGCCCGGGCCGCCATCGGCACGCGCGCCACCAAGCAGCAGATCGCCCAGTTCAACAAGGTGAACGGCTACAACAGAGCCATCCCGATCCAGTTCTGGATCTACTTGAAGGACCTGGTCTGGCACCACGATCTGGGCTACTCCTACAAGTCCAACCAGGACGTCACCGCGCTGATCCAGGAACGGCTGCCGAAGACCCTGGTGCTCGTGGGGATCTCGACGGTTCTGGCCCTCATCGTGGCCATCCCTCTCGGCATCCTGCAGGTGGTGCGGCGCAACAAGCCCATCGACTACGTGCTGACGGGCGTGTCGTTCGTCGGGTACGCCATGCCCGCCTTCCTCCTCGGCGGGCTGCTCATCCTGTACTTCGCCGTGGACATCCACCTCTTCTCCGTCGAGGCCCCGCAGGGCCAGACCGTGGCCTCCATCCTCGGTGACCCCCGCGCCCTCGTGCTGCCCGAGCTCACGCTGGCGGCCATCACCATCGCGTCGTTCAGCCGCTACATGCGGTCCTCGATGATGGAGGCCATGACCGAGGACTACGTCCGCACGGCCCGGGCCAAGGGGGCCGGGCCCCGCCGGGTCCTGTTCCTCCACGCCCTTCGGAACGCCCTCATCCCCATCGTCACGCTGATCGGGCTCTCAATCCCCGCCATCGTGAGCGGTGCGATCATCACCGAGACGGTGTTCAACTACCCGGGGATGGGCCTGCTCACCTATCAGGCCGCCCTGCAGACCGACGTCCCCCTCCTGCTCGGGACGGCGCTCGTCGCCACGCTGGCCACCGTCGTGGGCTCGTTCATCGCCGACGTCATGTACGCCCTCATCGACCCGAGGATCCGCTATGCCAGTCGGTGACGAACGCGACGTGACCGGTTCGCCGTGGTCCGACACGCCCCTGGTGGAAGAGGCGCTCGGCGCTGCGGTCCCCGGTACCGGGTCGGGCAACGGCGCCACCCCGGGGATGCTCGGCCCCGAAGGGGGCGAGGCCATCTCGTCGGGGGGAATGCTCCGTCAGATCGTGCGCGTGTTCAGGGAGAACAAGCTTGCGGTCGTGGGGCTCGTCGTCATCGTGTTGATGATCTTGTTCTGCTGGCTGGGCCCGGTCTTCTACCACACCAACCAGACCAACGCCCAGGCCGCGCTGGTGAGCAACACGCCGGCCAACTCCCCGCCGAGCTCCACGAACCCGCTCGGCACGGACAACTCCGGATTCGACATCCTCGGCCGGCTGATGTTCGGGGGGAAGAACTCTCTCCTGGTGGGGCTGGCCGCCGCCATCCTGGGGACGTCGTTCGGCGCGCTCTACGGAGCGGTGTCCGGATTCTTCGGGGGGTGGATCGATGCGCTCATGATGCGGATCGTGGACACCCTGCTGTCGATCCCCTTCCTCTTCCTGCTCATCGTCCTTGCCGTGATCTTCCACCCCACCGTGATCGTCCTCATCATCATCATCGCCCTGGTGTCCTGGCTGGTGCCGGCCCGCCTCATTCGCGGCGAGACACTCACGCTGCGGGTGCGCGAGTACGTGCAGGCCGTGCGGGTCATGGGTGGCAAGCGAAGCAGGATCGTGCTGCGGCACATCCTGCCCAACGCCATCGGCACCATCATCGTGAACGCCACCTTCCAGGTGGCGGACGCCATCCTGCTCCTGGCCGCGCTCGGGTACCTCGGGCTCGGCGTGCCGGCTCCCCAGACCGACTGGGGCACGATGCTCACCTACGGCATCAACGACATCACCGCCAACTACTGGTGGCAGATCTACCCGGCCGGGCTGTGCATCGTGCTCGTGGTCGTGGCCTTCAACTTCGTGGGCGACGCGCTGCGGGACTCACTCGAGGTGCGACTGCAGCGTCGCTGAGGCCGTCGGCCCTCTTGCGTGCATCGGGCGCAGTCGCCGGGTCGAGGACGGGTCAGAACGTCAGGCTGGGCGCCACGGGCGCTTGACCGCTGGTCGACAGTGGCGGTCCACCACCCTGGTCGGGCTCATCGATGCTGCATCGCCCGCCAGGGCTTGCTGAGTTGGATCACGACCATCGATCCGACAAGTGTCGGCCAGGGCTGCGGTGCCCCGATCACGCTCAGGGCGATGACGGTGGCGCAGCCGACAACGATCGCCCACACCCCCACGGCGTGCACCAGGCGCCGGATCACAGCCTGAATGGTACGCCCACTTTCTCCCGGGGCCAACCCTTCGAGGGCACCACGTCGGCCTGTCTGCCGGACTCCCCGGCGGCGATCACCCCACGGCGGTGGGAACCACGTCCCCGGCGGAGCTCGCCACCGGTGCCTGCAGCGGGAAGTGGCACGCCGCCATGTGCGCCGGACCGAAGGGACGGAGCGGGGGCTCCTCCTCGGCGCACACGTCCTGCGCCCGGGGGCAGCGCGTCCGGAAGCGGCACCCCGACGGTGGGTTGAGCGCCGAGGGCAGCTCGCCACGGATGTGGCCCACCGGCTTGGTCCGGGCCCGCTGCACGTCCGGCTCGGGAATGGCGTCGATGAGCGCCCGCGTATAGGGGTGGGCTGTGGAGTCGTACACGTGCGCCGACGGTCCCACCTCGACCAGTTTCCCGAGGTACATGACCCCGATGGTGTCGGCCACGTACTTCACGACGGCGAGGTCGTGCGAGATCACGATGTAGGTCAGCCCGTGGCGACCCTGCAGCTCCTTCAGCAGGTTGAGGATCTGCGCCTGGATGGACACGTCGAGGGCGGAGACCGGCTCGTCGGCCACGATCAGGCGTGGCTCGAGCGCAAGGGCCCGGGCCAGCCCGATGCGCTGGCGTTGGCCGCCGGAGAACTCGTGCGGGTAGAGGTCCGCCGCCTTGGCGCTGAGCCCGACCTCGTTGAGCAGCGAAGTGATCTTGGCCGAGCGCTCCTCGGATGATCCGATGCCCTGGACCACCAGCGGCTCACGCAGGATGGTCCCCACCCGCATGCGCGGATCGAGCGATGCGTAGGGGTCCTGGAACATGATCTGGAGATCGCGTCGGCGGTTGCGGAGCTCCTTGCCCCGCAGCGCCTGGACGTCGGCGCCGTCGAAGACGATGCGCCCGGCATTGGCCCGCTCCAGGGCGACCACCAGCCGGCCGATGGTCGTCTTGCCACATCCCGACTCCCCCACCAGGCCGAAGGTCTCGCCCTCGCGCACCGAGAACGACACGCTCGAGACGGCCTTGACGCTGCCGATGCGACGCTGCAACAGCGCCCCCGACGTCACCGGGAACTCCTTCACCAGGTCCTCGACGCGCAGCAGCACGGGCCGGGCGGCCAGGTACTCGTCGCGCTGACGGTGACGGGTGAGCACCGCCTGGTCCGGACCGACCTCGGCGCCGGCCACGACGTCGCCCGCCGCCACGGCGGCCGCCGACGCCGCCGAGGCGTGTTCGGCGTGCTCGTCGGTCCCGGTCGGATGGAAGCACGCGGCCAGGTGCCCGGCGCGCTCCCCGCCTTGTGCTCCAGGGGGGGTCGCTGGCCCAGCAGTCGTCGTGGGCGTAGCGGCAACGCGGTGCAACCGGCAGCTGGTCATGGGCTGCGACAGGTCCGGCGGCAGGCCGGCGATGCTGCGCAAGGGCACCGAGGAGTCCTGGTCCAGCTTGGGGACCGACGCCAGGAGGGCCTCGGAGTACCGGTGCCGCATGGCCGTGAACATCTGCGCGGTGGTCGCCTCCTCCACGATGCGACCGGCGTACATGACAAGGACGCGGTCGGTTCGTCCGGCGATGACGCCCATGTCGTGGGTGATGAGGACCACCGCCATCTTGAGACGCTGGCGCAGGTCATCGATGAGGTCGAGGATCTGGGCCTGGATGGTGACGTCGAGGGCCGTGGTGGGCTCGTCGGCGATGAGGAGCTTGGGCTCGCAGGCGAGCGCCATGGCGATCATCACCCGTTGGCGCAGGCCTCCTGACAGCTGGTGGGGATAGGCGTCGAGGCGCTCTCTCGGTCGTGGCATCTCCACCAGGGAGAGGACCTCGAGGGCCCGTTCACGTGCCTCGGCCTTGGAGGCGCCGCGGTGGAGACGCACGCTCTCGGCGATCTGCCGGCCGATCTTCATGGTGGGGTTGAGAGAGGTGAGCGGGTCCTGGAAGATCATGCCCACGTCGTTGCCCCGGATCTTGCACATCTCCTTCTCGCGCAAGGGGACGACGTCGTGCCCGAGGAGCCGGATCGATCCGCCGGTGATGTGGCCGACGTTGGGGAGGAGCCGCATGATGGCCAGGCCGGTCGTGGTCTTTCCACAGCCCGACTCCCCCACCACACCCACGCACTCCCCCTCGTCGACGTGGAACGACACGTCGTCCACGGCGACCACATTGGCGGTGCGGAGATGGAATTCGGTGGTGAGGCCGGCGACCTCGAGGACCGTGCTCATCTCAGGAGCCTCCTCGGGTCACGGCACCACGTGGCAGCACGGGCACAACGCTACCGTCATGCCGCCCCGAGGGTGATGACGCCGCCCTGGTGGGGCGGGGAAAAGCGAGAGCGGGTCCCCGCTCGGCAGGGACCCGCTCTCTCGAGAAATCCCGGCGACGTCCTACTCTCCCAGGGGGCTTCCCCCCAAGTACCATCGGCGCTGGCGGGCTTAACTGCCGTGTTCGGAATGGGAACGGGTGTTGCCCCGCCGCCATGGTCACCGGAAACCGTGCTCCCGCCGGACCCGGATGCCGGGTGCGGCGATGGAGCGGCCGTGCGGCCACCCCGTGAGCGTTCCATAGCGAGCACGAGCAAAGTAGCTCTCCAAGCCCTCGGCCGATTAGTACCGGTCGGCTGAACACGTTGCCGTGCGTACACCTCCGGCCTATCAACGTGGTCGTCTAGCCACGGGCCTTACCAGGTTGTCCTGTGGGAGACCTCATCTTGGAACGAGCTTCGCGCTTAGATGCTTTCAGCGCTTATCCCATCCGTAGGTCGCTAACCAGCCGTGCCCTTGGCAGGACAACTGGCACACGAGAGCTACGTCCGTCCCGGTCCTCTCGTACTAGGGACAGCCTTCCTCAGGTCTCCTGCGGCTGCATCGGATAGGGACCGACACTCTTGTTACCACCGGACATGTCATCCGGGGGCCAGGGCATTTCTGCCTGGCTCTGCATGTCGCCATGCAGGTCGGACCATATCTTCACCACTCCGATCGGACGTGGTGCCTGGCGTATGGTCTCTGAGGATTCTGGATCCTGAGCTGCGGTGGAGGCGTCGATACCTACCTCCACCGTTCATTGTGAGGGCTATAGCGGCGAGCCGCTCAAACCCTTCATGTTGGAGATGTTCACCTTCCGCCATGCGCCGGACGATCCCGGCGAAGACGACGAACTCCTCCTGCTTGCAGCTCAGTAGCGGATTCTGCTCGAAGAATGGAATGACCTTCTCGAGGAGATCCATCCGTCTCCGAACGACCAGCACCATCGTCTGGTCATTCGAGTTCCGGTGATTCTCCCTGATCGATCCGCAGTTCATGCGCTCGAGAATCAGATCGAGGATATA
>CAWIWK010000027.1:0-61560 GCA_963839605.1 uncultured Acidimicrobiales bacterium | reverse complement strand
AGGTCAAGGGCGATCGCGGACAACCGCGATGAGATTGCGGCCGGCTACCGTGGACGCGGCAACTGGAATTGCACCGAAGGCTGGCCGAGTATCACCGGCGCGCTCGCACGCAAATACGCAGCGGCCGCCGCTCGACCCTGGCTCGCCGTGGCACCGATCCGCCCCAGCCGAGATGATGCACGGCGTGCCGTCTCGTTGGCGCGGACCGGCGGGCGCGGGACAATGCCTCGATGCGGAAACACCTGAAGAAAGAGCGGTCCCGGGCGATGTCGATCGCCCGACTCGCCGTCGCGATATCGCTCGGTCCCTTGGCCTGGGCCTTCGTGATCGGGTTTGCCATCTTCGGTTTTTCAAGAGAATCACGTGGCGCCTCTTCCAGAATCGCACGGACGAGATCCTTTACTTCGCCTACGCGTTTTCGGTAGCCGGCGCAGTTACGCGGGTGCCGTCGCCTATGGCACCGCCGGCAACAAGCGATGGGCGATACGAGCGCGAGCGCGACGATCTTGCGTACCTTAAGGCCTTCGCTGCCGATCGTCCGTTGGTACTTTTACCCAAATTCACCGCGAGCGGGGCATGGCCTGGGCTCGTTTGGGCTTCCGGCCCGCGATTGCGCAGGCATTTAATGATTCTCGGTGTCTGTTTGGCTCTCATTGTCTGGGGCTTGCTGCCGGGCATCCCGTCATCGTGGAACAACATACTAAGCAATCGCGATTCGGCGCCATCATTTCTCGCCGTGATCCTGCGCAGTTCTGGGACTGTGACCTGCCGGAGGTGGCGTACGGTCTGCCCCACTGATCGCCGACAGACACCGGGTTCTATTATTCCGGCACCTGTACGACACGTCGTTGTTTGCTGCCGGAATGACAGGGGCTGGTTCCGGTGCCGTGCGCGAGCGCGGTGGTGCGCTGCGTCTCGCCCGGTGGATCAATAGCGAGGAGACGGCTCATCCAGCGCACGCCGGAGAGTCAGCGACGGTCGCACGGAGTTGAGGCCCTCACTGTGGCTTCGAGCTGGTATGGCGTGCGTTCGGGGCCGCGGTGGTGGGACCAGAAAGAGCCGAATGGTGGTCGAAATGGGCTCGACTCTGTAGCATGGCGGGCTATCAGATTAACGCGAGAACGCCTCCAGGAGCACCGAACCGTGCCGGAACAACCTTCGACGGGTGAGACACCCGATCCTTCGATCGGTAGCGGTACATGGAAGAACTCGCCAGTCGTCTCGGTGGGGTAACGCCTCTCGACCCGGCGGCCCGGGCGAAGCTCGCCGGCCTGCTGCGCAACTGGCGGCTGAGCTCGACGAAGCCGACCATCGCGCAGAAGGAACATCTGGCCGAGAGCGCGGCCCAACTGGTTCGAGCAGTTTGACCAGCATGAGCCCGGGCTGATCGCGGCCGCCCGCGAACGGCTGGAGGCGCCATCGTGCGGGCGGAGGCGAAGGCGCCGGTGGCCACCGAACTGGTCCTGCAACTGATCGATACCTTGGCTCATCTGGGGATCTGACTGAGCCACGCTAAATTGGGGCCGGTTTACCCACCAGTTGCGGTTGCCTGGTTTAGCCGAAGCCCACGTTCGCCTGCGAATCAAACGGCGGCTCGTCGCCGCTAAACTTCAAACTGGCTGTGGCAATGAACGGCGTTTCATAGAAGCAGAGCTTTACCTTGAAGGTATCGTCACCAGTCCAGGCACCGCTGGCGGCTACCGGTTGCTCGGGTATGATTCCGTAGGCCATGCGGCCCTTTTTCCAGGTGCCTTTCCCGCATTCGATCCGTTGTTCGCCGCCCGCCGACTTCAGAAGCAAGGTCACGTTCTCGCCCTTGTCGTCGCACTGAAGCGTGATGGCCTCGACTTTGCGCCTCGTTGGCCGCAAAAGTGTAGGTTTTGTTCGCGGTCTTTGCGGGCGAGCCGGAACCTTCTTGCGGAGGAAGTGTCAGGCCGGCGAGCTTGGCTTCGAGCTTCTTTCGTGACTCTTCATCGGTGGCCACGGGAGTCGGCACATCGCCGGCAGCAGTTTGCTCCCATACCAGGTTCAAGACGGCCTGCATGTCCTTGACGCCGCTGGTAATGGCGATGACGGCGTCTTTCTGGGGCATCACGATGCAGTACTGGCCGAACGCTCCGTCGCCGCGATAGGCGCCATGGCGACTGCGCCAGAACTGGTAGCCGTAGCCCTGGTCCCAGTCGCTTTGCGGATTGCTGACGTTGGACGTCTGGCGCTGCGCGGCTTGCACCCACGCGGCGGGCACGATTTGCTTGCCGTTCCAGACTTCCTTTTTGCAGGTAAAGCTGGCCGAACTTCGCAATGTCTTCGGTACGAATGCTCAGGCCGAATCCGCCGGTCGAGATACCCTGCGGGCTGGTCTCCCAGGTTGGGTGCTCGATGCCGAGCGGCTCAAACAGTCGCGGTTTCAGGTAATCGAGCACGGTCATGCCCGTTGCCTTTTGAACGATTGCCGAGAGCATGTAGGTCGCCGACGTGTTGTAGAGAAAATGCGTGCCGGGCTTAAAAGGCACCGGCTGTGCGAGAAATGTCTTCGTCCAGGGCGTCTCCGGCGTGCGTTTGGGTTCGGCCTGGTGCCCCGTCGACATGCGCAAAAGGTCGCTGATCCGCATGGCTTTCAGGTTCTTGCTTGGTTCTGACGGGGCGTCTTCCGGAAAGAACTTCAGCACTTCATCGCTGACCTTTAGCTTGCCCTCGGCGATGGCCAGTCCGACGGCGGTCGAAGGTGAAGCTCTTCGAAAGCGAATACAGCGAATGCGGTGCCTCGGCACTATAGGGCTCCCACCAGCCCTCGGCGACCACATGGCCATGGCACACCAGCATGAAGCTATTCATCGACTCGATTTTCTGGTCGGCCGCCTCGATGAACTCGATGAGTGCGGCCGACGAGACACCTTGCGCTTCAGGGCTGCTGCGTGGCAACGGCTCGCCAGCGCAACAAAACGAGCCCGTACCAACAACAATCACGAGTGCGGCGAGAATCGGCATTTTCATGCGCGTGTCCTGGCGGGTGATCGGGGAGGGACGCAAGCGTTCGACACGCATGGATCATCGGTGATCCCTGGGCCCCAGGCAAGCGGGAGGTGACCAGAAAATCAAGCGAAGATCCAGTCGACATCGGCGCACCAGCCGGGGAGCAGCGGTTCGGCATCCGCGGTCTGTCCTCGCCCGACTGTGGTCGGTTGATCGGACGAGTCGGCACGGTAGATGTGGATACATTCGGCGATCGGATCGACATCGAAGACGATCGGTGTGCCGGCCTCGAAATAATCGGCTCGTTTGGCCTCGAGCACCGCGAGATCAGCTAACTCGACCGTTCCATGAATGCACGGATCAGAGACTCTAACTCCTCGGCATCGCCGCGGCGACGCTTTGCGGTGAGCCGCCGAAGCGTGTCCTGGCGGCGGGAAAACCACGTTTCCCATGGTCCGTCGGCTGTCTGGGCCCGCACGACGATGTGATGATGCAAGGTTGGCGACGACTGAAGCTGGTGCTGCACTGACTCGGCCCAGAACTCATGCTTGATCTCGAGAATCGATTCGAGGGTGAGGGTGTCCGTGCGGTCGTCAACGTCACCTCTGACAAGTGCTATGAGAACCGCGAGTGGGATTGGGGCTACAGGGAGACCGAGCCGATGGGCGGCCACGACCCCTATTCGAACTCCAAGGGCTGCGCAGAGCTTGTGACCGAGGCCTTTCGCCTCTCGTTCTTCTCCGAGCCCGGCGGGACGCGCGTCGCCTCCGCGCGGGCCGGCAACGTGATCGGCGGCGGCGACTGGGGCGAGGACCGTCTAGTCCCCGACCTGATGCGCGCCGCGCTCGCCGGCGAGGAGATGCGAGTGCGGAACCCCAACTCGATCCGCCCGTGGCAGCACGTTCTGAACCCCCTGAGCGGCTACCTCGTGCTGGCCCAGGCCGTCTGCGAATCCCCGGAGCATGCCGGTGGCTGGAACTTCGGACCCGCCGAGGAGGACGCGCGCCCGGTCGGTTGGATCGTCGAGCGGGTCCGCGAGCTGTGGCCCTCCGAGCTCCGTGCGCGGGTCGATGATGGAGATCACCCACACGAGGCGCGCTATCTCAAGCTCGACTCCTCTCGCGCACGTGCGCACCTCGGCTGGCGACCGGCCATCGGACTCGACGCCACGCTCGAGAGCATCGTCTCGTGGTACAGCGAGCTGAAGGCCGGGGGCGACATGCGCGCGGTGACGCTCGGGCAGATCGAATCCTTCCAATTCGCCGCCGCCGCGCCATGAGCCAGACAGCCTGTCGCTTCTGCGGGGCGCCCCTCCAGGCCGTCTTTGCCGACCTCGGCATGTCGCCGCTCGCGAACTCATATCTACCACCTGAGCGCGTCAACAGCATGGAGCCCTTCTACCCGCTGCGCGCGCTTGTCTGCGGCAAATGCTTTCTCGTACAGCTGGAGGAGTTTGAGTCGCCCGAGGCGATCTTCTCCGACTATGCCTACTTCTCGTCCTACTCCTCCAGCTGGGTCGAGCACTGTCGTCGCTACTCCACGCAGATGATCGAGCGCCTCGGCCTCGGTGAGGGCAGCCATGTCGTTGAGATCGCATCCAACGACGGCTACCTGCTCCAGTTCTTTCACGAGCATCAGATCTCCGTGCTCGGGATCGAGCCCGCGGCCAACGTGGCGGAGGTCGCACTGCAGAAGGGCATTCCGACGCTCGTCGAGTTCTTCGGGCGGGACACCGCCCGTTCGCTTGCCGGCGACTCCTCCGCCGATCTCCTGCTCGGCAACAACGTGCTCGCGCATGTCCCCGATCTGAATGACTTCGTCGGTGGCATGAAGATCCTGCTCAAGCAGGGCGGCGTCATCACGATGGAGTTCCCTCACCTGATGCGACTGATGGATTCCAATCAGTGGGACACGATCTACCACGAGCACTTCTCCTACTTCTCCTTCCTCACCGTCAGCCGCGTCTTCGAGGCCCACGGCCTTCGTCTGTTCGACGTCGATGAGCTGCCAACGCACGGCGGTTCGCTGCGCATCTACGCATGTCATGAGGACGACGATGCCAAGCCGCAGACACAGGCTGCGCGCGACCTCGGCGAGCGCGAGCGAGCGGCCGGCTACGAGGATCTCGACACCTATCTCGGCTACGGCCTGCGCGTCGAGCAGGACAAGCGCCAGATACTCAGCTTTCTGATCGACCTGAAGGCCAAGGGTCTGCGGATCGCCGGCTATGGAGCGCCGGCCAAGGGCAACACGCTGCTCAACTACTGCGGCGTGCGGCGCGACTTCATCGACTACACGTACGACCTCAATCCGCACAAGCAGGGTCATTTCCTGCCCGGAAGCCACATTCCCCATCCGCTCGCCCGATGCGCTGCGCCGAGGACCGTCCAGACGTGGTGCTGATTCTTCCCTGGAACCTGAAGGATGAGATCGTTTCCCAGCTGGAGTTCATCCGCGAGTGGGGCGGGCGCTTTGCCGCACGCACGCCGGAGCTGACGCTGCTTCCGTGAGGTTCCTCGAGACGCCCATCCCCGGGGCGTGGGTGATCGAGCCCGAGTTGCTCGGCGACGAGCGCGGATGGTTCGCGCGGACGTTCGATGCCGATGAGTTCCGCTCCCGCGGGATGAGCCCTGAGGTCGTGCAGTGCAACGCCTCCTTCAACGCGCGCCGCGGCACGCTGCGCGGCATGCACTACCAGGCCGATCCGCACGGTGAGTCGAAGCTCGTGCGCTGCGTGCGAGGTTCGATCTTCGACGTCGCCGTCGACCTGCGAGGCGACTCGCCGACCTATCGTGGCTGGCACGGCGTGGAGCTGAGCGCCGAGAACCGTGTCGCCTTCTACATCCCCGCCGGTCTTGCACACGGATTCCAGACGATGAGCGACGACGCCGAAGTGATCTACCAGATGGGTCACTCCTATGTGCCGGACGCTGCGCGGGGTGTGCGCTGGGATGACCCGGCCTTCGCGATCGAGTGGCCAGCCGAGCCCGGCGGCGGGCGGATCGTCTCGGCACGGGACGCCGGCTATCCGGACTTCGCGCCATGAACCAGGAGGCGACCTGTCCGCTCTGCGGCGGTCACGCCGAGTTCGCGTTTCGTGTCGGCGATCGTAACCGCGAGATCACCGATCGGCGCTTTGAATATCGACGCTGCGTGTCCTGCCGGACCCTCTTCCTCGACGACGTTCCCAGCGATCTCGCCCGCTACTACCCAGAGGACTACTACGGGCTGCCATCTCTCGACGTGCTCGACAGAGCCGCCGACGGGGAGGCGCCCAAGCTCGCGCTCATCCGAGCGCATGCCGACGGCGGCCGGCTGGTCGAGATTGGCGCGGCCTTCGGTATTTTCGCGCGGGCTGCACAGCGCGCGGGCTTTGAGGTGACGGCGCTCGAGATGGATGCCCGCTGCTGCCGGTATCTGGAAGAGGTTGTGGGTGTCGATGCGATCGAGACCGACGCTCCCCCAGGCGGTTCTCGACGACCTCGGCCCGGCGCGCGTCATCACACTCTGGCACGTCCTTGAGCATCTGCCGCGTCCTTGGGATGTGCTCGCCGCCGGCGCGCGCTGTCTGGAGCCCGGAGGCGTACTTGCGATCGCCATGCCCAACCCGGCGTCGCTGCAGTTCCGAGTCCTCGGCGCCCGCTGGGCTCACGTCGACGCTCCGCGTCATCTCTTTCTGATCCCCTTCGAGGCACTCCGCGCGCGTGCAGATGCGCTTGGCCTGCGGCTGGCCGAGGTGGTGACCTCGGACCCCGCGGGTCGGTACTGGAACGTGTTCGGGTGGGAATATGCGATCCGCGGGAGGCCCGCCAGGAGAGGCTCCAATCGCGTCACCCGCCTGCTCGCGGGCACGCTGGCTCTGTGTGTTGCGCCCTTGGAGCGCCGCGGCATGAACGGCACGACCTACACGGCCGTGTTCGTGAAGGAGTAGGTCCATGGGGACCGACGCGGTCGAGCATCCCCCGGACCTGCTCGACTCGGCGGCCGCCGGCCCGGCGGCGATCCGCGGGGGCACACTGCGTATCGCCGCCTACGGGATCGGCACTTTGTCGGGGGTTGCCGCGGCCGCCCTCTTGTTTCGCCACCTCGGCGTCGTCGACACGGGCCTCTATTTCACTCGCCACGGCTCTCGTGGCGATTATCGCCGGCGTCTCTGACCTTGGCCTCACGGCGATCGGCGTGCGCGAGCTCTCCGTACGTACCGGTGAGGCCCGCGATTCGGTCGCCCGCAACCTCCTCGGCCTGAGGCTCGCGACGAGCCTCGTCGGAGCCGTTGCGATCACATTGTTCGCGGCCGTTGGGGGCTACGGCTCGACCGTCACCATCGGGGTCGCGCTCGCCGGCGTAGGACTCGTTCTTCTGAGCTTGCAGTCTGCGCTTGCGATGTCACTGATCAGTGATCTGCGGCTTGGCTGGGTCGCCACGTTCGAATTGCTTCGTGCTGTGCTCAGCGCCGCGCTGATCGTCGCGCTCGTGGCCGCCGGGGCGCACCTGCTCGCCTTCCTCGCCGTCACGATCCCGGTCGGCGTGGTCGTGCTTTCACTCAATGCCTTTGTGGTGCGTGGCCGAATCCCACTTCGCCCGGCCTTCCGCAGGAGCGAATGGTGGGATCTGATGAAGGACGTGCTGCCCTACTCGGCGGCCGTGGCGGCCGCGACGTTGTACTTCTATGTGGCCGTAATTCTTGTCTCGCTGATCGCCAGTCGAAGCGATCTCGGCTACTTCGGTGTCTCCGCCCGGGTGATCCAGGTCCTGCTCGCCCTCCCAGGCCTCGCCGTCGGTGCCGCCTTTCCGATCTTCGCGCGCGCCGCTCGTGATGATCGCGAGCGATTGGCCTACGCCCTCGGACGCGTCTTCGAGGTCAGCCTCCTCATTGGGGTGCTGGTCGCCCTGAGCCTCGCGATCGGGGCATAGGTTGTCATCGAAGTTCTGGGTGGCGCCAAATTCCGCTCGGCGGCGACGATTCTCGCGATTCAGGGTGTGGGCCTCGGCGCCAGCTTCTGCGGTGCCGTGTGGTCAAGCGGCCTGCTCAGCCTCGGGCGCTATCGCCCCATCCTCGCGGTCAACCTCTTTGCCCTCGTGTTCGGCGGCGTGCTTGTGGCGGTGCTCGTGTCCGTTGACGGAGTCCGTGGCGCCGCCATCGGCACCGCCGGCGGTGAGCTCGTCCTTGCGGTCCTCAACGGCGTTGCACTGACGCGAGTCGACCACTCGCTCGTTCCTCCCCTGCGGGTTGTTCCCGCCGTGATCCTTGCCACTGGGCTGGCCGTTGCTACGACCCTGCTCTCCCTGCCGGTGATCGCCAGCGTCGCCGTCGCGGCCGCCGTCTACCTGGCGGTGTTACTCGCGCTGGGCGCGATACCAAAGGAGCTTCGCGAGCAGCTGCGCCGCCGGGCTCACGTCAGCGCGTGAGAGGGGTGTCCCGTCGCTCGCCCCTGTGGCGCTCGAACACCTCGAGGATGTCCGCGTAGCGGCCTTCCTCGCGCGGCGGTTGCCCACACCGGATACTGTCCCAGGAGCCGGCGTGAGATTGTGTTCCAGAGCGATTTTGGAAGCACTCGTGCAAGGATCGCTGCCGCCGCGTATGCGCACCCGAAGAGCCAACGCTCGATTCTCGGGAGGCTGGCGTTGAGGTCGGCAAGCTCCGCATCGTCGCCGGCCCCGCGAAAGCGCCGCGTGTAGACATGTCCCGCCTGAAGCATGCGATAGCGCCGCCTGCTGACGTGTAGAGCGAACTCAGCCCCGTAGTTGTCCTCGACCCTTTCCATCGCTCGTAGCCATCCCTCGTTGATGTTTGTCCCCGGCAGTTGCGCCGAGCTCGTAGCCGCGGTGTCGGGGACTCGCCGCCCCTCTCTCTCCCGTTCATTCAGGTGAAAGAAGCCGTAGGACTTGGGCGTGACACCGATAACCACCTGCGGTTGTGGCTCCACCACCACGCGCCCGGCTCTCAGCATGGCGACGCATGTGGCATAAAAATCCGGGAAGGGCGACTGGAAGAAGCTCCCGTTCGGTTGCAGGGAATCGATCAGACGGCGGCTCACGAGTGAGAGCTGCATGTTGAAATTGAATGAATGCCGGAAGTCCATCGACCTGCGCACCGACTCGACTGCGCGCTCGTGCGCCAGGACGAACGGAGTGGTCTGCCCGGCGAGGAACTCGGCGTAGGAGTTGACAGTCAGAAAGCCGTCCCCATGCTGCGGATCGACTCCCGGGTAGGTGAAAAGCAGCGAGCCCACGTAGATCAGGTCGGGCCCGTCAAAGCCCTCGACGAGCTCGCACATGCTCTTGCGATACCCGGGAAGAAGGGCGTCGTCGTCGCCCATCATGACGACATAGTCGCCGCTGCTCAGCGCGAGCGCGGCGTTCCACCAATTGTCCGTCGCTGGGAGAAAACCGGATTTCGCCGAGCTGAAGAATGCGCCTCATCTGCCAGTGAAGCGACGTAGCCCTCGATGTCCTCTTCGGAGTCGTTGTCGGAGATCACGATCTCCCGGTCTCGGCCTGCTGGCGCCGCACCGTCTCGATCGCCAGCTTGAGATAGTCGAGACGGTTGCGGGTGGGAAGTCAGGCTAGATCTTCATGGCTGTGTGACCGGGCAGCATAGTGAGGCCGACTCCCGGCGATCATGCTGACGCTATGGTGGTGCCGCCCATGCCGCCGCGCAAGAGAGTCAGCCCGTCGTGAGCCGCCGAGTGCTCGTCACGGGCGCCACGGGCTTTGTCGGTCGGCCGACCGTCGCCGCGCTGGCGGGCGAAGGCTTCGAGGTTCATGCGCTTTCAAGCCGTCTCGAGCCCCCGGCTGTTGCCGGCGTGCAGTGGCATCGTGCAGACCTCCGCAGCGACCTGGAGGTTGATGCGCTCCTGGCCGACCTTGCACCGGAGCAACTCCTTCACATGGCCTGGGAAGTTCAGCCCGGCCGCTTCTGGGATGCCCCCGAGAACCTGCTCTGGGTTGAGCGCAGCCTGCATCTTGTTCGAGCCTTCGCGGAGGCCGGCGGTCGGCGTGCGGTGCTGCTGGGAACGTGCGCCGAGTACGACTGGTCACGCGCACGGGCACCACTCGAGGAGCTCACCTCGCCGCTTACGCCAAGCACGCTCTACGGCGTAGCAAAGGATGCCCTGCGACGGGTCCTTACTGCATATGCAGAGCAGGTGGGGTTCGAGCTGGCCTGGGGGCGGCTGTTCTTTCTCTATGGACCGCGGGAGGCTCCGGGTCGGCTCGTCTCATCGCTCATCACCTCGCTGCTGGCCGGCGAGCCGGTCGCCACTACTGCCGGCGCTCAGCGACGCGATTTCATGCACGTCGATGACGTGGCGGGGGGCATAGCCGCGCTCCTGGCCAGTGGTGTGACCGGTCCGGTCAACCTCGCCTCCGGGGTGGCGAGGACGGTCGCCGAAGTTGTCGATCAGATCGCACTCGCCACAGGGCGGGGCGAGTTGATTGAACGGGGGGCGCTCGCAGATCGCCCGGGCGAGCCGGCGCTGCTGGTCGCAGACACGACCCGGCTTCGCGATGAGGTCGGCTTCACACAACGCATCGATCTCGCCGATGGCATCGCCGATGCGGTCGAGTGGTGGCGCGCGCAGTCGTCTGAGGGCCCGCCTGCCGCAGCCACGAAGGCGGAACGAGCCGACCGTTGATGGCGGCTGCGGGCGGCACGCGGGCGAGCGTCACGGCGGTCGTGCTCAACTACGACGGTCGCAAGCTGCTCGCGACGATTCTCCCCTCGCTTCAGGCGCAGAGCCGTCCGGCGGATGAGATCGTCGTCGTCGATAACGGCTCTCGCGACGACTCCCTGGCGTATCTCGCGAGCGAGTGGCCGGCCGTGCGCGTCGTTGCGATCGGTGAGAACGTGGGCGTCACCCCCGCGCTCAACCGCGGCGTCGCCGCGGCCGGCGGCGACTATGTCGCCCTGTTGAACAACGATCTCGAACTCGAGCCCGGTTGGCTGGCAGAGCTCCTCGCCGCACTCGAACGCCACCCCGGCGCCGGCGCCGCCGCCTGCCGGCTGCGCAACTACTACCGGCGCGAGGAGCTCGACGGGGCGGGCGATGTGTTCACCCGCGGCGGCGCCGGGACCAAGCGCGGCCACCGCGAGCTCGACCGGGGACAGTACGCGGAGGAGGAGGAGGTGGTGGCGCCCACGGGCGGCGCCGGCCTCTATCGCGCCCGCGTCCTCGCCGACGTTGGTCCCTTCGAGGAGTCCTTCTTCGCCTACTTCGAGGACCTCGACTGGGGCCTGCGTGCCGTCGGCGCCGGCTATCCCAGCATCTACGTACCCACGGCGATCGGGTACCACATGGAGGGCCGCACCACCGGAGGCGCACGCAACCCCGCCTACCACGCCCTCCAGTGGCGCAACACACTCGCCGTGCTCGTGAGGAACGTGCCCGCCCGCTGGATGCTTCTCAACGCACAGTGGATCCTCCGGCACCACCTCGGCGGCCTGCTGGCCAGTGCGCGTGCCGGGCTCCTGCGCTCTCACCTGCGGGGGTACGCGGACGCGGTGCGCGCGTTCCCGGGTGGGCGGTTGCGCGCAGGCGCATTCGTGCGTCCCGTCGCCTGAGCGACCGCCAGTTTGAACGAGCGATCGCCGCCGGAAGACGCCCCCGATGAGCGAACGACGGCGAGGGGTCACCGGTGAGCGATAAGAACTCTACGTCTGCCTGGCCCACCTCGTCTGGGCTCCACTCGGCTCTGGTCCGCTTGAGCGCTTCCTGACCTCGTGCGCGCGACACCCGGCCGGCATCGAGCATCGTCTGGCCGTCATATGCAACGGCTTCAGCGGAGCCGATGACCCGAGGCTGAGTGCGATCGCCCGCGCTCTCGCTGGCATCGAGCACGAGCTGGTCCTGACTCCACGCCCTGTCGTCGATCTGGCGGCCTACCGCCAGGCGGCAACCGAGCTCGAGGCCGGGACGATCTGCTTCCTGAACTCCTACAGCCGCCCACTCGCCGATCGGTGGCTTTCAAAGCTGCTCCATCCGCTCGCCGATCCGGCCGTCGGCCTCGTCGGCGCCTCCGCTTCCTTTGAGAGCGCCTACAGCTCCGCGCCCTTCTGGCTGAGACCGCTCCGCCGGCGCATGTTCGGCCCATTTCCAAGTCCTCACGTGCGCACGAACGGGTTCGCGATCGACCGCCGCCTGCTGCTCGACCTGAAGTGGCCGCCGATCGACTCGAAGGTCTCCGCCCTGGCGTTTGAGGGCGGTCACGCCTCGCTCACCCAGCAGGTCCGGGAGAGAGGACTCGACGTGATGGTTGTCGGTGCCGACGGCATCGCCTACCCGGCAGCGCGCTGGCGGGAGAGCGCAACCTTTCGAGCGGGCGGCCAGCGCAACCTGCTGATCGCCGACAACCGCACCGATCAGTACGAGCAGGCCGACCCTCGCATGCGCCTGCGCCTGGAGCAGATGGCTTGGGGGTGATCAGCGGCTGCGCCCGGCCCCGAGCAGCCGCGTGAGGCGCTGGTAGGCGCGCCACAGCAGGCGGCCCCCGGTGTGCTCGCTCGCGGCCTTGAAGGCGGGCATCGTCAGGTGCCAGGCGAGCGAGCGCCAGCTGATCACCGTCCACGCTGCCGCGAGGGCCAGGCGAGCGCGTTGCCGCATGGCAATCTCGCGGTAGGCCTCTGCGCGCCAGCCAACGTCCTTGAACACCTCCCACGCGATCACCAGATGGGGGACAAACGCCTGCCAGGCCGGCAGGCCGAGCGTCGCAGTCAGCCGTGGCAGGTCTGCGCTCGTGCCCCCGAGCTCGCGGTTGACGGCCGTCTCCTCGATCGTCGCCACCTTTCCCTGCGCGGCGATCGCCGCCGCGAGCAGCCAGTCATTGCCGACCACGTTCCGGAGCGGTGCCGCCCCAGTCGAGCACGGCTTTGGCCATCAGGCCGTAGAAGATGCCGTTCTCGTCGACGTTGCGCAGGTAGTCCAGCACGCGCCCCGCGGGCGAGCTCGCCTCGAGCTGCAGGTCCGCGCCGCGCTTCACCGGAGCACCATCCTTGAGATAGCGCGCCCGCCCGCAGGCAAGCACCAGCTCCGGCCGGCGCCCGAGCTCGGAAAGACAGCGCGCGAGGTAGTCCTGCTCAAGCCAGTCATCGTCTGAGAGGAGCATCACGTAATCGCCGGTGAACTCGCCGAAGAGTGTGTTGAAGTTCGCCGTCGGCCCGCGGTTGACGGGAGACCGCAGGTAGCGCACCCGTCCGTCACGCTCGACCAGGGTGCGGCACATCGCCTCCGTCCCATCGGTCGACGCGTTGTCCGAGATCACCAGCTCGAGGGTCCGGTGGGACTGGCCGAGCACCGACTCCGCAGCCCGCCTCAGCATCTCCGAGCGATTATGGGTGGGGATCCCCACGCTGATCAGCGGCTCACCCATGGCGCGCCGCCCGCTCGAGCGCCTCCACGGTCGACTCCGCAGTTCTCTCCCAGGAGAATTCCCCGGCGCGCCGGCGAGCCTGCCCGCCGAGCTCGGCACGGCGGGCAGGAGATTCAAGGAGTCCCCGCAGCGCGGCGGCGATGCTCGACACGTCGAACGGGTCCACGTACTCCACCGCATCGCCTCCGACCTCCGGCAGGGAGGAGATGTCCGAGGTCACGACCGCCGCTCCCAGGGACATCGCCTCGAGCACGGGCAACCCGAAGCCCTCACCCAGCGACGGATAGCAGAAGACCGCGCAGCGACGGTAGAGCTCGGCGAGCGCCGCATCGGAGACGTACCCCAGCCGCCGCGCACGCTCCCCGAGCGAGCGCAACGCGTCGAGCGTCGCTCCCGTCTCCCAGCCGAGGGCGCCTACGACGACCAGCGGGTGCTCAGCCTGCATTGGGGCGGGGAGGCGGAGATAGGCCTCGACCAGACGCGGCAGGTTCTTGCGTGGCTCGAGCGTCCCGACCGCGAGCACAAACCCGGCCGCCGGCAACTCCCCCTCGACCTCTTCCTCAGCACTCGTGCGCGCCTCGAGCGCGGGCGAGACACCGAGCGGCGCGACGGTCGTAAGCGATCGGGCGCGCGGGTAGCGCTCGGCCAGGGCGTCGGCCGTGGCCCTCGAGATCGCGACGATTGCACCGGAGCGCCTGACCGCAAGGCCGAGGGTCAACCGCTCGATCACGGTCGAGCGCCTGTTGGGTCGCATCGTGGCCTCGAACGTGGTCATGTCATAGACGACCGGCACGGCTGGGATGCGCAGGAACCAAACCGTCAGGTAGGAGTTGCTGGAGAGGAAGACGTCGCATTCGCGGTTGGCTCGCCGGGCGGTTTGCAGATGCCACCATGGATCGTTCGCGGCGATCAGCTGCCAGCGGAAGCGATCGTCCAGGGTCGCCTCCGGCCAGGCCGTGCGGGCGTAGAGGATGTAGCGGTGATCGTCCTTGCGCGCCGCCAGTGCGCGCACGAGCTCTCGGACGAACCTCCCGCGGCCGGCGGGCACCTCGACGGCCGCGCGGGCATCGATGCCGATCGTGAGGGTTGTGGAGGCGCGTGGGGACACGTTCGGCGGCGGCCAGGGATGCCGAAGCGGAGGCTACCCTCATCGACGCGATGCACGTCGGCCTCAACCTGATCTTCCTCGTCCCCGGTGAGACCGGGGGCATGGAGGTGGCCGCGCGCGAGCTGATCCCCGAGCTGCTCGCGCAGGCGCCGCCGGGGACGCGGTTCACCGCCTTCGTCAATCGCGAGGCGGCCGCGGCCGGGGACGGGCCGTGGGGGGAGCTGCTTCCGCTCGGTGACCGTTCCCGTCAACGCCCGCAGCCGCGTACAGTGGGTGCTCGGCGAGCAGACGCTGCTGCCGTGGCTGGCCCGGCGGGCCGGCGTGGACCTCCTTCACAGCCTCGCGAGCACAGCGCCGGGATGGGGCGATCTCGCAGGGTCGTAACCGTTCACGACCTGATCTACGCACGATTTCCCGAGGCCCACTCAGGGATTCGGGAGAGGGGGATGCGGCTGCTGGTGCCGCTGGCCGTTCGCCGCTCGGATCGGGTGATCGCCGACTCTCAAAGCACGCGCGAGGACCTCATCGAGCTGCTCGGAGCGGCGCCCGACCGCGTTGACGTCGTTCCCCTCGGCCTGGGGGCGGTGCGTCGCGAGCAGCCGCTCAGCGAGCCGGATGTGCGCGCCCGCATGGACCTGGGAGACCGCACCGTCATTCTCGCCCTGTCGGCAAAGCGTCCCCACAAGAACCTCTCCGCCCTGATCGGGGCGCTTTCGAGGATGCCCCCGGCGAGCGGCCTCTGCTCGTGTTGCCGGGCTATCCCACCTGGCACGAGGATGAGCTCAGAGCGCGGGCGCTCGCTCTCGGCGTCGAGCATGACGTGCGATTCCCCGCGTGGGTTTCCGCGGCCGAGCTCGAGGGTCTCTGGGCGCTCGCACGGGCCTTTGTCTTCCCTTCGCTCTATGAGGGCTTCGGCCTGCCGGTGCTCGAGGCGATGGCACGCGGGGTGCCGGTCGCCTGCTCGAACACCTCCTCGCTGCCCGAGGTTGCAGGCGATGCGGCGCTGCTGTTCGACCCGCGCGATGAGGCGGCGATCGCGGGAGCGCTCACAAGGCTGCTCGGCGACGACGCGCTCCGCGCCCGCCTGCGCAGCCTTGGGTTCGCCCGCTCAGAGCAGTTCACCTGGGAGCGCACCGCGCGGCTCACGCTCGAGAGCTACGGCCGCGCGCTCGCCGGCTGAACCGTGGACCCGGGCTATGTGGCCGTGAGGTCCAGCTCGAGGTTGGTCGCCAGGAACGCCAGTCCGGGAACGCGCGCCAGCGCTCGGTTGGCGCGCCAGATCTGCCCACTGAGGCGCCAGGCGAGTGGGTGCTCGACGGTCAGCGGCAGCATGTTCGTCCGCCTGAAGTCATCGACGCGGAAACCGTGTGCTGAGACCAGGGCTGTGGCACTCCGCTCGTCATACACGCGGTCGTTCGGAAGCGAGCCGTGGTAGTACATGCCGGCCTTGCGCGCGATCGCCTCGAGGTAGGAGAGCCTGTTGGGAAGCTTGTAGACGAGTAGACGCCCGCCCGCGCGTAGCACCCGGTGTAGCTCATCGAGCGAGTCGCCCGGGCGTTCCACGTCCTCGAGCACGCCACACGAGAGCACCGTGTCGAAAGACCCGTCCTCGAACGGGAGCGCGACCGGGTCGCCGCTGACGTGCGCTTCGATCTCGGGGAAATGCTCGAGCGCCATCATCCTCGGCTCGCTGCCCGCGACATAGTCGAAAGCGACCACATCCACATCGCGGTCGCGGAGCAGCTTGGTGATCTGACCATGTCCACAGCCCCAGTCGAGCACGCGACCGGGCTTCGCGAGGGCCACCCTGTCGGCGATCGCAAGGTACTCGCGCATCTGCGGACCCGAGCGGAGGTTCACGTCGACGCGACGCGGACGAGAAACGGCGGTCATCGCGCGCGAAGCTTACTCATGCGTCAACGCCATGAGCGGGCGCGCGATAGCCGGCCAATACGGTCGACAGCGAGGACTCGATCGATAGTTCGCCGGCGTGCTCTTTGAACCAGTCGGCGGTGCTCTCGCGCAGAGTCAGGCCCCCCTCGTGCACCCGGACGATCGCCTCCGCCACCGCTTGGGGGTCGGAGCTTGCAGCGATCTCCCCGTTGACGCCCGCGAGGAGCAGCTCGGTCGCCGCGTTGTCCTCGCCGGCCACAACGACGCTCGGGGTGGCCCGTGCGGCCGCCTCCACGACGACCATCCCGTATCCCTCCCGGCGGGAGGGGAGCAGCATGCACATCGCTCTGCGCATCTCTGCGTCGACTGTCTCTGCGTCTGCGAAGCCGGGCGCGGAGATGACATCGCGCAGCCCGTGCTCGGCTATCGCCGCGTCCAGAGCGCCGCGCTCGGGGCCATCGCCGAGGAACACGCCCCGCAGTCCATCGATCCGCTTCATCGCGAGGGCCACCGCTTCCACTCCGAGCGTCACCTGCTTCTCGGGGATCAACCGGGCCGCAAACAGCACAACCGGGGCCGTCGGGCTCGCGGCGACCGGCTCGGTCGTTCCGGTGTAGAGCCCGCGCAGCACGGTCACATGCCCGCGCAATCCCTCCGCGCGCAGGCGCTCTGCGTGGAGTGCGGAGAAGCAGAAGGCCCGCTGAGGGACGCGGGCGCAGAGGCGCTGCACGAGCGCACCGACGCGTCCGCCCGCTCCCCCGAGGTAGTCGCGCCAGTATGTCTCCAGCTCCAGACCTCGAACCAGTCGACCGACCACGGCGTAACCGCTGCAGCGGCCGCAGGAGCGCTGCCGGCGAGCAGCGAGAAGTAGGGGAAGGCGCATGTGTGGTACGACCTCGTACCGCCGGCCGTTGCGGAGCAGGTGCAGGAATACACCGAGCCCGAACACGAGCGGCGGCAGGATGCGCCGCCGTCCGCTCGGCGTGTACAGCGCCATCCGCGGGCCCGCCACGACGACGCTGATGCGGGGATCGAGGTCCAGGCTCTCCCCGTGCTCCCACTGACGGAGCGTGACGTAGGTGACCTCGTGCCCCTCATCGGCCAGGCGCTCGATCCAGGTTGCGGTACCACCGCTCGCCGCCCCCCACCGTGTAGGGGAACAGGCAGTCATAGACAACACAGAGGCGCATACCGCTAGCATCTCACCTCGTCCGTTGGCCCAGCGGACTGCGCCACTTTTCGCCGTTGCAGGCGTTATAACGAAAGTACCCAGCGCAGAGCTCACCGAACCCGCGCTCGACAAGCCATAAGCCTTGAGCACACTCGCTCCCACAAGCGCACCTCCCCGGTCAGCCGCCGCCGAAGAGCCGGCCGCCCCGCTCGTATCGGTCGTCATCCCCTGTCTGAACGAGGCAGAGAACATCGAGTCGTGCGTGACGGCCGCTCTGGAAGCGATCGAGCGCATGGGCGTCGTCGGCGAGGTGGTCGTCGCGGATAACAACTCCGAGGATGACTCCGCGCGCCTCGCCGAAGCGGCGGGCGCGCGCGTCGTGGTGGAACGCAGGCGCGGCTACGGCAGCGCCTACCTGGCCGGGTTCGCGGCCTCGACCGGCCGCTACATCGTGATGGCCGATGCCGACCTGACGTACGACTTCAACGAGATCCCGCGCTTCGTCGCCGAGCTCGAGGCAGGCGCCGAGCTGGTGATGGGCGACCGCATGGACAACATCCAGCCGGGGGCGATGCCGTGGCTTCACCGCTACGTCGGCAACCCGATTCTGACCGGCCTTCTGAACCTCTTCTTCCGGACCGGTATCAATGACGCCCACTGCGGGATGCGGGCCCTGCGGCGGGACGTGCTTCCGCGTCTTGACCTGCGCACCACGGGGATGGAGTTCGCCTCGGAGATGGTCATCCGCGCCTCCAAGGAGAACCTGCGGATCGCGGAGTTCCCGATCGAATACCACCCGCGAGGGGGCGAGAGCAAGCTATCGAGCTTCAGCGACGGCTGGCGTCATCTGCGCTTCCTCCTGGTGCACAGCCCCAATCACCTGTTCATCTTCCCCGGTGCGATCCTTGCGGGAGTGGGCACGCTGGTGGTGGCGTTCGTCGGTGCCGGCCTGAACTTCTTCGGGCGAGATTGGGGGTTGCATGCGCTGATCGGCGGTTCGCTGTTGATGATCGTGGGGACGCAGGTTGTGGCGCTGGGTCTCTGCGCGCACGCCTACGGCACGTACTTCATGGGTGAGCGCGATCCCTGGTTCGACCGAATGCGTGGCCGCTTTCGACTCGAGCACGGCCTGCTGCTGGGCGGCCTCTTTGCGTTGGTGGGGTCGTGGTCGGCGCGGTGATCCTCGCGACTTGGATCGCGCATGGCTTCGGGTCCCTCTCGGACGAACGCCTCGCCGTGGTCGCGGCCTCGCTCGTGATCGTCGGAATCCAGATTTTCTTCTCCTCCTTCCTGCTGAGCATCCTCGGGCTGCGGCGCCGCTAGCGTGCGCCTGCGTGTCGTGCTCGGCGTGGCGGTTGTGGCCGCCGTGAGCGCGCTGGCACTCGACATGTCCGGGACGGCGCCACGGACCGCCGGTAGCGACCACAACAGCCCCGTTGTCTTCTCCGCGGTCATTCCCGGGGGCGGGACGCTGTGTCAGGCGGACTCCGCGCCCCCGTCGGACACCGCCACCGCGGTGCTGATGGTCGGCACCTACGGCTACGCGGTTCCGGAACTCGGCCTGACCTTTCTCGACGCGACGGGCCACGTGGTCTCGAGCGGTCGCAGGCCGGCGGGCGGGGGCCAGGGCGACGTGACGATCCCGTTGAGCCGCGCGCGCGGGGAAGCCTCGCGCGCGTGTCTGCACGTCGGTGGCGTGCGCCGGCTGGCGGTGGGGGGCGAAGAGGGTGCTGTGAACTCAGGGGATGAGATCATCAACGGCGCGCTCCAGGGCGGGCGTATCAGCCTGAGCTACTACCGGCCCGGAAGGGAATCCTGGTGGCAGCTCCTACCCACCCTCAGCCGGCGATTTGGTCTCGGCAAGGCCTCGTTCTTCGGGAGCTGGACTCTCGCGGCGATGGCGCTGCTGCTGGTCGGTGTGTGGGTCGCCACGATTCGCCTGCTGCTCAGGGAGCTGGCATGAACGTGCCCGTCGCAGGCGCGTCCGGCTCGGCGCTCGGCGGCGCCGGCCCCCTCGCCGGCGCCGGCGCCGGGGTGAGCGAGGCGTGGGGGCGGGTGCTCGCCGGGGCTCGCCGGATACCTCGCGCCGGGCGCATCTGCTTTCTGATTGCGTTCGTGAACGCGGCGATCTGGGGGGTCGTAGTGCCACCCTTCCAGGTGCCCGACGAGGTGATCCACTTTGCCTACGCGCAGTACCTCGCCGAGACCGGCAAGCCCCCGCCACAGGGACCGCTGCCCCAATACTCGCCTGAAGAGCAGGAAACGCTCTCCGCGCTGAGCTTTTTCAGTGTCATCGGTCACCCGCAGATGCATGGGATTCTCACGGCCTCCGAAGAAGCCCCGCTGCGGGCGGTGCGTGCCGCACATCCAAGCCCGGTTGGTCCGGGTGGCAGCTCGTCTGTCACCAACCAGCCGCCGCTGTACTACGCGCTTGAGGCCGTTCCATACTGGCTCTCGCCTTCGCACGAACTCCTTACGAGACTGGCGTTCATGCGCCTGCTATCGGCCCTGATGGCCGCCTGCACGGTGCTTGTCGTCTTTATGTTCCTGCGCGAGCTGCTGCCGGGATGGCGGTGGGCTTGGACGGTTGGCGCGCTCGCCGTGGCCTTTCAGCCGACGTTCGACTTCATCTCCTCGGGTGTGCAGGGGGACAACCTTCTCTTTCTCACCTCTGCACTCACGATCCTGATGCTCATGCGCACCTACCGCCGCGGCCTGAACACTCGTCGCGCGGTCCTCCTCGGCGTCGTGATCGCCGCGGGCGTGTTGTCGAAGCTGACCTTCATAGCGCTGCTTCCGGGCATCGCTCTGGCTCTGCTGCTGCTCGCCTGGCGCGCCCTGCCCGAGGGAAGAGCGCGTGCGCTGCGTCTGCTGGCCGTCTCCGCGAGCGTTGCCGCCGCGCCGGTGCTGCTCTATGCGCTTCTGAACATCACGGTCTGGCATCGCGGCAGCCCGACGGCCGGAGGCGTGGCGGGAGCGACCAACAGCACGCTGGCGAGCGGGAATGTGGTCACCCTCAAGGAGTCGCTCGACTACATATGGGAGCTGTATCTGCCGCGCCTGTCGTTCATGAACCACACGTTCTTCAGCAAGGACCCCGTCTGGGAAATCTGGTTCAACGGATCGATCGGGCACTTCGGCTGGCTCGACTACTCCTTCCCCGCGTGGGTCTACAGTGACGCGCGCGACCTCTTCTACGTGCTGGCCGCACTCGCGGCCCTCACGCTTGTGCGTGTACGCGCGGGCATCGCGCGCATGCTGCCGATCTTTGTGTGCTTCGGCGTGATGGCGCTCGGCCTCCTGGGGGCGATCGGCTACGCCGGCCTTCGCTACCGGCTGAATACCGGCGACCAGTTCGAGCAGGCGCGCTATCTGTTCCCGCTACTCGAGCTTCTACGCACTCTTTATCGTGCTCGCGGCGCGGGGTCTCGGACGTCGCTGGGCTCCGGTGCTGGGAGGGGCGTTGGTGGTGCTGGCGATGGCGCATGGCCTGTTCGCGGAGACGTTGACGATCTCGCGCTATTACGGCTGAGCCGGCGCTATTGTGCCGGGTCGTGCCAGGGGCCCTCTCACGCCGTCTGCATGACGTATCGCGTGAGGGCAGGCTGCTGCTGGGCAGCGTGATCGCCTTCATCGGGGTCACGATCTGGTGGCTCACGCAGGACAACACCGTGCAGGATTGGGATAACGGCCTGCACACGCTCGACTCGTTCACGATCCGCAACGAGATCGTCGCGGGCCACCTCACGGCGCCTTTCACGGAATTCAACATGTACCCGCCGTTTGGACATCTGGTGGGTGCGCTGGGCGTGCTGGTCGGAGGATTCAGTCCGGCGTCGGTGATCCTCGCATCGAATGTGGTGTTTGTGCCGCTTCTGGCCGTGAGCTGCTTTGGCGTCGGCCGCCTCGTCTACGGCTCCCGGACCGCCGGGCTGCTCGCCGGCCTGTTCGCACTGGGTACCCCGATGATCGTCTCGGAGATGCACGAGTTCCTGCTCGATCCCGGGCAGGCGGCAATGGTCGCCGTCAGCGTGTGGGCGATCCTCGCATCCAGGCGGTTCGAACGACCGTGGATCGCGCTGCTTGCGGGTGTGCTGTCGGGTCTTGCGATGCTCACCGAGCAGACATCGCTGGTGTTCCTCGCGGGTCTGCTCGCGGTGGTGATCATGCGCGGCGGTTGGCGCAACTGGAAGGGCGTGCTCGCGTACGCGCTGGCGCTCGCGCTGATCGCGGGTCCGTGGTACCTCTACCACCGTCACCAGTTGAGCGAATTGGTGTCGGTGCACGACGGTGAAACCAGCGCCGCCTCTGCCAATGAAGCCGGTGGGATCTATCCGCCGCGGTGGTCACACAAGAGCTTCAGCTGGTACTTCTGGGATGCGTTGAACATTCAGCTGCTCGCGCCGTTGTCGCTTGCGTTGCTGATCGGCGCTGTGCTTGCGATTCGCGGAAGCCTCCGGCGCTGGTCGCCGGAGAATCTGATGCCGGAGCTGCTCGGCGGTCTGTTCATCTCCTGGCTGGGGATGACCCTGATCACGCACAAGGATCCGCGCTACACGCTGCCGGCGCTCGTGTATATCGCCGTGCTGGGCACCGGCTGGATCGCCACCTCTGGGCGCGCGCGCAAGCCCCTGATGGCCGTTTTCATTGCGGTCGTACTCATCAACTTTGTCGGCGTATCCGTGGGGATCGGCAGCGCGATCAGGATCGCGTTGCCGGGGGCGCCGTCAAACAGCTACCTGATGGGCGAGCACGTTGCGCTCAACGTCCCGCTGGAGGAGCGTCACATCACGCTCTACCGGCCAGAAGGGTGGCTGCGAGGCGGCCCTGAACGCGACGGTGACATCCTCGCTCTGCTGCGCGGCCTGAAGCGGGTTGGCGTCAGAACGGTGACTTTCGATGCATCCTCCTCGGAAGAGATCAATTTCAATACCTCCGGCCTTGAGGTGCTGGCCACCGAGGCCGGCTTGCAGCCGCGATATGTGTACGACCCGGCAGCCCTCGGCCCGCACGATGCCTTCGTGCTTCGCCATGTCCCTCTGCCGGGCGATCCTCCGCCATGCCAGCGGTTGAACGACGGTTCGGGCGTGTACGTCGTGCTCGGTAATCCGATCGAGCCGTTTGCCCTCTACACGTTCGTCTGTCCAGGTCGCACGCCGCTGTTCTACAAACGCACCGGGCCGTTGCCCTTTTCAGTGCTCGAACAGGAGCATCCGGAAATCGAAGGACCATCGCGCACGCTGCTGCTGAACGTGCTGCTCGCGCTTCACCGGCACGGGGTGCAGAGACTCGAGTACGACCGGGCTTCGGCGAACAGGCTGTTCTTCCAGCCGGGCGGATTGGAACGCTTGGCCGAGATCGCCCAGATCGAGGTGCCGGCGTCGCTGAAACCGAGCGAACTCACCCTCTCGGACGCTTACCTCTCCCGCCGGCCGGTCAATGCTGGGGCGCCACGGCCATGCGGCCTTTTCCCGGACGGGAGCGGACTGTATGTCGTGCTCGGAGACCCGGAAACAGCGCATCCGGACTACCACTGTCCGATCACGATCTCGCCACATCGCGGGCACTGATCGTTGGGAGGCGCTCGGATGCGCCCGCCGGTCAGAGACTCTCGCGCGCGGCCGTTTCACGCTCGCGCAATGCCGACCGCAGCGCGTGTTCCACCTGTTCGGCCGCGTGGTCCCAGGTCCGCCCCGTGACGAACTCGACCCCGGCCTGTGAGCGCCGCGCCACAGCGCCGTCCTCAGCAGCCGCGCGATGTGGTCGGCGAGCGCTGGGTCGAACGGGCTGAGCTCGACCGGCCCGTCCGCCCGAACACCGATTCGGCGCTCGCGCCCTGCAGGTCCACGCAGGGCATCCCGCACGCGAGCATCTCCTGCGGGATCAGCGAGTAGTTCGTCATCGACAGGGAGAGGCCGACGGTGGCCTGCGAGAACAGCAGAGCAAGCTGTTGCGGGCTCGCGACGCCCATGTGGTCGTAGGGGAAGGGCGTGTCATCGGGTAGCGCTCGCCGAACATCACGATCCGGACGTCCGGTGTCGCTTGTAGAGCTCGTGCAGCGCCATCACGCCGAGCGCGACGGCTCGTCGCGGGGTGGTGGAGCGGCGAGTAGTAGACGACGGTCCGGCGATGCGCTCGACAGCGGCCTGTATACGTCATGGTCCACGCCGTAGTCGAACACCTCGGCGTCCCCGCCGTAGCGCTCGACGTAGAGCCTCGCAGCCAGGGGCTGCCGCAGATGCCGTAGAGGCCGAGACGGTAGGTCTCGCGCCGCCCATGCCGCCTCCACCGAGGTTGGGTAGAAGTCGGGCTCGTGGTCGTTGACCAGGTACGCCCGCGCGCGCACGTTCTCGCAGGCCGAGCGCCGGGTAGACCGTCTGCCAGCCGGTCGCGACGACGACATCGGCGCCATACCAGTGCTGTAGGTCCTTGTACACCGGCGCTCGCACGTCGGCGAAGTGCTCGCGCACGCCGGCGCGCACGAACGCGGGCCACTCGTGGCGGCGCGGCGACTGAGCGGATCGTCGACCCAGATCGAGCAGGTGTGGCCGGCTCGCTCGAGGCGTGCGATCAGCTGGAAGATGATGTTGTGACCACCGCTGCCCTCGCTGAAGGAGGAATCACGAAGGCGAGATGCAGCCGCTCCCGATCGGCCATGCCGGAAATCGTATCCGACAGCGGGGCCGGGCCGTCGGCGAGCACCCGAGCGATCGGCGCATACTCGTGAGCGGGAATGCGCGCGGGCTGTGGAGAGAGCGGGAGGCGGTGGACCTCCGCCGGGGCGTCGTGCGCGTGCCCGTTCGAGGAGGGGGCGTAGTCGCTGCCCTCGAAGGAGAGTCGCCTGCGAAGCCCGGGCGGCAGGGTCTCGGCCCGCGACCCGAGCGCAGAGAAGAGCTTGCGGCCGGCGTGGTGAGTGGCCGACGGGCGGCCCAGCGCATGCGCTCGCGCGCTCGGGTAGTCGCGCTCGCGCATCCACCTGATGTCGTGTCCCACGAGCGCCCGCACGTCGCGCACGGTCGAGCGCACGCCGATCGTCTCGACGTGGCCGATCGATGAGCGAAGGCCGCGGTACTCGTCGAAGTAGCGCTGCATGAACCCCATCGGGCCGAAGTCGTGCGCATGCAGGACCGCTGCTGCCGGGTGGTAGACCTTGGTCCAGCCTGCATTCGAGCAGGTCGGCGCCGAACGCCTGGTCCTCGGAGTAGGCGAGTCGCGGAAGCGGAGCTCCGCCCAGCAGGCGCGGCGTAGCACGCGTTGACGTTGGCGAGGAAGCTCGCGTCGCCGCGTCGCTGGATCTGCGGCGTCCCGTCCGGGGTGAAGGTCGCGAAGAACTCCTCGAGCTCGCGCGCGATCATCGGGCTGGTGTCCGGGCGCGCCAGATGCGGGCCGTACGCTGCGCCCACTGCTCCTCGAGCGCGAACGCCTCGCGGTAGGCGTCGAGCCAGCCCGCGCAGGGGGTGGCGTCCTGGGTCAGAAAGCCGATCAGCTCGCCGGATGAGCGTTCTGCGCCGAGGTTGCGCGTGCGGCCGTGCCCGAACGCCTACGGCTCGACCTCCAGCACCACGGCTCCGGCGGCCCCGGCGATCTCAAGCGAGCGGTCACTCGAACCGGAGTCGATCACGATGACCTCCTCAGGGCCCTCGCGCTCGAGCGCCCCGAGCAGCTCCTCCAGGTAGCGCTCGCCGTCCTTGACGGGGATCACGACCGGAGACACGATGCGGCCCGGTGTTCGTGGTCAAGTTGCGGCTCGCGCGCCGCTCACGTGCGGATCGCGCGGATCGCTTCCTTACGAGCCGCACCGGCGCCGCAGCGCACGCAGTAGCGCGCGAACCCGGCCGCCCCGCCGCGGCGTCATCAGCGCGTTCAGGTCGAGTGCCAGCGGTCCAGCCAGTACGCCCGCTCCTGCCACTCGGCCACCGCGTCGTTGGCGTGCGCCTGCACGTCGAGGATCTCCTCTTCGAGCTCGCGCACGCGGGCCCGCAGGTGCGCGAGCTCCTCGCGCAGCGCTTCCGTCGTTCGCTGATCGTCGATCGCGCTGCTCATAGGTTCTCGGCGACTGCCTCGGCGGCCGCGGTTGAACACTAGGAATCCCAAGACGAACATCGAGCGACGACCCGAACAGGCCACCGAGCGACCGCCCAGCCGCCGAGCACCGCTCCGGCGCTGGGAGTCGCGTGAGTGATGAAGGCATGGCGGAACTGCTGAAGAACGTCGCGAGCGGGTTGAGCATGTAGATGCGCAGCAGTGTGTGACTGAGCTTCTCTTTCACGGTGATCACCGAGATGATCACCGGCGATGCGTACAGCAGGATCTGGGTCGTGACTTCCCAGATCGGGAGGATGTCGCGGAAGCGCACGAACAGGGCGGAGAGGAACATCGACATTCCCGCGACGAACACGACCAGCCCCGCGATGATGAGTGGAAGCTCGAGCCAGCTGAGCATCGGGTGGACTCCCGCTGCGAGCGCGAAGATCGCGACCACGATCAGGTTGAGCGAGAGGTTGAACAGCCCGAGGAGCACGACCGACAGCGGGATGACCATCCGCGGGAAGTGGATCTTGCGCACCATGTTCTCCCGGTCGACGACGCATTTGACGGCGCCGCTCGTCGTTTCGGAGAAGAACGTGAACAGCACGATCGACCCGAGCAGCTGCGCTCCATAGAACGCTTCGCTCGGGCTCTTCGTCCGGTTCACGTGAGCCACCTTGGTGAAGAACAGCCACAGCACACCGAAGAACAGCAAGGGACGCACCAGCGTCCAGAGGTAGCCGAGCGCCGACCCGAAGAAGCGAAGCTTGAACTCGGTGCGAGCGAGTGTGAAGGTGAGCGCCCAGAAGCGTCGCAGGTCGCCGCCTAGCGCCGATGGCCCGTGCACCTGCGCGATGTGGCGTGTGCCGGCTGGGGCGCGAGCAGTCCGGGGCGAAGCTCATGGGCGTTCGATCCGCACCTTCGTGGGCAGCTCGAGGATGCCGCCGCTCGCAGCCCCGTGGATCATCACCGTGGCCATGTCTTCGGCGAGTGCGAGGGCATCCGCGCCCGTCCCCTCCCTGGCCAGCGACGGGGTCAGGGTGTAGCGGCTCGCGCTCAGCCAGTTGGGCATCTCGAAGCGCACTGTCACCACCTCGTGCGCCTTGAAGCTTCCGCTGAGCGCGCCGTGCTGGTCGCTGCGCGCGACCACGATCGTGTGACCGAGCTCGTTGCGCAGAGTCGCAGCGAAGACGGGGTCGCGGAGGTCTTCGGGAAGCTCCACCTGGAAGCACATGCTGAGCGCCTCCTCGCGGGCGGCGCTCGAGATGCGCTCGCCGACGGAGTCCTCGAACCACGCGTCGAGGATCGCGTTGGCCGCCGCCGGTGAGGCGTCCTCGGGCGCTTCGTGGGGCAGCTGGCCGAAGTTGAGCTTGTGGTAGGAGCGCGCGATCTCGGGGGCGCGCCGATCTCGATCATCTACCGCGCTCCATCAGCATCGCGCGGTCGCAGAAGCGCTCGACCGAGAACATGTCGTGCGAGACGAACACGATCGTCTTGCCCTCCCGCTTGAGCGCGGAAGAACTCCTCGAAGCACTTCTGCTGGAAGGCCGCATCGCCGACCGCGAGCACCTCGTCTATCAGGAAGATGTCCGCGTCGACCTCGATCGCGGTCGCGAACGCGAGGCGCACGAGCATCCCCGAGGAGTAGTTCTTGAGCTTCAGGTCGACGAACTCCTCGAGCTCGGCGAACGCGAGGACATGGTCGAAACGCTCCCGAGCCTGCCTGCGCGAGATGCCCAGCATGATCGCGTTGATGATCGACGTTGTCGCGCGCGGTCAGATCGGGGTTGAAGCCGACGCCGAGCTCGATGAACGGCGACAGCCGGCCCGCGATCACGATCCGGCCGGCTGTCGACGCCGTAGATGCCCGGCGACGCACTTCAGCAGCGTGCTCTTGCCGCTGCCGTTGCGTCCGACGATCCCGAAGAACTCACCCTCGGCGATCGTCGACGGAGATGTCGCGGACCGCGCGCAACTCGTCGTATTCGGTGCTGCGGAACGGGTGCAGAGCTCGCTCCTTGAGCGTCGAGTACTGCTGACGGGGCAGCCGAAAGGTCTTGCTGACCGACTCGATCGAACGGCTGTATCTGCCCTGGGTTGACCCGGGCTGGGTCTCTGCTGGTCGGGGGATGGTGGTCGTCAATGGCCGGAAACGCTAGCACCGCAGCATCGGTGCGATCGACGGCTGACGGGCGCGCGTGAAATACGCTTCGCCCAGCGTGAGGAAACCCCTTTACTGCGATTCCTGCGAGGACCCATCGGAGGCTTGAGAGATGAGCGCGACATGAGCGCGGCGAGAATCCCGGGCGCCCCACGTCTGATCGAGTGGACGGGCGAGCGCTGTGTGCCGTGGACGGCGGACGCGTCGATGGCCTACGAGCACTACCGCCGGTACGCGTGGGCGGCGCAGCTGGTCGGCGGACGGCGGGTACTCGACCTCGGCAGTGGCGAGGGGTTCGGCGCGGCGATCCTCGCGGAGACGGCGGCGGAGGTGCTTGGCGTTGACATCGACGATGACGCGGTGCGCCACAGTCGCGCGAACTACGCGCGCTCGAACCTGCGCTTCGAGCGCGCCAGCGCGAAACGGTGTGTCGGGGATCGCCTCGGGATCGCTCGGGGCGGTGGTCGCATTCGAGACGATCGAGCACCTGCGCGACCAGGAGCGCGTGGTGTCGGAGATCGGGCGTGTTCTTCGGCGAGCAGGGGATCGTGATGGTGTCGACCCCTGACAGTCGGTACTACAGCGAGGCGACGGGACAGGAGAATCCATTCCACGAGCGTGAGCTGACGGTGGATGAGTTCTCGGCTCTCCTGCAAGGCCGGTTCGCCGATCTGGCGATGTGGGGGCAGCGGGGCGATCACGGGGTCGCATCTCCGCGGTCATTCAGAGGGCGAGGATGTGGGAGAGCTTGGCGAGCAGAACGGGAAGAGGACTTCTTCCTCGCGCGGGCCGACGGCGAATGGACCTTGGGCCCCCCGCCGCAGCCGCTCTTCTGTATCGCCGTTGCGTCGAACGCCCCGCTCCCCCCGCTGGGAGCGAGCTCGACGCTCGCGGATGCGGGCCTTGAGGTGGTTCGCCAGGCGGAGCGCGCGGGCGCGGCGGCGGTGGCGGAGCGCGACGAGCTGATCTCGCACGCTCACCACCACCTCGAGCTGAGGCGTGAGGAGATCTTCTCGCTGGAGGCGCGACGGGTGGAGCTGGAGCTGCGAAGGGGCGACCTGGAAGCGGAACTGGTGCAGGAGCGGGAATTCCGCTCGAGGGTGGAGTCGTCGGTCAGCTGGCAGGCGTTTCAGCGCGCGCGCGGCGCTCTGTACGGGGCGATCGGCGAGGACTCTTGGATGGCTCGCGCGATCGGCGCGGCGCTGCGCCTGGTCGGGCGCGTGACACTCAAACGGCAGGGTTGAGCGCCCGTGGCGGGCGGCGCCGGCCACCATACGTGCAACCTCGGGGCGGTTCGGTCAAGGAGGGGCGGGGCGGGTCGATGGAGGGGGCAGGATGTCAGAACCTGCCCCACGCCAGGTCGCTCGGCGACGCACCCACCACCTTGCGCCGTCTGCTCGCGGGAGCATGCCTGGCGGGCGCTCTGACGGCCACCGCGACGGGCGCCACCGGCTGCAAGCACACGCGGCGGAAGCGGGCGTGGTGCTGACGAACCCGCAGACGCAGACGGCGACGGAGTCGGCCCTGGGCACGCATTGGGTGCGCCTGTTCGCCACGTGGCCGGACCTGGAGCCGCAGCGCGGCGTCTATTCACAGGGCTGGCTGTCCTACTACGACCAGGCCTTCAAAGCGCTCCCGCCTGGGACGAAAGTGATCGTCGATGTGGTGGACAGCCCGAGCTGGGAGACGGGCAGCTCAGACGAACACGCCCCGGCGAATCCGAACGACTACGCGGCGTTCGTCGCCTTCCTGGCGAACCAGTGGGGCTCGCGGGTGGCGGCGTATGAGCTGTGGAATGAGGAGGACGCGGGGATCTGGTGGACGGGTGGGCCGAACGCGGCGGCGTACACGCAGCTGTTGAAGGCGGCGTACCCGGCGATCAAGTCGGCGGAACCGAAGGCGACGGTGGTGCTGGGAGGTCTTACGGGCAACGACTACCCGTTCGTGGAAGGCGTTTACGCGGCGGGCGGCAAGGGCTACTTCGACGCGGTGGGCGTGCACACGGACACGGCGTGCAACGTGCTCTCCCCGTATGAATTCCTGCGTGGGCCGGACGGCCGCATGATCCCGGACTCGTTCCTGGCATACAGGGAGGTGCACTCGGTGATGCTGGCGAATGGCGACGACAAGCCGATCTGGATGACGGAGCTGAGCTGGCGGACGACGAGCGCGACGTGCGCGGAAGGCGCGTGGGCGGGTCAGAAGCCGCAGGGAGTCTCGGATGCGACGCAGGCGAGGTACCTGAGCCAGGCGTACCACTGCCTCGCGCAGGATTCGTATGTGAAGGTTGCCCTGTGGTTCGACCTTCAGGATGAAGGGAGGGTCCTCAGCGGTCTGGTGCGGGGCGACGGCTCCCGCAAGCCGGCCTTCGCGGCGATGCAGGACTATGCGCGAAAAGGCGACCAGCTGAGCGAACCGTGCGGGACGCTGTCGGGGCCGAGGCTTCGGGTGCTGTCGCCGTCGAACCATGTGAGCTACTCGGGTGCGCTGCCGATCCATGTGGTGGCGACGGATGCGAAAGGCGTCTACCGGATAAAGCTCGAGATCGACGGGAAACTGATCCGCAACTACGAGTCGCACTGGCTGCCGCTGTCCTCCTCGGGCACCTTGATGTGGCAGCACGCAAAGCACCTGAGCTTCGGTAGGCACACGCTGACGATCCTCGCGTATGACAATCAGCAGAACGTGACGGTGGTCCGCCTGACGATCACCCACCGCCACGCGGGCCGCGGCCGGCACGCACTAAGGCCGATCGCCGCGAGTCGGGGGGCGACGTCCACTCGCTCGGAGGCCTCGACCGACGCGAAGCGCGCCCGGGGACCTCGATGAGCTGTCGCACGGGGTCACCTCACCGATGCATGAGGAGTCGTGGCAACATGAGTCTGTGGCGAGGGCAAGGGTGAAGACGTTGCGACGGGCGGCGGCGGCGCTGGCGCTGCTGTTCGCGGCAGCCGCGCTGGTGGCTGCGGGACCGGTGGGGGCCTCGGGCGCCCGCTCCCACTCGCCGGGCATCCCGGCCGGCTCCGGTGCGGCGCTGCTCAAGGCGGCGACGAGGATTGCGGAAGACCACGGTGACGGTCGCCCTCATGACGTTCGGGCCGTCCGCACGACCCATTACGAGGCGGAACGCATCCTCTGCGGCGATTGCGAACTGAAGGTCGTGGCTCCAAGTGCGCCCGTCTACGTGGTCGCCATGCGCGGCCATTTCAACTGCAACATTTGCAAGGGCGGCCCCCCGGGCACTCACTTCAGTCCCGCGACGGTCATCACGCTGCAGTTCGTCAACCCGCGAAATCTGGATGACGTCGCGTTCGGGTACGGAGGCCCGTACCCGGATCTCAAAGCGGCCGGGACGCCCGTCCTGCTCAAGCGCTGAAGAGCGGCATCCTCCTCGGAGGCTGGTCAGGGCGTATCGATCGGGAGGGCGCGCTGGAGCAGGCCGCCGGGATGACAGGTCACGCCGTACAGCTCGAGGTCGCGACGGACACTGAACTCGCGACCGGCGGGACGGGCGAGCCAGTCGGCGACGGCGGGCAGCACGCCACGAGGCCAGGCGTCGTCGAGGCGCATCGGCTCGACGTCGACGCAGCCGTCCTCGACGACCAAGAACCCGCCGGGCGAGACAAAGGGTGCGAAGCCGTCGAGGGCGGCGAAGTCGTGTCGTAGACATGCAGCGGAGTCCTCGACGACGAAGCAGCGCGCATCTGCGGGTAGGAGCTCGCGGACACGGCGGGGGAGGTCCGCGTCGCAGACGTCGCCGGTGAGTAGCGAGATGCTCTCCTCCCAATGGCGGTCGGCCCGCTCAAGGCATGCGCGTGCGGCGTCGGTCTGGACATCGACGGCGATGACGCGGTAGTCGGAGATCAGGCCATAGCCGGCAAGCGTGCGCAACCGGTCGCGGAACCAGAGCGCGCTGGCGCCGTACTGGGAGCCGAGCTCGATGACGACGTTGGGCTGGTCGGCCCAGAGCAGGTGTTCATAGACGCGCAGGTCCTCAGGGAACTTGGAGAGGGGGATGCCGGCGTAGCTGTCGTGCGTGTGCTGGGCGACACGGTCGAGCCAGTAGCGCTGAAGCGACCCCTCGAGCCGTTCCTCGACGGTGGCGCCGGACATGCCTGCCATCCGCTCGAGCTCCTGCCGCGGGCTCTGAGCGCTCTCCTCCGCGGGTCGCTGCGTTGCGTGCTGCGGCTCGGGCAAATCGGCGGCGGGTGGGGGCCGGTCGGTGAGCTTCACGCGTCTACGCCCAAGCATCGGCCGATGGTAGTCGGCGACCTCTCACAGGGTCAGGCGGCGCCTGCTCACCACGCCCAGCAGCGCAGATCGCGTGGATCCTCCTCGGAGGCGACGGCCGCCGCCGCCCCGCGCCCGACGTCGACGTCCGCCAGCCAAAGCGCGCGTTTCATGCGTTCCGCGTCGGCTGGGTCCGCCGCGCCTGTCTCGACCGCCGCGCCCTCCGCGCCGGCGCCCGCCGCGCCTGCCGCGCCGGCGCTCCCCACGCCTGCCGCGCCGGCGCCCCCCACGCCTTCCGCGCCGGCGCCCCCCGCGCCTGCCGCGCCGGCGCCCCCCGCGCCTGCCGCGCCTTCCTCGCCGGCCCCTCCGTCGCCGCCGAACCCTGTGCCTCGGCACTTCAGCGTGGCCTCGTGCCTGACCCACGCGCGCAGGAACTCGGCTTCGGCGCTCGGGTGCCGGGAGCTGGGCGAGCCGCTGCGCGTCGGCGGCGGCGAGAAAGCGCCGGGCGATCGCCGCCTCATCGATCCGGCGGCGGGCGAGCTGGACGTCGACGCCCACCTCGCCGCTCGCGCTGATGGCGTATACGGCGAGCGTGCCGGAGTGGGACAGGTTGAAGGCGGGTCCGCCGCCGAGGAGCGCCGGCTTGCCGTGCGCGCCGAGGCTGAAGCGCAGGGTTCCCGGGTCCCGCTGCAGGTAGCGTCCGAGCAGCGCTCTCAGTACGCCGCGCGAGCGCATCCACAGCGGGCGCGCGCGGTCGTCGAGTATCCGCTCGGCGCGGGCCTGCTCCTGTTCGCAGAGCAGGCCCGCCACCCGCTCGTCGACCGCCGCCAGGTCCACCCGCCATACATGGATCTCGCCCGGCTTCAGACGGGGCTCGGCCGGCCCGCCGCCCCACGCCGGGATTCCGGAAGGACGCGGTGAGGACGGTTCAATCAATAACTGCTTCTATGGCGGTGAGGAATCGGCGCGCGATCTCGATCGCACGCTGTGCCTCCTCGGCGGGCGCCGACCACGCCTCGTAGTCCGCCTGCTCGCGCTCCGGCTGGATCCGCTGCACGGCGGACGTCAGCTCGGCGTCGATGCTGCCGTCCTCGACGAATGCGCGGCGAAACTCGTACCACGTTCCGCCGTGCGTCCTCGCGGATGTGTCGCGCTCGCTGAGCGCGCCACGCGCGGCGTAGAGCATCGCGTAGTAGGCGGCGCTCAGCGCGGTCGAGGGATCCTCCCCGGCGACGACTTCCGCCGCTGCAAGGCGCCGCGGGGCCGCCTCGAGGAACTCGCGGCGGGCGCCTGAGGAGCGCGAGCGCGGGCTCACGCGGAGCCGCTCAGGACGACCTTGTCGCGATCGAGCTCCGCGACGAAGAAGGACCCGATCTCGCGCCGTCCCTCAAGCCACGCCGGGTCGTGGACGTGGACGGAGAATGAGAACGGCAGGGCCTCCAGATGGAGCTCACGGGCGACCTCCTCGAGGATTCCGCGGATGGACATCCGGCGGTCCCACGAGGCGTCGTCGACGATCACGAGCATGTCCACGTCCGAGTCCTCCGAGCGCTCCTCGCCACGTGCCCGCGAGCCGAACAGCCAGACCGCGTGGAGCCCCTCGCCCAGGCGCGCGCCGAGCTCCTCGGCGTACCGCTCGACGAGCGCGCGCTCCTCATTCGCGAGCGACGTTTCCTCGAGCCGTGGCATGAGGCCATCGTAGAGCGGTACCGTCCGGGGGTGGCTCGGGGCAGTCTGATTACGATCGAGGGGATCGACGGGGCGGGCAAGTCGACGCTCGCGCGCGCTCTCGCCGGGGAGCTCGCCGCGCGAGGCCTCCCCGTGGAGCTCCTGCGCGAGCCCGGCGGCGTGGAGGTCTCAGAGCGGATTCGCTCGCTCGTCAAGGACGCCTCGCTCTCCATCTCCGCCCGCGCGGAGGCGCTTCTCTACGCCGCCGCCCGTGCCCAGCTCGTCGACGAGCGCGTGCTGCCGCTGCTGGATGAGGGGGCGATCGTGCTGCTCGACCGTTTCGTCGACTCCTCGCTCGCCTACCAGGGGGTCGCGCGCGGGCTCGGCGTCGAGGAGGTGCGCGCGATCAATCTCTTCGCAACCGGCGGCCTTCAGGCGGACCGCACGCTGCTCCTGCGCATCTCCCCCTCGCAGGCGCACGCGCGCCAGCACGAGCGCGCCGCCCTGCCCGATCGCCTGGAGCTCGAGGGCGAGGGCTTCTTCGCGGCGATCTCCGAGGCGTATGACGAGCTCGCGCGGGCCGAACCCGACCGGATCCGGGCGATCGACGCGGCCTGCTCACCCGAGCGGGTGCTCGCGGAGGCGCTCTCCTCGATCGAGGACGTGCTCGCGGCGACCGGCGCGGAGCTGCGAGCATGACCTTGCGGATGGCGCTCGTGATGGCCGAGCGGACGACCGGTCTCTCCACGGTAGCGATCGTGATTGCGGTGTTCGCCGGGCTGCTCGCGCTGGGCTGCCTCGCCTGGGCGATCGCGCGCATGCGTGGTCTCGAACCTCGTTGGGCGTCCTCGCTCGGTCACGCGATGGCGGAGGCCGGCTACCGCACCTCGGAGGCGCTGGCGGAACTCGCAGATTGGGTGCGAATAGGTCGCTGATCGCGCCCGTGAGGGGGCCCGCGGCCGTCTAAAATTGAAGGTACCGGGCACCCGTGATCGTGCTCCCGTTCCGTCCGGTCCGAGCGCGAGGATGCTCGAGCCCCGATCACAGCTCGAATGGCGGTCCGCGACGCGGGTACAGCCCAGGAGAAACGCACATGAACGACACCCCGCAGACCACCATCCCCGAGGCGACAGCCGTCTCTGATCAGACCGTCATCTCGGCGGCGACGGCAGCCGATCAGCCCGCCATCACAGAGCCTCACGCGGCCGTGGAGCAGCCCCCCATCCCGGTGGTCGCGGCGGGCAGCGATCCGCTTCCCGTTCCGGTGGTCGCGGCGTTCGCCGATCCGCTTCCCATCCCGGCGGTTGCGGCGGTCGCCGATCAGCCCCCCGTCTGGGCGGCGACGGCGGTCGCCGATCAGCCTGCCGGCCAGGGTGAGACGGTGGCGGCGGACGGGGTCGAGGTGAGGCGCCTGTTCACCTCGCCGGGGACGCACCCGTTCGATGCGGTCGATCTCGACCACCTGGGCGCCGTGGGCCGCAGCTCAGCCGCCGCCCCGCGCCGCGCCGCCAGCAGGTCGGCGGCGGCGGCGGCCCGCATGACGTCGACCTCTTGAGGGGGTCGGTGGTCAGTGCGGCTTCGAGGTCGGGGTCGGTCGATCCGGCCACGATCACCGCGTGCCGGCGGACGAGGACCGGCACCGCGGCGATGAGGGTGCGGGCCGCCGCCGGGTCGACCAGGTCGGTGAAGATGATCACCAGGGAGCGCTTGCGGCCGGCCGCCACCTGGAAGGCCCGCTCGAAGTCGCTCTCCACCTCCACCGGGGCCAGGTCGAACAGGACGCGCACCACCGCCTCGGCGCCGCGTCGCCGGGGGACAGCGCCCGCAGGATGTCGCCGGCGAAGGCGATGGCGCCGACCCGGTCCCCGGCGTCGTCGGCGGCCACCGCCACCACCGCCACCGCGTCGAGCGCCACGTCGAGGCGGGTGCCGGCGCCGATGGGCGAGCGCATCAGGCGGCCGGCGTCGACCAGGCACAGCAGGTCCCGGTTGTCGTCGACCCGGTACTGGTTCGTCAGCGGCCGCCGACGGGGCCGTGGCCAGCCAGTTGACCTGGCGGATGTCGTCGTCGGGCGAGTAGTCCCGGATGCTCTCGAACTCGGTGCCCAGGCCGAGCCGGGCGCGGATCCGCCCCGACTCGGCCGACCGGCCGCGCCGCCGGGCGTCGGCCAGGCGGCGGGCCCGCGGCAGGTCGGGGAAGACGGTCACCGCCTCGGGAGCGGCTCCCCGGTGGTCGCAGGTCCCGAGCCCGAGCGGCCCCGACACCCGCACCACGGCGGCCGGGAGGGGGGTGGACGCCCCGGTGGCGTCCCACCACCGTGCCCGCCAGCCGCCCGCCGCGGCACTCGGAGGGCTCGGCCACCAGGGCCGTGGGCACCGGCTGGCGGATGCGCTCGACCTGCACGGCGGGGCCCTCGGCGGTGACTTCGAAGGGCACCGGACGCCCCCGGGGCCCGCACCGGGGTGCGGGGCGGGCCCAGCGGGGACCCGGCGCCGGGCCCACCACATGTCGGCGGCCACCGCGCCGGCCAGGGCCACCGCCGCCAGCAGGGGGACGGCGACGGGGAGCGGGACGGCCACCGCCAGCACGGCGAGCGCCCCCAGGGCCAGGGCGGCCCGCCGGGTGGGGCGCACCCCGCCTCCCCGCCCGGCCACCGGGTCGGCCGGCGCCAGGCGGGCCATCCCCGGCCGGCGCCCGGGCCCGTCGGGCTCAGCGGGGGACGGGGACACTGGCCAGCACCGTCCGCAGCGCCTGGTCGGTGGTGAACCGGTCCAGTTCGGCCTCGGCCGTCAGCACCAGGCGGTGCCCGAGCACCGCCGGCACCCGGGCCACGACGTGGTCGGGCACCACGTAAGGCGCGCCCGGCCAGGCAGGCCCAGCCCTTGGCCGCCGCCAGCAGGTGCACCCCAGCGCGGGGGCTGGCGCCCAGCGACACGCTGGGCAGCTCGCGGGTCCGGCGGACCACCGCGGCCACGTAGGCGACCACGGCGTCGGAGACGGTCACCGCGTCGACCGTGGCCCGCAGGGCGGCGAAGGCGGCGGCGTCGGCCACCGGCCGCACCTCGGCCAGCCCGGCCGGCTCGACGCCGGAGTGGGCCAGGCGCAGCAGCGCCTCCTCGTCGGCCGGCGAGGGGTAGCCGACCTCGAGCTTCATCAAGAAGCGGTCCACCTGGGCCTCGGGGAGCGGGTAGGTGCCCTCGAACTCGATGGGGTTCTCGGTGGCCAGCACCAGGAACGGGCGCGGCAGGGGTGCGAGGTCCCGTCCACGCTCACCTGCCCCTCCTGCATGGCCTCGAGCAGGGCGGCCTGGGTCTTGGGCGGGGTCCGGTTGATCTCGTCGGCCAACAGCACGTTGGTGAACAGGGGGCCCCGGCGGAAGCTCAGCTGGCCGTCGCGCAGGTTGAGGGTGCCGGTCAGGTCCGAGGGGAGCAGGTCGGGGGTGAACTGGACCCGTCGGTGTCGAGCCCGCAGGCCGTGGCGAAGACCGTGGCCAGCAGCGACTTGGCCACCCCGGGGGGCCCTTCCAAGAGGAGGTGCCCCCCCACGCCCATGGCGGTCAGGATCCCGTCGACCAGGTGGCCCTGGCCGACCACCACCCGCCCCACCTCACGGTGGATGGCGGCCCGCAGCGCGGCGGCCGGGGACCCCGGCGCCGCCCCGGGGTGGCCCACGCTCACTGCCCGGCACCTCCTCCCCGTGCCTCGAGACTGGCCACCGTCCGGCCCATCGCCACCAGCTCCTTCCCGTTGCCCGAGGGGGTGATGACCGCCGTCACCACGGCCTCGGGGACCCCCGCCAGGTGGGCGGCGTGCAGGATAGCGGCATCGGGCGCCTCGGAGTCGAGTCCCAGCCGCCGGCACAGGCGCCGCCGCCCCTCGTCACGCAGCGGTTGGGCCGCCTCGGCCCGGGCGGTCGGCTCGACCGAGACCAGCAGCGACCCCATGGCGTCGACGTAGGCCCGCCGGGGAGGGGGCAGGTGCCGGTCGTCGGCCTCGGGCGGCCCGAAGCGCCGGAAGGCCGAGACGATCCACACCAGCACCGCCGCCAGGGCCAGGGCCAGGCCGACCTTCCACTCGATGGGCAGGCCCGCTATCCCGCTGCCCGACTGCCCGTACCCGTGGTCGTACTCGTCGAAGACCACCGGGCGCCCCGCCGGCCCGGCCAGGTTGAGCCCGAGCAGGGCGTCGTCGGCCCGGGCCTGCGAGCCGTTCTCCAAGGGTGCGGGATCGGCCAGCAGCACCAGGCCGGTGGCCGCCCGCGCTCGCCCACCATGGTGGCGCTCGAGCGCCGGCGGGCCAGGGCCACCGCCGACCCGGTGGCGGTGAACGACCCGGGCCCCGACTCGATGGTGGTCACCCCGGCCACCACCGGGGAGGAGCCGGCCACGGCAGTCGACGGGCCGTACCCCCCGCCCACCCAGGTGGGTGGGTCGGCCCGCCGAGCAGGGCGCGGTAGGCACCCGCTGCAGGGGGCCGGCCGGCCAGCACCACCCGGCCGCCCTGCCCACCACGCCGGCGCAGGGCCGCCAGGTCGGCCGCGGCGGCCCGCCCGGTCCAGGGCTGGGGGCCGAGCACGATCACCGTCGCGCCCGGCCGGGATGGCGGCCTGGGAGGGGGGACGGCGGTGCGGGTGACCCGGTGGCCGTGCTGGGCCAGGAGGGTGGCCAGGGCGCTGGCGCCGCTGGCCGAGTTGTCGAAGGCCGAGGCTGTCCCCACCGTCGGCGTCGGCGAGCCGACGATGCCCCCGGTCAGCGACACCGCCAACTCGACCGCCACGACGGCGGCCACGGCCACCAGCACGATCCGCCAGCGCCGGGGGACCGCTGCCCAGCGCTCGGCCGCCGGCAGCGAGACTGTGCCCTCGACGGTCACCGGCCCGCCGGCCCCGCCCCGGCCGTCGCCTCTTCCCTCGCCCGCCGGGCCTCCTCGGGGACCACCGGCCAGCCCTCCCTGGCCTCCCCGGCGTCGGCGGTGGTGGCCGGCCGGTCCCCGTAGACGATGGCCTCGTGGCTGGCGGCCAGGGCGTCGAAGCGGGGCGAGTGCACTGTCTCGGCGATCTCCCGGCTGGTCCGCACCGCCCGGTCGTTGATCAGCCCGGCGAGCTCGAGGCGGGCCAGGCCGGCCCGGAAGCGGAGCCGCACGGCCACGGCGTACTCCCCGGCCGCCTCGGCCGCCGCGGACGCCCGGTCGAGCTCGTCGGGGTCCTCGGGCCGCTCGCCCCCTCGGCGGGCCCAGGCCGGGACGGCCGTCCCCGGCGGATCCGCCGGCGCATCACCAGCAGTGCCCCGGTGACCCCGGCCACCAGCACCAGGGCCACCACCGGCAGCGGCCACCAGTTGCCGAAGGCGGTGTGGAAGGAGTGGGCCACCGGGTGGAACAGGCGCCCGATCCACCGCAGGACCGGGTCGACCACCGAAAGCAGTGCGTGCCCGATGGCGTGGAGGAGCCCGGCCAGGGGGCGCGGCAGGTCGTCCTTGGCGACGTAGGGAGGCCCCGACAGGATCTTCTCGGCGGCGTGCCGGGCCGCCGCCGCTGTGGTGGCCGGCGCCGCGGTGGTCATGGTCCCGACGGTGGCGGGGCCGCGTCGGGCGGCGACCCGGCCGCCGGCGGCGCCGGCGGGGGCCCGGGCGCGGGCCACGTTGCCGGCGGGGCCGGTGGGGGGGCCGATGGGGGGGCCGGTGGGGGGGCCGATGGGGGAGGCGGCGGGGGAGCCTGCGGCGCGGCGAATGGGGGGAGGGGCGCCAGCTCGGCCGGAGGTGGCTGGCCGTAGCCCTGGGGCCCGTACCCCTGCTGGGCGTAGCCGGACGGCGGGTACCCCTGCTGCCCGTAAGCGGGCGGCGGGTAGCCCTGCTGGCCGTATCCCTGGGGCCCGTAACTCTGGGTCCCGTACCCCTGTTGTCCGTAGCCCGGCGGCGGGTACCCCGGTGGGCCGTATCCCTGCTGCCCGTAGCCGGGCGGGCCGTAACCCTGGGGCCCGTAGCCGGGCTGGCCGTAACCCTGGGGCCCGTAGCCTGGCGGGCCGTAACCCTGGGGCCCGTAGCCGGGTTGCGGCCAGTAGCCAGGGGGGCCCTGGGGCTTGAGGAACGACAGGGCGTTGGCCGTGGGCGCGGCCCCCAGCCCGGCGGCAAGGAGCTGGATGTCGAAGCCTTCCTTGCGCACCTTGAAGTCGATCATCAACACGACGAGGACGACCGAGGTGAACGGCAGGAAGAACACCGATTCGATGGTCTGGAGGAGGAAGTTGGCGATCAACGTGCCGGTCAGGCTGCCCCTGGAGGCCACCAGCACGATGGCGAAGGCGATGCCGACGGCGAAGCTGGCCACGATGACGATGAGCTCGGCCAGGAGCAACGTGCCGAAGGCCGACCACCAGTACCCCCGGACGAGGGTGAAGGCGCGCCGGATGGCGGCGATGCCGCGGGCGTCCTCGAGCATGAGGCACGGGATGGCCAACACGGTGTTCACGTAGAACCACACCGCGAAGACGACCCAGCCGATGCCCAGCAGTACGCCCAGCAGGACGGCGACGCCCGTGGCGTGGGCCGCTGCTGCCAGGACCACTGCCAGCCCGATGGCGACCAGCGGGCCCCAGGTGGCCACCTGGACCAGGAACGAGATCCAGAGTACCGAGAGGATCTTGGTGAAGCCGAACTTGAGGGCCTCCTTCCACCCCACGGGCTCTCCCAGGTAGGCGGTGACGATGATCCGGAAGACCGCCGCCGATCCGAGCGCCGTGGCCACCAGGCCGACGACAAAGACGACCAGGTCCGCTCCGGCCACCGTGCTGACGTTGGACGTGGCCACCGTGGCGGTGCGGCTGCCTGTGAAGGCGGTGGTCGTGACTGTGTGGTACGTCGAGGCCCGGACGAGGGCATCGAGGATCCCCACGGGGACGGCGATGATCAGCATGGCCTTGGCCATCGGCAGGAGGTTGCGGCCGTAGATCTTGAAGGTGGCGTCGAGGCGCTCGCCGACGCCCAGCGGGCGCAGCATCCTCGACGGGTACATGGCCACCGCTCAGCACCACCCCGTGGCCGGGGCCATCACAGCACGGCCGGGGCCGATCTCGTGGACATCCGGCATCTCGGCAGCCTCCCCTCGCCGTGGCCGCCAACGATAACAATTCGCCGCGGGCCGGGGTCGGGCCCCCGGGGCCCTACAGGGTGCAGGGCGTCGGGTTCCAGGGCTCCGGCTGGGTGTTGGTGTAGACGTTGCCCGGCGGGGGCGGCACCGTGGTCGTGGTGGTCGGGCCCGAATTGGTGCCCGAGCTGCCTGTGCCCGAGCTGGCTGTGCCTGAGCTCGATGTGGCTGTGGTCCCTATCACCGCTGTGAAGGTGTCGCCGACGACCAGGACGACCTGGTTGCCGTGGAGCTGGGGGTCGGCCACCAGCACCGTTGTGCCGGTGATGTGCGCCGCCACCGTGCGGCCGGCCGCCTCGCTCCCCTCGGCGTACTCGATCTCGGTCTTCTTGACCCCGGCGCTCGGCGCATTGGCGATGCCGCTGATGGTGAATCCGGCCTTTCGCAGCTCGGCCGAGGTGTCCGAGGCGATGGGCTTTGCGAAGTCCACCCCGTTCTGCACCTCGACCTGCACCTGGGACGGTGGCAGGGTGGGCACCGTGGTCGTGGTGGTGGCCTGGGCCTTCCCGCCGGCCGTCGTGGTGGCCGTGGTCTGCGATGTTGTCGTCCCGATGGCGTTGAAGGCGGCGATCATGTCCTTGGCATAAGGCTGGGCCGGGTTCAAGACGTCCGCCCCGCCTGTGGTGGTGAAGCTGGTGGTGGGCAACGTCTCGGTGTGCAGGTTGGCGTTGGCCAGGCCGTGGAAGGTCTCGGCCATGGAGATCAGCTGCCCCTCACCCAGGGTGTCGTCGATGGTGAGGTACTTGACGGCGGCGCCCACGAAGCTGTTGATGGTGAACGGGTCGAGCTTGACGGCGTCGAGCTTCTCCAGTAGCGCCCGGAAAAAGGCGTCCTGGCGCTGGATCCGGCTGAAGTCGCTCAGCCCGTCGTAGAGCCACTCGCCTGTCTGCTCGTAGTACAAGTGCCGGGCCCGCACCAGTTCGAGTGCGGTGGCCCCGTCCACCATCTGACACCCCGTCTGGGTCACGTCCAGGCCCGAGTAGTGGTCCCGCACCGGGTCGGGGAAATCCATGGTCACCCCGCCCACCGCGTTCACCATCTCCTGGAAGCCCTGGAATGTCACCGACACGTAGTGGTTGATCGGGATGTGCAGGTCGGTCTCGATGGTCTGGATGAGCAGGTCGGGCCCTGTATTGAACGACGAGTTGATCCGTGTCATGCCCCGCCCGGGGATTGTCACCCACAGGTCTCGGGGGATGGAGATGATCCACACCTGCTTGGTGGCCGGGACGAAGCGGGCCACAATGGTGACGTCGCTGCGCGCGCCCCCACTGTTGTGCCTGTGCCCTCGAACTCGATCTTCTGCTTCGGTGTTGTCTTGACGAACGATCGGGTGTCGGACCCCACCAGCAGGATGTTGAACGGCTTGCCCGGCGGGGACTCGGCGACGAGGTGGGGGGCGTGGACCTTCTTGATCTGGTCGAACCGGTAGCGGCCGTAGGCGTAGGTCCCCACCGCCACCACGCCCACCAGGACCACCATGACCACCGCGGTGATGAGCAGCCGCTTGGGCCAGCGGCGCTTCTTCTGCTGCTTGTGCTGCTGGCGGCGCGCCGCCTGCAGCGTCCGCCGGTCGGGTACGGACGACTGGCCCAGCGAGAAGGTGTCGGAGTCTTGCGGGGAGTCAGGCAACGTCGGAAGAGGGGTGGTGGGGCCGCGCAAGGGCGCCGCCCACCCGTCAAAATTACCGCTGCCACCTGTGCAATTCCTGTCGGGTGCCCCGAAAGGTCCCGATCGGGGCACGCCGGGCCGGGGGCGGTGCGGCTACTGGCTCGGCGGCGGTGCCGCCGGAGGCTGGTTGGGGTCGATCGGATGCCGGCGGCGGGTAGCCCCCGGGCGGCGGCTGCTGGGGCTGCTGGGGGTAGCCCTGCTGGGGGTAGCCGCCGGGCTGCTGGGGCTGCTGGGGCTGCTGGGGGTAGCCCTGCTGGGGGTAGCCGCCGGGCTGCGGCGCCTGCTGGGGGTAGCCCTGCTGGGGGTAGCCGCCGGGCTGCTGGGGGTAGCCCTGCTGGGGGTAGCCGCCGGGCTGCTGGGGGTAGCCCTGCTGGGGGTAGCCGCCGGGCTGCTGGGGGTAGCCGCCGGGCGGGTACCCCCGGCCACCGCCGGGTAGGACGGGCCGAGGTAGGTGGCCGGCCCCTTGTACAGGATCCAGATGAAGACCGGGAAGAGCAGGAGCAGGCCGACCGTGAACCCCGGCCCCTTGCCGAAACTCTTGGAGAAGCTGTTGAAGAGGAAGACGGCGAAGACGATGGTCACGATCCCGGTGATGAAGTCGATCAACGGGATGATGCTCAGGACTGCACCGCCGACGAAGATCCAGATGTACCAGGCCGGACGACCGGTCAGCTTGATGATGAGCCAGGTGTTCCAGAACGGGACGAAGGCCGCCCCCGGTGGTTTCTGCCCTGCCTTCGGAAGACGCCCATGAGCCCGATAGAGGAGAAGACGTAGATCGCCAGGACGACGATGATGTATGCCACCCAGAACCCGGCACCGGGCCCGCTGCTGGTCGAGACTGTCGCATTGAATGTCACCGCTGCCAGCATGGATGCTCTCCAGTCGTGAGGACGCGCCGTTGTCCGCGTAGGTGCGAATTGCATAGCACTTGGCCAGGCCAAATGCCCGGATCGCAGCACCGATGGGGCTTCCCGGGCCCCGAGCGGTGCATGGACCGTCAGGTAGCGTGGCGCCTGTGGACTTCGAACTCTCCGACGAGCTGAGCGAGCTCCAGCACGCCGTGCGCCGGTTGGCCAGGGACAAGGTGCGGCCGCGGGCCCGTGAGATCGACCGCTCGGGGGAGTACCCCGACGACCTGTTCACCGCCTTCGCCGAGGCCGGGCTCCTCGGCCTCTGCCTTCCCGAGTCCCTGGGGGGCTCGGGGGCGGGGATCCTGGGCCTGACCATCGCAATCGAGGAGGTGGCCAAGTACTCGAACACTGCCGCCCTCATGCTCTTGCTGACCCGGCTGCCCACCGGCCCGGTGCTGATCGCCGGCAACCAGGAGCAGCAGCGCCGCTACCTCCCGCCGATCGCCGCAGGCACCCAGCGGGCGGCCTTCGGGCTCTCCGAGCCCCAGGCCGGCAGCGATGTGATGGGCATGCGCACCCGGGCGGTGCCCGAAGGGGATGGCGCCTGGCGGCTGACCGGTACCAAGTGCTGGATGTCGGGGGTGCGGGAGGCCGACTGGTACACCGTGTTCGCCAAGACCGCCGACCCGTCCAGCCGGGCCCACGACTCGGTCACCGCCTTCATCGTGGAGCGTGGCTGGGACGGGGTCTCGGTCGGCCGCACCGACGCCAAGATGGGGGTGCGGGGGGTCGACACCGGCGAGCTGCTGCTCGACGGTGTGCGGGTACCCGCAGAGAATGTCATCGGCGAGGTCGGCGGCTTCCGCCTGGCCATGCTGGGGCTCAACTCCATGCGCCCCATCGTGGCGGCCCGCGGCATTGGGCTGGCCGAGGGGGCGCTCATGTACGCCACCGACTACGTCAAGCAGCGGGCGGCCTTCGGCAAGACCATCGCCGACTTCCAGGGCATCCAGTGGGAGATCGCCAAGTGCGCGGTGGACATCGAGGCCGCCCGGCTCCTCACCTACCGCGCCGCGGCGCTGGCCGACGCCGGCAAGTTCGGCAAGGAGTACGTCCCCTACCTGTCCATGGCCAAGTACCACGCCACCGAGTTGGCCGTGCGGGCGTCGGGGCTGGCCGTCCAGCTGCTGGGTGCGGCCGGCTACATGGAGGACCACCCGACCGAGCAGTGGTACCGCGACGCCAAGCAGCTCACCATCGTCGAGGGGACCTCCCAGGTCCAGCTGGGGCTGATCGCCCGCGGGGTGCTCGACGGCGACCTGTGGTGGGACGCGGTGAGCGACTTCGCCGCCCTCGGCGGCCTGGCCCGGGCGTGCTCGGGCGCCTGGTGGCGGGGGGCACGCTCTCGGCCGAGGAGGCCGAGTGCGTGATGGGCCAGGTGCTCCAGGGCGAGGCCACCCCGGCCCAGATCGCCGGCCTGCTGGTGGCCCTGCGGGGACGGGGCGAGACGATCGAGGAGATGACCGGGTTCGCCCGGGCCATGGTCGAGCACGCCGAGCCCCTGGTGATCGAGGGGGACCTGGTCGACGTGGTGGGCACCGGGGGTGACCGGCTGCGGAGCATCAACGTGTCGACCATTGCCGCCTTCGTGGTGGCCGGGGCCGGCGCCCGGGTGTGCAAGCACGGCAACCGCGCCCAGTCGTCGTCGGTCGGCACCGCCGACGTGCTCGAGGCCCTGGGGGTGGCCGTCGACCTGGGGCCCGACGGGGTGGCCCGCTGCGTGGCCGAGGTGGGCATGGGCTTCTGCCTGGCCCCGCGCTTCCACCCGGCCATGCGCTTCGCCGGTCCGGTGCGCCGGGAGCTCGGCGTGCCCACGGTCTTCAACTTCCTCGGCCCCCTGGCCAACCCGGCCCGGGTGCGCCGCCAGCTGGTGGGGGTGAGCGACCCGACGATGGCCGCCCAAGATGGCCGGGGTACTGGCGGCCAACGGCAGCCGGCGGTCCATGGTGGTCTACGCCGACGACGGCCTCGACGAGCTCAGCGTGACCTCCAAGTCCACCGTGCTGGAGCTGGCCGTCGACGACCAGGGGTGGACCGAGATGCGCACCTGGCGCCTGGACCCGGCCGACCTTGGGTTCGCGCCGAGCCACCATGGAGGACCTGCGGCGGCGGCGACGCCGCCTTCAACGCTGACGTGATCCGCCGGGTGCTCGAGGGGGAGCGGAGCCCCCGGCGCGACATCGGGGTGCTCAACGCGGCAGCAGCCCTGGTGCTGGCCGGCAGTGCGGCCGACCTGGCCGACGGGGTGGCCCTGGCCTCGGACTCCATCGACTCGGGACGGGCCGCCGAGGTGCTGGCCGCGCTGGCCCGGGTCTCGACGGCCGCCAAGGCCGACGAGCCGGCCGGCTGATCAGGGCGCCGGCTCGACCCGCAGCGAGGCGCCGTCGGCGGCGCTGACCCGCCAGGCCTGCTCCGGCCACTCGCCCGGCTCGATGGCCCCGGGCTCGGCGAGCGACCACCACGCAGCCGCCGAAGCCCCCGCCGGTCATCCGGGCGCCGTGGACGCCCGGGCGGGCCGACAGGTCGGCGACCAGGGCGTCGACCTCGGGCACCGAGGCGGCGAAGTCGTCGGCCAGGCTCCGGTGGCTCTCGTTCATGAGCTTGCCGGCCGACGGCCACCTCGCCCGAGCCCATGGCCACGGCGAACTCGCGGACCCGCTGGCACTCGGTGACCACGTGGCGGGCCCGGCGGCGCAGGATGGGGTCGTGGATCCCGGGGATGTCGGCCACCTCGGCCCGGCCCAGCGGGAAGCCCAGCTCGATGGCCGCCGCCTCGCACTCGGCCCGGCGGGCGGCGTAGGGGCTCCGGGCCAGCTGGCGGCGCACGCCCGAGTGCACCACCGTGAACTCGACGTCCTCGGGCAGGCGAACGTGCTCGACCGTAGTGTCCGAGAAGTCGATCAGCAGGGCGTGCCCGGCCCGGCCCTCGGCGCTCACCAGCGGGTCCATGAGACCGACGTCGGACCCCACGATGGCCTCGGCCCGCTGGCAGAGCAGGGCCATCACCTCGCCCAGGGCCTCGACCTCGAACGCCTTGGCCAGCGCCACGCTGACCGCGGCGCTCGAGGAGAGGCCGGCGCCCACCGGCAGGGTGCTGGTGATCCGCCCGACCCCGCCGCTGGCCGGGCGGGACTGGGCCGCCATGGCCGCCGGCAGCCGGGCCCAGCGGGGCTCGATGTCGCCGATGTAGTGGCGGTCGAAGGGGATGTCGATCGGCAGGTCGGCCGGCACGGCATCGATGGACGAGTAGAGCAGGAGCCGCTCGGAGTCGTTCTCGGTGAAGTGCACCTCGGTGGACAGGTCGATGGCCATGGGGAAGGCCACGCCCTCGTTGTAGTCGGTGTGGTCGCCGATCAGGTTCACCCGGCCCGGTGCCCGCCCGACCAGGATGCGGTAGGCCGGCTGGTCGTCGGGGTGGGAACGCTGCTCGGTCGGGCTCTTCATGGGGCCACCACCTCCCGGTCCCCCGAGCGCAGCCCGGTGATGATGGCGCGGTAGGCGCCGGCGGCGTCCACCCCCATGGCATCGAACGGCCCGACCCGGGTGCCACGCTCGCGATCGACGCCGAACAGCCCGAACCGCGGCTCGTAGCTGCCCCACTCGTAGTTGTCGGCGAGGGTCCAGTGCCAGTACCCGGTCACCGGCACCCCGGCGTCGACGGCGTCGACCACCGCCCCCAGGTTGGCCCGCAGGTAGCGGTCGCGGGTCCACCCGTCGTGGCGGGGGAACGAGCGGCCGCGCCGGACCCGGTTGCACATGCCGTTCTCCACCACCCAGACCTCGAGCCCGGGGACCTGGGCCTCGGCGAGTGCCCGCCCCAGCCCGGCGGGGTCAGGCGGGTCGTCCCACAGGTCCCGGGCCGGGCTCCAGGTCCGCCCGCCGGCGGTGTGGCGCCCGGGCAGCGAGAAGTGCTCGGCCGCCCCGGGGGCGTAGTAGTCGAGCTGGGCCACGTCGAGGTGCCCGGGGTTCTCGGACTCGTACACCGCGGCGGTGGCCCGGGGCAGTCCGGCACTCCAGCGGCACGGCCCGGGCGCCGAGCGCCCGCAGGGCCGACTCGAGCAGGCCGTGGGGGCCAGCAGGGCGCGGGGTCCGCCGGTAGTGGTCGGCCCGCAGGTCGCCCAGCCACTGGCCGAGCTTGTCCCGCTCGACGCCGTGGTGGCGGGCCACCAGCAGGTCGAGGGGCATGCGGTCGAGCTCGTAGACCGACAGCGAGAAGTTGTTGGTGGCCACGGTGGCCCCGGGCTGGCGCCGGTGGATGGCGTCGTAGGCCAGCACATGGCCGGCCACCAGGTGATCGAGGGCGGTCGCGGCGTCGCGCAGGCGGCCGACGCCACCGGGGGGGAAGGTGCCGACGAGGTAGGACTCGATGGCCAGGACGTTGCACTCGTTGGTGGTGACCCACTCGGTGCACGAGGTGCCGAGGGCGTCGACGGCCACTGTCACCCAGCGGGCGAACCGCTCCGGCGCGTCGTGGCGCAGCCAGAAGTCCTCGCCGAGCCAGGCCGGGTGGGTGAAGTGGTGCAGGGTGACCAGTGGCGAGAGGCCCCGCGCCGCGCAGGCGTCGAGGATGTGCCGGTAGTGGTCGAGGGCCGCCGCGTCGATCCGGCCCTCCTCGGGCTCGGCCCGGGCCCACTCGACCGAGAGCCGGAAGCTGTTGCAGCCGGTCGAGGCCACCAGGTCCAGGTACTCCTCGTAGCGGTCCCAGAACCCCAGGGCGATCCCCGACGGCTCCACCCGGCCCTCCCGCTCCCAGGCGCACCAGTTGTTGGCCGGCTCGCCCGGGCCGTTGTAACCGCCCTCGATCTGGAACCCGGCCGTGGCCACGCCAAAGCGGAAGCCCTCGGGCAGTACGGCGTCGCGTCCGCCGCCAGCCTTCGGAGTCCGCCCCCTCGCCGCCATAGCTCGCTAAGAGCATGGCACTTTCGGCCCCCGGGCGCACCGGCGATTCCACCTACTCGGCCGGGCCGGGCCGGCCGGCGGGCTTGACCTTTTGGCCGCCACCGGCCAGCATCGCCGCCGGAGCTGACACGAGTGTTAGAGAACGGAGGCCGGCCGATGAGTGGGCCGTTGCAAGGGACCAAGGTGATCGAGCTGGCGGGCATCGGCCCGTCCCCCTACGCCTGCATGCTGCTGGCCGATGCCGGGGCCCAGGTCATCCGGCTGGAGCGGGCCCCGGCCGGCGGCGCCCCCAGGGGTGAGGGCCCCTACTGGGACCTGCTCAACCGCAGCCGGCCCTCGGTGGGCCTCGACCTGAAGCAGCCGGCGGCGGTCGGCCTGGTGCTCGACCTGGTGGGCCAGGCCGACGTGCTGATCGAGGGGTTCCGGCCCGGGGTGGCCGAGCGCCTCGGGGTCGGCCCCGAGGACTGCTGGGCCCGCAACCCCAAGCTGGTCTACGGCCGCATGACCGGCTGGGGCCAGGACGGGCCGATGGCCGAGACGGCCGGGCACGACATCAACTACATCGCCATCTCGGGCGCCCTGTGGCCGCTGGGCCGGGCCGACGAGCGGCCCGCACCACCGCTGAACCTGGTGGGCGACTTCGGCGGGGGCGGGATGCTGCTGGCCTTCGGCGTGCTGGCCGCCCTGGTGGAGGCCGGGCGCTCCGGGCAAGGGCCAGGTGGTCGACGCCGCCATGACCGACGGCTCGTCGTCGCTGATGACCATGATCTACGCCTTCCGCCAGTTCGGGTGGTGGCAGGAGGCCCGCGGCGTCGAACATCTTGGACACCGGTGCCCACTTCTACGAGGTCTACGAGACGGCCGACGGCCAGTACTTCGCGGTGGGGGCCATGGAGGCCAAGTTCTACGCCGAGCTCTTGAAGGGCCTGGGGCTCGAGGGCGAGGACCTGCCGAACCAGATGGACCGTGACCGCTGGCCGGAGATGAAGGTGCGCTTCGCCGAGATCTTCCGCACCAAGACCCGGGACGAGTGGGCGGCCGTCTTCGACGGGACCGACGCCTGTGCCACGCCGGTGCTCTCGCCCTGGGAGGCCCACCAGCACCCCCACAACCAGGCTCGCGGCACCTTCGTCGAGGTCGAGGGCGTGGTCCAGCCTGGCCCGGCCCCCCGCTTCAGCCGCACCCCGGCCGAGGTGGGCCGGCCGCCGTCGCCCCCCGGGGCCGACACCGACGAGGGGCTGGCCGCCTGGGGCATCGCCCCTGAGGCCATCGCCGAGCTGCGGTCGGCGGGCGCCATCTCCTGACCCCTGGGCCCACCGCGCCCGCGGGCCCCGGCCTACCGTGCACCGCCGGCCCCCCGGGCGACGCGGGGCCCGGCCGGCGGGCATGCGTGGTCAGTCCGGGTCTTCGATCTGTTCCATGAACTCGAGGCGCATGCCCCCCGGCGCCTCGACAAAGGCGATGCGGCGCACCCCGAAGGTGCCCGCCACGGTGCGCGGCCCCCAGAGCACCTCATGGCGGGCCAGCTCGGCGTCGAGGTCGTCCACGAACAGTGCGGGGTGCAAGAACCCCTCGGCCGGCAGCCGGCAGGCGTCCTCGTAGATGGCCTTGGTGAACAGCGTCAGCGAAAGGGCGCCCAAGGTGACGTCGGCCCGGCGGCCGTTCTCCCAATCGATCGGATCGGTGACGGTGGCCCCGGCCTGCCGGTACCAGGCGCACGCCGCCTCGAGGTCCGACACCTTGACCGCCAGGTTGGCCACACCGGTCACTGCCATCGGTCCACTGTAGGCCCGGGCGCGGGGAGCGGCGCTACCCCGCGCCGGGTGCCGCCCGCCCACCCGGTCCGCCAAGGCCGCCCGGGGCGCCGGTGCCGGTGCCGATTCCCGCCGGCCGCCCGGTGATCCCCGGCGGGCCCCCACCGGGGCCCCCGCCGGGGCCCCCACCTGTCGCACGCATGGCGTTGAACGACCACAGGCCGGCGACAAAGAAGAGGACCACGCCCCCCGCCGCCAGCCAACGCGGCATGCGGACCAGGACCCAGGCGCCGAGCAGGGCGATGGCCGCCAGCGCGGGCACGAAGAAGCGGACCACGTGGACGGTGGCCCCGGTGCCGATGCTCATCTGGGCGGTCCAGTAGTACATGGCGTAGAGCCCCCAGATGCCGAACCACGAGGCAGCCAGCGCCGTGCCGACCGCCAGGTCGACGTTGGCCTGGTGGGCGGCTGTCGCCAGGGCGGGGTCGTGCCGGGTGCGGTGCCGGGCCACGGCCCGCGCCACGATCCAGCCGGTGCCCAGCAGGCCCAGCCACAGCGCCGGCATGGCGGCGGCCAGGTGGAACGGCATGTGCTCGAGGTTCCCGGCGATGGCCCCCAGGCCGAAGGTGATCTGCCCGGCCGAGTAGCCAGTCGAGAAGGCCTTGCCGTAGAAGAGCTGGTTGAAGGCCAAGATGCCCCCGCCGATGGCGGCGGCCGAGCCGACCCACCACCACAGGGCCCGGCGGGGCAGGGCCACCGGGCGGGCCCAGCGGCAGGCCACCACGGTCACCAGGGCCACGCCCAGCACCACGATGTCGGTGTAGCGCACGAACACGGCCAGCTCGAGGGCGAGGAAGGAGAGCAGGCCGACCGCCGTCCGCCGGCGGTCGGTGGCCTCGGTGGCCAGCAAGCTCCACAGCAGCCCACCGGTGCCGGCGGCCAGCAGGGCGGTCTCGGTGAAGGTGGGCATGGTGTCGCGCCAGGCGAAGACCATGGCCACCCCGGCCGAGCAGAACAGGCCGACGGCGAAGGCCCCGCCCCACCGGCCCAGCCAGCGCCGCCCGCCGCACCACAGGCCGAGGCACCCGAGGGCGCCGTAGAACAGCGGGGCGATCCGCAGCAGGCCCAGCGCGTAGAAGGGCACCGCCAGGAAGGGGTAGCCCGGGTTCTTTTCGCTGATCCAGTGCCCGTTGGCCAGCTGGACCCACTGCTGGATGCCGCCACCGTTGCCGGCCGAGAGCTGCCGGGACAGGCTCAGGTACTGGCTGTTGGTCAATGTGATGTGGAAGTGGGAGAGGGCGATGATCGAGGCCCGGTAGGCGTAGTCGTCGGGCTCGAGCATCCTGGTGGCGTGGCTGAGGGCGGCCACGCACAGCGCCCCGAAGGCGGCCAGGGCGAAGAGCACCTCGCCCCGCCCGACCCGTCGCTCGGGCCCGCCGGTGTCGGCGGACCGGGTGGCGTCGGCACCGCCGTGGGCGTCGAGCAGGTCGGTGGGGGCGCCCGGCCGGTCAACCAGGTCGCCGCCGGTCCGGGCACCGGGGGCCGTTCGATCGTCGAGTAGCTGCATGCCGGTGTTGTACCGGCCGATCCTGTGAGCCCGCTCCGGAGAGTCTGGGTGCCAGTTGGGAGATTGCCGCCGCCTTCAGGCCTGTCGGTGCCCGGCGGCCCTCAGCTCTCGATGAACTGATCGGCGAAGCGACCCATGACCTCGACTGCCTCGGCCGAGCGCTGCCAGGGGCCGACGATGAGGCGGTCCACGCCGGCCGCCTCCCAGCGGGCCACGTCGTCGGGCGAGTCGCAGGCCCCGCCCACCGTCACCTCCACCGCGTCGTGGGCACGCCCTGCGGCGTCGAGCAGGTCGCGCAGCCGGGCCACCATGGCGGCGGCCGACTCAGGCGTCTGCCCCATGCCCAGCCACCCGTCGCCCAGCCGGGCCACCCGCCGCAGGGCGGCGGGGGACTCGCCGCCGATGTGGATGGGGATGGGGGACTGGACGGGCTTGGGCTCGAAGGCCACCGGCCCGAAGTCGAAGTGCGCGCCGTGGTGCTCGACGACGGGCTCGGTCCACAGCCGCCGGCAGACGCCGATGGCCTCGTCCAGGCGGGCCCCGCGGCCGGCGGGGTCGAGCCCGACGGCCTCCCACTCCGAGGCCAGCCAGCCGGCCCCCGCCCCCAGGACGGCCCGGCCGCCCGAGAGGAGGTCCAAGGTGGCCCAGCCCCTCGCCGAGATGAAGGGGTGGCGGATGCCCAGCAGGTAGACGTAGGTGCCGAGGCGGACGCGCTCGGTGCGGGCGGCGATGAACGACAGGAAGCTGATGACGTCGTAGATCGGCGTCTCGGGCGGTACCGGGGGATGGTCGGTGCCGGCGTAGGGGCTTCCGGCCATCGCCACCGGCAGCACCAGGTGCTCGGGGAGCCACACCGACTCGAAGCCCAGGCGGTCGGCGGCCTCGGCCGCCTCCACCCACACCCGGCGGTGCAGGCGCCCGAAGGTGATGGCGAACTTCATCGCTGCCGGCCGGCGCCGGCCGGCCGGGCGCCGGCCGTCACAGGTCGACCACGGGGCAGGTGAGGGTGCGGGTGACGCCTTCGATGCGCTGGATCTCGCTGACCACCAGCCGGCCGAGGTCGTTGACCGAGCGGGCCTCGGCCCGGGCGATCACGTCGTAGGGGCCGGTGACGTCCTCGGCCACCACCACGCCCTCGATGGCGGCCACCGCGCCGGCCACGTCGGCTGCCTTGCCGACCGCGGTCTGGATGAGCACGTAGGCACTGGTTGGCATGTGCGCTCCTCCCCGCCCGGGTGGCCCGGTGGACCGATGCTGGTGGCCGGGCTCCCGGCCACGACGCCAACTTACCGCCGCCGCACCGGGGCGGACGGCGCCGGTCCCCGGCTGGGCCCGGTCCCCACCGTGCCCGGGCCCGGCACAGTGGCCACGTACTCTGGCCCGGTGGCCGTCGGCGACCGAGTGGACCAGTTCCGGGCCCTGGCGCAGCAGGCCCTCCACGACCTGTTCGACCAGCGCCAGCCCTTCGGGCGCCTGGCACTGGTCCAGGTGCTCATGCTGGCCGGCGACACCCTGGTCACCATCTCGCTGGCCGGGTCGCTGTTCTTCTCCATCTCCCCGCACGCCGCCAAGGAGAAGGTCCTGCTCTACCTGCTGCTCACCCTGGCCCCCTTCGCCGTGGTCTCGCCGCTCCTCGGGCCGCTCATCGACCGCAGCCGCGGGGCCCGCCGGGCCATGGTGGTGCTCTCGGCCGTCGCCCGCTGCATCCTCTGCCCGTTCATGGCCGTCGACATCCACAGCCTCCTGCTGTTCCCCGAGGCGTTCTTGATCCTGGTGTTCTCGAAGCTCTACCTGGTGACCCGGGGGGCCCTGGTGCCCGAGATGGTGGCCGCCGGGACCCTGGCCCTGCCCGGCGGCCCGCCCGGGCCGGCCCCGGCCGGGCCGGCCCCGGGCGCCGCCCGCCCCAGCGGTGCGCCCGACGGAGAGGGCGAGCTCGGCGGTGCGGGGTTCTGGGAGCCTGACGCCGCCGCCCGGCCCCCCGAGGGCGGCCCGCCGCGCCCGGCCACCGAGTACGCGGCCCTCAACGCCCGCCTGACCCTGCTCGGCACCCTGGCGGGCTTTGTCGTCTCGATCCCGGGCATCTTCCTGTTGAAGGTGGCCGGCGGCGCGCCGGCCGTGCTGATCTTGTGCGCCGTGGTCTTCGCCGCGGCGGCGGCGGCCGGGCTGCGCCTGCCAGTACCCCGGGCCCGCCGCCGGGGGTGGGGCCGCGTCCGCCCGGGACCTTCCCGGAGCCGCCGGGCAACGACGGTCGGGCGCCGGCGGGGGCACCGGCGCCGACCAGGACGCCGACCAGGACGCCGATCTGGCCCGGCTCCAGCCGATGGCCCATCCCGAGGTCTTCTACGGCCTCACCACCATGGCCATCATCCGCGGCCTGTCGGCCTTCTTGGTCTTCATGCTGGCCTTCGGGCTGCGGCGCGAGAACGCCGGGCTCGAGTGGTACGGGCTGGCCCTTGGGGCCAGCGGCATCGGAGCGCTCTGCGGGCTGACCTTGGTGGCCCCCATCCGCCGGGTCCTGGTCGAACAGCAGATGCTGCTCGGTGCCACGTGGCTCATCGCCGCGGCGGCCGTCGGGGCCGCCTACTGGGGGATCCTGTGGGCTCAGGTGTTCCTGGCCTTTTTCGTGGGCCTGGCCGGGGCCATCGCCCAACCATCCTTCGACGCCATCGCCCAGCGTTTCGTGCCGCTGCCGGCCCAGGGCCGGGCCTTCGCCCGCTTCGCCACCCGCCAGCAGCTGGTGTGGGTGCTCGGCGCCCTGATCCCGGTGCTGATCGCCTTCACCTTTGTCCAGGGGGACCTGCTGATGGCGGTGGTGGCCGGCGCCTCCGGCGCCTTCTACCTGGCCAGCCGGCGCGCCTGGCGGCAGCGGGCCGTGCCCCGGGGTCACGAGCCCCCAGCCGGAGGGGCCCAGGGCTGAGGCACACCGAGCGCAGGGGACCGCCCCGCCCGCCCGGTCGCTACGCTCTGGCATCGCCGCGCTGGTCAGCGGCGGGGGATCGGGGGTGGCGGTGGGCCGGCGGGCGCGCAGACATGGGGGGCGGCGGGGGCACTGGAGGGGGCGGCACCGCCGGCGCACCGCCGCAGCGGTGACGGCTTGGGCCGCCGTGTCGGCAGCAGCGGTGACGGCGGCGGCCCTGACGGCGGCGGCCCTGACGGCCCTGACGGTGGCGACCCTCCCGGCAGCCCCGGCCGGGGCGGCCACCACCCACCCGGCGTCGCCGTCATGGGGGACCAGCGCCGCCCATCCCTGCGACGGGCTGGGTGGCAGCCAGTGCCTGCTGCCCTTCCCCAACGACTACTACACCGCGCCCGACCGCTCGATGCCCACCGGTCGGCGGGTCGACCTGCCGGCCGGGCCCTGCCCGCGGACCGAGCCGACAGGGACCCAGACACTCCAGACGGCGGCCTGGGACGGCAACGACGGGTTCAGCCCCGGGGCCACCCTGCTGGCCCATGTCCCCGGTGTCAGCCTGTCGCGCAGCGGCGTGGCCACCATCTCGGCCATGGGCAACTCGCTCAAGGCCTCGAGCCCGGTGGTCCTGATCGACACCACCACCGGACGGCGCTGGCCCACCTGGACCGAGCTGGACGCCAACGACCCCGACCCCGGCGACCCAGCTGCTCATGATCCACCCGGCCAAGAACCTGGCCGAGGGGGACCACTACGTGGTGGCGCTGCGCAACCTGCGCTCGACCACCGGGGCCCGGCTGGCGCCCTCGGCCTGCTGGGACGACGTCATCGGTTTCGCCGTCATGGGGTGCGGCGCCAACGGGATGCCGGCGCCCACCCCCGCCTACGAGGCCCACCTCGGCCGGGTGGTGGCCACCCTGGCCCGGTACGGCGTCACACGGCGGGGTCTCTACCTGGCCTGGGACTTCACCGTCGACAGCCGCCAGAACCTGACCGCCCCGGCCCTGGCCATGCGCACGCGGGCCTTCGCCGCCCTGGGCGGCAGGCCTCCCACGTACCGGCTCACCGCGGTGGACGACCACCCCTCGACACCGAGCCTGGCCCGCATGATCACCGGCGAGGTCGTGGTGCCGAGCTTCCTGACCGGGACCGAGGGCACCCAGGGGACGGTGCTGACCGAGGGCAAGGGCGGGCTGCCGGTGCAGGTAGGCCAGGCCACCCAGACGGCCACCTTCCACTGCGAGATCCCCAAGGACGCCTCGTCGGCCCATCCCGCCGTCGTCGGCTACTACGGCCACGGCCTGTTCAATTCGGGCACAGAGGTGTACCAGAGCTGGGTGCCCCAGTTCTCCGACGCCTACGACTACGCGTTCTGCGGGACGACATGGGTGGGGCTGTCCGCCTCCACCCTGGACCTGGCCGTCGGGGTGGTGTCGAACCTCTCGGAGTTCCCGTCCATGGCCGACAACCTCCTGCAGTCGATGGTCAACGCCCAGTTCGTCGGCCGCCTGCTCGACACACCGCGGGGACTGGCCACCAACCCCGCCTTCCGCACAGCACGGTCCCACCGGCCGCTCATTCGAACCGGCCACGGCCTCGTCTACTACGGCAACTCGGAGGGAGGGATCATGGGCGGGGCCTTCACCGCCGTTTCGACCGACACCACCCGCGCCGTTCTCGGGGTGCCCGGGATGGACTACGACGTGCTGCTCGACCGCAGTGCCGACTTCACCCCGTTCCTGGTCAGCTTGGACTCGACGTACCCCACAAAGGCCGAGCAGCAGATCGGCTTCGACCTCATCCAGATGCTGTGGGACCGGGCCGAGGCGGACGGCTACGCCGAGCAGATGACCGGGGGGCTGCCCGGCACCCCGGCGCACCAGGTGCTGCTGGAGGAGGCCTTCGGCGACCACCAGGTGGCCAACGTGCAGACCGAGACCGAGGCCCGGACCATCGGCGCCTCCCTGCGGACGCCGGCCCTGGCCGCCGGCCGTTCCAACGAGCAGCAGCCCTACTGGGGCATCCCGGCCCTTCGGCCGGGGTCCAAGGGCCCAGCCCTCACGGTGTGGGACTCGGGGTGCCGGCACCGCCGCGCACCAACACCCCGCCGACCGTGGGACCCGACCCCCACGACACCACGCCGCGCTCGCTGCCGCGCTTTTGGGCACAGATGAACGCCTTCTTCCGCACCGGGCGGGTGACCAACCCCTGCGGCAGCGGCCCGTGCACCGCCCCGTACCCACCGGCGTCGGACAAGTGAGCGGCCGGGCCCGCAGGCCCGGCCCGCCTATCCCAGGCGCCGCTTGAGGTCGTCGAGGGCGGCGTCGAGGGCGGGCGGGAGGTGGTCGCCGAAGACTGGCGAAGTGCTCGCGGATCAGGGGCACCTCGGCCCGCCACTCGTCGGCGTCGACCCGCAGCAGCTCCTCGATGTCCTCCTTGGACACGTCGAGCCCCTCGATGTCGATGGCCCCGGGGGCCGGGACCCAGCCGATGGGCGTCTCCACCGCCTCACCCCGCCCGCCGACCCGCTCGAACACCCACTCGAGCACCCGGGAGTTCTCGCCGTAGCCGGGCCACAGCCAGCGGCCCGTCGGCGTCCTTGCGGAACCAGTTGACGTAGAAGATCTTGGGCAGCTTCTCGGGGTCGGCCGCGGCCCCCACGCGCCAGCCAGTGGGCGAAGTAGTCGCCCATGTTGTAGCCGCAGAAGGGCAGCATGGCGAAGGGGTCGCGCCGCAGGTTGCCGACGGCCCCGGCCGCGGCGGCGGTGGTCTCCGAGGCCATGATCGACCCGAGGAACACCCCGTGCTCCCAGTCGAAGGACTGGAAGACCAAGGGCACCACCGAGGCCCGGCGGCCGCCGAAGAGGATGGCCGAGATGGGCACGCCGGTGGGGTCCTCCCACTCGGGGGCGATGGCCGGGTCCTGGGCGGCCGGGGCGGTGAAGCGGGCGTTGGGGTGGGCGGCCGGGGTCCCCTTGTCCGGGGTCCACTCCTCGCCCCGCCAGTCGGTGCAGTGGGCCGGCGGCTCGTCGGTCATGCCCTCCCACCACACGTCGCCGTCGTCGGTCAGGGCGGTGTTGGTGAAGATGGCGTTGGCCGCCGACCGAGAACATGGCGTTGGGGTTGGTGTGCGAGTTGGTGCCCGGGGCCACCCCGAAGAACCCCGCCTCGGGGTTGATGGCGTAGAGGCGGCCGTCGGCGTCGAACTTCATCCAGCAGATGTCGTCGCCGATGGTCTCGACCTTCCAGCCGGGCAGGGTGGGGATGAGCATGGCCAGGTTGGTCTTGCCGCAGGCCGAGGGGAAGGCGCCGGTGACGTAGCGGGTCTCGCCGTCCGGCGAGGTGAGCTTCAAGATGAGCATGTGCTCGGCCAGCCAGCCGTCGTCGCGGGCCATCACCGAGGCGATGCGCAGGGCGAAGCACTTCTTGCCCAACAGGGCGTTGCCGCCGTAGCCCGAGCCGTAGGACCAGATCTCGCGGGTCTCGGGGAAGTGGACGATGTACTTGTTCTCGGCGTCGCAGGGCCACGGCACGTCGGCCTGGCCGCGGCCGAGCGGCGCGCCCACCGAGTGCAGGCACGGCACGAAGTCGCCGTCGTCGCCCAGGACCTCGAGGACGCCGCGGCCCCATGCGGGTCATGATCCGCATGGACACCGCCACGTAGGCCGAGTCGGTGATCTCCACCCCGATGTGGGCGATGTGCGAGCCGAGCGGGCCCATGGAGAAGGGCACCACGTACATCGTGCGGCCCTTCATCGACCCGGCGAACAGGCTCGGTCAGGGTCGCGCGCATCTCGGCCGGGTCCCGCCAGTTGTTGGTCGGCCCGGCGTCGTCTTCGTTGGCCGAACAGATGAAGGTCCGGTCCTCCACCCGGGCCACGTCGCCGGGGTCCGAGTGGGCCCAGTAGCTGTTGGGCCGCTTGGCCTCGGAGAGCTTGGTGAAGGTGCCGTTGTCCACCAGCAGCTGGCAGAGCCGGTCGTACTCGTCGGCCGAACCGTCGCACCACTCGACGCGGTCGGGGGTGGTGAGGGCCGCCACCTCCTCCACCCAGTCGAGCGAGCTTGGCGTTCGTGGTGGGGGGCATGTCGGGGTCGTTTCCTCCTCGGGACGGCGGGCAGTGCGCGTCCACCTCCGTGCGGCGCCGGCGGCACCGGTCGGCAGCGCCCAATGGTAGGCATGGAGCCGTGGCCGCCCCCAAACCACGGCCCCCGGCCGACCTCACCGGCGGGGAGGATGCGGCCATCGGGCGCGTCGCCGATTGTATGCGGCCGGCGCTCGGGCCCGCCCCCGCCGGGGAGATGTGGATCGGCGACGACGCCGCCGTGGTGGCCGCCGCCCGGGCCGCCTGGTGCTGTCCACCGACGCCGTCGTGGCCGGGGTCCACGCCGACCTCTCGCTGGTCGGCCTCGACGACCTGGGCTGGAAGGCGCTGACCGCCGCGGTCAGCGACATCGGCGCCATGGGGGCCCGACCCGCGCACGCCCTGGTCACCTTGTGCCTGCCGCCGGGCACCGACCTCGACCGCCTGGCCGCCGGGGTGGCCGAGGCCTCGGCGGCCTGGGACTGCCCGGTGGTCGGCGGCGACCTCTCGACGGCCGACCAGGTGGTGGTCTCGGTGGCGGTCGACCGGCACCCTCGAGGGCGACCGGCCGCCGGTCGCGGGCGGGGCCCGGCCCGGGCGACCGCCTGTTGGTCACCGGGCCCGCTCGGCGGCTCGGCCGCCGGGCTGCGGCCTGCTGCGGGCCGGCGGGCCGGGCGACCCGGCGGCGGCCGCGCGCCTGGTCGCTGCCCACCGCCGGCCCCGGGCCCGGCTGGCCGAGGGCGCGTCGGCCCGCCGGGCCGGGGCCACGGCCATGATCGACGTCTCCGACGGCCTGTCCCTCGACCTGCACCGCCTGGCCGACGCCTCGGGGGTCGGCTTCGTCCTCGACGCGGTGCCGGTGGCCCCCGGGGCCACCCTCGACGAGGCGCTGGGCGGCGGCGAGGACTACGAGCTGGTGGTGGCGACGTCGCCGAGCCCTCGGCGCGGCTGGCGGCGGCCTTCGCCGACGCCGGGCTGCGCGCCCCGATGGCCATCGGGCGGTGCACCGATGACGCCGCCGTGCGCCGGGTCTCGGTGGGAGCCCCGTGGCCCGGGTCGGGCTGGCAGCACCGCCTGACGAACCGCCGCCCGGGGCGCTACCGGTCGCGCGCCCGGTGGACGAGGGCCGAGGGCCGCAGGCGGCCAACCTCGGCCTGGTGGGAGCGAGGCCGCACGCCTGCACGCCGGCCAGCGACGCACTACGACCTCGACGGCTTTCGGGCCGGGCGGGACGACCTGCGCCCGTTCGAGCTCGACGAGGTGGGCCCGGTGGCCGGGCGGGACCTGGTCCACCTCCAGTGCCACATCGGCACCGACACCCTGTCATGGGCCCGCCACGGCGCCGCGTGGTCGGGCTCGACTTCTCGCCCGCGGCGGTGGACGTGGCCCGCGAGCTGGCCCCCGGCTGCGGCCTGGACGCCGAGTTCGTGTGCGCGGACGTCCTCGCCGCCCCGGGCGCACTGGGCGGGCGGACCTTCGACGTCGTCTACACCGGGATCGGCGCGCTCAACTGGCTTCCTGACCTCGTCCCTGGGCCCGGGTGGTCGCCGACGCTGCTGCGCCCCGGCGGCGTGTGTACCTCCTCGAGATCCACCCCCAGGTCTTCGCGGCTCATGGCGGACGGCCAGCACCATCGTCAACGACACATCGACGCCCCGCTCGTCGTCGAACGACCCAGGGGACCTACGCCGTCCCCGACGCCACGCTCGAACCCCGTCACCTTCGACCGCGCCCACCCGCTGAGCGAGGTGGTGAGCGCCGCTGCTCGGCGCCGGCCTGGTCCTCGAGCTCTTCCACGAGCAGTCCTCACCAGCGCCCCGTGGCCGTGGCTCGAACGCGGCGCCGACGGCCTCTACCGGTTCCCCGAGGGTTCCCGCGCTACCCGCTCACCTACTCGCTGCGGGCGCGCCGGCCACGCTGGGCCCGCCCGCCCAGGGCCCACCCGCCCAGGGCCGACCCCACCAGGGCCCACCCGCCCAGGGCCGACCCGCCCAGGGCCGATCCGCACCGGGCCGGCCTGCTCGGCGCCGCCTGGGCCCCACCTCGGGCCCCACCACCGCCCCCACCACCCACAGGTCGTCGGGCGCCCCCTCTCCCACGGCGGCCCAGACACAGGCGGTGGCCACCTCGGCGGGCTCGAGCACGGCGTGGCGCAGGTAGCCCTCGTCGATCCAGCGCACGAAGGCGGCGTGGGCGGCGGCGGGGTCCCAGCGGTCGGCGAACCCAGTGGCGGTGTTGCCCACCATCACCAGCAGGACCCGCAGCCCGGGCTCCTCGGCCCGCAGGCCGACGGCCATTGCGTCGAGGGCGGCCTTGGCCGCGTCGTAGGCCACCAGGCCCGGCCGGGCGCGGGCCGTCCGGTGCGAGGAGAGCAGCACCACGCAGGGCCCGTGGGCCAGGCGGAGGTGGAGGGAGGGCGGCGGCCACGCTGAGGGCGGCCCCGGTCACGTTGGTGTCGAGCACCGAGCAACCCCACTGCTCGGCGGTGGTCTCAGGCCAGCGGTGCCCAGCGGTTCAGCACCGGCGGCGTAGATCAGGACGTCGATCCCGCCCAGCCACCCGGCGACCTCGGCCACCATGGCGGCCACCGCCCGCTCGTCGCGCACGTCGGCCGGGAAGGCCCGGGCCCCGGGCCCCGGCGTCCCCTCGCCGCCGCCGCCAGGGCTCGTCGGACGCCGGGGCGGCCAGGGCGACGGTGGCACCTTGGGCGCCGGCCGCGGTTAAGGCCCGGGCCCGGCCGATGCCCGAGGAGGCCCCGATGACCAGGACCCGGCGGCCGGCGAGGGTGGCGCTCAGTTGGCGACGGGGGTGCGCCGGGGGCGGCTGGTAGGCCTTGCGAGCCCGGATGCACGAGGTGCAGACGTGGATGGCGACGGGGGTGAGGATCTCGACCAGGGCCCGCACCCGCTCGATGTGGGGGTTCCAGCGGCGCTCTGTTGCGGCGGTGGGGGTGGCTGAGGCTCATCCCGAACGACGGCTTCTCTCCGCGCAGGTAACACACTGCTGCCATGGGAACGAATCCT
>CAWIWK010000026.1:0-168411 GCA_963839605.1 uncultured Acidimicrobiales bacterium | reverse complement strand
CCATTGCTATAACAGTGACGCTTTGCCGGAGTGGCTGAAAGTCCCCTCGAAGCCGTTTGTAATCCGTCTGTTGTTGATATTGAACACCCTGATATTTGCCGCTATGTCAGGTGTGAGCGGCTTGAAATCGCTATTCATTCCATCTTCGCAAGTATTGCTGCATTTTGGCGCCAGCTCTGGGTATGACCATTATCGATGGACAGTTCTGGCGCGTTGCTACGAGCGCTTTCGTGCACATCGGCTTTCTTCATTTGATGATGAATTGCTATGTGATTTGGGACATCGGACCTCTGGTGGAACGGCTCTATGGTTGGCGAAAATTCTTAGGCATATATTTGGTTTCCGCAATGGGCGCAGCCTTGACCAGCTTGATGTTCGAACCGACGGTGGTCAGCGCGGGTGCCTCCGGAGCGATCTTCGGTTTGTTCGTAGGCTGGCGGCATTTTTTCACAGGCATCGTGCGGAATTTCCATCCGATTTTCTCAAGCCGAAACGGAAAATAATCGTGATCTTCATCATTTACGGTATCGCATACGGTGCGATCATGCAGGGCGTCGATAATGCTGCGCACATTGGCGGTTTGCTGAGCGGTTTCATCGCAGCTCTGGCCTTTATGCCGAGAGCCCTGGCAATCAGTGTTCACCCAAGCCGACGCCAGAGTCGCATTCGCGATATGCGTATGTTTCCTGGGATTCCTGGCCGCCGATTGCAAATCGGTAGCGAGCAATCCACTTGTTCGGGGAGACTCAGCCTATCAACAGGCAGTCGAACTTCTGCAAAATCAGAAGGACGCAGAGGCGCTTCCCTTGCTTTCAAAAGCTGCTTTACTGATGCCCCGAGTGGCGAGCGTACGGTGGGACAGGGCACGAGCATACAACACTCTCGGGCGATATGACGATGCACTGGCAGACTGAACTCCGCCATCGCCATTGAGCCGGACAATAAGACCGGCTACGTCGTGCGCTCGTCGGTCTATCACAAGAAAGGCGATGAGCAAAAGGCAATTCAAGACTTGACTAAAGTAATTAAATTGCAGCCGAAAAATGCCATGGCGTATAACAATCGAGCATGGGAATATGTCACGCTCGGCAACTATCAATCAGCGCTCTCTGATGTCGATACGGCTATAAAAATGGACCGCACCGAATCGACATTTTACGATACTCGCGGAGTTGCGTATTGCCTGAGCGATAAACCAGAGCAAGCGTTGAAAGATTTGAACCAGGCACTTTCCATGAAGCACAACGAAGGAGCATACTGCTATCATCGGAGCAAGGTTTACGAGAAACTCCAAGAATGGCAACGCGCGAAACAGGATCAGGAAAAGGCAGCCGCACTAGGCTTCAAACCCGAAAAGTGGGAAGCGAACATTTAACGCTCAGAAGTGGGCTGATAGCTTTAACGTTCAACACCATGTTCTTCTTCATGTCATGTTTCGGGTCAGCGTTCGCAGATGGCACTATGGGCAGTGGCGATGTGTCCAAAGCTGATCAATCAGACAACGGCGTCTCTGTCAACACTTCAAGGAAATCAAATGACTCCAACCCGCGAGTGATTAAGACTGGAACTGCTGAAAATACCTTCAAATTGGGGTCCGAGCAGCAGTTTCTAGCCTGGGAGCGATGGCATCACAGAGTCGGCAAACTGCTCACCAAATTAACCAATAACGCAGTAGCTCCGAAACAACTTGGTATTGCGGTAGTGGGCATCACTATACGAAGAGATCGAAAGTTGACGGCCCAACTCGTTAGCACCACTAACGACATCATCGGACAGGAATGCTTGCAGCCGTGCAAACTCTAGATGGAGACAAGGCTCTGGAGTTTCCGGCAGAATCGAAGCGCGAAGAAGTGACATTCAATCTGCGCTTCAAAAAGACACCATTTATGTTGCCAGGGCATTCGTTTATCAAAAACGATTTCGAACGCGTTAACAGCGACGAAAAGTAGATAAAGTAGATAAAGTAGATAAAGTAGATAAAGTAGGACGCCATGACAAAAGCAAGCTAGACGGAATTATCGGCGATTACTAGTTCCATCGGTGATGGCGTCCGCCCGTGTAAGGGTGGCGAGTCGGATGTCCATAGGTCGGTTGGTGCCCGTAATATGGGTGGTGTCCGTAGACAGGATGATGGCTAGGACGATCATGAACTATTGGCGCAGGAGGTGCGGCTGCATCATCGGCTTTCTCGGCTTTCTCCGCAGCCGCAACTGAGTAACCCTTCGGAACTAGAACATAGCTCTTATCGGGATTGTAACGTCCATTATCGGCTCTGAATGGCTCGCTATGATCGTTGTACTGCATACCGTGATGTGATACCACTGCAATATCGCCTTTGTCTTCACCGTATTTTTTCACCAGGCTGTCGATCCACGGTCTGACCACAATGTAGCCATCATGCATGTGATCCTGCACCGACTTGAGCGGTAATTTGTCAAACAGACCGCTGCGAGTCAGATACTCGCCTTGCTGCGTCGCTGAGCGCCAACGATAGTCGTTGCCGCGAATATTCATCGTTTCTTCCATGTGATACGGACCCCCTAGGTCGTTCCATCCGAGTCGGAAGCCTTTGCCACAATCACCGACCGTGTGTAGTTTTCCGCGCCTCATCCATCCACGTTTTGCAAAAGAGCGCGCGTGAAAGCGAGCGGATCATCGATCCTGCTTGGAACAGTTTCCCCAGGGCGCCCCCAGGGCACTGTTTGTACAGGACCGTTCGGATTGTAGGGAATGGCTTGGCCGTCTATATAAGGATTTGGCGGTAACGGTGGCAGTATCGCGTTGATCACCGCATCGAACGGTTTAGCGAGAGCGTCAAATGGTTTCTGAAGAGCCTTCAGCAGATCAGGTCCATCTGATTTGCCGGGATCTGCTGCCGGAATCGGCACACGGCTTCTACCCTGAGGGACTTCGGGCGGGGCGACCACAGGGGGATTCGCAGGTGCTGCATCGTTGGCAGGTTTAACTGGAGCTGCAGGTGTAGGGTGAACTTCCGGGTCGGCTTTGCAGCGACGGATAATACTGGTGCTCCGGTCAGCGGAGTAATTTCTCGCTTTTCACTGGCCGTGGCAAATGAAAGCATTTTCCTCTCTGCCGTGGGCTCCGAACACTTTCAGCGATTCCGACCAGCAATCTCTCGCAGCAGCATGCATTCCTTCGAATTTAGCATCGTGCGCAACGCACTCCCGATATTCGTCGATAGGTGAATTTTTACTGGCTTTTGAGGCTTCGTGGCGATCGGCCATGGTATCCCCTGTCAGAAGTTAAAGTTTTCGGGTGGGCGGCTGTATGGCTTTACTATCGGGTCCCTAGCGTGAATATTTCGTGAAAGTTCAGTGGGAGTATTCCCCTAGCCCTTGCTTTGCGAAGCTTCCAAGCTACGCTCGCAGAAAGTTCAAGCTCACGGCGGATTACTTAACTTGCCAAATCGTCGGTCGTACCTGACAGAAACACTTCAGACCAATTAAACGTTCCAGCATTATACGTACTGGTCGCGCCGCCGAATAGTATTGTCTGCGCTGTTAGGAGTGGGATTCCCACAGACAAGAGTAGATTCATTTGGCAAACTAACTCATACGCACCGCTATGTATCAAGAGGAAGGCACACATAATGGATGATTCCTTTAACTCACCTGATCTACAGCTAGAAAATTATCCTGAGCTCAAGCTAAACCTAGCCCCATTTCAGAGCGAAAAAGTTTCCACCGGATTTCTCGAAGCGACAGCGATTGACATAGCGCTCCATTCACGCGGCGAGGAGAGTAATTTCAACGGACAGGTTGTTCGAGGCGATAAGGGTGTCGATCAAATTATCGCACCGGGTGATGGGACGCAGCAAATCATCTTCAACGCAACATCCAAAGCCTACTTCGACGACGCACACTCCACTACGAGGATTGACGCGGAACTCAATATCGGGGATCAGTATGCACGGAGAGTGGAAGTGATTCTAACTCCAGCGCACAGCGAAACCGTTAAGGTAAGCGACGCACAAGACGCATCGGTGATCGAAACAAGAGGGGGTTGCAGCCCACGTGCAGGACAACCAGATCGCTGCGACTTCACTGTGAGCAGATACAAGGAGGTGCTCGCCGTAATCGAAGGATCGCGCTCCTGGCTTTCGGGCGATCACACCAAAACTCACTACAATTTGTTCTCACCAAACGAGCCCAAAAAGCAGTTCGCAAGCGTGGACATCGACCGTAGCGTGGAAGACGGCATTGTGACAATGAACCTTGCGATCAATAAGAAGTCGCCGGAACATTAGCAAACAAGACCAAAACACCGAGTCGCAGACAGAGCAAGAGTTTAAGTTTGGGGTACTCTGAAAGTCTTTAGTATCCCCTGAACTTCCGGAGAGATTTTGGCGTCGAACTCGGGATAGACTGCGCTAACGATCATGAAGCATCTGTTGCCGACCATGAAGGTCCACTGTTTCCAGTGCAATTTCTTGCCGTTCTGACCTGGAACTTCCGAGTCGAACAGAAGCGCCTCATATTCACCGACCTGAGCCGGTTTGAAATCGGCTTTGGTCGCTTCACTCTTTACTTTCTGAGCCCATTCGATACCAACCTTCTCGGGCACGCTCTTAATGAACTCCGCCTCTTTCGTCGGCTCTTCGGGCGTGTAGGTACCCATGTCATAAACATCTAACCCAATCGGAAAAGCAGTCGGTTTGTAACTTATCCAAATACCTTTGTTTTTCTCGCTCCAACTAGAAGGTAGTGTCAATTCGAAATTCTTCTGGGCCGGAATCTCGCTAAATTCAAACGCGGATATTCCACTCAAAGCTTTGCTCAGTTTCTCCTTTGTATGAAAATACTTTCCGCTGTTGTCCAAACTCCATCGCGTCGAAGTTTCTTGTGCAATCGTGTCTAAGAATTCCCTCAACGTGGGCTTGTAGAACAAGGGATATTGAGGTTTAAGCAGAGTGGAAGAAACCTTTGGTGATGAACTGACTAGTGCCACCAGCGTGCCCAAATTTAATTTGCTGGAAACGAAAAACATCTTGCTGAACTGATCAAAATTGCCGCTGATCCCACCGCTTAATCGACGGCTAAGAAGAGTGTCTTCCTCTTCTTTTGTCAGCGGCTTGATCGTAATTTGTTGATTTTGGTCAGGCGTTGCATCTGGTGGACCGACTCGAACACTCACGCTTGATGCTGGAACGCTCTCGCTCTCCGAGCTGTTGGTCTTAGAGGATGAATGGCTGTTTCTTGAAAACACGCACACATTAGTCGCGCTCAGTAAAGCAACAACCACCACAAACTTTGTCGAGGATTTTAGATGGATCCAACTCAACGACACTTGTTACTCCTTGAAACTTTCACGAATGATATGTTACCAGCAGCCGTGCCCAAAGTAGTGATCAACCTGCTCTTTACAGCCATGCAGCGCAAACCTGCCTTTCCGTGCACCTGTTAGACAAGTCGAAAATCGGTTGCAAATAATTTGCAAACTGCCGCGAACGATTGAAAACTATCGCAGACGAAAGCAATGGTGCCACCCCGAGCAAAGTGGTGCATATATCTGAGACAGTATCTCAGTGCTCCAGCTTGACTAACGACGATGCGAGGATGAGCGACCAGATTATGCATTATCTTCCCGACGCTCAACTAAGCTCTGTTACTTCACCTGATTTATACAACCAGCGGCCGCTTTGCTTTTCAAAGCCCACTTTTTTCACTGAATGAAATATCGGCATTGTTTTGTCTTAAGTAGGCGATAAAAGTAACTGTCGCTGTGAGCTCACCGTCGATAAACTCTACGATACGCAAGCCATCGAATTTGGTGGCTTGTGAAAAAGGCCTCGAGTTCCTTCTTCCACTGAGCAAGATCGGTCTTGAAGTCCTTATATTCCGGGTGCGTGCTATCCATGACATATGAGGGCAAATTGAGAGCGTATGCCGCATACCGTGAGCGCATGAGCTGCAAAGCATTGTCAGGATCTTTGCCCTCATGAAATGGTTGACAGCATTTGTGATAGAGCACTTTGCTATGACAAGCACATCGGTCGAATTTCTTCACTCGTTTTTCACCTTCACGCCCGCGATATATTGAGAGAAATGCTGGTCTTGCACAAGAACCAACAAAGGCAACTCCACTCTAAGGCTTAGCTAACCCCCGAACGTGCTCGCCATCAGAACGGGCCAGGGCTAGTTAATTGGTGGGTGAGGCAATGCCGACTATGGGCTCAGTGTGCTGTGTTTGAATCGGCACGTCGGGTCCCACTCCAAGTAAAGGAATTGATACTGGCAAAACAATGGTCACAGCACACGAGACTGTAACGACACCATCTGAGGTATTGTCGTATTTGACCATAGTCAGCTTCATCGACTTCAAAGTGACCGGCGACTTGTAGTTCGTTTGAATATTAGCAATAGCGGCTTGAGCCGGCGCAGAGCCAGGAGCGTTCGCCGCAGCTCGTGCAGCCTGTTTCGCCAGGTCGGAACACATTTCGCCTGAAAAAACTAGCACAGCAAGATCGATGCAGGACAAAACGATTGGAATGAGAATAATCGCACCGGCCAGCGTCTCAGCTACGCCTTGACCGACTCCTTTACGGTGTTGATGGCGGTTCCGGTTTAGATTGAGATTGCTATGTGTGCGATTCATCTCTTTAGTTCTCTTCCGAATCCGTAAACTAGGCAAAACAACTTGGGTTACGATAGTGGGTGCGGGATGTTTTCGATCATCGTTCGTCCGCTAAATTGAAAAGTCATAGGTGCACTGAGACCAGGCACTTTGAAGAAGAACGGTATGTACAGGAAGGGGCCGACACTCGCATCTTACGGTTGTATTCAAATACCATGTCACCGGCCACGGTGTCGTCTGACCAGGATAGTTAGTAGTGGTGCTGGCACTTGGGTCTGGCTGCGCGACAGCTGTTGGGGCTGTCCCGGTGCTGGCAAATTTACCGAAGCCGTTCGACCACTCGTTTACGACCTGGGCAAGATCTAGTTCAAAGTAGCCGGGGCAGGGTTGACCTTGACTGTAGCTGGGGTCGAACTCTGATCCAAAATTAGAAGATCGCTTTCGACAGCTGCTCTTCTCAGGACCAGATCGCTCATGTACAAGCAATCGCCGTAAGCAATCATCATTCCGATGAAGTTCAAAAGCGGAAAGAAGAAAACACACAGCGCCAGAAAAAGAGCCGGTCCAGCTTCCACGATGGCGCTGCCCCCTTTTTTTCGGTGCTGGCGATTGTTGGTTTTCACTCTCTGCACTTCAGACTCCACAGCTGAAAGGCTCGAAAAAGGCGATGCAGCATCACGATAATATAATACTCCGGAGCTGTTGGCGAGAAGTTTCACTACAGGATCGCATCGTTAGATCGTTTAGTGGAATTTCGTAGGTTCATAGAACTTGTAGCGGATCATCACATCGCACTTGCTAGTAGGAGAAGTAGGGCTCATGGTCATGACCTGGCATATATTATTGCCTTTCATCGCGGCCAGGCCGCTCTTACCTGTCATATTGGTCTGGGGTGTCCATTTGTTCGCAGCAAAAGTGTCTTTATACCATTGGAGAACCTGGTCAGGCGGTTCCTTTACCGTAAATTGCTCGGTCAAAGATGCTCCGCCTTTGACTTGCCTGAATATCGTGCCTGTCACGAACTTTGTATTCTTGCCTGTGTACGCAGGCATATCTGGCAGATCCATGGGCTTGGTAACACGTTCCCCTTTGAACTCCGGATTCTCCGTATTCTTCAGCGGCTTGCGCGGCGGCTTGGCTGGAGCAGCCGGCTGTTGAGCAAGAGCCTTCACTCCTGCACACTCAATCATCAGGGCGCCCATAAGCACGGCGCAGAAACTGAGCATTATCGACGTTCTAAACACTCTTACTGAAACCAAGATACTTCCTCCCTCTTTTCTCAAATGCGACCGGCGGACTAACGCCGGTCGCATCAAGAACGTACTTCTATCAGCCGGCTAGGCCGAATAAGGACATCGCCTGCATGTTCAATTGGGCACTTGGAACGTATGATTCGCTCCGCAACTAGTGCTGTTATCGAACGTGACAGTGGTTGTTAGCACCGCTCCCACATACTGCCCGGCGTAACCAGCATACAACGATTGTCCGCCGTCGGCGCTCGCAAGTGCTTGGCTGACCACGCAACCGTTGGAGTAGCCACTCCAGTCTTGTCCGGTCTGGGTCACGCTGGTGACATGACCTTGTCCGAGAGAGTAGATGTTCGCAATGTATCCCGCGTCATAGAATTCTGCAGTAGCCATGTAGTTCTGGACAGCCGTGATCCATGGTCCGTTGCAGCTGGGCGGCGGCGGAGGTGTTTTGGTAGTTACCGTCAGAGCCGTTCCGGAGATAGCTTCACTGAACTGGAGAGTTCCCAGCAAGTTGCTGCTGCCGCTGGAGGGAGTCCAGGTAGCGGTGTCTACGCCCAGGTAGTCGGTCGCTGGGTCCGGTTGGACTGCAAACAAGCTCTGGTTGAAACCACATTCGCCGGTCGGGTCAACGGACAAACCGATTGTCGGGAAGCTCACACCCAAAGGAGATGCCGTACCATCCGGCGTGATGTTCGTATTGGCCACCTGATTGCCCCATTGCGGTGCAGTCTGTGTCATACGGAACGTGTTGGTGTTGTCCAGCCATATATAGAACGTGGTGCTGAGGTCGACCGTATTGCCTGTCAGCAATTCGTTCATCTCAGCGTCGGTTGCCGATGGCTTGATTTCTTTCATGCGTTGTTTGATGAACGCGATGATCGGATTCTGATTGTTGACCAGAGTGGTGTTAGCCAGTTGAGTGGCTTGGTTAGCCAGTTCAACAACGTTACCTGGACGTGTGAACTCTGGCGATTGACCGGCACCAGCAACATAAGTTTTGCTGTGATCGAAGTAACGCATGCCTGTTGTAGCAACTGCGGCGGGCGTTCCACCAGATCCAGATGTGTACAGCTCCATTACTTCAGCTTTCAGTTTTTCAACTGCGGTCAAGATCGAACCGGTTCCGTTACCCGACAGAGGCGCAGGATATGCCAGTTCGAAAGCAGGAAGAAGAGCGGCTGCAGCAGGATTGGCGTTGTCGCCTTGAACGTTGGTGTAGTCGCACATCGCGGGATAACCGTTTCCACCGAGCGATGTGATCGCATTTTGTTCAGTCGTAACCGGCGAACCACTTACGTTGAACATTCCATCAGTGGGAGGCGCTTGTCCGCTGTGACCGTTGTTATTGTAATCGGCCCAGGCTTGAATTTGCGACTCGTCGGTCGAGAACACTCCGTTGTTTGCAACGAAAATGCCGGTGAACAGTTGGTTGTTGAAGATGGACTCGTTGCTCGGCAATGGGCTGTTATCAGCATCCCCTGCTCCGTTGACGATTTTGATAAAACCGTGGGGAATGGCAGCGGCATTCTGTTGATTGAGAAGACCGACGATTGAACTCGAGGTCATCTTAACGAAAGTAGGCTTCGAGATACCTTCACCGATCGGTGCATTAGGGTTGACGTTCGCACCGCTTACCGCTCCTTTTATGTGCTCGGCAGCAGTAGCGGCGACCGATTGGAACGAGTTGGGCGGAAGCGTCACATTCGCAACAGGTTGCGAGGTGTGCGCGTTAAAATCGGAGTTAGCAACAAGGTGAGGAGCTTGCGACGGTTGTACCGACACTCCACGATCGTGCCGATCCCCACCGAACGAAACAGCGTTATATCCGCTGATGAACGGTTGGCCCGTAGAACCTTGGTAGAACTGAGCAGGTTGTCCGGCAGTTTGACCTGGCTTCCCGCTGCGTTGAACGGAGCGTTGGTCGGGTCAAAAGTGACGTTGGTTAGACCGTTGGGATTCATGTAACCGACGGTGCTTGCACTGTCGTTCGGTGTGACAGGCGAGGAGCCCATCATACCCATCGGGTTGTTGCTAGCGAGAGCGTTGAAGAATGGGTCGGTTTGGCTGGCATCGCTCAGCAGCCTTGATTGCAAACGGCTGCCGATACTGTTGTCGCTCCCTTGAGCGGATGCGATCACCGATTGGCTGTTTTTTTGTAGCAGCATCAGTGTTTTCAGCTCGCGCGTTGAGTGCAACCCATACGCACTGGCGCACGACTCTGTTGTATTGGACGAGGTCGACTTGTCCGTTTGCGTTTACAAATGCTCCAAAGTTGTCTTTCTCGTTACCTTATTGGAGAGCGACGCCTATTTTAGTGGCCGCACTGCGAGCAACGTTCAGGTTGCCTGAGTCAGTAGCATTCTGCAATTGGCGTCCACCGCTGAATAAGCCGACCAATTGCAAAGCTGCGACGATGATCCCCACAAGTACAACGAGAAGCGCTGCCATCAATACCAAAGACGCGCCCTTGCGGTCTCGTCTTATCTGGCTTAACTTCACCATTAACCAATCCCTCCGATATTTGTGCCAAGCAGTTAGTAAGTCTGGAACTGAAAGGTGAGTAAGTACTAACATGTCTCCTCACTAGTATAGAGTGAACTGTCGGGCATGAAATTCACGTGAAGGAAATGCACCTTAACGAAGGATAATCGAGAAAAATGCGAATCGCAGTCTAAATTGCGCCAGCAGACGACACCCCGAGAAGCACATGGATACCAGGTCTACGTGCGCATCGTCGAGCTCGTCGATTTCAAGCACTGATTGAAAATTCACTGAAATTCTTTTAGCATTTTGCCTTGCGATTAGGTACTTTAGGCGTCACAAATTTATCGGGCAAAATCGCAGATTGATTTGCGTCCCTATATAAAGAACGAGATTCCATGCGGCATCCGTCACATGACGGATACGAAAAACGGTTGGCAATTTTCACTCCGTCATTTGACGGATAGCACGAAAGTTGACAGGCGTATCCGTCAAATGACGGATAGCAGATGACGAGTTGGAATGTCCGACTCAGCGTCGGTCGAGCTGCTTGCCAAGCTGGTTTTCGCCAACCCACCAAGAACTCGTCAATTGCGAACAGAAACGCTCGAGTTGTTGCATTTCGAATGGACATACTCACAGAACAGAGAAGGATTCGCTTTGTCGCATCCGCTGTGCTTTGTCGAAAGCCGACGGCGGGGTGACGAACAATTTTGAGCGCCAAGAAAAAAATCATCGAGTATGCGCTCGATGACTTGCGTATGAATTAGCGATGCAAGAGAGTTGCAGAAAGTACTCAAAAATCAGCTAAGGGCGCCTGTTTGATTTCTGCTCGTACCGAACATCGAGCGCTTGATACCAATTTACAGGATGCTCAAAAGTCAAGCCCGTGACACGAGCATCGGAATCAACCTGGATGTTGATCTCAGTTTGGTCGGTTGGCACCCTGCGTTCTAACGCGAGACCGACACTACGCAGTTGCTCTGGCGTCAGAGAACTGACTTCATCACTCAATCGTTTTTTGCACTCAGCGCGCTCGATTGTCAGATTTTTATTCAAATCCTTGCACTCGTTCATGAACATGCCGACAATTTTCTCGCTCTCGGCGTGCGCGTCAAAATCACTTGCCACATCCCTGACCCCATAGTTTCAAAGTTACAACGGCCTGAAGATATTGCACCCCGGAAACGTCATTGTCACTGGTGAAATCACCATGGACGAACTGTGTCCTCAATGACTGGTTCTAAGCCACTGGCGCATGTCATTGACTTCGTCCGCTCTGTTAGTTGACTCTAGCAGCCGCTGAAAGAGAGCTAACAGGCGCTGAGAATCTGGGTTAAAAGGGAGGCTGCCGGCGCTCTGATACGCATAGGAAAGTGCCACTTCAGCTTCGCAATAAAGTTCGTTGTCAATAAACTGAGAGGCAATTTCATTGACGAGAAAGATCGTCGATGTGTTGACTTGCTCAGCAGGCGCAAGCGCGATCGCCTTACGCAACTCCACAGTCGACTCTTCAAATAGACTTTGCTTTGCGCGCAGCAACGCCGCTGTCAATGCAACAAACACGTCAAAGGCAACAAAGCTATGGTCACTGTATCGAGGTGGAACGGGCAACTGAAGAAGTTTTCTTGTCTCTTCCAGAGTAATTTCGGCGTCGGTCAATTCACCCCTGGTCAAGTGAACATTGGCCAGGAGCAGGACCGGAAGAGCCTTCAGTAAACCGTACTTGACTGATAGTTTGTCCTCCAAAAAAGCAATGGCATGCTCAGCATCCACTACTGCATCGTCGCAATCTCCAAGTCGCATGCGAACCCAAGCCAGGTGTGCGTAATAAACGCTGACGTAGGGATGTCTGGCAAACCGAGCGTCTCTTTCTGATTGCCGAACCGCTTCAACCAAGAGCTCCCCGGGCTCGGTCATACTGTCCCTGTCGCGATCTCGCCAGGGCCAATCCATCGAGAATACTAGCCAGGTCGATACCTCTGACCAGCGGCGATTTAGCCATCCAGGGAATAAGCCGTGACAGATGTTTATCGATTCGTCCGTAAGCCTTAGCCTGCCAGCTTTTCTCAAACCATAAAACAACGACCCCAAGAGCGGTCTGAGAACCTCCTATTCACATCATCGCCAGCATTATCGGAATGTACATTGCCTGGAGGAGAGCGCCGTTAAAGATTACTTGCGCGCAGGCATGGCAAAAACCTTGGGTGCCAAGCACAAAGAACGCAGATCCGGTGAGGATTCTCAAATAAAGATGACTTGCAGGTCTAGCTGAGACCTCTTGTTTTGGGGCGTGTGACTGAATTTGCAAACTCAAAGCCCTAAATCCCCGTGCCCACAAGCTCCATGCCCCCGAACTCTCTTCTCTCGGAACGCCGAATAAATATCTTATCCCCGGAACGTAACTTTTTAGGAGGGCTCGTGTAGTCATTCATGTGAGCATCTTCAGAGGAATAGCAATGAGACCCTCGACAACACGGATTATGACTCGCTCTCTGGCAGCAATGCTGCTTCTATCGGCAGTTTCGCTCCCAGCTGCGCAGGCAAGACGAGTTTTCGCGCGAGGAGAAAATGCTGTCGGGGGAGCATATGCCTCTCAAGACCAGTACGGCAGCAGAGCCGGCGCGAGATTTCTAGGCAGAAACCAGGGTGTAAGTGCCAGTACCGGAAGTTGGGCCGGTCCGCAGGGAGGAACTTTCAATCGAGCCGGCGGAGGCGCTTATAAACGCGGAGTCGGAGCATTCCACAAAGGAAGTTTCAACGCAACAGGACCTGAGGGAGCGACAGCGTCCGGCAAATCGAGCAATATTTATAGCGCTCAAACAGGAAACGGCACGCGAACGTCATCAGTCGATGCCACTAGCAGCAGTGGCAAGCAGTACGGTTACACAGGAGAGACAAACTATACGAAAGGACAAGGTTTTAATTCGACGATCGACACAGTCAATAAAGGCGACTACGACGTGAACTACACGAAGGGTTCAAAACCAGTGGTGACGTCAACCTCACAGAGTAACAGGTCGCAGTAACAGGTCGCAGTAACACGTCGCAGTAACACTTCAGCAACTATAGATTCTTACATTGAACTGCCACAGAGAAACACCAAATACTGTGCCGATTCAAGACTTCAATCAACAGAGGAGCGACTCGTATGAAAACTAATCTAACAAAAATAGGAATTACGTCTGCAGTAGCAGCTGGCGCATTAATTTGCACGATTGCTTATCAGTCCGCGGTAGCTACTCCGCAGGCTACACCGCTTATAGACAGTGATTTCGATGCAGCTGTGGGCAAATTTCTGGTTAAGCGCTTTTGCAAAAGAATCAGCGCGACACCCGAGCAAACAACAAAGCTCAGCGCGCTCGTCTCGCAAACTCGTGAAGCTACAAGACCGGAACGAGAGCAGCTCCGCGAAGGCGCATTAGAACTATCAGAATTGTACGCAAGTGACGAAGCGACAGACGAGCAAGTCAAGGCGAAGGCTTTGGAACTGCGAGCCGTTCATGAGAAGATCATGGATGAAAGGCTACAGGCAGCCCTCAAGGCTCGTCAGGTCCTTTCTCACGAACAGCGTGAGAAGATAAATAAGCGCATCAGCGACTTCATCACAGGAGACGGCCCAGAAAAACTCCACAACCTGCGGTCGATGGGTCCTTCGCTGATCAATGACGCAACCGACTAGGCAGTAGCCTCATTTCAATTCACGTGTTGATATTTCAGTAAAGTCACAGCAATCAAGCTGTTAATCAGGCAATACATCATTTCAATCAACGTGTCGAAATGGGGCTTTCCAGCAATCGGACAAGTTGCACATTTCGTTGCTGGTGGGTAGACAGAGAGAAGCAGAACTAAACGTCAACCAAAGAATGAACGACTCGTCTGACAATCAACTTGTTGCGCTCGCCTTATACGGCGATGCGAAAGCTTTCGAGCTGATTGTCAGACGGTATCAGAAACTCGTGTACAACGTTTTATTCAATATGCTGCGAGATCATAGTGCTGCCGCTGATGCCACACAGGATACGTTCCTGAAAGCGTACAAAGCCTTGCCGACGTTCCGCACCGAACTTGCATTTAAACCTTGGCTTCTGCGCATTGCAACAAACACCGGGCTCAATGCCATTAGGGATGAGAAGCAGAAAGCATCTGACTCATTAGACGCAATGCTAGAGATTGATCCTCTCAATGAACCAGTCAGTTCGGCATTGGCCGATTTAGAAGCAGAGCGCAATTTCGTTGTTGCGAGTATCTCCGGAGCTTTGACTGCGCTGCCTGCACGACAACGGCACATCTTCGTTTTGCGCTATCAGCATGATTTGAGCTACGCTGATATCAGCAACATCGTTAATGAGACCGAAGGCGTAGTAAAGACACAGCTTTTCCGAGCAAGAGAGAAACTGAGAAGACTTCTGTATGATCAACTAAAAGTTGAGGGCGGTGCGTGATGGACGATCTGCAAGACACAAATCCCACTTGTCTAAGTGTAAGAAGTCTATTCGACGTTTGGCGTAACGCTGGCACAGGAAGCGAATCGGGCACTAATTCAAGCGCCGACTCAGAAGGTACCTCACAAGTTGTCTCGGAAGGCGAGTCACGAAGCGGCTCACAAGGGGGCTTAGCAAGCGACTCAACGGACAATCTGGACCTTATCACACATCTGTCGCAGTGCCGATCATGCAGTGCCTGGCGTTCACAGATTGAGAAAGTCGAACATCTCACGAATCAGATGCATCAATTCGATGTACCTGAAGCGCTCACTCAGAACATCCTCGGTGCGGTCGCCCGGGAACGCAAGCACAGCAACTGGCAGGAACACGTGTTGTTTCTTCCAGGCGCAATGCTGGCGTTCGCATTGGTCCTCGTTGCTCTGCCCTTAGATTCCTTCGACGGCTTATGCTCCTGGCTCTTAGGCTGTGTCATCGTGGGCGCGCTGAGCGTCATAAAGCAAGGTGCAGTCAATTCGCGATCTGTCGTATTCAGGTGAACATGCTCTCTCGAACACACTCCATATCTAGCTCAATTTTTTTCGGCATCTTTGTTGCCGTGGCGATGTCGATGCTCTTTGTTTGGGCACCACGAGCTATATCACAACCAAACGCAGAGCACATAAATAACACAGACACTTTATCTAAGAACCCTGACACGACGACATCGGATACTTATTCCACTAACATCTACCAGGCTACCACCGCATATGATGCTATCGGCCTTTTCCGGAACCGCTGATAGCGCCTACAATTATGCGTTTTTGAATAACACCGCTATAGTGCCGAAGTCAGCAATTTTGCGCTGGCTCCAGAAGAAGAACATGGTGCCTGAGCACTGGCAAGCTGAAGCAAAGCCGGCTTTCAGACCGTTCGCAAGCTGGACGAGGTGGATAAACAATCGAGTTTTATTTTTTCCCTCTGCCTCATTCATATTGGTCGCGAGCTTGCTCTCATGGTATTTCGCTCCACAACTAATGGACCAAGCGGAATCGGAATCAGAGAAGAATTACTGGAAGTCACTTGGCACAGGTTTAGCGGCCATTGTTTGTTCCATGATGTTGATCCGCAGCGTTCTGATTACGCTGATCGGCTGGCCATTAGCAATAATACTGATTGGCATAATGCAGCTCTTTCTCGTACTCGGAATTTCTGTGATCACGTCGATGGTCGGACGTTCGGTATCATTTTATGCAAAGGTCCCATCGTGGTCCTGGTTTGCCACCAGGCGAAACGCATTGCGCCTTCTCGAACTCACTATTGGTTCTGTCGTCATCGCACTCCTGTTGCAAATGGGTTCGCCGGGTGGCTTGCCCAGAGTTGGAACGAGATTGGCTCTTTTAGTCGCAATCTTGGGAACAGGAGCTATCTTGCGAATCATCGCCGCACGAAAACGCCGAGCTTAGCGCGGAGCACGAGTCGCACAAACGCCAAGCGTAAGCTTGGATCATTGACTCGCGCAAATCCAGGTCTCGACGTTTTTTTCAACTCAACAAAAGTGCGAGGCTATTCTGATTTCGAAATGCATACCTGATATTCCTGCTGTTCCTAGCCGGCTAGCCGCGCAATTCATTACACAGATCAATCGAGCGACCACGAAACACCTTTGCCACCATAGGCGTGACGTATTCCAGCACGTCGTTGTAAGATACCGGACCGTGTTTATCACACAGCGGAATAATGCTCTCGCACTGCCACCGAGAGCGGTCACTAAAGCACCAATACGCAGCCAGATAATGCTGCAAATGTTTGCGGCTAATTCCGTGAAAGAAGAACCGAATGAATTCGCCAAATTCTGTCACGAACTCAGCTTCGGCGTGACTAAGCAAGATTCCCCCGTCCGCTTGTACTTGCTCGCTCTCTTGCAGCTTTTGCTCCGTGACTCGCTTGACGTAACGATCACCAGGCAAACGCACTATCAGTCCATAAAGTTCCAAAAGCGTCAAAGTCGAAAAAACCAGACCTCCGTCAATAGAAACCGCCTTACACAGATCATCAGCCTCGATCGGATCATCTGAAAGATGACTCAATATTTCAAGTTCGACTTTACCAAAAGCCAAATTGCTCACATCAGTCTGCATGATGCCGGTCGACGCAATTGGTGGTTTCTCTAGCGTGAGGCACATACACTGTGAGGATCTATTCATACGGTTTCCCGTAGCAGCCCCAGCTCGAGCAGCACCAGTTCGTCCGCCTTTCCTTTGCTTGTCCAGGAGAATCTCCTCTTCTGCTCTAGGATGTTTCTGCGCAGGCGTTTCTCGACTGCGCTTGCACATAACGTCCATGAATTGGCTCGACGGCACACAGACGACATCTTCGTTAAACGCCTTGAAGATCACGTGTGTCAATCTTCGAAAAATATTTAGTGCAGCAGACGACGAGATCTGAAGCAATTTGCTGAACTTGAATGAGGATACGCATACGCCTCGTTCTAGAAACCATACTCTCGCTAGCCAAGCACGAGGCTTTCGCATTCCATGGAAAAACGTTCCTGCTGTCGGACTCGATATAAGACCGCACGCCAAACATTTGAGCTTTCGCTTTCTGCCAGCACTGCCGAACTCTGATTCCGAACAATTAGGACATCGATAGTTGTTGGAGGCGCTGATCCGATAAAGCTCTTGAGCACAATCTTCTTCCGTCGGAAACTCGACGTTAAATCGGCTCCACTCCTGGTTGAGCAACTCTAGCGATTCCTGAAACCTTGTTCTAATTGCTGAAGTATCCTTTGCCACTGTGCGCACCTCCGTTCCCTATCTATAGAAACGATCTAAAGAGGAAAAAAGTTCAATTTTTTTAGAAATTTCGCCACTTTCTTTTTGCGAGATCTCTCTGCGAGGTTAATCCCCAAAAGATATCTTTTGGGGATTAACCTCCGAGATTTGCCGAAAAGTAGGCACCACATTCAGTATCACTAGCATTGCCAAAAAGCCAACAGGTGTCAGCTACTAAGAGATTACAAAGTGACTTTTGCGGCGCGCATTAATGAGATTTCGCCGAACAGTAAATACGGTAATTCAAGGATTATCCGACGCTGGTAGGACAAAAGAGGAGCAGGAGATTATCAGTCACATACTGGACCAACTTTTGTAACTGTGGTTTGGAATTCAGGTAAAAAGGTTTGAAAACCCTATCCAGCAAGCCGGGAGAGATTACAAACTGGAGCAGGGTGCCTCGTCCTGGGCAGGTCATCACCCCGGTGACGAGATAATTACCTCGGGACCGGGGAATAAGACTGTAGCTACGCTCAGACGAAAATGTGCCGGGAATACCCGTCGAGGTCCAAATCGGGCAGCGTGTTACAGTTCAACGCGCTAAAGTTAGAGAAGATGTATTTGATGCGAAAGGACAGGAGAATCAAGTGAAGCCCCAAAAAACTTCCAAGACAGCTGCTCCGGAAGAAGCGGAGGTCACGGCATCCCCGGCCGACGACGGGTCGACTCCTCCATCAGGCAGCCCACCGCCGTTCAGTGATGAACCAGAAGATTGGTCAGAGGGTGGCGCGTTCCAGGGGCTCGATGATAGCGTCGTTATCAATGACGAGGACGTCTCAGAGTTAAACGGCGCCAACTTTGTAGAGGAAGCCTCGACCGGAATGGGCGACGGCGATCCTATTCGCTTGTATCTCCGGGAAATCGGAGCTATTCCGCTGCTCACCGCATCGCAAGAGATTGAGCTAGCCAGAGCCATAGAGCTTGGCGGCGCACAAGGCGCCCTAGCCAAACGCCAGTTGGTTCAAGCCAACCTGCGCCTGGTGGTATCCATTGCAAAAAAATACGTCGGACGAGGCATGCAGATGCTCGATCTGATTCAGGAAGGCAACCTCGGCTTGATTCGTGGAGCTGAAAAATTCGACCACGAACGAGGCTATCGTTTCAGCACATACGCGACTTGGTGGATAAGACAGTCCATCACCAGAGCTATCGCGGACCAGGCTCGGACTATTCGTATTCCGGTGCACATGGTCGAAATCATCAACAAAGTCAAAAAGGTGACTCGAGCCCTGGCTCAAGAGAAGGCACGAAAACCAACCGAAGAAGAAATAGCAGCTGCTATGGAAATCACCGTGGCGAAGCTTCGAGAAATCATAAAATTGAGCGTAGAACCGATCTCGCTCGAAACTCCCATCGGTAAAGAAGACGACAGCAAGCTGGGCGATTTCATCGAGGATACTGCTGGAGAAGCGCCCGCGGCATCAGTCACACAAGACTTATTGCGCGCCGATATCATGGAAGTTATGGCTACTTTGTCCACGCGCGAGCGGGACGTGCTGCGACTCCGATTCGGTCTGGACGACGGGCGCCAGCGCACCCTGGAAGAAGTTGGTCAGTTGTTTGGCGTTACGCGCGAACGTATCCGTCAGATTGAAGCCAAAGCTCTCCGCAAACTGAGACATCCGAATCGTTCACGTCGTCTGCGCGACTACATGGACTAAAACTTCGAGTTCGACTTCTAGTTTTACTTCGACTTCGACTTAATTAACAACAACAGCTATAAAGGTTCTCGCACCGCCTTTGCACAGCCGTGACTTACCCAAGCCTGACCAAGAGTTGAATTGGTCAAGCCAGAGTGTCCGCCTGCAGCTAAAGAAGCTTCTCTACGGTTATTGGCAGACTTCTTATGCGCTTGCCGGTAGCGTTAAAAACTGCGTTTGCAATCGCGGCCGCAACTCCCGGGGTGCCCGTCTCGCCGATTCCTTTAGCGCCTATGGCCCCGACGTGTTTGTCGTTTTCCTGAATCAAGAAAGCCTCGATTAGCGGAACGTCAGGGTTCACCGGAATTTTATACTCCCCGAGATTACTATTCATCAGCCGACCCGATCTACCATCGACCAGAGTCTCTTCGCCCAGCGCCATGCCTATTCCCATGATCGCGCCACCATGAACTTGGGACAGAGCAGTTTTTTCGTTCATAATTCGCCCGGCAGAAGCCACCGTGACGAAACGAGTCAATCGAAGCTCGCCTATATCTGGATCGACTCGCACTTCGGCAAAATGAGCACCAAAAGTTTGCATCGAATATGGTATCGCCTTATCGTTGAAGTCAGTGTGATAAACGGCTTCGATACTCTCTTGGCCTAGCACACGAAGCGCTTCCACATATGTGAGACTTCGACCATTCACTGTAGAGCAGGTCAACGTACTATCTGAAAAGCTTATGTCCTGTACGTTGGCACCTTTGAATGGCGAGCTCTCGTGCGCGACCAGTTTCTGAGCCAACTGATTTTGCAGCTCCTTCGCAGCTCCGAATACAGCATTACCGATCGTGGTGATTGTGCCAGACCCGGCTGACACTGGCGCTATAGGATAATCCGTATCACCCAAATCGAACGTTACTGTGCTGAACGGAACCGACAACGCTTCGGCCGCAATTTGAGCCATTACTGTATAAGTCCCGGTGCCCAACTCACCTGTACTCGAGCGAAAAATAAATGTGCCGTCGTTATTGAGTTTTCCACCAGCGCTGCCGTTGAAGTGTTTCGCACCACGAGTCGAACTAGCCATTCCCAGTCCTACGAGACATCCTTTCTCCGTAATCGAGCCAGGCTTAGCAAGTCTGCGATTCCAACCAAATTTCTCAGCACCGAGTTGATAACAGCGATCCAGGGCTTTGCTCGAGAAAGGAATGTTTCGCTCCGGATCCTCGTGCGCGTAGTTCTTCATGCGTAGCTCGATGGGATCCATGCTTAGCGCGTATGCCAGCTCATCCATCGCACACTCGAGCGCATAGACGCCAGTTGCCTCCCCTGGTGCTCTCATGAAAGTAGGAATATTTCGGTTGACCCGGATTATGGTCTGTGCGACGGAGACGTTTGGACATGCATACAACATCGGTGTAGCGATGGTGAAATGTTCGATAAACTCACCGTGTATGGAAGTATCGGACATACCTTCATGAATGATCGCTTTCAATGCGCCGTCCTTCTCTGCGCCTAAAGCAACTCGCTGTTGAGTAGCAGCTCTGCGACCCACCCCCGAAAACATTTGCTTGCGCGACAGCATCAATTTGACTGGACGTCCTACGATTTTCGCGGCCATTGCCGCAATAGGCACGTGCTGCCACATAGTGCCTTTCGAGCCGAACGCACCGCCAGTAAACTTACACACGACTCGGACATCTGCGTCCTTTAAGCCGAACAACTGAGCGAGCGAATGACGGACACCTGCGGCATATTGCGTGGCATCATATACGGTGAGTTTCCCGCCGGACCATAAAGCTATGGTGGCATGAGTTTCAAGAGGATTGTGATTTTCGACGGGAGTTTCGTAAACTTGATCGATCTTCACAGCAGAAGAAGCAAGCACACCTTGAGCATCACCTCTAGCAGTTTTGAGAGGTGCGCCCAGGTGAGAGGTTGGTTGGTATTTTTGAGCACGCTTGTCTGCCCAATCAATCACAGGATCATCTTCAATGTACGTCACTCTAATTAGATTAGCCGCGTGCTGCGCACATTCCAGAGAGTTCGCTACTACCACAGCAATATACTGTCCAGCGAATTCAATTATGTTATTTTCCAACGGCATCTTAGGCGGCGGAGCACCACCACCGATTGCACCGCTAGAGCCCGCACCACCGCTTTGAGATTGAGGTGGGGCAAAAGACTTGGGTCTGTTTTCGTGCGTGATCACGACCAGAACGCCGGGCGCCTGCTCAGCATCCTTTATATTGAGGCTTCTCATCTTTCCGCTGGCAATTGCGCTACCGACAACCACGGCGTAAGAAATTTTCTCGACGGGAAACTCCGCGGCGTAACGAGCTTTACCGGTGACTTTCAATTTGCCGTCAACTCTGTCGAGCGGCTTTCCGATTACATCATTGGTCATACGGTGCCTCCAGCGGCAATTTTGAGGGCGCGTACGATAGTTCGCTTGCCCAGCTCGACCTTAAACTTGTTGTAGTCATAAGTCTTCGCATCTTTCATGACGGCATCTGCGACGGCCTTTGAAAACTCTCTCACTCGGAACAACACCCTTTAACATACGCTCTGCATCCGCAGCTCTCCATGGTTTCGGCGCGACGCCACCTAGCGCTAGTCTCGCTGATTTTATTTTGCCGCTTTCGAGCGAAACTGCAGCAGCCACAGAGATAAGAGCAAACGAGTACGCAGCACGATCTCGAATTTTCAAGTAGCACCAGTTCTTATTAAAGGTTTCTCCAGGCAGCTCGACTCCTGTGATCAAATTCATGTTCGGCAAGAACAGTTTCAATATGAGGCGTGTTACCTGGAAGTTTATAGAACTCGTTGATAGAGATGATTCGCTGACCCTTTGCTCCTTCCGTGTGAACGGCCAGGCATCTAGACAAGCCAGTGCCACGCACATATCAGAAGGGTGCACAGCGATACAATTCTTGCTTCCACCAAGAATCGCGTTCATTCTATTGTGCCCTTTCAAAGCATCACATCCGGTGCCTGGTTGCCGCTTGTTGCATGCGCTATCCACGTCGTAAAAGTAATAGCAGCGAGTGCGCTGCAAAAGGTTTCCTGCGACAGTCGCCATGTTTCGAATCTGCGGCGATGCACCGGATAAAAAGGCACGTGACAGCAGCGGATAATTTTTCCGAATTAGTTCGTGATTAGCAACATCGCTATTGCGAGCATTGCCTGCAATCAAAACTCCACCGCTTTGAAGTCTCTTGACACTCTGATCGCCGAGATCAGAGACATCAACAAGATGAGATGGCTCGACAACAAACTCCTTCATCAGATCAATAAGATTTGTTCCGCCACCGATGTAATGCGAATCATTCACATTCGCCGCTTCAGTGAGCGCCGTCTGCGCAGGTCCGCTTGCTTTACTGTAGGTAAATACTTTCATGGCTATGACCCACCCACTTCTTTTATCGCCGCAACAATTCCGGGATAAGCACCGCATCGGCAGAGATTGCCGCTCATGCGCTCACGTATCTCTGGCTCAGACAACGCGCATCTCGCTGCCGGATTAGTCATCTCCGTCGTCAGATAGCTCGCACTGCCTGTCTTGAATTCGTCGAGCATCGCTACTGCTGAACAAATTTGGCCAGGAGTGCAATACCCGCACTGGAATCCGTCATGCCTAATGAAGGCTGCTTGGATCGGGTGTAAATTCTCACCGTCAGCCAATCCTTCGATGGTAGTTATTTTCCGTCCTTGATACATCACCGCGAACGTCAGGCAAGATAACATTCGCTTGCCGTCCACAATCACGGTACATGCGCCACACTGTCCGTGGTCAGCCTTTCTTCGAACCTGTAAGACCCATGTACTCACGCAAGGCATCCAGCAGAGAAGTCCTTGGATCGACCTGCAGATTGTGGTTTTCGCCGTTCACACTGAGCGAAATATCGATCGCTGTCGGAGGCGCCGGCTGCCTGAGCACCATTGATTGCCCCGGCTCATTGATCGCCTCAGCAGCGTCCGCAGCCTCATCTCCGAGCAATCCGCCGATAGCAAAACCTGCGCCAACAACGGCTGCGTTTTTCAAGAACACTCGTCGAGTTTGCCCATGACCAAAACAGTCCTGATAATACAGTTCCTCTGTATCGGACGAATGGGCACAATCTTCCAAAAGTTCGACATCCTCAGTATTGGAAAACTCGACAGCATCAGAGCCTGAGCGGGTATTTGCGCGGTCATCAGCGCTCAATCTTATAACTCTATTGTCATCACTGCCGGATTTCTCGGATGATGATGATGATGATGACGGTAATTTGTCTTTAGATTCGACGTGCTCCGGTGAGTCGCCTGCGATTTTATTCAAATCTGTGTCTGGCTTCTTCAAATCTCCCCCTCATCCAGAAGCTGCTGAGCTACCGTTTAGTTTCCTGCATCCGATCACAATTGCTTCTATGCAGTAGGACATCCGTTAAATTCATCGCAATACTATCCGCTTGTAAATGGTTTTTCCTTAACTCTGACGTCCGCGGACAAAAGATCGCACGTACACAACAGTCGACAGCGAGCGGTACTTGGAACCGCGCATAATTTATTCCGTCCAGTCATTCGCAACAGGGGGACGGACAAATGAAATTCAAGACAGCAACGGCCTTAAGCACAGCCATAGCAAGTTTCGTCTTATCACACACTATTGCTCTAGCAGAATCCGAATCAGGCGGACTCGAGAGCACATCTTATTCTTCGATGACCGGTTCAATCAGTAATGTGGGTGGTGGCAATCAAAGCGGTGGAGCTCTCACCACCGGCTCAGGCTCGGAAACGGGCGGTCCGCGTGAAACGCCAACAGGATCTCAGTCTGGCGGAGCTCTACTGAGCAGAGGGGAAAACCAGAGCGGTGGACCGACGTCTGCTTCGGAGTCTGGCATCACGCCTCAATGGCAGCCACTTGGACGAACACAATCGTGTTGTTCACCACCACGTACTCGTAGTCTCGGTACTCGGGGACGAGATCGACAATCGGCTTGGGGAGCGGCATCAGATCAACATCGCCGGGCAACGGCGCGCCGACGTGAACGTTTCCGCTGACGCTTGGCGTTTGAGGCGCCGTCGCCAACAGAAGGTCGGCGATACGCGCCGCTCTATCTTTGGTGATTTCGGCGCTGCCCTCGGCGCGGATTTTGCTGCGGGTCCGCCTGCGGAGTTGCGCTGGCCGCCTTCCCGGATTGGTCGCCAGTCTGCGGCTGCTGAGCGGCGGCCGATCCCACCACGCCTGAGCCCGACTCGCCGGCAATGCCAGCCGCTCCAATTCCTGCTGCATCTCATGACGACTCTCCGTGGAATACCGTTGCGAGGAGGCTCTCAGTGACTTTGGAAAACGATGGGCGAGAGGGAGAAGTTACGGGCGACCCGCGCCGTACGCCAGTCTGTGAAATCGCCTGCGGCAAATAATTCGTCCGCCGCGAAAAAACCTCTTGCGCCGCGGCTCAATTCGACCAAATAAGCCCTTGCCCAATACGCACGTGCCTGTGGTGGTGTCTTGGTTGGCGGGGATCTGGACAAGAGGCCAGTTAACCGCCCGTGGAAGACCGGCAACCGGAGGCGAAACCGGCGAACCCCGCCCAACGGGGGACGCGACTTGAAGCAACGACGGACCGGGCTTTTTTGGTCTCTGTTGGCCCTCCAAAGGTCAGCGATCAAAGGGGCTTGTCTATCTTGCCGGGCGTGCGGACGGTTTTTCTCGTCCAAACGATGGCCTTTGTGATCGTCTCGAGCGGCGTCGCCGCTTAAGACGCGCATTTGGCTACGGCGCAGCAGCTGATTGTCTTTTGGCTACCGCCCCCATCGGCGGCAAGCAACGGGCGATCGCGTCGGCGGGTCAACGCCATTGCCTCCGCGTCTCCAACACGGGGGGGATGGTCGCATCGCCGGCGAATCCTTCACGTTCTCGGCGCGGGCTGCAAACCGCGCCGCCGGGGGATGCCGCTATGACGGACCGAATCCGAGAGTTCCTCGCCGCCAATCGCGACGCAGACGGACCGCGCCTCGTCGTCGATCTCGACGTCGTGCGCGATAACTATCTGAGCTTCGCCAACGCCCTGCCCGACACGCGCGTCTTCTATGCCGTGAAGGCCAATCCGGCGCCGGAGATCCTGAGCCTCTCGCCGATCTCGGCTCGTCGTTCGACACCGCCTCGATCGGCGAGATCGAGCTGGCGCTGGCCGCCGGCGCGAGGGCCGACCGCGTCAGCTTCGGCAACACGATCAAGAAGGAGAAGGACATCGCGCGCGCCCATGCGCTCGGCGTCCGGCTCTATGCGGTCGACTGCGAGGCGGAGGTGGAGAAGATCGCGCGCGCCGCGCCGGGCGTGAAGGTCTTCTGCCAAATCCTGTGCGACGGCGAGGGCGCAGAGTGGCCGCTGTCGCGCAAGTTCGGCTGCGCGCCGGAAATGGCGGCGCGCGTGCTCGAGCGCGCTCATGCGCTCGGCCTCGTTGCGCACGGTCTGTCGTTCCATGTCGGCTCGCAGCAGCGCAATCCGCGCATGTGGGACCGCGCGCTGAAGGTCTCGGCGGGGATTTTCCGCGACCTTGCGGAGCGGGGCATCCAGCTCGCGATGCTCAATCTCGGCGGCGGTTTCCCGACGCGTTACCTGAAGTCGGTGCCTCCGGTTCGCGCCTATGGGCAGACGATCTTCCGGGCGCTGCGCCGTCATTTCGGCAACCGCATTCCGGAGACGATCATCGAACCTGGCCGCGGCATGGTCGGCAACGCCGGGATCATCGAGGCCGAGGTGGTGCTGATCTCGCGCAAGTCCGAGGAGGACCGCCTGCGCTGGGTCTATCTCGACATCGGCAAGTTCAACGGCCTCGCCGAGACGATGGACGAGATGATCCGTTACCCGATCCGCACCGAGTACGACGAGGCGCCGCTCGCTCCCTGCGTGCTCGCCGGTCCGAGTTGCAACTCGGTCGACGTGCTGTACGAGAAGGAGCCCTACCTACTGCCCGTCACCCTTGAAATCGGCGCGAAGGTGCTGATCGAGGGGACCGGCGCCTACACGACGACTTATTCCTCTGTCGGCTTCAATGGCTTTCCGCCGCTGAAGGCGTATGTGATCTGAAGAGGACGCGTCGGCGCGCTTTCGGGCCGCCGGCGCGCAACTCGATCGGATGGGCGGGGCGGATCCGTTTCTAGGGAAAGTAGACGTCGCTCGTCGGGCCGCCACACCGACGGGCACCACGGCGGCTACTCGCGTGACAAGCGAGTGGCCGGCTTGCGGCGGCGGCCGCGCTTGTCAGCTCATACGAAGCGACCACCGGTTGCGCCGTGTCGGCAATGCAGCCTGGACGACTTTTGTGTCCTCTTGGCTGTTCAACGAAATGGTCAGGTTCTCGGCGAAAAGCTCGCCAGTGCGATCATCAGTAACGACGTCGAAACTGACCTTTTGGCCTTCCTTCAGTTCCGTCAGCCCGGCGCGCTCTATGGCCTTGATGCTGACGTAGACGTCAAATCCTCCGTCATTGGGCTTGATAACGCCATAGCATTTGCGCGCGTTGTACCACTTTACGGTTCCGACTTTCGCCAATGCGTACCTCCCGTCGCGCGGATAGCGGGCGTTCTTTGTGACCTCTGTTCATCCGAGCGATCCCACGACAAATTGTACTTGCAGCTTTCAAACAGTCTTTTGATCATGCTCTCGGTGGAGGGGACGGCAGCAGAGGCTAAGCTCAAGACCAGCGCAAGGTTGACAGGCCTGCCGTTAAAAAGCTCCAACTCGGCCACAACTCACCAACTTTGGGACGACTTCCGGTCAGAAGAAAGTTAAATGACGTTAATGTTTTCGTTGTTGTCGAGGCTGATTTTTTAGGCAGACCCTATTGTTGTCGTGTAACCATCCCTTCGCGACGCTCGTCCGGACGGCCTGCGGCCTGCAGAGGGACACGCGCGCCTCGACGGTCGAGCCTCTTCCCAAACAGCAGCGGTTGGTATCCGGCTTGTTTCACACCGACGCCATGCACAAGGTCGACTGTGACTGCGATCCTCTGTAAGCGTCCCGCAACGAGGCGTTTGAAGGATAGGACGTCATTTATGAAAGCGCTCAGGTGCTGCGCGGTCGTCTTCGTCACGATCGCGAATTCTCGGCCCGCGCGTCGTCGCCGCCGATCCACGCCCTCTGGTGACGACCCAGCCCGACGCGCAAGCCGACGTCGCCCCCTATTTCGTGTCCGACAGCGATCCGCGCTGGTCAAGTCCGCAGTGGTCTGCGGCCGACATCGAGGCGTTGCGCAAAAAGGTCAAATACGTCTTCGTCATCTTCAACGAGAACCGCTCGTTCGACCACGAATACGGCACGCTGCCGGGGGTCGACGGTCTCTACTCCGACGGCAAGACCCCGCGCGCGCCAGCCGATACGCCTGGCTTCACCCAAAGCTATCAGGACACGGCGACCGGCCAGACTGTCACTGTCCAGCCGTTCCTCGTCGGACCGGCGCAAAACGCCTCGTTCAAGGATTCGACCGACCATTCGCACAAAGGGCTCGCGGCCAAGCTCGACGTGCACGACGGCGTCGCCAGGATGGACAAGTTCGCCGAAGTCGAGTGGCGCAGGTATGCGAGTTTCGGCGGCGACCGCTCCGAGCGGATGGGAACGCAGATGGCCCGCCTGGTGATGGCGCATATGGACTGCGACACGATCCCGTTCTTTTGGCGCTACGCCTCGCGCTTCACCATTTTCGACAACATTTTCGCGACTGAGGACACGCCCTCGACCCCGAACGCCGTCGCGATCCTGGCCGGCCAGAGCGGCGAGACGCAGTGGGTCAAGCACCCGAGCGCGACCAACGATCCGGGCGACACCGGCTTCACCGGGACGATCAGCGGCACGATCAACGGCAAGACGTACAGCGGCACGGGAACGACCCAGGGGCCGCCGCTGATCAACGACCCGCAGCCGTGGTGGGGCTCGGCTTTCGACGATACAGCCATCGGGCGCGAGCCAACGTCCCCGCATGAGGAATGGGATCCCCGCAACACGGCCTCAAACTTGACCTTCGCTTCGCTGCCGTTGACCATGATGGGAGGCTGGATCAACCTCTTCACCCATTGGGATCGCAGCCCGAACTTCGACCTGCCCGACGTCCAGAAGGACATTCCCGCCATCGCCGCGCTCGGGAAGACGCCCGTCCAGTGGCGATGGTATCAGAATGGCTATGACCTCGAGCCGACCGATACAGGGCTCGTGGTCTCGCACAAGGCCTACGTCAGCCACCACAACGGGGCGCAGTATTTCGGTTATATCGCCAACAATGCCGTCGAGCAGATCAACCTGCGCGGCGAAGGCGACTTCTTCGCCGATCTCGCCAAGGGCGACCTGCCTGCGGAAGGCGGAGTGTTCTATGTTCGCGGCGGCTACTACAACCTGAACTATCCCAAGCAGACCGCGGTCATTCAGAACCCGAACTATCCGGACCCCAAGGGTCTGACGCCGGACGAACTCGCCAAGATCGCCAAGGTCAAGTCCGGCGACGACGACCATCCCGGTTATTCCGACAGCCAGCTCACCGAAGCGATGGCCGCCCGCGTCATCAACGCGATCGCCGGCAACGAGGCTTTGTGGAAGCAAAGCGCGATCATCATCACCTATGACGAGTCGGACAGCCTTTACGATCACGTCCGCCGCGCATTCTGAGCTACGGGCCGGACGGACTGCCGCTTGCGCGCGGCGTCCGCATTCCGCTCATCCTGATCTCGCCCTACGCTCGGGCGCACGCGGCGTCGCACGCGGAGGGCGACCACAACGCGATCATCGAGACGATCAATGCGCTGTTCGGCCTGCCCGCGCTCTCGAGCCTGCCGGACGAAGCCCAGGGGCTCCCAGACGGCGACTTCGCCGACCTTCAACGCCTTCACGGGGAAGGGCTTCGAGCAGAACTATCTCGGGCCGCGCGACACGCCCTCGGCGATCACCGACGGCCTGCTTTCGGGCTTCGACAAGGCGCGGGTCAGCGGCGCCCTGCCTCCGCTTCCGGCTTCTCTGGCGCTGATCCCGAGCGCCGACGTCGAGCGTTTCCCTCATTACGGCGGCAAGGGTTGCGCAGCGATCGGCGTGACGCCGGAGAACGTTCGGCAGAACATCCCGAACGTCATCCCCGAGGGGTTCAATTCTTTGCCAATGACGCTCCCGGAGTACAATTGAGGTTCGGAAGCTTCACGCGAGTCGCGCAATTCGCGCTCGTGGCGGCGACTGCGTTCGCCTCGCCGGCCGCCGATGCCGGCACGGTCGTCGACCGCATCAAGGCGGAGGGGGTGATCCGCTCTGGCGGGGCGTCACGGCCAGGTCTACTCGGCCAGTCGCTCGACGGACGGGAGGCCTTGGGCCTGTTCCTCGATCTCTGCCGCGCCATCGGCGCAGCGCTGCTCGGTCCAAAGGGGCGGATCGAATTTCATCCCTACGACGCCGATATCGCTTTCGACCGCTTGCGTGAAGGCCGCGACGACCTCGCCTTCCTTGACGGGTCGGAGATCCTCGAGCAGCGCGTCGCCGGGCAGACGGTTTTGGGCCCGGCCGTGGCCTTTGAATCTACGGCCGTGATGGTCCCAGAAACTCGGCTGCGAAAACCCTCTCCGACCTCTCGGACCGGTCGGTCTGCTTTTACCAAGGCTCGAGCGCGCACCGGAGCCTGGAGGGACCTCGATCAGCAGTCGCGCGGGCTCGACTTCACCCGCATGGCTTACACCGAATATGGCGAGATGGGCGACGCCTACGCCGCCCGGAAATGCGACGCTGTCGTCGGCGAGATCGGCGATCTGCGCGATCGCGCGCCTTGAACTCGAAGGGAAAGGCGTCAGGAGCCGCATCCTGCCCAAGCCGCTTGCGACCTTCCCGATCTTCGCTGTGACGCCGGCAATCGATCCTCAATGGGCGGCGGTCGTCGCCTGGGCGATTTGGCGCTCGAGCGCGCCGAACTTTGGGGCGGACCAGTGGTCTGCGGCCGGGGAGAAGACGGCGGCTGTCAACGGCGCGGACTTGGGCCTGCCGGACGACTGGGGTACGCGCGTGATTGCGGCCGCGGGGACCTACGCCGACATCTACGCCCGCAATCTTGGCAACCGTCGCGCTTAACCTGCCTCGCGGACCGAACGCTCCGGTCGAGGCGGGGGGCTTGTTCGTGACGCCGTTCCGGGAGTGACCCGACGCGCGTTCGCGGCTCCGAAATCTCGCCACAAAGGACACAAAGATGCACGAAGCTTCGCGGGCCTTCGTGTCCTTTGTGGTGAATTTCCATTGCCTCAGATTAGCGCCGGCATCCTCCTCTTCCGCAGGCGACCGCAAGGCGTCGAAGTCCTGCTCGTTCATCCGGGAGGTCCTTACTGGGTGGGGAAGGACGAGGGCGCGTGGTCGATCCCCAAAAGGACTCCGTCGACGAAGGCGAGGACCTCCTGGCTGCGGCGAGGCGCGAAGCGCTCGAGGAGGAGACCGGCCTCCGGGTCGAGGGCGCCCTCATCGACCTCGGACAATATCAGACAACCCAGCGGTAAGATTGTCGCGGCGTGGTGCTGTGAGGGCGCATTCGATCCCGCGAGTTCCGCGAGCAACATGTTCACGATCGAGTGGCCGCCCCGCTCCGGCAAGACGGCGCAGTTTTCGGAAGTTGACAGAGCGGCCTGGTTCGATCTCGACGTCGCCTCGAGAAAGACGACAAAAGGTCAGGCGCCGATCATCGCCGCCTTGCGGTCGAGCTCGGCGCCTAAGCCCAAAACTCCCTCACACCCGGCCGGTCTGGCCTTGAACCCGGGCGCTCGGCTGGAACAGCGTCCGCCGGGAACAAAGGCCGCCCGTCTTGCTTCTCTTCGTAGCTTGCAACCAGGCTTCAAGAGGAATCATGAGCGACTTGACCCGCCAATCCAACACGGACTTCCCGCGCAAGTCCGACCCGAACTTTGCCCGCCAAACCGACAGCGAGTTTAATCGGGAACCCAACACGGACCTTACCCGTCCCGGCAACGCTTTTCGGGAGCCGTACGCCCCACCAGCCGAACGTTGTCAGCGAGCCGCCCCGTTCGACAAGGCTGGTGAACGACCCGGCTGTATCGCGCCGCACGCGCCGGTTCCGCGCGCGCCGCTAACGACCAGCGGACCGATCTTCGGGACGAATGACATGGCCGCGTTCGTCGCGTCCGCCGTGATGGTTAGATGTTCAGGTGCGCAACACCCCGCCCGTCCGCAATCATTCAGTATGCGAGCGCCGGGAGGGATCGGGCCGACGAACAGCTCGTAGACAACCCGCGCAGCGTTATGGACTTTGCCGTCAACCTTGAGCTGGCCACGGCCGCGGACGAGTGCGTCCTGCCACATCTCATGGCCGTCAGCGTCGGGTGCGCCGATCTTCTCGATCACGCGCTCACACGTTGGGCGTGCCGGTACGCCGCCGCGCTGGACGCAGCCACGAGCGGGTCCGGGCTTGCGACGTGCGGCGCCCAGGTCGGTAGGCCTGACCTCACCTGACTGAGCGTTCGGGGCGCGAGCGCTGGGGTGCGCTCCGTCCGCCCTGCTCAGACGCCTCTCCGGGAGGGGTGTCTGAGGTGGTACGGCCGTGCTGTATACTTTGGGGAGCGCAACGGATTTCATGTGTAGTGGAGGGGCCGCTGACCGGCGGCCCCTCTGCGCGTTCGGACTTCATGGTGCCTTCTCTGCTTGCTTCTCACGACGGTCCCCTGTTCCCGGCGTGGATAGTGGTGCGTGCTGTTAGGTCATCCGGCGGACGGTTAAGCGTTCTCCTTCGCGAACAAGGGGTAGAGGGCGCGGAGCAGTCGCCGCGTAACGACGCTGGATCTCGACCGAGGGGGTCTCCTGCCCGTCCTCGATGCGCTGCGCCGTTTGCCACTCCACCCCGAGCAGCACTCCCAGGGCGACGCGATCGAGACCGGCGGCCTCTCTGATGGCCTCGGCGCAACCGTCTTCGATCCACCCACGGAGATGGCCGATCACCTCGGCGTCCTGACCCGTGACCGCCCAGCCTTCGATGACGATCGACATCAGAGGAACTCCAAGGAAGCGGGTCGACTCGTTCGGCCGGCCGCGTCGAGTAGGGCGATCCACCGGCACGACGCCTCGCGGCTGAACCAGTGCTTCCCCGCCTCGGCGCGACAGAAGTTGGCTGTCTGCACGCCGATGAGGGCCGCAACCTCTCGCTGCGACAGGCCGGCGGCGCGCCTGAGCGCCTTCGCCCGCCCGGTGGCGACCTGGACGCGAAGCCGGGAGACGGAGGCGGCGGAGCTGAGGGCGTCCTTCCTGGAAAGGGGCGCCGATGTCATCGTGGGGGTCAACAGATTCTCCTCTTGCGTTTGCTCCCAGCATGGCGTATAAGGTAAAGTGGAAAGCTGGGTGTGTTGTGTGTTCGGTAGTATAGCACAGATATGTCCGCGCTCGGACACCTACTCCGCGAACGCCCTGGTTCTGCAACACGTTCCAGTTTTGAACCGCGGTCCGCGAACACCCCGGGGCGTGGCCCGAGACCCGGAACGTGCGAAGCCTGGCGGCTCAACCGCAAGAGAAGACTTGAGCGGGCCGCTACGTCGGCGTCACGACCCAAATGGGGTCGGCCGGTAGCCGGGCCTAGCTGGCGAGCAGGCCCAGATCCACGCCGGCCGCTGCGGCGAGACGCGCAGCCAGCCGGTCGACCTCAACGACAGCGACCACGGACCGGCGCCCGTGGTGGACCAAATGGAGGTCGCCGGCCTTCACGTAGTCGTAGATGGTCGTGCGACCGATGCCGAGCATCAGTCCGGCCTCGGTGATGGAGACGAAATGGACAGCATGGGGGATCGGCGGGGTTCCGGCGCCAGGGGGCGCCGACTTGCCCTGGGTGTTGTGAAGGGGCCGCTCGTAGAGAATGGCCTCACGCTCCGCCCTCAGAGCCTCCTGGCTGTCAAGGCCGAGTCGCATCTCTACCCGCGTCACCTCGGCCCACCACGGACCGCGGGAAGCGTGCTCTCGCTGTCGACGGGGCCAATCGCTGGTCTGTCCGACGTACAGCAAGCGATCGTCCGAGTCGAAACAGCGGTAGAGCGTCCAACTCGGCTCGTTGTCCATGACTACCTCCCTAACAGGTAAGGTCCCGGGCCGCCATCTGCTGGGAGTGTCGTCTGGCTGCCCTCCCCTAGGCCGCGTGTGGGCCACGGGCGCCGATGTCGTGGGTGTCCGATTCCGGGTCGGCAGGCTCGTGACCTGGGTGTGAGTGTCCTGGGTGTTCAGAAGCAGCGTGCCTGCCAGCCTTCACACGGCTGAGGTCGAGGGTTCGAGTCCCCCTGCGCCCACCCAAAATCCCAGGTAAGCGCCAGCGCTCCATCTCAGCCCGAACCCCAGCCTCTGGAGGCCGACGACGCCCAGGCCGCCATCGTGGAGGTCCACCGGGCCCCGGCCGAGGTTCGCGGGGGAGTGTTAGCGGTTTGTGCCCCACGAGGGCGTGCAGGCCAGGATGGGCGCCCAACGAAGACGAGCTGAGGAGCTTGTCGGGCGCCTTCGCCGGACCCAAAGCGGTATTCAGCGTGAATGCCTCGCGCCAGGGGCAAGCGCAAACGGGGCAGGAGCTCTAGCCGGCACGACACAACCCGGTCTCCCCGTGACGTGGTGAGAGCGTGGCCGAGTTTTGGTCTTCTTGTTGGAGACCCGTCAAGGGATCTCCCGGTTGCCTGCCGCGACCTCGAATCGGGACCCCAAAGGCGCCTTCGCGCCTTCTTCGGTGGGCCGGGCTCGTCCTGTTCCGACCGCTCGAATACATGCGTCGACGGCGCTGGCGTCAAGGAGCGTCCCGCGGTCGCGGTCGATCTGCTTGAGAGCGGCATCGATTCCGTGCCCCGGGCGGTAGGGGCGGTGCACGGTCATGGCTTCGACGACGTCGGCGACGGCGATGATGCGTGCGCCGAGAAGGATCTCTTCACCCTTGAGGCCCCGCGGATAGCCAGAGCCGTCCATCCGCTCGTGGTGCTGACGGATCATTTCGGCCACCGGCCAGGGGAATCTGTGCCGACCACGATGTTGTACCCATCCTCAGCGTGTTGCTTCATCAATTCGAATTCGGGAGCGGACAACCGACCTGGTCTACTCAAGATCTCGGCGGGGATCGAGATCTTGCCAATGTCGTGGATGGTGGCTGCCGTCCGTATACCTTCGACCGTCGCCGGGTCGAGGCCCATTTCTTCTCCGATGGCGGAGGCGATGACAGCGACGCGGCGCTGGTGCCCGGCGGTGTAGGGGTCGCGACATTCGACAGTTCTCGCGATGGTGTCGACCATTGCCGAGCCGCCTCGACGCCCGGTGCCTTGGTCTGCCACCCGATCGCAGTTACCCGTTGGAGGCTCGCTCCCCGGGCATCGAACCCCCGCACCGCCAGCGCTTCACGAGCTGGCCTGGCCCGGGATCGTCGGCCCTGAACATTACGAGCGGACGGGTGTGGGACGTGCGTCAACCCATGCTAGGGCGACCGACTCAAACGGAGGGCGAGCAGAACACAACCTGTCCCTCTGCCCATTCTTCAGGACCCTGAGTTCAATACGTTTCCAGGAGGCGATTCGTCCAATCCGAGTGGCGGCGACGAAGTTCAGCTTCGGTCAGATCGGCACGACCCAAGGCACGATAGTTCTGCGTCCAGGTTTCCACTGCCTCAAACGATCGGGCAACGGCCCAAAGGTCCCAAAGGAGGGGATGAGGAAGGGCGTCGCCCATTGAAGCTTCGTAGGAGTGGAGAAACACATCAGCTGTGTGTTCGTCATAGAGCAGAACGAGGTCCAATCGACACCAGCCGAGATCAAACCCTGGCGGGCCAATCGCTCCGCCATTCCAATCGACGACACCTCGTACTTCGCCGTGTTCCCACGTCACGTTTCCGGACCAGAAGTCGTAATGCGTAAGTACGCCACGGGCGTCAGCAATGTGGTCCCACGCAGCAACAACCTGGCCCATCGCAGGTCCAGCAAGACCGGCCAGAGATCCCCCCGGTCGGTCAAAGATGCTTTGCAATCCTGAAAGACGGTCCATGGGTGTCGCATGAATACGAGCGAGGGTCTGTCCCAGTTCAGACGCATATTGTTCCGTGTCGTGCGGAGAGAGATCGGCTAACCCGGGCAGTTGCGAGATGAGGAGCCATGGCCGCTCGTTCAGCACCGTATCGGTGCTAGCTGCTAGGAGCCGAGGGGCTAGGCCCCCGAGGCCGTCAAGCGTTGCCAAGACGGATTGTTCGTTGGCGGCGGTCTCATCGTTGGCTGGGAACTCTCTCAGTATCAAGGCCAGTTCCGGATGAGTCGTGCGTATGAGGTAGGTATCTGCGTGCGTGCCCCCGGCGAGCCGCTGAATCGTGGTCAGACTGGCCTGTCGGCCAGCGATTTCCAGCGCTCGACTAAGTGCCCACGGGGAAGGAGAGAGTTCAAGCGCCACGTCTGAGGATGATGCACCGAGCTGGCCGCATTTCACCCGCTACCGGACAGGTTTTGCGCGCCGAGGCTTCTGTCGGTAAGGCGGTAGTGGGGAGAGAGCTCACTCAAGGTGAGCGTGGGACGGCATAATGATGGCGTTCTGGCTCGCGGCCCTGGTCGAGATGAAGCTCGAGGGCTCTGACGGTCCTTCGGCCGCCTGCGTTTGAAATGGGCCATGCCACTCGTCCTCCCTGGTCGAGGCCGGGATCCCATGAAGGACCCCGTCCGGCCTTGGCGTTCGACGGGTGACATCGACGCGAATCTAGGCCCGAAAGGGATCTGGCTGCGAGCCGTATTCACGGCAAATAGAGGACTATCGTGGAGCTCGCACCTGGGGGCCAGGGTGGCCGCCCTTGGGGGTCGTTCGCCCTTCGGGGGACGGCTCTCTTTGCAATTCCGGAGCTGGGAACCCCCAGCCCCATCCTCCGATTTCGGAGGTACAGCCATGTGCTCTGCCCCCTCCGGGCACGAGCGCTGGTAGCAGGCGATTGGCAAGCCCAGGGCGACATCGACACCGTGACGAAGCTCGTTCGGTCTGCCACCGAACTGCTTAGAGCCTTCGCGGATTGCGCTCTCGCCATTGTCGCACTGTTGGTCCTGCTGCATCTGCGCTAACGCCGCCTCTGCGGACAATCGGCCCCGACCCGGATCGTCAGCAATGTGCTCCGACCCAGGCGACGATGTCCGAGACGTTCCCCTCCGTCGTCTCGTGCGGCTGGTCGTAGGAGACCGTCGTCACCCCTCGGTCCACAGCTGCGGCGCGGGCCCCCCACGCCACGGTGGCGCTGTAACCCACCCGGACGTCCTCGAGGCCGTAGCTCACCCTGCCCGGCTCGCCGTTGAGGGGGCAGCACGCGGGGAGCACCCGGCTCGTGTTGTCGCCGGCGAATTCGCTCAGCACGCTCGGATTCGTGGCCGGCTCATGGGCGACGAAGAGCCGGAGGGCGGACTGCGAGCAAGCCAGGATCTCCGTGTCGAGCCCGCCGAAGCTGATGCCGATGATCCCGTAGCGTCGCCCGGCGGGAGGTCCGTACTTGGCCACGACGTAAGCATTCGTGCGAGCGAAGGCGGTTTGGACCTCGGCATCGTATCTGGCGCCGTCACTCGAACCCCTGAGGCGCCTCTGGAGGCAGGCGATCTCTCGCCCCGGATTTGCGTTGTCGCAGACCTCGAACGGCACGATGACCTGCCATCCGTCGGCCCTGAGGCCGTCGATGAGGCCGGCGAAGACCGGCTGGGCCGTGAACGTCGCCGGTGTCTCGGAGAGCCCGTGGAGGAGGTACATCCGGCCCCGGACCGTGCCGGTGGGCTCGAAGACGAGTGGTCGTCTGCCGATGAGGTTGGGCGCCGCGTGCGGCGTTGACGCCGTCACCACCCTGTGCGCGGCCGCAGCGGGTGTGACGCCGACCAGTGCCGTCGCTCCCGCCATGGCGAAGACCAGGGCCACCCCTGACAACAGGTGCCGCTCCCGTCTGACCAGCTTCGGGACTCTCATCGCTCGCCCCTTCCCGCCACCTCCTTGAACCTTTCTTTCCTCCAGCGTGAGCCTTCGTTGTGCGCAGAAGCAGGGCCATTCGGCCTCTGGGCACCCAGCACCGACGGCCAAGCCGACGATGGTGCTGACCACCCCGGGGCAGAGGCCTCTCGGTGTGTCCGAAAGGCCCTATCAGGGTGGGAGTGGAACCTGCCATGCTGGAACCTCATGGGCGAGGAGATCACTGTGGCTTCAGCTGAGGCATTACTGGTGGGTGCTCGACTCGACGAGGACCATGCCCCGGAGACCAATGGGCGGATGGCGGTGTGCCGACGCTGCGGAGCCCAGACAGAAGCCCCAGGGGGCCATCAGCACGTCCCCAGCGATGGGCGTCTCGCGCATGCGGAGCACTGGCTCGAAGGCCAAGTGCTGCACCGGCGTCTCGAAAGGACACTGGCCCGAACGCCTCGGTGACGAGTTGTGCCGGGTGTGTGATGATCAGCGACAGCCGTGGTGGGGGGAGCCCCCGGCGGTACTCTTGCGGGAATGCAGCCGCTTCGGTACTCCATCAACGTCACGCTGGACGGGTGTTGCGATCATCGTGCCATTCCCGCTGACGAGGAGTTGCACCGTCACGCGGCCGAGAACCTGAGTCAGACCGATGCCCTTCTGCTCGGCCGGGTGACGTACGAGATGATGCAGTCGGCGTGGCGGCCGCCAGCGGCGACGGGGGAGAGGCCCGAGTGGATGGAGCCCTTCGCTCAGACCATGAACGCAGCCAAGAAGTACGTGGTGTCGAGCACCCTGGAGCAGGTCGACTGGAACGCGGAGCTCGTGCGTGGGGACCTGGCCACGACCGTCCAGCACCTGAAGGACGGGCCGGGCGAGGGACTGTTCGTGGGAGGCGTGACGCTTCCTCTGGCCTTGACGGAGCTGGGATTGATCGACGAGTACGAGTTCGTCGTGCACCCGAGGCTGGCGGGCCACGGGCCGACGTTGTTCGCAGGGCTTTCGAAGTGGGTCGACCTGACCCTCGTGAGCGTGCTGGAGTTCGGCTCGGGGGCGGTGGCGATGCGCTACGAGCCGAAGCGGTAGATCGGGGTCGGCTCGGGCTCAGCTCACTCGATCGCCTGGTGGGCCATGGCGGAGGGCTCTCGACCTGCGAAGAGCCATCCCACGATCGCCGCGAACGCCGGCATGCCGAAGAGGAGGAGGGCGAGATCCGCCACGGGGATGTTCCCGAGCGCGGCGATGCCGCCGTTCAGCGAGTTGCTCCGGAGCCACCCGATCATGCCGACGTACCCGCCCACGACGCCGAGAAGGGCACCGAGAAATCCGAGCGCGCCCGCCGTCGCCGCCGTCAGCGTGCGGCGGGTGAAGCTCGAGGCTCCGGTGGCAGCCAGGGTGCGGAGGTCGCTCGCCGTCTCGCTCCGGACGAGCCCGACCGACATCCCGAGCACGCCCAGGGCGATCACGATGCCGAAGATCGTGGCCCAGCCGATGACGGCGAACGAGGACGGCTGGTCGTTCTTCGCCTCGACCGCCAGCTGCGCCGTCGAGGCGGCGAGCTCAGCGTTGCTGATCTGGGACGCCGTGAAGGGCTCCGTGCCCTGGACCAACCAGTCGCTCGTGCCGTACTGGAGGTGGAACTTCTTCATGGCGTGCTCGGTGATCACCGTGTTCGGGGCAGAGGTACCCGTCGGAAGGGCGCCGATGTCCTGGATGACGGGATCGGCGAGGCAGTCGTTCGCTGCGGTGCACCCCGATGACGAGGGCGGGCCCGCGCTCGGGCCGTTGGGCCCGTTGCTGTTCCCGTTGCCCGACCCGTAGGTGAAGGTCATCCCGGAGACCCCTGACAGACCCGGGCGTGAGCTCAAGATGACGGCGTTGGGGTCGATCGAGGACGCCTTGATCCCGAACGCCCGTAACAGCTGCGGCGTGGCGACGTAGATCTGCCCGTTCCAGCTCCGGCCGCCTTGGGTGGCGTTGAGGTTGGCGTTGGTGGTCTCGAGGGGGATGAGCTGGGCACCGAGCCCCCTGGCGATCGCCTGGGCGCTTGTCGCCAGCTGCTGTGGTGTCGCGCCGGGCGCGGCGTGCTTCACGACCTGGGTCCCGGTCGGGGTCCTGAGGATGGTTCCCACCGGCGGCGGCGTGTTGGCGTGCAGTGCGATCTCGTTCGAGGAGAGGTTCGGGCCTGCGTAATCGAGGACGTTCCCGTAGCGCGACGCAGCGGCGAGCATGACGATCACGGCGACGAGGACGCCGACGCTGATCGCCGCCAGGGCCGAGCCCGAGCGCGCCCGGTAGCGGGCCAGATCGCGAAGCGCCAACCGGGTCGCGATCGGAGCACGACGAGCGAGGCGCGCCGTGAGCGACAAGAAGAACGGCGCCAGGAGGATCAGGCCGGGGATGAGAAGGACGATCCCGAGGAGAAGTTCCGGCGCGCCGCCGCTCCCGTCGCCGTGGTTCGTGCCGCCCGAGTAGCCGAGCAGGAGGAAGGCCAGGACGAGGAACACGATGCCGGGGATGGCCGAGCGGTGGATCTGCCGAGGTGGTGCCGGCCGGCCCGACAGCGCCTGGACGATCGGTATCTTGGTGATGGCTCGTGCCGGACAGCGACGCGGCGAAGAACGCGGCGAGGACGGCGAGCACCATGGCGGCGACGACGACGGGCCACGACAGCGCCAGCGTTGCGATGACGTGGTGCGAGCTCTGTTCGAGACTCGGCCGGTAGGCGAGCCAGGCCCCGAGGCCGAGCACGAGTCCGGCCAGGGCACCCACGAGGCCGACGGCGGTGCCGTTGGCCCGCACCACCAGGCGGACGTGGCTGTCGGTGGCGCCCGTCGATTCGAGCATCCCGATCGAACGGAGCCGGCGCTGGGCGAGCACGGTGAACCCGCCGACGGAGACGAGCGCGATCAGCAGCATGCCGAGAGCGAGCGCCACGAGCGAGATCGTCTCGGGGTTGATCGGGTTCGACTGTGCGACGGAGGCCGGGGTCTGCACGTCGTTTCCGATCGACGGCAACGCCGCTTCGGGGGCGTCGAAGAGCAGCGTCACGCCCGTGGCGTCGTGCAGCTGCCCCGTCGGCACGAGGGCGAACTCGTCGAGCAGGCTCTGGGGGTTCTCGACGATGCCCACGACCGTGCGCTCGACTCCGCTCACACGCCAGCTGCTGCCCACCCGGAGGTGGAAGTCCGATGCGACACCATTGGTGACCGCCACCTGGTCCGTGGCGGACGGGTACCGGCCGGAGAGCAGCGACAGCATGGGGCCGGTGAACGGCCCGTGGGGGCTCTCGGCACGAAGTTGGTAGGTGTCGATGGATCCCGGGATGGTCCGCGACGCGTTCTCTATCACCTCGACGCGGCCGAACCGGTGCTCGAGGGTGGCGATGACGGTGGCGGTGTGGGCGCTGTAGCCGGAGAAGAACACGGAGTCATGGGCGGTGCCGAATCCGGCGTTCTTGGGCGGCGGGTTGTTCATGGCGACCGCGGAGCCGACGATGGTGGCGGCGACGGCCACGGTGATGAGGGCGAGGATCAGGAGCTGCTGACGCCACTCCCGCCGGAAGAGTCGCCAGGCCCAACGGACGACGGCTCGACGAGCCGGCGCGCCGCCGTCGGCCGGGCGGGTGTCAGCCGGGGGAGCGAGAAGGGTCGTGCTCATCGTGACTCCTTCTGGGCGCCGTGCTCGCCCGACACGCCGGCGGTGGGCCGGGCGAAGAGCGGGTCGAGAGCGTCGAGAGCGGTGCGGTCCACGATATGGCCGTCTCGCAGGAATACGACGCGGTCGGCCCAGGAGGCGAGGTGGGCGTCGTGTGTGACCACCACTGCCGCCACCCCCCGCCTGCACGCGTCGCGGATCATGGCCATGACCGCCTCTCCGTTGGTCGAGTCGAGCGCGCCTCACGGCTCGTCGGCGAGCAGGAGGTGGCGTTCCCCGACCACGGCCCGGGCGATCGCCACCCGTTGGCGCTCGCCGCCGGAGAGCTGGTCGGGGAAGTGGTCGGCTCGATCGGCCAGACCGAGGCGCTCGAGGGCGGCGATGCCGGCGGCCCGGGCCTTGCGAGCCGGGGCGCCGTCGAGCTCCAGGGGCAGGGCGACGTTCTCCGCCGCGGTGAGGCCCGGGAGCAGGTTGAAGTCCTGGAAGACGTAACCGATGGTGCGCCGCCTGAGCCGCGCCTTGTCGTTGCGCGACAGCCGTGACAGCGATGCGCCCGCGATGCGCACCTCGCCGCTCGTCGGCTCCTCGAGGCTTCCGGCGATGGTGAGCAGCGTCGATTTCCCCGAGCCGGACGGACCCATCACGGCGACGAGGTGTCCGGCGTCGATGGCGAGGTCGATGTCGTCGAGGGCATGGACCTCCGCCGCGCCCTCGCCGTAGGACTTCGAGATGTCGTGGAGCTCGAGCAGGCTCATGTGCGCCGACCGTCCCTTGCCGGAGAGCCCCGGCGTCGAGTGTGGGTAGATTTCCCAGGTGTATACCGAGTATCCTATTAGCAAGACTTCCTGTCAAGGGGCCCTGCTGTCGAATGGCGGGGAGGCGCGCGACGCGACGGTGTCAGCGGCGCGGGCTCGGCGCCTGGAGGTCGGCGACGAGCGATTCGGCGCTCGGCGGAGGGACCGTCTGGTCCACGACCCGTCCGTCGCGGATGAAGACGACCTGGTCGGCCCACGAAGCCAGCTGCGCGTCGTGCGTCACGACCATCGCCGCCACGCCTCGGCGGCATGCGGCGAGGATCATCCGCATCACGGCCTCTCCGTTGGTCGAGTCGAGAGCGCCCGACGGCTCGTCCGCCAGCAGCAACGTCCGCTCGCCCACGATCGCCCGGGCGATGGCGACGCGTTGGCGCTCCCCACCGGAGAGCTCGTCGGGATAGTGATCGGCGCGATCGGCGAGTCCGAGCTCCTCCAGTGCGGCGATGCCTGCACGGTGCGCCTTCTTGGCCGAGACGCCGTCGAGCTCCAGGGGCAGTGCGACGTTCTCTGCGGCGGTGAGCCCCGCCAGGAGGTTGAAGTCCTGGAACACGTAGCCCACAGATCGCCGGCGAAGGCGCGCCTTGTCGTTGCGCGACATCGACGAGAGCGCTGTGCCGTCGATCAGGACCTCGCCACTGGTGGGCTCCTCCAGACTCCCGGCGATCGTGAGGAGCGTCGACTTCCCGGAGCCCGACGGGCCCATCACCGCCACGAGCGAGCCACGAGCGACGCTGAGATCGACATCGGAGAGCGCATGCACCTCGGTGGCGAGGGTCCCGTAGCTCTTCGAGATCCGGCGGAGCTCGAGGTAGCTCATCGTCGGGCGACCAGCCTCCGCCGGATGAGCGGGCCCGGCTTCACCGACGCGGGCTCGAGCGCGGCGCGCTTCAATCGACCGTCAGCGGTGTCGAGCCAGCGGACGACGGAATCGAGGCGGAAGAGCTCGGCGTCGGCGACGAGGGCGAAGGTGAGGTCGAATTCAGCCTCGTCCTCCTTGAGCCGTGTCCACTGCTGCATCAGCTCCACCAGGTACCGGCGATGGACCTGGATGACGTCGTGGACCGACACGCCCGGGACGCGGAGGGCGGAGAGCACCTTGATGACGAGCTCGTCACGGGGCGGCTCGGTCATGTCCGGTGGCGTGCTCAACCACGTGTCGAGCTCGGTGCGGCCGGCCTCGGTGATGCGGAACGCCTTCTGCGGCCCCGCATCCTCCCCGCGGTCGTCGGACTCGATCAGCTCGTCGCGCTCGAGGCGCTGCAGCGTGGTGTAGATCTGCCCGACGTTGAGGGGCCACACCTCGCCGGTGCTCTCCTCGAACTCCTGGCGCAGCTGCAGGCCGTACTTCGGACCCCCGCTCAACAGCGCCAACAGCGCGTGGCGGACGCTCATCGGCCCGCGGCTGAGTGGCCCGTTGGTACCATACGCAGTATCCTACGACTTCCGGGTACCGAGGTCAACGGTGCTCGGGGAAGGCCTGGCGTATCCGCACCGCGATCAGCTTCTCGACGAGGGCAGCCGGCAGCGCCGCGTCCACGGCGAAGTGCAGTGCCCCGGTCGTCTTCGAGTATCCCGCCAGCTCCTCGGTCAGCTCGGGGAAGACCGAGCCACTGTGGGGCAGGTAGCTGAGGTGGTTCTTGAAGGCGGCGAACCCGGCGATGGTCTTGCCCGCCACCTTGAACGCCGGAACCCCGTAGGACAGGCACTGCTCGGCGTCGGGCACGACGGTGAGGATGTCCCGGCGGAGCCGGCTGAGGGTGCTGCGCTTGGGCTCGTCAACGCTGCGCAGGTACTCGTCGATGTCGCCTGCCGGCATGCTCCCCGATCACCTGCCCCGTGGCACCGGCCGGACGCTCATGTGAAGGTGGCCACCACCGGCAGGTGCTTCACGCCACCCACGAAGTTGGCCTGCGCCCACTCCGGCTCACCGGCCAGCTCGATGGAGTCGACGGCATCGAGGAGCCTGGGCAGGAAGGTCCGCAACTCGCGTCGGGCGAAGGTGGATCCCAGGCAGAAGTGCTCGCCGCCGCCGAAGGCGATCATCCGGTTGGCGTTGGGGCGCGACACGGAGAAGGCCATGGGGTCCTCGAACACCGTCTCGTCGCGGTTGGCCGACGGATAGGACAGAAGGAGCCGCTCTCCGGCAGGGATCTCCACCCCGGACAGGGTGGCGGGCTCGGTCAGGTATCGCAGGAAGTGCCGCACCGGGGATGTCCAGCGGATCATCTCGTCGACGGTGTTGCCGATGACGGAGGGGTCGGCCTGGAGCGCCTTCACCTGGTCGGGTCGGCGCAGCAGGGCCTCCATCCCGCCGGACAGGGCGAAGGAGGTGGTGTCGTGCCCGGCGGTGGCCACGATGGTGAAGTACCAGAAGGTGGCATGGCCGTCCATGGGACACCCGCCCACCTGACCGTTGGCGATGACGGTGGCCAGGTCGTCGGTGGGACGGGCCCGTCGCTCCGCGGCGAGCGCCTGGAAGTACTCGTCGAACTGCTCGATCGTGTCCACGACGAGGGCGAAGGGATCGCTCAGGTCACCGAGGTACTCGGGGTCCGCGGCGCCGAAGAGGCCCTGCGTCAACCGCAGCATGGTGGGCTCGTCCTCGGGGGCCACGCCGAAGATGCTCATGATCACCCGCAGGGTGTAGGGGACGGCGATGTCCTGGGCGAAGTCGCACGAGCCCCCCATGTCCCGGAGCTTCGCCACGAACTCGTCGGCGATGGCGTCGATGGCCTCCTGGCGGCGGTTGACGGCTCGGGGGCGGAACCACGCATTGGCCACCTCGCGGTGTTCCCGGTGCTCGGTGCCGTCCATGTGGATGAGGGTCTTGGGCTCGACGCCGATGGTGTTCAGGAAGTCCAGCTGGGCGTCGAGCCCGAGGACCGAGTTCCGGGTGTTCAGGAACCGGGCGTTGTTGCGCGACACGGCGAAGACGTCCTCGTAGCGCGTCACCGCCCAGAACGGGGTGTAGCCCTCGTGCTCCACCCGCAGGACGGGGGCGTCGCGGCGCAGCTCGGCGGCGGCCGCGTGCCAGCGCTCCTGGTCGGTGTACGCGGCGGGATCGATGAAGATCTCGCCTCTCGCATCTGCGTCGGTCATGGGTCCCCCCGTCGCGCCACCGAGGCCGGGCTGGTGGGGCGGTGACGCGACGATACCGCGCCGCCTTCGGCGGGAGGCCCGGCTGCTCTCCCCGTGGCGTGGAGGAAGCGGACCATGGGCGGCGTGCCCGGGGGGGAGGGGATCTCGGGCCCGTAGTGCACGGGGTCACGCCCGTCGCGCACGACGACATCGACGGCTGCGAGGGCGGCGTTCCACAGCCGGTCCGGGCAGTCGATGGGGATGCCCAGGGGCGAGGCCAGGTCCCAGGTGTGGGCCAGCACGTCGAACAGGTTGATCCCCGCCGCCTGGTCCGACGAGAAGGTGCCGAAGCGCAGCCGGCACGTCCGGTTGCGATCGGCTCGCTCCCAGGCGGCGCGGGCCACCGACGCCGCCGCGCCCGACGCGGCCCGAGGGTCGCCGCCGAGCAGGTCGCCCTCGGGGGTGCGCGGCTCGTCGGTCACCCCGGACGCGAACGCGGCGAATGTGCGCGTGACGCCGATCGAGTGGTTGAGGACGTCGCGCAGCGACCAACCCGGACAGGGAGAGGGCCGCCCCAGCTCGGCCGGCTCGATCCGGGCCACCACGTCGATCTGCACCTCCAGGGCTTCGAGCAGGGCCTCGACGTCGTCCACGCCCACAGCATGGCCGAGGCCGGCCCAGGGCCGAGGATTGTGGCCATTGGTCCGGGAAAGCCCCAAGGCCTGGAATTACCATCGATCAGATGGCTGTCAGAGTCCTGCGCACGCTGGCCGAGGTGGACGGCGTCACCGAGTCGTGGGCTTCGCTGGCCGACGCGTCGGCGTCGCGGCACTACGTCCAGCCGTACTGGGCGCTGTCGTGGTGGAGGCATCTCGGACAGGGCGAGCTGCACGTCGCCGTGGTGGAGTCCAAGGGCCAGGTGGTGGCGCTCGCCCCGCTCTACCGGAGCCGGCGCATGGGGATGGACACGCTGCGCTTCCTCGGTTCCGACATGCTCGGGGTGAGCGAGGTGCTGGTCGCCCCGGGGGAGGAGGAGGCGGGCAGGGAGTTGTGGACCCACCTGCTCGACGAGCCCCGCACCATGCTCGACCTGCACCAGTACCGGCTGGCCGGGCCGGGGATCGAGGCCCTGCGCCACGTCGAGGACCGGGCCTGGCGAGCCGAGCTCGGACCGGCCGGACCCTTCGTGACCATCGAGGGGACGTGGGAGGACTACTGGCAGAACCGACGCCGCAGCTTCCGGCGTGAGCTCGACCGCATGGACCGCCTGGCCGAGCGGGAGGGCATGGCGTACCGCATCGAGGTGGCCTTCGACCGTGACGACGTGGACAAGCGGTTGCCCGACGTGACCGAGGTCTTCGACATCGCCGAGCGGGCCCGTCCGCGGACGCACTTCTTCGCCGGCGAGTACCGGCCCTTCACCGTCGACATCCTGCACCGGGCGGCCGAGCTGTCGCGCCTGGCCCTGTTCGTCCTCTACCTCGGTGACCGGCCGGTGGCGACGTCGTTCACCTTCCGCAGCAACAGCCTCATCAGCGGGGGCGGGCTGCGCTTCGACCCCGCCTGCTCGCGCTTCACGCCCGGGCAGGTGCTGTTCCGCCACATCCTGGGCCACGCCTTTTCTTCGGGGTGCACGGAGTTCGACTTCGGGCCCCGCGACGCCCCCTACAAGCGGGAGTGGAGCACGGGTGCCTATGACACCCTCGAGGTGTCGGCGTTCTCCTCCCCGTCGGTTCGGGCCCTGCACCTGGCGAAGAGCGCCCTCAGGTCCTCGGGGCTGGTCGACCGGCTGGCGAGGTCCGTCCCGGTGCACAGGACCTGACGGCGACCGAGCCCGCGCCTCGCTGCCGGCACCGATCGCTCCACCGGCTCAGGAGAAGCTCAGGCTGCCCGATTCGATCGGCAGCGAGCGCAGCGGCGTGGCGCAGGTGGCGGCCGACGTGCTCCACCGGAGCTCGAGCGACGAGCCCTTCCCCCGTCCCCGCCGCTGAAGTCACCGAGGACCGTCGCCCGCCCGCGCCGGCTTTGCCCAGCTTGATCGACTCGTTGGTCACGCCCCCCTTGCCCCGGACCTTGACGGGCCGCACCTTGCCGGGGGCGAAGGTGCTCGTGGTGGCGATCCTGGCGTGGTGCGCCTTCCACCGGACGGTGAAGTCCCCGAGCGACGTGTAGCGCATGCTCGTCAGGTTGGCGCCACAGGTGTCGCCGTTGTCCGCCGTCATCGATCCGGTGAGATGACCGACGAGGGTGGCCGGCGCGGCCAGGGCGGGAGACGTGCAGCCCGTCAGGGCCAGGTCGAGGTGGACGGTCTCGAGCCCCTCGGCTGTCCCCTTGGCACGCAACGCGGGGGAGAAGGTGGCCCCGCCGCTCACACCCTGGCACGACACGGTGGCGTCGGCGACCGTCGTGACGGGGATCGATGCCACGGCGGTGTCGCCCGTGGCCAGCACGGCGCCGATCACGACGGCACCCGCCCCGATGACGGCGGCGATGCGCCGTCCCTCACTGCGCCCCACAGATCGCGCCACCGATGCCGTTGTCATCGTGGCCCCCCACTCCGTCGGAACGGCAACGCTGCTGCCGACGATGACGACGGTAAGTCCGTGTCGCGTTCGTGTCAACGGTTCCTCGCCGGTCCGCGCCATGTGCGGCACGGCGCATTGCGACAACGGCGTCTGCAGCCGAAGACGGTGGGCGCCCACGGCCCGCTGTGACCAGGACGTGATCAGCAGGACGTGGTTGCGTCAGTGCCGAGCGTGGCGTGCGGCCGCGTCCTTCGGTCCTCCGCCGGAGGGCGGAGGGACGAGGAACCGCTCCACCGCCTCGGCGATGCCGCCGGCGATGACGGCCTGATCGGCGCTGTCGGCGGCGATGGACCCTTCGAAGGGGTCGGTGACGAAGAGCGGTTCGATGACGGCGCCGGGCATCGTGCTCGGGTCGGAGAAGAAGCCCGGTGACGCCGGTCCGATGAGCAGGAGGTGGTCGTAGGAGGCGGCGGCTCCGGCGATGCCTCCGGTCTGGGCGTCTCCCACGAACGAGCCCAGACCCGTGTCGTCCTGGACGCCGACGTCGGGGATGGCCCACCCGCGCCCGTTCATGGCGGCGAGGACGTCGTTCTGCAGGTCCGTGGCGAGCGCCAGGTTGGCGCCCGAGAACGGCCGGGCGGCGTCGTAGGCGGTGAGACTGCCGGCGTCCTGGTCGGACAGGCCGGCGTCGAAGTAGATGCCGACGAGGGCGCGGGCCCCGGCGTCGTCGGCGCAGGTGTCGCGGGCCGCCACTTCGTCGTGGGAGCCCTGGAGGGTGAGCACACCCCCGTCGGTGTCGTTGCGTCCGAGCCGCGCCACGGTCGAGTCGGTGGTGCGCGACACCACCACGCGGAAGCCGTCGCCGCGCAGCAGGGCCATGGCGTCGAGCTCGACCGGCAACGTCGCATCGGCCTCGTAGATCGTCCGGCCGGCGGTGGTGACGCCCACCGCCCCAGGGTCGATGCCGCCGTGCCCGGCGTCGAGGAAGACGGTCTCGTGGCGGTTCCCAACGGTGGGGGCGTACGCCATGCACGCCCCCGGTGCGAACCGGCCGGGGTCGAGCGCCATGCCCCCGACCGGGACCGGGATGGTGCCGTGGCCGCGGCGGGGTGCGGGGTGCGCGCCGCCCACGACGGCGAGCCCGGCAGCGGCGCCCGCCGCCACCACGAGGGCGAGGAGGAGCTCGGCCCGCCGCCGCTGGACGCGGACGCGCGGCGAGGGGGGTGGGGGCATGCGGGTGGCGATGGTACCGACGCGATGCCGTGTCGCGGCCGCGCCCGCACGGTTGGGGGTGGTTCCTGCCCGTGGTCGGAGATCTGAAGGAGAGGCTGGTGCGGTGCGGTATGACAGGGTTGGGGCTCGATGCTCCACCCCGACTCCGAGCCGCACGACGCCGGGATGCTCGACGTGGGCGGCGGCAACCTGGTCGCGTGGGAGACCTGCGGCCACCGGACCGGGGAACCGGCGCTGGTGCTCCACGGTGGACCGGGATCGGGATGCGCGCCGCACTTCCGCCGCCTGTTCGATCCCGCCGCCTACCGGATCGTCCTCATGGACCAGCGGGGCTGCGGGCGCAGCCGTCCCCATGCGGCCGATCCCGCCACCGACCTCAGCTGCAACACCACGGAGCACCTGCTGGACGACATCGAGCGGCTCCGGCTGCACCTCGGCGTCGACCGCTGGCTCATGTTCGGCACGTCGTGGGGCGCCACCCTCGCTCTCGCCTACGCCGAGCGCCATCCGGCACGGGTGCGCGCCCTGGTGCTGGCGGCGGTGACGACCACGCGGCGCTCGGAGATCGAGTGGGTCTACCGGGGGGTGGCGCCGCTGTATCCCGAGGAGTGGGAGCGCTTCCGGGCCGGGGTGCCCGACGCCGTCGGCGACGGCGCCCACGAGCTGCTCGAGGCGTACCACCGGCTCCTCGAGGACAGCGACCCGTCGGTGCGACTCGAAGCGGCGCGGGCCTTCAACGCCTGGGACTGGGCCGTGAGCGCCGAGCCGGGGACCGATCCCCCCACCACGTGGACGGAGCCCGCCTTCGCCGTGGCCCGGGCCCGCATCGTCACCCACTACTTCCGCCACGACGCCTGGCTCGAGGACGGGGTCCTGCTGCACCGGGCGGGCGCGCTGGTGGGTGTCCCCGGTGTCATGGTGCACGGACGGCTCGATCTGGGCAGCCCGCTCGCCACGGCCTGGGCCCTGGCCCGGGCGTGGCCCGAGGCGGAGCTCGTGGTGGTGCCCCGGGTCGGGCACACGCTCGGGACGAAGGCCATGGCGGCGGCCGTCGTGGCCGCCACGGACCGCTTCCGGGGCTGAGGATGTCCGGCGGCCGGCCCGGCGACTTCGACTACGAACGCGACGGGGCAGGCTACGACGCCGTGCGCCGCGCCGATCCCGCCATCGCGGCCCGGATCGACGCCGCCCTGGGGCCTGCCCACACCGTGCTGAACGTGGGGGCCGGGGCCGGGTCCTACGAGCCCACCGACCGCCGTGTCGTCGCCGTCGAGCCCTCTGCCGCCATCCGCGCCCGGCGTCCGCCCGGTGCCGCGCCCGGGGTGGAGGCAGTGGCGCAACGGCTCCCCTTCGCACCGGGGTCGTTCGACGCCGCCCTGGCCGTCCTGACCGTGCACCACTGGCCGGACCCGGGCGCGGGGCTGGCGGAGATGCGGCGGGTGGCGCGGGACGCCGTCGTGGTGCTCACCTTCGACCCCGAGATGCTGGACCGGTTCTGGTTGGCCGACTACGCGCCCCGAGCTCATGGCGGTGGAGCGGCGTCGTTACCCACCGCTCGGTGCCATCGACGCCGCCCTCGGCGGCGGGACGGTGGTGGCGCCGGTCCCCATCGGGCGCACCTGTTCCGACGGGTTCACCGAGGCGTTCTTCGCTCGCCCCGAGGCCTTCCTGGATCCGGGCGTGCGCCGGGCCCAGTCGGCGTGGGGCTTCCTCGAGAACGGGGTGGAGGAGCGGTGCGTGGCCCGGCTGCGCCGCGACCTCGAGTCGGGGGCGTGGGACGAGCGCTACGGGGCCTATCGGCGTCGGGCCGACCTCGACGGCGCCGTGCGGCTGATCGTGCACCGCATGCCCAGCGTGGGGTGAGGCGGGCGCGTCGGCTGCGACCGTGCAACAGTGGCGGCCGTGTCGCTGACCGACCGACTCCAGAGCGGGTTCCTCGTCGTGCACCAGCGGGTGTACGAGGCGAGCGGCGGGCGCATCGGGCACCGGCTCATCGGGGTGCCCACCTTGCTGCTCCACACCACGGGGCGAAAGACCGGCCTGCCCCGCACCGCCGCCCTGGTGTACGCCGTCGACGGCGGCGACTACGTCGTGGTCGCCTCGAACGGGGGGTCCGACGCCGCGCCGGGCTGGCTGGCCAACGTGCGGGCCGCGCCGGATGTCTCGGTGCGGGTCGCCACCCGCCGGCTCCCCGCCAGGGCCTCGGTCGTGGTCCCCGGTGACGGCGACTACGCCCGGCTGTGGCGGCTCGTCAACGACAACAACCACAAGCGCTACGACGCCTACCAGGCCAAGACGGCACGCCCCATCCCACTGGTGCGCCTGTCGCCCACGGCCTGAGGCCGGGCTCCGCCACCGGGGTCAGCTCCGGCGGCTGCCCCCGCGGTCGTCGCGGGCCAGGGCGGCCAGGTATGCGTTGTACTCGGCCAGCTCGGGGTCTTCGGCCTCGGCCTCGCTGATCACGAGTTCGCCCAGCACGCGGTCCACGTCGCCGTCGTCGGTGGCGGCGGCGCGCATGCGCTGCAGGCCCCGGCGGCCGAGCGTCTCGGGATCGTCGTGGAGGAAATGCCACCAGAAGACGACGGCGAACACGGCGAAGCACGGCCACATGACGGAGTAGATCCAGCCCAGGGAGTCACCCGACAGGGCGATGCCGACCTGCCACCAGCAGGCCACGGCGCACCCCGGCACCCAGATGGCCAGGGCCACGTGGGCGAGCACCGCACGCCGCGTCGTCCACACCTGGCGCCCTCCGCCGGCGGATCCGGCACGGCGCGCCGTGGCCATGGCCGCGCTAACCCTGGAGCGGCGACGCCGTCCCCGCCGCCGCATCGGCGCCCGCCGCGTCCTCGAGGGAGCGGCGGCGGTACAGGGCCGTCAGCTTGCGCTCCGCCACGATGGCCCCGAAGGGAATGGTGCCGGCCAGGAGCACGAGAAGGGTGCGGCCAAGGGGTACCCGCAGGGCACGGGTGAGCTCGAAGGCCACGAACAGGTAGACGCAGTAGAGCCCACCGTGGAGCATGCCGACGATGCTGGCCATGGCCGGGTGGCCCGCCACCTGGAGCGGAACGGCCACGAAGACGAGCACGATGAGCAGGACGGCCGTGACGTAGGCGAGGACCCGGTAGCGGGTGAGCACGGCATGCTTCACGGCCGCGATCCTACGGCGCAGGGGGTCGTGGCCACCATCGGGCCGGGCCCGCCCGTGGCCGAAATCGTCAGAGAATGGGCATTGCAGCCACGAACGGGAGTGCGCACAATGGCCCTGTGCTCCTGCGTCGGGTGGTGGCGGTGGTGTTCCCCGGGTTCCAGTCGCTCGACGCCACCGGCCCCCTCGAGGTCTTCGCCACGGCCACGCGCCTCTTGCCGCCGGGCGAGGGCTACCGGGTGGAGCTGGCCTCGGTGGCCGGCGGTCTCGTCGCCGCGTCGTCGGGGATCGAGGTCCGCACCCGTCGGCTGGCCTCGGTGCGGGGTCCGCTCGACACCGTGGTGGTGGCGGGAGGACTCGGCGCCGCCGACGCCCGGCGTGATCGTGCGCTCGTCGACTGGGTCGCCCGGGCCCGCCGGCGGTCGCGACGCGTGGCGTCGGTGTGCACGGGTGCCTTCGTGCTGGCCGAGACCGGCCTCCTCGACGGGTGCCGGGTCACCACCCACTGGGCGTGGTGCGACGCCCTGGCGCGCGCCTTTCCCGCCCTCGAGGTGGATGCCGAGCCCATCTTCGTGGACCACGGCGACCTCGCCACCTCGGCCGGCGTCACGGCGGGCATGGACCTGGCGCTCGCCATGGTGGAGCAGGACCACGGGCGCGCCCTCGCCCTCGAGGTGGCGCGCTGGCTGGTGCTGTTCCTGAAGCGCCCGGGCGGGCAGGCGCAGTTCTCGGGCCATCTGCGCGACCAGCAGGCGTCGCGCCCGGCGCTGGCCGACCTCCAGGCGTGGCTCGCCGACCACCTGGCCGAGGACCTGTCGGTGGTCGCCATGGCCGAGCGGGCCGGCATGAGCGTGCGGACGTTCTCGCGGTCGTTTCGCCACGAGGTGGGGGAGACGCCGGCGGCCTACGTGCTGCGCCTGCGGGTGGAGGCCGCCCGCCGCTGGCTCGAGGACGGCGACCGGCCCATCCCCGACATCGCCCGGTTGTGCGGCTTCGGCACGGTGGAGACCCTCTACCGGGTCTTCAACCGCACCGTCCACGTGGCGCCGGGGGACTACCGCCGCCGGTTCGCCCGCCGGGCGGCGTCGGCGTAAGCCTGCGCCGGTTGCCAGGAGAGACGCGGCCCGGACGAATGTGCGGGCCACGAGGGAAAGGAACGCCGTGCAGATCGTGTGCCTGCTGTTCGACGGGGTGACGGCGCTCGACGCCGTCGGGCCCTTTGAGGTGCTGTCCCGGCTCCCGGGGTCCACCTTCACGTTCGTGAGCCCCACGGGGCGGGCGGTGCGCACCGGGGGGCCGCCCCTCGGCCTCGAGGTGGACGGCCGTCCGCGGGACGTGACGAGCGCGGACGTGCTGGTGGTGCCGGGTGGTTCGGGCACCCGCACGCTGGTCGGCGACGCCGCCGTCCTGGCGTGGGTGCGCGCCGTGCACGCCACCACCACGTGGACCACGTCGGTGTGCACCGGTTCGCACGTGCTCGGGGCGGCCGGACTGCTCGACGGGATCGAGGCCACGACCCACTGGAACACCATGGCGACGCTGGCGTCCTACGGTGCCGTCCCGGTGTCGCGCCGGGTGGTGGAGCAGGGCCGCATCATGACGGCGGCGGGGGTGTCGGCCGGGATCGACATGGCGCTCGTGCTGGCCGCCCGCCTGGCCGGCGACGACATGGCGAAGGCCATCCAGCTGGGCATCGAGTACGACCCACAGCCGCCCTTCGACGCCGGCTCGCCCGCCACCGCCCCCCCGGCCATCGTGGACCTGGTCCGGTCGGTGCTTTCCTCACCCGAGCCCGTCGCTCCCTCCTCCTCGGCCTGAACGGGATCGCCCGTCGCCGGCGCGCCCGTGCCTGGCACGCACGCGACGGTCGGGGCGTCGACACGGGCTCGGTACCATCGGTGCCCCATGGGGACGACCGCGTTCGAGCGCCAGATCACCGTGTTTCCGGGCTCCGGGACGGGGCACTACCGCGCCACCATGAGCGACGGGTGGAACGCGCCGGTGCTGCCCCACGGCGGCATGGTCAGCGCCCTGGCCCTGCGGGCCATGACCGCCGAGCTCGCCCACCCCGAGCAGGCGCTGCGCTCGGTGACGACGGTGTTCGCCGCCCAGGTGGCACCCGGACCGCTCGACATCGACGTCACCGTGCTGCGCCGCGGCCGGACCATGAGCCAGGTCACGGCCACCGTGCGCAACGAGGGCAACGGCGCGGGGCACACGGCCATGGCCGTCTTCGGCGCTCCCCGCACGGGGTTCTCGTTCACCGACCTGACGATCCCGTCGGTGCCGCCCCCCGAGGAGTGCCGCTCGTTTCGCGATCCACCCCCCGAGGGCTTCGCCTGGGCCCGCGAGCGCGACGTTCTGGGACAACGTCGAGTCCCGCATGGCCATGGGTTCCCTGCCGTGGGACGACTGGGAGGCCACCACCTCGGAGCGGGCCTACTGGTACCGCTTCGACGAGCCGCCCGTCGGGGACGACGGCACGTGGGACCCCGCCGCCGTGGTGGTGCTGTGCGACACCATGCCCGGGGCGGTGGGCGAGCGCATGGGGCCGGGCATCCCCATGTGGTTCGGGCCGAGCGCCGATCTGACCGTGCACGTCCTCGGACGGGCCACGTCCCCGTGGCTGTTGGCGCACAACCGCGCCCGGCACGCCGGTGAGGGGTACGCCTCGGTGGAGATGGCGCTGTGGGATCCCATTGCCGGGCTCGTCGCCTACGCCACCCAGATGATGTTCTTCTCGTTCCCCGAGGGAGAACCACCGGATCACCGGCTTCGTCCGTCCTGAGTCGTGCGACGTTGAGCGCCGCTATCCACGCTGACTCGCTCAGGGCACCGACAGGGTCCGGAGATAATGTATGGCTGGCCTGCCAAGACCAGGACCGCGCCGCTTCGCTTAGATGAGCGCACCCGTGAAGAAGGGGCGGGCGATGAGGGCTGTGATGAGGCCCAAGAATGCGGCGAGGAGCAGCAGGAGAGGCCAAGGCACCCTTCGGAGACACAGGACGCACGGCGCGGCGAGCACGACGCTGCGAGTCCACCCTGCGTCGTTACCGGAAGCCAATATGCTGGCGATGACGCCGGCACCGGCGAATGCCGGATAGATCAGCGCCGGCTGGCGGCGAAAAGCACCCACGACGAACGTCGAGGCGGCGAGGAGCATTGACGAGAGTGCCTGGACCGACAGTGCCAGGCGTCCCGTGGGCTTGAGACGTCTCGGCTCGACACCTCGTTCGCGGAACACGATGTTGAAATACTTCTTGAGACCTCCCGCCAGGCCGGTGTCCACCTGCCTGACCGTGAGGAAGTACGCGTCGAAATGGCCGAATTCGGCCTGGTACACGATCCCCAGGATCAGGATCGAGGTGAGCCCGGCGATGCCCCACAGACCTCGTCGGATGACCTGGAGGCGACCGTGCGGCATCGCCACGACGACGAGGGCAATGGTGAGACCAAGGTCCGCCGCCCACGAATCGGGATAGCACAGGCCTGCTGCGATCATGAGGGTCGCCATCACCCAGAACCGCTCGCTCTTCGCCGCCAGGAGTGCGCCCACGAGCAGAGCAAGCGTCACAGCCATGGGGAAGATGGCGAAGTTGTAGACCGCACCAGGGAAGACCCCGAACAGCACCAGCAGAAGGAAGGCCTGATAGATCGGGAGATCTCGCCCCCAGCCCCACCATACGAGGAAGAGAGCGACGGCGAGGGCAAGCCACGAGATGAGGAGTGCGCCGTCGGTCAGGGGGAGGATCGCATGGGCGATCCGAACGAGCCACGGGTATCCGGGCAGCCACTGTACGTTGCCGCACCAGGTGTTGTGGAAGAAATAGGAAAGGGGGCTGTTCGTGGGGCATCGAGCGAATGAAATTCCGTGCTCCGCGATGATCACGTAGTTGTAGCTGTCGTGATGGGCCCACGTTTGTGGATCGAAGGTAAACGGGTTGCGTGCGATCATCGACGCTGCCCCGACGATGACCCGGGTGACGAGCCACGCTGCACCTGTGAGCAGCGCACCCGTCGGAATGCCCATGGGCCGCCGGTTCTGTTCCTGCGTGCCGGGCAACGTCATGGCTCACCGCGCAATTCGAACCGTCGGCTCTCGGGTTGGCGTCGGGCGAAATGCCCGCTGCCGACGGGAGTGATCGCTGCCAGCGGCGATGACCGAGTGCGTGTGGCGATCCAACGTTTCCGCCTCCCCGCGGGCAGATCGAGGGGATGGACCAACCCCCCTTCCGGGCCTGTGTGGACCCGGGTGACCACTCATGACCTCCCCAGGCTTCGCCAGGGGAGAGGTTACGCGACGCCGGCGCGGCGGCGCTCGTGCATGGTGCTCGGAGGTGCGGGCCTTGTGTATCGGCCCAGGCGCAGCTGCTCGGGGGGCCCGCCTCAGACCTCGACGGAGGCGGTGCGCGACAGGCGGTCCACCGCCTCGGCGTACTCCTCCACCAGGTCGAAGATGACGTCGCGGACCTTGCGGACCTTGGTGGCGCGCCCGATCACCTGTCCGCACGGGTTGAAGGCCACGTCCTTGGCCTCCTCGGGGTAGCGGTGCGTGGCGCCCACGGCCTCGATGGCCACCATCATCTGCAGCGGCATGGGGAGAGGGTCGGGCGTGTCGGAGCGCTCCCAGGCGTCGGTCCAGTCGTTCTTGAGCATGCGGCAGGGCTTGCCCGTGAAGGACTTCGACCGCACCGTGTCCCGGCTCGAGGCGTCGAGGTAGCTCTTCATCTGCCCGGGGCCGATGTCGGCCTCCTCCACGGTCAGCCACAGCGTGCCCGACCACACCCCCTGGGCGCCCATGGCCAGGGCGGCGGCGATCTGGCGGCCACAGCCCACCCCGCCCGCGGCCAGCACGGGGAGCGGTGCCACGGCGTCGATGACCTCGGGCCACAGCACGAGGGAACCGACGTCACCGGTGTGACCGCCGCCCTCGGTGCCCTGGCACACGATGAAGTCGAGCCCCGCCGCCTTGTGCCCGAGGGCGTGCTTCACCGAGCCCGCCAGGGCGCCGATGATGCGGCCAGACTGGTGGACCTGCTCGATCACGTCGGCCGGCGGGGTGCCCAGAGCGTTGGCGATGAGACGCACCTTGTCGTGGCGCAGGGCTGCCGCCAGCAGTGGCTTGCCCGTCGCCTCGGTCCACCCCATCATGCCGCTGCGTCGCTGGTCCTCGGGGGGCTCGGGCACGTTGTGCTCGGCCAGGAGGCGCCGGGCGAAGCGGCGGTGGTCCTCGGGGACCATCGACTGGAGCTGGGCCTCGAGCTTGACGGGGTCGAGCTCGCCCATGCCCTCGTACTTCCCGGGGATGACGATGTCGACCCCGTAGGGCTTGTCGCCGACGTGCTCGTCCAGCCAGGCCAGCTCGACCTCGAGCTCCTCGGGCGAGAAGCCGATGGCGCCGAGGACGCCGAAGCCGCCGGCGTTGGAGACCGCCGCCACCACGTCGCGAGCAGTGGGTGAAGGCGAAGATGGGGAACTCGATGCCGAGCTGGTCGCAGATCTCGGTGTGCACTGTCTCTCCTTGCGTTCGGGACGTGGTCGGGTCGGTGTGGAAGGGTCGGATCAGGTGTGGCGTGCCCGTCGGGTGCCGGCCGCCGCCACGGAGCGGGCCGATGATGCCGGCTCGAAGCCGAGGACCGTGGCGAGGATGGCGGCGACCTCGTCGGCGTCGGTGCTCCCCGGGTCGACGCGCTGCTGCATCTCCATGCCGATCATGAGGGCGCGGAAGATCGTGGCCAGGCGCTCGGGCGGGGCCACGGGGTCGATGAGACCCTGCTGGGTCCAGGCCGTGAAGCCCCGGGTGAGCCACTCGTGGCCGTCGCGCGCCCGGGTCGCCATGGCGGCGGCCACGTCGGGGTGGCGCGCGGCGCGTAGCCACAGCTCGCGCTCGAGCAGCAGCAGGCGGCGCGTCTGGTCGCTCGGGTTGGTGATGACGTTGGCCGCCACCGCCCGTAGCCGGTCCTCGACGGACGACGCCAGGGCGAACTCGGCGGCGATGACGGTCACGAGGGAGTGGGCCCATTCGTCGAGGAGGGCCAGGAGCAGCCCCTGCTTCGACCCGAAGTGGGCGTAGACCGCACCCGAGGTGCGCCCTGCCGCCTCGGCCACGGCGTCGACCGACACGGCGTCGATGCCGCGCTCGGCGAAGAGCCCGGCGGCGGCGTCGAGCAGCCGGGCCCGGGTGTCGGCCTTGCGTTGTTCCTGCGTGCGTGCCATGTCGTCCCTGGAGAACCAACTTAGATAGCACATCCTATCTAATGTCGCCGCGGCCGGCTCCCTCGCTCGGCGCGGTGGCGGCCACACCGATGGAGGGACGGACCGGGAAGACGTGGTGCCACGCGTTGGGCAATCGGCCATTGCCCCCGGACGGGACCACTTGTAGGTTGCCCGTCGTCGGCCGGCGGAGGGTCTTCCGGTCCGTGGGGGCAGGTGGCGAAAGGGCGAACCCATGGATGTCCGGAAGTCCCTGGCGCGCGTGATCGGCCTCGGAGCCTTGGCAGCGGTGACCTTCGGCACGTGCGCCGTGACGGCGGTTCCTGCTTCGGCTGCGCCGCCTCCGGCCGCACCGCGGCCCCTCGCCCTGCGACCGGCCGCAGTGCGAACTGCGTCCGAGGCGGGTGCCGACGTGGCGACGCCGTCTTCGTCGCCGAGGATCGCCCGCTCGTCGCACCCGCACTTCAACACCGTGGACACCGGCTACTGGATGGTGGCATCCGACGGCGGCATCTTCGCCTTCGGCAACGCGCCGTTCGACGGTTCCATGGGCGGCAAGCCCCTCGACAAGCCCATCGTGGGCATGGCCGCCGACCCCGACACCGACGGCTACTGGGAGGTGGCCTCCGACGGCGGCCTGTTCTCCTTCGGCGCGCCGTTCTACGGGTCGATGGGCGGCAAGCCGCTCAACGCCCCCATCGTGGGCATGGCTTTCGACCCCTATTCCGGGGGCTACTGGGAGGTCGCCTCAGACGGCGGCATCTTCGCCTTCGGCGGCGCGCCGTTCTACGGGTCGATGGGCGGCAAGCCGCTCAACAAGCCCATCGTGGGCATGGCCGAGGACCCGTACTCGGGCGGCTACTGGGAAGTGGCCTCCGACGGCGGCGTCTTCGCCTTCGGCGGTGCCGGCTTCTACGGGTCGACGGGAGCCATGCACCTGAACGCCCCCATCGTGGGCCTGGTCGAGGACCCGTTGAGCGGGGGTTACTGGGAGGTGGCATCCGACGGCGGCATCTTCGCCTGGGGCGGTGCCGAATTCGACGGGTCGATGGGAGGACAGGCCCTGGCCAAGCCCATCGTGGGCATGGCCGAGGACCCGGTGAGCGGGGGTTACTGGGAGGTGGCGTCCGACGGCGGCATCTTCGCCTTCGGCGGAGCACCCTTCCACGGCTCGACCGGCGCCATCCGCCTCAACAAACCCGTCGTGGCCATGGCCACGAGCGACGCCTTCTACGCCCGTCCGACGGTGGCGCTCGGCTCGACCCACGATGGCAACGGCTACTGGATGGCGGCAGGGGACGGCACGGTGACGCCGTTCGGCGACGCCGCCACCCTCGGGTCGGGCAGCTCGCCGGCGGACCTCATCGACGGCATGGCGGTGACGTCCGACGGCGGGGGCTACTGGCTCGTGGACGCCGACGGCGACGTGTTCCCCTTCGGCGACGCCGTCTTCCACGGGGAGGGCAGCCCCGCGCTCGAGCGGCTACGGCTTGATCGTGGCGATCATCCCCACGGCCGACAACGGGGGCTACTGGCTGGTCGATGCCTACGGAGGCGTCTATCCCTTCGGCGACGCCACCGTCATCGGCTCGCTCCCCGGACAGGGCATCACGCCACCGGCACCGGTCATCGCCGCTGTTCCGACCGCGAACCATGCCGGCTACTGGATGCTCGACGCCAACGGTGACGTGTACGCCTTCGGCAACGCCGTCAACTACGGGTCGTGGCCGGCGGGCTTCGGCCCCGTGGGCGGGGCGGTGGGCCTGGCGCCGGACGCCACCGGCGACGGCTACTGGCTCGTCGACGCCTTCGGCGACGTCGCCAACCTGGGCGACGTGCCCCAGCTCGGCGCGCCGGAGGAGATCTCCGGACTCATCTACGGCATCACCGCCACGCCGAGCGGCGGGGGGTACTGGCTCTTCGGCGGCGACGGCAGCGTGTACACCTTCGGCAACGCCGTGAACGACGGCGGCACCCAGAACCTGCCCTGACGCGGCCGCTGCCCGGCGCCGCGCCCGCACCAGGCCCCGGTGGGCGGGTCCATGCGATACTCGCCCGGCACCGGGCACGGCCGCGGCAGTGGCGGCCGGCCGCCGGACGATCGGAGCCCCCATTGTTCAGGACCTCGCCCGTGGTGGCCGAGGACGAGTGGCACCTCGACCTCTCCGTCGAGGGGCACGTGGCCGTCCTCAGCCTCAACCGCCCCGACAAGCTCAACGCCTGGAGCTGGGAGTCCACCCGCCAGCTCGGTGCCCGCGCCGACCAGATCCGCTTCGACGAGCGGGTGCGCGTCGTCGTGCTGCGCGGTGAGGGCCGGGCCTTCTGCGCCGGCATCGACCTGGGTATGCCCGAGGACCGGGTCACCGGACGGTCCCCGGCCGAGAAGGCCGCGCAATTACTACGAGGGCATCCGCTGGGCCCACGAGCGGTTCAAGGTGTTCGCCGAGCTGCCCCAGCCCATCGTGGCGGCGGTCCAGGGCTACTGCCTCGGTTTCGGTTTCGAGCTCGTGCTCATGTCCGACATCCGCATCTGCGCCGACGACGCCAAGTTCGCCCTGCCCGAGGCGCAGGTGGGGGTGGGCATCGACGGCGGGGGTGACCTCCGCCTGGCCCACGAGGTCGGGGCGGGCTGGGCCAAGCTCCTCGCCTTCACCGGCCGGCGGCTCGACGCCGCCACGGCCGAGCGCATCGGCCTCGTGCAGCAGGTCACCACGACCGAGGACCTGATGCCCACCGCCATGGCCATCGCCGAGGAGATCGCCGCCAACGCGCCGCTGGCGGTGCAGAGCATCAAGCGCACCATCGACGGCTTCACCTACCGAGGCCTGGGCGAGGCCATGCGCTTCGAGGCCATGAGCGCGGCGATCGAGTTCGTCTCCGACGACATGCCCGCCGGCTACGCGGCCAAGGCCAAGAAGCAGCCCATCGTGTTCGAGGGCAAGTAGCGATCGTCGTGGCTCTCCCCGAACCTCCTGCGCTCGGCCAGTCGATGCTGCCGGCCGGCACCTTCGACGGCACCACCGTCGTCGTCACCGGCGGGCGGCACCGGCCTGGGCAAGGCCATCGCCGTGGAGTTCGCCCGCCTGGGCGCGGCCGTGGGCATCGTGTCGCGCCGCGAGGAGCACCGTCAGGCCGGCGTGGCCGCCGTGGAGGCCGTCGGCGGGCGGGCCGCCCACGCCGGCGCCGACATCCGCCGGGCCGAGGAGGTGGGCGCCGCCTTCGACGTCCTCGAGGACGCGCTCGGCCCGGTCTCGGTGCTCGTCAACAACGCGGCGGCCAACTTCCCCGTCCCGGCCGACGACCTGTCCCCAACGGCTGGCGGGCGGTGACGCAGATCGTGCTCGACGGCACCTTCTTCTGCTCCCAGGAGCTCTTCCGGCGCGCCACCAGGCGGGCGCGCCGGGCGCCATCTGCAACGTGCTGGCCACCCAGTCCTTCACCGGGGGACCGGGCATGGCCCACACCGCCGCGGCCAAGGCGGGTGTGGGCAACCTGACCAAGACCCTCGCCGTGGAGTGGGCGCCCTCGGGGATCAGGGTCAACGCCCTCGCCCCGGGCCTCTTCCCCCACGAGGACATGCGGGCCGATTTGCAGGCGCTTCGCACCGAGGGGGCCGACGTCGACGCCCGGCGCTCCCCGGCCGGCCGCCTGGGCCGGCTGCACGAGCTGGGCTGGGCCGCCACCTGGCTGTGCTCGCCCTACGCCGTCCTTCGTCACGGGCCACACCTTGGTGGTCGACGGGGCCAACTGGCTGCGCCGCGACTTCGTCATGCCCGAGTTCGTCCCCGTCCGCCAGCAGATCGCCGGGGCCCTGGGGCCGCGTACGCCATAGTGAGAGGCGTTGCCAACGGGGCGGTGACGCACGGTGGCGGCGCCCCCGCTCCCGGTGCGCCGTGCGTAGGCTCGCGCGATGGCACCGGCCGCAGGCGCGACCTTCGGTCGCGCACCCCCGGTGGCGGAGTCAGCGGGGGTGGCGTCGCCGGTGGCCGACGACACCGCCACAGCCGGCATCGACCGCATGCGGCTGCGGAGCTTCATCGGCCTGACGCTCGGCCTGGTGGGGCCCCGGGCCAACCTGGCCGTGTCGGGGGTGCTGCTCACGTTGCTCGTGTCGTCGCGGGTGTCGAGCGCGGTGGCCATCACCTTCGCCCTCACCGCCAACCGCTTCGTCGGCTGGATCGCCTATCCGCTCCTCGGGCGGGCGAGCGACCGCACCCGCAGCGTCGCCGGCCGCCGCGCCCCGTACATGGCCGCCGGTCTGCTCATCATGGGCGTGTGCACCTGGGCCTACACGCTCGTGTCGGGCTACTGGCCGCTCGTCCTGCTCATCGTGCTGGTGAAGACGGCGAGCGTGGTGTTCGGGCTCACCAATGTGGCGGTGATCCCCGAGGCCTTCGGCAAGAGCCGCACCCTGAAGGCGGCCGCCCTCATCGGGCTGTGCGGCATCCTCGTGAGCCTCGTCATAAAGGGAACGGTCATCGCCACCTGGAAGGCCAACGACCCGGCCTCGTGGAACCTGGCCTTCCGCATGGCGGGGGGCCTCATGGTGGTGGTGGCCTTCGTGGTCATCGCCCTCGTCCGCGAGTCGCCCGCCGGCGCGCCAGCTGGCCGAACGCGACCGGCAGCGCCGGATGCGTCCCTGGCGCCAGGAGCTGTCCGACATCATGGCCGTGCCCAACGCCCGGGTCCTCGTCACGGGGATCCTGGTGTTCTGGGCCGGCCTCAGCGCCACGGGCTACCTGGCCATCGTCTACTTCCAGCGCGTCCAGCACGCCGGGGCCAACGCCCAGACCATCGCCGGGTGGGTGAGCGGCGTCCCGGTGGTGATGATCGGACTTGCGCTCGGCTGGGTGCTGAGCCGCGTCCTCACCCGCAAGCAGGTCGCCGTGCTCATGCCCCTGGCCGGGGCCGTGGTCTCCCTGGTGCAGTTCACCACCACCCACATCTGGCAGTCGGTGGTCCTCGCCTTCGTGGGTGGGCCGCTGTTCGGCGCCTTCCTCATCTCTCTCGCACCGATGCTGCTCCAATTGCTGCCCCGCTCGGGGGGGATCGGCGAGCTCCTGGGGAAGCTGGTGGCGCCGTTCAGTCTCTTCGCCGTGGCCTTCTCCTTCCTCGCCGCCTGGGTGGTCGACCTCACCGGTGACTACCGGACCATCTGGCTGTTCCCCGCCGCCGCCGGGGTGGTGCAGGCGATCGTGATGTGCTGGCTGCGCATCCCGAAGGGCCACGAGCGCCCCGAGTTCGGCGGCATCCTCGAGCGGATGGGCAACTCCATCCTCGAGCAGGTCACGGGGCGCGACCGGGCCTTGCTCGGGGGCGTCATCACCGCCGCCGACGCCGATGCGGCGTCGGTGTTCGACCTGGCCCGCGACATCCTCGGGCAACCCCTATGAGGAGCCGGGCTCCTCCGACGACGGTGACGCCCCGACCGTCGGTTCCGCGGCCGGTGCGGGTGCCGGGGTCGGAACCGGAGCCGGTGCGCACGACGGCCACGGAGGAGCCCGTGGAGCCGGGGGTGCGCGGGGCCCCGCCCGGTCGCGGGGCGGGCGACGGGCTCGAAGAGGGGGCGGACGCCGGCGGCGATCCACGCGTAGCATCGCGGGTGCAGAGGCGCTCTCGTCCGGGGGGCGGCCACAGACCAGCCGCACCCGTCCGGGAGTCCGGCGGCCGGCCAGGAGGGGTCATGCACGTACGCGACAAGCTCTTCATCGGAGGCGCCTGGGTCGCCTCGACCGGCTCGGGGACCATCGACGTCGTCAACTCGGCCACCGAGGAGGTCATCGGGACGATCCCCGAGGGCACCCCCGAGGACGTCGACCGTGCCGTGCGGGCCGCGCCGGACGCCTTCCCCGCGTGGTCCGAGCCGTCGGCCGACGAGCGGGGGAAGATCCTGGCCCGGGTCCAGGAGGGGCTGACGGCCCGCACCGACGACATCGCCACGCTGATCTCCCAGGAGGTCGGCATGCCCTTCACCCTGTCGAACCTCATCCAGGTGGGCCTGCCCGTCATGAGCTTCTCCACCGCCGCCCAGCTGGCCACGGAGTTCCCCTTCGAGGAGGAGGCGGGCAGCTCGCTCATCGTGCGCGAGCCGGTCGGCGTGGTGGGTGCCATCACGCCGTGGAACTACCCGTTGCACCAGATCGCGGCCAAGGTCGCCCCGGCCCTGGCGGCGGGGTGCACCGTCGTGCTGAAGCCGAGCGAGGTGGCCCCGCTCAACGCCTTCATCCTGGCCGAGATCTTCGACGACATCGGGCTGCCCCCCGGCGTGTTCAACCTCGTCACCGGACTGGGGCCGGTGGTGGGGGAGGCCATCGCCTCGCACCCGCTCGTCGACATGGTGTCGTTCACGGGCTCGACCCGCGCCGGCAAGCGGGTCATGGAGCTGGCCTCCGCAGAGCGTCAAGCGGGTGGCCCTCGAGCTCGGGCGGCAAGTCGGCCAACGTGCATCCTCGAGGACGCCGACCTGGATCGGCGGTGCCCGCCGGCGTGGCCGCCGCTACATGAACTCGGGCCAGACCTGCTCGGCGCTCACCCGCATGCTCGTGCCCCGGTCGCGCCTGGCCGAGGCCGAGGAACTGGCCGTGAAGACGGCCGAGACCTACACCACCGGGCGACCCCTTCGACGCCACCACCCGCCTCGGCCCCCTCGTCTCGCCACCCAGCGCGAGCGGGTGCGGGGCTACATCCAGAAGGGCGTGACGAGGGAGCCAAGCTGCTCACCGGCGGTGCCGAGGCGCCCGAGGGGCTCGACAAGGGCTACTTCGTGCGTCCGACGGTCTTCTCCAACGTCACCCGCGACATGACCATCGCCCAGGAGGAGATCTTCGGACCGGTGCTGTCGATCATCCCCTACGACACCGAGGAAGAGGCCATCGACATCGCCAACGACACCGTCTACGGCCTGGCCGGCGGCGGTGTGGGCGGCGGACAAGGAGCACGCCGAGCGTGTGGCCCGCAAGCTCCGGACGGGCCAGGTCGAGGTGAACGGGGGAGGCTTCAACCCCCTCGCGCCCTTCGGCGGCTACAAGCAGTCGGGCATCGGGCGCGAGCTCGGCAAGTTCGGGCTGGAGGAGTACCTGGAGATCAAGGCCCTCCAGCGCTGAGGTTGCCGCCGTGCCCCGCCGCCCGGCGTGGCGGGGCGAGCGGCGCCGGACGGACAGGCGCCTCGGAGGCGCCGTCGCCAATCATCACTTGTGACGACGGCGGACGGCGCCACCGTCTGGTTTGATCTCGCCCGGGATGCCGTTGGGAGGGGGGTCTGTGCCATGAGGGCGCCAGCGTGGGGTGGGCGCCGCACCAGCCTGGGCGACGCCTTCTCCCCCGCCCACAACAGCCTGAACTTCCTCCGGCTGGTCCTGGCCCTGGCCGTGGTGGTGTCGCACGCCATCCTCCTCGGCGGGTTCGGCTCCCACGAGCTGTTCCACCGGCCCACCTCGCTCGGCATGGTGGCGGTGTACGGCTTCTTCGGCATAAGTGGCTTCCTCATCGCCTCGAGCGCGTCGCGCAACACCTTCGGCCACTACCTGTGGCAGCGGTGCCTGCGCATCCTGCCCGGCTTCTGGGTGTGCCTGGTCGTGACCGCCTTCGGGATCGCCCTGGTGGCGTCCTGGACCTCCCGCGTGTCCGCCCACTGCCGCGCCGGGCTGCTTCGTCTCCGCCCCGGCCGGCCCTGGCTCGTACGTGCTGCACAACTTCTTCCTGTGGATGCAGCAGCTCCAGATCTCGCACACGCCCCAGAACATCCCCCAGACAGCGGAGTGGAACGGCTCGTTGTGGAGCCTGTTCTACGAGTTCCTGTGCTACCTCATGATCGGGGCGCTGGCCGTCGTCGGCCTGCTCGGCGGCGCGGGGTGGTGGCCCTCATGGGGCTCGGCCTGTGGGTGGTCGAGGCGGTGCGCACCGCCGTTCCCCATGTGTTCGGGAACTTCAGCGTCTACGCCATCTACCGGTTCGACTACGACACCGACTTCAACTTCATGGCCATGAAGCTGCTCACCCTCACGCCCATCTTCCTGGCCGGCACGCTGCTCTACCTGTACCGGGACAGGGTCCCGGACTCGGGGCTGCTGGCGCTGGGGTGCGGCGGGCTGTTCGCGGCCAGCCTGTGGATGCCGTTCGGGGGCCACGTCAATTTCTTCTCCATGACGAGCGCCGACCTCTTCGCCCCCTTCCTCGCCTACCCCCTGTTGTGGCCTCGGAGCCCACCTGCCCCTGCAGCGACCGCGTCGGCGCCCGCAACGACTACTCCTACGGCGTGCTACATCCTACGCCTATGCAACGGTCCAGCAGCTCCTGGCCACGTGGCACGCCCCAGCGCTTTGGCTACACGGCCTACCTCGGCCTGTCGGTGGCGGGCGTGGCCCCTTTCGCCGCCGCCAGCTGGTGGGTGGTGGAGAAGCGGGCCCTCAAGCTCAAGCGCCTCGACCTCGGGGCACGGCGGCGGACCCGCCGGCCGCGTCGAGCGCCCCGTCCGGGAGGGTAGGGGCGTGGCCCACGCTCCGCTACGAATAGCGAGAATGTGATCACAGCAAGTGAGATAGAGCACTTCGGCCCCTGCGTGGACCCGGGGGTACGGGCGTAGCGTGGATGGAGGGGCTCCCTGTAAGGGCGGGGGCTCCGGGCCCCGGAGTCATCGTCTCGGGACCCGAACCCCTACCCCCTCTCCGTTGCACACCCCGCCGTCCGCCAACCCTGGCTTCTCGCGCCGACCCGACGCGTCGGGGCCGGGGGGCGGTGGCCGGTTCCGGCGGGGGAGCCGTCTGCCCCGCCGGACTGCCTTCGGCCCCTGGGGCCCCGGTCCGAATCCCGGTCGACGCCGCCGAACCGTGCCGCCGGGGGTTGATTTTCGAACAGTCGCGATATATCGTGAACGTACGAGAACAGTCTCGGGGTTGTCCGGGACAGGGACGCCGGGACGTCCGGCGCCACGTGAACGAGGAGTTGGCACATGCACGCACGACCGAGAACGAAGGGACCGAGGGGACGTCACGGCGGCCCGCCGTGGCGCGGCGCCGATTGGGGCGCCGAATGGGGAGGCTGGCGCGGCGGCGGCCGGCGCATGCGGCGGGGCGACATCCGCACCGCCCTGCTGAGCGCCCTCACCGACGGCCCGGCCCACGGCTACGAGATCATCGGCCGTCTGGAGGAGAAGAGCGGTGGCACGTGGCGGCCGAGCCCCGGGTCGGTCTATCCCACGCTGCAGCTGTTCGAGGACGAGGGGCTGGTGCGCTCCGAGCGAGCGCGACGGCAAGCGCGGTCTACGAGCTGACCGATGCGGGGCGGGCCGAGGCGGCCGAGCGCGCCGAGCGCGGCGGGCCGGCACCGTGGGACTCCGGTGACGATGACAACGAGTTCCATGCCCTCATCCGGGCCGTGGCCCAGATGTTCGCCGCCGCCAAGCAGATCGCCCGCCTGGGCGACCCCGCCCAGATGGAGCGGGCCACCGCCGCCATCCGGCCACGTCCAAGGATCTCTACAAACTCCTGGCCGAGGACTGAGCCGGGCTCAGCCGCCCATGGCGTGGACCCCGCCGTCCACGTGGAGCATCTCGCCCGTGGTCATGGGGAACCAGTCGGACAACAGGGCCACGCAGGCCCGCGCCACCGCATCGGAGTCGTTGACGTCCCATCCGAGCGGGGCCCGCTGCCGCCCACGTGTCCTCGAAGGCCTTGAAGCTCGGGATGGACTTCGCCGCCATGGTGCGCACCGGGCCGGCGGCGACGAGGTTGACCCGCACGCCGTGCGGTCCGAGGTCGCGGGCCAGGTAGCGCGCCAGGGACTCGAGGGCGGCCTTGGCCACGCCCATCCAGTCGTAGGCGGGCCAGGCCACGCGGGCGTCGAAGTCGAGCGCCACCACCGACGAACGCCCCGCCGCCACGAGCAGGGGGCGCAAGGCGGCGACGAGCGCCTTGAGCGAGTAGGCCGAGATCTCGAGGGCGGTGGCGACGTCGGCCCACTCGGCCTTGAGGATGTCGCCGCCCAGGCAGTCCTGGGGGGCGAAGCCGATGGCGTGCAGGATGCCGTCGAGCCCGTCCCAGCGCCCCCCGAGATGCGCGGCGGCGGCCTGGAGGTGCGCGGGATCGGTGACGTCGATCTCGATGACCTCTGGGGCCGTGGGCAGCTTGCGGGCCGTGCGCCGCGTGAGCGACAGGCCCCGGCCCGCTCCCGACAGCACGACCTCGGCGCCCTCCTCCTGGGCCAGCCGGGCCACGCCGAAGGCGAGGGAGGCGTCGGTGAGGACGCCGGTGACGAGGATCCGCTTGCCCTCGAGGAGCCCACCACGGGATGGCACCGTCGGGACCCTACCCGAGCCCGTCGGCGGGGTCCTCCGGCGGTGACCGGAGGGCCGGAGCCGGTGTGCCAAGGTGTGCCGATGCACGTCGGCATCCTCGGGGGCACGGGACCGCTGGGCAGGGGGTTGGGGCTGCGCCTGGCGGCCGTGGGGACGTCGGTGACCATCGGCTCGCGCGGATCGCGAACGGGCCGACGCCGTCGTGGGCGACCTGGTGGCGAGCTGGCCCGGCCGGTCCCTCCCCGTGGCGGGGGGAGACAACGACGAAGCGGCGTCGGCCGACGTCGTGGTGGTGGCCACGCCCTGGGACGCGGCCGTGCCCACCGTGCGCCCGCTGGCCGACCGCCTGGCGGGGAAGGTCGTGGTGTCGGTGGCGAATGCGCTCGTGAAGCAGGGACGCGAGATGCACGCCCTCGTGCCGCCGCGGGGATCGGTGGCGGCCGCTGTGCAGGCCGAGCTGTCCCGCTCGCAGGTGGCGGCGGCCGGCCACCACCTGCCCGCCGCCGATCTCGCCGACCTCGACCGGGCCCTCGGTGCCGATGTCCTCGTGTGCTCGGACCACCCCGAGGCCACCGCCGCGGCCATGGCCCTCGTGGCCCTGATCGACGGGTTGCGCCCCCTCGACGCCGGCAGCCTGGCCTCGGCCTCCGCCGTGGAGGCGTTCACGGCCGTGCTCGTCACCCTCAACATCCGCTACAAGGCGCACAGCACCCTCCGGCTCGCCGGGCTCGACCACGTATGAGCCGGGTGCCGCTGTGATGCAGCTCTTCGACACGCCGCGCGGCGAGATCGTGCCCTTCGAGCCGGGCCCGGTGGTGCGCATGTACTCGTGCGGGATCACCCCCTACGACGCCGCCCACGTGGGGCACGCCCAGGTGTACCTGACCTTCGACGTGCTCCAGCGCCGCCTGGCCGACCTCGGGCACGAGACCCGCCTGGTGCGCAACGTCACCGACGTCGACGACGACATCCTGCGCAAGGCGCGGGAGCTGGGCGTGCACTACCTCGACCTGGCGGCGGAGGAGATGGCCCGCTTCGACGCCAACATGCTGGCGCTCGGCCTCCAGCCCGTCTACCGCGAGCCCCGGGCCACCTCGGCCATCCCCGACATCCTCTCGCTGGTGGGTGCGGTCCTCGACTCGGGGCATGCCTACAGCGCCGGGGGGGCGGTGTACTTCGACGTGTCGAGCTTCCCCCGCTTCGGGCAGGTGAGCCACCTGTCGCGCCCCGAGATGCTCGAGCTGGCGGCCGAGCGCGGCGGGCGTCCCGAGGACCCGGCCAAGCGCGATCCGCTCGACTTCGTGCTGTGGCAGCCCTCCGCCCCCGACGAGCCGGCGTGGGAGTCGCGCTGGGGCCCGGGACGCCCGGGGTGGCACATCGAGTGCTCCGCCCTGGCCATGCGGGACCTGGGCGACACCGTCGATCTCCACGGCGGGGGACGCGACCTCGTCTTCCCCCACCACGAGTGCGAGACGGCGCAGTCCGAGTCGGTGACGGGCACGACCTTCTCGCGCCACTGGCTCCATGTCGGCATGGTGGGCCTCGACGGCGTCAAGATGTCGAAGTCCCTCGGCAACCTCGTGTTCGTCGGGGACCTGTTGAAGGAATGGGAGCCGATGACGGTGCGACTGGCCCTGCTCGGCCACCACTACCGCGGGGACTGGGCCTGGCACGGTTCGGACCTGGCGGTGGCGGCGGACCGCCTGGACCGGTGGCGCGCCGCGGTGGGTGACGGCGGTGCCCCGGCCGTGCTCGACGCCGTGCGGGGCTGCCTCGACGCCGACCTCGACACCCCGGCCGCCCTGGCCGTGCTGGACGAGGAGGCGGCCCGGGGCCGCTCGGTGGCGTGGGGGGCGGCGCTGTTGGGGGTGGCGCTGTGATCGCCGTCACCCTGCCCGACGGGGCCCGCAAGGAGCTCGACGACGGCGCCACGGGGCAGGACCTGGCGGCGTCGATCGGCAGGCGCCTGGCCAAGGCGGCGGTGGCGGCCACCGTGGACGGCGCCGCGGTGGATCTCGGCACGCCGCTTCGCGACGGTGCGGTGGTGTCGGTGATCACCGACGACTCCGACGCGGGACGCGCCGTGCTGCGCCACTCCACCGCCCACGTGCTGGCCCAGGCCGTGGTGGCGCTGTGGCCCGGTGCCCACTACGCCATCGGTCCGGCCATCGCTGACGGCTTCTACTACGACTTCGAGCTCCCCGGCGGGGCCACCTTCAGCGAGGACGACCTGGCCCGGATCGAGGAGAAGATGCGGGCCATCATGGGCGAGGAGCAGCCCTTTGTGCGCCACGAGCACACCGTGGACGAGGGCCTGGCCATCTTCGCCGACCAGCCGTTCAAGCGCGAGATCATCGTCGGGGTGGCCGAGGCGGCCGACACCGAGCTGTCGGCCGAGGCAGCCGCCGACATCGCGCCCGACGCCTCGGCGGTGAGCGCGTACCGAAACCCCCGCCCCGACGACGGCGAGGCGTTCGTCGACCTGTGCCTCGGTCCGCACGTCCCCTCCACGGGGCGACTGGGGCACTTCAAGCTCCTGCGGGTGGCGGGGGCGTACTGGCGCGGCGACGAGCACCGGCCCCAGCTGCAGCGGATCTACGGCACGGCGTGGGAATCGGACAAGGCCCTGGCCGACTACCTGCACCGCCTGGAGGAGGCCGAACGGCGCGACCACCGGCGCATCGGGGCGGAGCTCGACCTGTTCTCGTTCCCGACCGAGGTCGGCTCGGGCCTGGCGGTGTTCCACCCCAAGGGGGCCACCATCCGCCGCCTCATGGAGGACTACTCCCGGCGCCGCCACATAGAGGGCGGCTACGACTTCGCCTACACGCCGCACATCACCAAGTCGGAGCTGTTCGAGGTGTCGGGCCACCTGGACTGGTTCGCCGAGGGCATGTTCCCGCCCATGACCCTCGAGGACGGCCAGCAGTACCACCTCAAACCCATGAACTGCCCGTTCCACATCCTTGTGTACCGCAGCCGCCAGCGGTCGTATCGCGAGTTGCCGTTGCGGCTGTTCGAGTTCGGCAGCGTCTACCGCTACGAGAAGTCGGGGGTGGTGCACGGCCTCACCCGGGTGCGGGGCATGACCCAGGACGACGCCCACATCTTCTGCACCCGCGAGCAGATGGTCCCCGAGCTGCAGTCGGTGCTGCGCTTCGTGCTCGACCTGCTGCGGGACTTCGGCCTGGAGGACTTCTTCCTGGAGCTGTCCACCAAGCCCGAGGGAAAGGCGGTGGGCACCGACGCCGAATGGGCCGACGCCACCGAGGCGCTGCGCGCCGTGGCCGAGGGTGCGGGCCTCACCCTCGTCATGGACGAGGGTGGCGGCGCCTTCTACGGTCCCAAGATCTCGGTGCAGGCCCGCGACGCCATCGGCCGCAACTGGCAGGTGTCGACCATCCAGCTCGACTTCCAGCTGCCCCAGCGCTTCGGCATGGAGTACGTCGGCGCCGACAACGCCCGGCACCGCCCCATCATGATCCACCGCGCCCTGTTCGGGTCGGTGGAGCGGTTCTTCGCCATCCTCCTCGAGCACTACGCCGGCGCCCTGCCCACGTGGCTCATGCCCGTGCAGGTGGTGGTGCTGCCCGTGCGCGACGACCACGACGCCTACGCCCGCCACGTTGCCGCCGCGTTGCGGGCGGCGGAGATCCGCGTCGAGGTGGACGCGGCGGACGAGCCCTTGAACGCCCGCATCCGGCGCTGGAAGCTCGACAAGGTGCCGTACGTGCTCGTGGTGGGAGACGACGACACCGCGGCGGGGACGGTGGGGGTGAACGCCCGGGGTGCCAACCGCGCCGATCGCGGCGTGCCCCTCGAGGTGCTGGTGGCGGCGGTGTCGGCCGAGATCGAGGCGAAGGGACTGCCCGAGCGCGGCGGCGACGCGCCCGAGGCGGGTCCGCTGGCGTGAGCCTGGAGCAGCTGTGGGCGGGGTGGCGCCACGACTACGTGACGTCGGCCACCGAGGCGGAGCGCAGCGGTGAAGACGGAGGGTGCGTGTTCTGCCGCATCGCCGCCTCGGGCCCGCCCAGTGCCGAGAATCTCGTGGTGTGGCGCGACGAGCGCACCCTCGTCGTCATGAACGCCTATCCCTACTCGAGCGGGCACCTGCTCGTGATGCCCGTGCGCCACCTCGCCGACCTGTCCGAGCTCACGCCGGTCGAGTCGATCGGCCTGTGGGACAGCACGCGCCAGGCCGTGGCCACCATCGAGGCCGAGTACGACCCCGACGGCATCAACCTGGGCGCCAACCTGGGCCGCGCCGCCGGGGCGGGCATCCCGTCGCATCTCCACCTGCACGTGCTCCCCCGGTGGTCCGGGGACACGAACTTCATGACCTCGGTGGCCGGCGTGCGGGTCATGCCCGAACCGCTCACGGTGGGATGGGAGCGCCTGCACCGGGCCTGGCCCGGCGCCTGACGGTGGCGGGGATCGTCGTCGGCGTCCCCCTGGGGATCGTTGCCGGTGCGGCGGTGTGGCGGGCCTTCGCCACCAACCTCGGCGCCGTGCCCTTCTCGGTCGTGCCCGTGTGGGTCATCGGGGCGTTGGCAGGCGGCGTGCTCGTCGTCGCCGACCTGCTGGCCATGGCGCCCGCCATCGTCGCCCGGCGGTCTCGGTCGGCCCGGCTCCTGCGCACCCAGTAGCGCTCAGGCCGAGGGCCACGCCTGTGCGACGCGCCGCACCACCGTGGCACCGAGCCGTCGATCTGGGCACGGACCTCCCCGGGGGCCATCCCCGGCAGCTGGACCCTGAGGTCGAGGGCGTCCACGCCGGTCTCGGCCACGATGGCGAGCAGTCGGTCGGCGATCTCGGCAGGATCGCCCGACGCCACGGTCTGGTCGTCCCCGAGGGAGGCGGTGGCGGGGGAATAGCTGTCGTAGACCGCCCGCTGCCGCTGCACGAGATCGCTGCGGACAGCGCCCAGCCACACGCGGCGGATGAGCACCGTGGGGCCGGTCCCGCCCGCCGCTGCGAAGGCCTCGGTGAGACGCAGCACGCGCTCGGGGGCCGACATCCCTTCCATGAGGATCCCCGCACCGCAGCGCGCCGCCCGCCGTGCGGCGGGGAGCGACACCGCCGCGCTCAGCACGGGGACGGGGTCGGTCCGACACGCCCGCAGCGCCGGGTCCCCTTCGAGCGGACCGAGATCCTCGCCCCGGAGCATGGCCACCAGTCGGGGGAGCTCCGCCTTGAAGCGGCGCACGGCGTCGGCCCGGTCGAGCCCGGCTGTCTCGAAGTCGAGCGGGAGGGCGCCGGCGGCCACGCCCACGCCCACCCGGCCCCGGTGCCGGGCGCTCAGCCAGGCGACCTCCTCGGCCACGAACGCCGTCGGCCGCAACGGCAGGAGCATCGGGCACGCCGCCGCCCAGCCCGAAGCGTGCTCGGCCAGGACGAAGGACGCCATCTGCAGCGGTTGGGGCATGTAGCCGGCGAAGCCACCGTGGTGCTCGCTCGTCGTGACCCCGTCGAAGCCGGCGCGCAACGCCATGCCCGCCTGCGCGCACAGCTCCGCCACGACGGCATCGGCCCCGAGCTCGTTGTGCGGGTAGAGGCGGATCGACACCGATCCCCGGGCGAAGGGCGCGCAGTGGTCGCCTGCACCGGTTGGCACCGGGCGATCCTAGAAGCCGGGTGCCCGTCCCACGACGCCGGCGCAGCCTCTGCCCGGCGCATCCTCTGCCGGCTCAGTCAGGCTTGGCCTTCACCATGCGCTCGACCAGGTTGGCGGGCATGACGTCGTAGTGGTCGTGCTCGGCCCGGAAGCGCCCGCGCCCGCCGGTGAGCGAGCGCAGGTCGACGGCGTAGCGCTGGATCTCGGCGCTCGGCACGATGGCGGTGATCTTCTGCAGCCCGCCCTCCACGGTAATCGGTGCCCTGGACGCGTCCCCGGCGCGAGTTGAGGTCCCCGAGGACGTCGCCCTGCATGCTGGCGGGAACGGTGACCTCGATGAGCGAGACCGGCTCGAGCAGCACGGGCCCGGCCTTGGCCATGGCCTCTCTGAAGGCGAGCGACCCCGCCATCTTGAAGCTCATCTCGGAGGAGTCGACGGGGTGGAACTTTCCGTCGAAGCACGTCACCTGCACGTCCACCACGGGGTAGCCGTGGACCCCGCCCTGGCCCATGGCCTCGATGACGCCCTTCTCCACCGCCGGGATGTACTGCTTGGGGATCGCCCCCCCCACCACCTGGTCGACGAAGTGGAAGCCCTCGCCCCGCTCGAGGGGCTCGATGCGGATCGACGCCACGCCGAACTGGCCGTGCCCGCCCGTCTGCTTCTTGTACTTGCCCTCGGCCTCGGCCTGCTGGGTGATGCTCTCGCGGAAGGGGACGAGCACCTCCTCGGTGGCGACCTCGACCCCGAACTTGCGGGCCAGGCGCTCGGCCGCCACGGCCAGGTGGGTCTCGCCCGTGCCCCGCAGGATGGTCTGGTGGGTCTCGTCCACGCGCTCGACCGTGAGGGCGGGGTCCTCCTCGCACAGACGGTGCAGGCCCGTCATGAGCTTGTCCTCGTCGCCTTTGGACTTCGGCCTGATGGCAACGGCCAGGACGCGGCCTCGGGCGGGGTGGGGGGGCACGACGACGGGCGTGCCCTTGGGCGCCAGGGTGTCGCCGGTGGTGGTGTCCGACAGCTTGGGCACCGCCACGATGTCGCCCGCCTGGGCTTCGGTGGCGGGCTGGGCCTCCTTGCCCCGCAGCAGCTGCAGGACGTGCAGTCGCTCCTCGGCGTGGGTGCGGGGGTTGGTGAGGACGCTGTCGGGCCGGATGGTGCCCGACAGCACCGCGCAGCAGTGAGATCTTGCCGACGTAGGGATCGGAGATGGTCTTGAACACCCGGGCCAGCGGCTGGCCGGCTGGGTCGCACGCCACCTCCTGCACGGCGTCGCCGGCGTGACCTCGACGGGCGGGCGCGAGTCGGGCGTCGGGCCGATCTCGGCCAGCAGCGATGCCAGGCGGTCGATGCCCACCCCGGTGACGGCCGAGCCGCACACCACCGGGAAGACGAGGCCCTGGGCGACGCCGTGGGCCAGCGTCGCCTCGAGCTCGGCCCCCGAGGGGACGTCCCCGTCCAGATAGCGCTCCATGAGGGCGTCGTCGCCCACGACGATCCCCTCCACCAGCTGCTCGCGCACCTCGTGCTCGGTGGCGGCCAGGTCGTCGGGGATCGGACCGCTCTCGGACTTGCCGCCCTCGTAGATGATGGCGGTGTCGGTGAGCAGATCGGCGATGCCGCGGAAGCTCGACTCCTCGCCCACGGGCAGCTCGAGCGGGGCGATCCCGGCACCGAAGCGCTCCCGCAACCCGGCCAGGGTCCGGTCGAAGCTGGCCCGCTCGCGGTCGAGCTTGTTCACGAACACGAGGCGCGGCAGGCCGAGCGAGGCGGCCAGGTCCCAGGCCGCCTCGGTCTGCGCCTCGAGGCCCTCCACCGCGCTCACCACCACCACGACGAGGTCGACGACCGAGCACGCGGCGCGCACCTCACCGAAGAAGTCGGCGTAGCCCGGGGTGTCGACGATGTTGAGCTTGACGTCCCCCACCAAGCACGGCGTCATGGCCAGGGACAGCGACATGTGGCGCTTGATCTCTTCGGGCTCGAAGTCGCTGACGGTCGTGCCGTCGTCCACCTTGCCCTGGCGGGTGACGGCGCCGGTCGCCAGCAAGAGCGCCTCGGCCAGCGTCGTCTTGCCCGAGCCGTTGTGGCCGACCAGGGCGACGTTACGGATGCGGGACGGTGGATAGCTTGGCACCCCACGTACCTCCCTCCCTCGAAAGACCTGCCGGCCCCCTCAGAAGACCCCTGCGACCGGCCCTGACGGCAGCCTACTGGCGACCTCGGGGCCCCCGCCGGGGCCGGACCGGGCCCGGCGCGGTCCCTGTGAACAGCACGTGAATGGGAGCACGGGTCAGAGGCCGGGTGGGTGGCCGATGGTACGCTGGAGGCGAGACCGCGGAGGAAACGCACCCCCATGTTCGACGGTCGCTGGCGCGACGCTGTGGACCGCACCACCAAGCCGGTGGGATCCGTCCTGGTGCGGGCCCGTGTCAACGCAGACGTCCTCACCGTGTTCGGTCTGCTGGCGTCGGTGGCAAGCGCCGTCGTCATCGGCACCGGCCATCTGGTGTGGGCCATCGCCATGCTCTTCGCCACCGGGCTCCCCGACCTCTTCGACGGGCCCGTGGCCAAGGCGTCGGGACGGGCATCGGTGCGGGGGGCGTTCTTCGACTCGGTGGCGGACCGGGTGTCCGACGCCTTCATGCTGGGCGGGGTGGCGTGGTACCTCGAAGCCCGTCACCACGGGCAGATGGTGCTGCTCCCCTTCGCCGTGCTCGCCATCACCTCCCTCATCTCCTACCAGCGGGCCAAGGCCGAGCTGCTCGGCCTGTCGGCCAAGGGCGGCCTCATGGAGCGGGCCGAGCGCTTCATCCTCCTCGGCCTGTGCTTCATCGCCGGGTCGATCTCGGCATCGGCGTTCGTCCCCGCGCTGTGGGTCTTCTTCGGGCTGTTGACCGTCACCGCCCTGGGCCGGTTCGTGAACGTGTGGAAAGAGGCGGAAGGTCCCCCCCGTCCCGTGCCGGTGGCGATCGCCCTCGCCGACGGCGACGCCGACGTCACGCGCCGGGCGCTCGCCCGGTGGCGCGAGGGCCGCGTCGACTCGCGCTGGCGCACCTGGCGCGAGACGCGTGCCCAGCGTGACGGCACGGGCGCCCGCACCACGTCGCACCGCCGGGCCGCCCAACCGTCGGGCCGCTGGCGGGCCCGGCGTGCCGGCGTGCCGTCGAGCCGCACCGGACGCGTGTGGCGTGACCGACGGGCGCAACGGTCGCCCTCGCCGCGCCGGACGCCGCCCGACCTCGCGCGGCATCTGAGCACCGGCGAGCCAGGAGCGGTGCCCGACGAAGCGCGCCCCGGCGGCCTGCGTCCCTGGGCGGCCTACCCGCCTACCGGTCGCTCGGCACGGCCATGCAGAAGCTGCCCGAGCCCGTGGCGGCGGCAGCGGCGGCCGGGGTCGGCCTGGCGCTCAGCGCCGTGCGCAGCGACACACGCGCCGTGTACACCCGGCACCTGCGGCGCGCCGTGGGACACGACCTGTCCGAGGCCGAGGTGGCGGCGTCGACGCGCCGGGCCTTCCTGTCCTACCCGCCGCTACTGGCTCGAGGGGGCACGCCTGCCGGGGCTGGGCCCCGACGTGGTGGCGGAACGCATGTCGGTGGAGAGCGGGTGGGAGCACCTCGTGCGGGGCATGGAGGCGGGGTCCGGCGTGATCATGGCGCTGCCCCACATCGGCAGCTGGGAGTGGGGCGGGTACTGGCTCGCCATGCAGGGGTATCCGATGACGAGCGTGGCCGAGCCGCTCGAGCCCCCCGCCCTGTACGAGTGGTTCGTGGCCCAACGCCAGAAGATGGGCCTCACCATCGTGCCTCTCGGCCCCGGCGCCAGCGGCGCCATGCTGCGCACGTTGCGCCAGGGGAAGCTCGTCGGATTGCTGTGCGACCGCGACATCCAGGGCAACGGCGTCGAGGTCGAGTTCTTCGGCGAGCGCACCACGCTGCCCGGGGGACCGGCCACGCTGGCGCTGCGCACGGGGGCGGTGGTGCTCCCCACTGCGGTGTACAGCGGTCCCGGCCGCGAGCACACGGCGGTGATCATGCCCCCCGTGCCCGTCGAGCGCACCGGGTCGTTGCGCCAGGACGTCACCCGGGTGACGCAGTTGATCGCCAAGGACCTCGAGACCCTCATCCGGCGCGCCCCCGAGCAGTGGCACCTCTTCCAGCCCAACTGGCCGAGCGACCGGGGCGCCCCTCGTGCGTCCTGCGCCGATTGAGCGAGACAGCGTCAAGACACTCGACGGACGTTGCCGTCAGCTCGCCTGAGAACAGTTCCGAGACGGGCAATGGCACGTGACGCTGCCTCTGTGGCAGTCCGGCGTGCCATTCGCGCTGAGCTGCCGCGCTTTGCGGATCAATCGTCAAAGTTGACGATGCTGAAGGCCAAAGCAGATGGTGGGATGCGCAGATGCTTCGCCAAGGAAGAGAGCGCCGAGCGCCTGGTCAGGCGCGCCATGGAGGCTACCGACGGAGGAAGGTTCTCCAGGTCATCGGAGCGTCGTCCGTTCTGGCCGCGTCGACGTTGGTCGGGTTTGGCGAGCTGAGCGCCAACGCACTAGGACCACAGCCCGGGACCATCGTGACCGTGGCCGGCACTGTCGGTGGTGGCCTCCCCGCAACCGACATCATCAATTACGGACTGGGCACCGAGACAGGCGTCGCCATCGGCACCGACGGCGCGATGTACATCTGCCAGGGTGGCACCATCGGCCGCGTCGATCCGACAACGGGACTCGAGACGGTCATCGCCGGGGCGGCGCCGACCGGGTACTCCAACGCCTCCGGGGTCCCCGCCAACTCGACGTACGCATACTGCGGAAGTGGCATCACTTTCGATCCGATCACAGGCAATATCGCCTTCAGCTCCTCCACCGTCGTTCGGGTCATCGCCCAAACGACGGGAACGTTCCTGGGCCAGTCCATGGTCGCCGGTGACGTCTACACGGTGGCCGGAGACGGCGCCTACGGCTCGTCGGGGGATGGTGGACCTGCAACCTCCGCAGCCCTCTATGTGGGGCCCCTCGCATTCGACCAGCAGGGCAATCTCATCGTGACGGGCCAGGCGACGAATACGAATGCCGGGGAGACGCCACCGCTCATCCGCGTCGTGGCCGGGAGCACGGGGACCTTCTACGGCCAATCCATGAGCGCGGGGGACATCTACACGATTGCGGGGAATGGAACCACGGAACCAACCTCGAGCGGCACCCCGGCGGCAAGCACCTCGATAGGAAACGTGTCGAACATCACCGTCGATGGTCAAGGCAACATCTTCGTCGCAGGACAGATGGGTTGCTACGGGTGCAACAATCAGTACGAAGTAGGGGTGGTCATCGCCGAGAGCACCGGGACCTTCTACGGCGAGTCGATGACGACGGGGGACGCCTACGCATTGTTTCTCAACATGCCGGCGAATCAGGACATCGTTTCGTATCCCTCCCCCGACGTGTCCGGCAATTTGGTCTTCCCCGCTGAGACGCAGACCTGTACCCAGGCACAAGGGCAGACCACGTGCACCGAGTCGGGCGAGTACATCGACGTGTACGCCGAGAGCTCCGGCACCTTCTATGGCCAATCGATGACGGCCGGCAACCTCTATACGATCGCCGGTGACGGGCAAGCCGGCTACAGCGGCGATGCAGGGCCTGCGACAGCCGCCGGCTTCGGCAGTCAGTACTACTACGGAACGGTTGGGGTGATCGTCAGTCCGACCTCCGGGGACGTGTACGTCGGCGACGTCTTCGATGAGGGGACCCCCGGCTACCCCGACGAGTCGCCGACGGCGATTCGGGTGATCGCAGAGCAGACCACGCCCTCGTACGGACAAGCGATGACGGTCGGTGACATCTACCGGGTTGCCGGGTGCGGTGGACCGGACTGTAACGGCAACGGCTTGCCGGCTCTGTCGGCCGTGACCGGTGGGCCCAACGGAAACATCAGCGATGTGGTGGTCGACTCGAGCGGGAACACGGTGTACCTCGACGACTCGAACCATTACATCCGGGTCGTGCCGAGCAGCTCGGGAACGCTCTTCGGTCAGTCCATGACCGCCGGGGACGTGTACACCATTGTCGGGAACGGCGACAACGGGTACTACGCAGATCCCCAGCAAACCCCTCCTGCAGACGGCACACCTGGGACCGAGGTTCCACTCGGATATTCGCAGGAGCTGGCCGTCGACGGTTCGGGGAACGTTCTGTTCGAAGCGACACGGCAAGGTGTGATCGAGCTGCTCGCCGCCTCCACGGGCACGTTCTACGGACAGTCCATGACCGCAGGAGACGTGTATGCGATCGCCGGAGGTGGCGATGGGGCGTATCCGGGAGACGGTAGCCCCGCCCTCGGCGCCACCATCAACGCCGACGCCATGGCTGTTGACCAGGCAGGAAACGTGCTCATCGCAGACGGCACCGGCTTTGTGCGCGTCGTCGCCGCCAGCACGGGTTCCTTCTATGGTCAGTCGATGACGGCGGGGGACGTGTACACCATCGCCGGGAGCGGGTCCCAGTCCTACACCGGCAATTCTGGGAAGCGCGGCAACCTCCATTGCTCTCCCCGATCCCTACGCCATCGCCGTCGACGCAGCCGGCAACGTCGTGCTCGCCGACGACACGGAGAACGTCATCTGGGTCCTCGCCGAGAACAGTGGCACCTACTACGGCCAGTCCATGTCCCCTGGTGACATGTATCTGGTGGCGGGAATTCCGGGGTCCAACGGGGCAGACACCGGTGACGGAGTGCCGGCGCTGTCGGGTACTCCGTACTACGTGGGCAGTCTCGCTCTCGACCCCGAAGGCGACATCGTGTGGGCCGACGGAACGGACCGGGTGCGGATGCTGGCCGAGCACACCGGCATCTACTACGGCCAGTCGATGACCGCCGGCGACCTCTACACCATCGCCGGAGACGGCATTTCCGGCTACACGGGAGACGGTGGCCCGGCCACGCAAGCAGAGTTGCTCTATGACTACGCCGTCGCAGTCACGCCGGCAGGGAACGTCATCATCGCCGATAACGGCTTCCTCCGGGAGGTCGTCGCTCCCACGGCGGCGTCGATGGCACCGACGTTGAGCACGTCGCTGCAGTTCGGTTCGACGCAGCACCTGACCGTGACAGCGTCCGGATCGGTGGGAACGGCACCTTCGGGTACCGTCGGGCTGCAATACGCGCAGTGTCCTTCTTCGACCACGCCCTGCCCCACCGGCACCGTGGCGGGCACCTCGACGGTGACCCTCGTCAGCCACAGCACTAGTGCAGCCTCGGCCACCGACGCCTTCGTGGCCCCGGCGGCGGGGACCTACTGCGTCAAGGCGAGTTACAGCGGCGACACCGATTATCTCCCCTTGTCGGAGTCGTCCGATGGCTCGTGGTGCTTCGCGGTGACCCAGGCCACACCGACGGTCTCGGTGACTCCCAAGTTCCAGGTGGGCAGCACCCTGTACCAGGTGAGGGTGGCAGGTCCCGCTGGTGTCGCCGCCCCGACAGGAACCGTCACCGTGAGCGACTCGGCAGGAGGACACTGTTCGATCACGCTGTCGAACGGGGCCGGTTCGTGCTCCATCAACGAGGCGCCGTCGTCGACGCCGTACAGCGTGACCGCCTCATACTCGGGGGACGGCAACTACGCGGTGAACCAGGTGACGAAGTCGGTGCTCGTCCTACCCTTGCCGACAGTCTCGGTGACGCCGGCCGCCAATCCGGCGACCACCGGACCCGTCGCCTACGCCGTCAAGGTGTCGGGCTCGGGGGCGACGCCGACCGGGGAGGCGATTGTCACCGACGGGGCAGGGGGAACGTGCACGGCCGTGCTCTCGGGCGGCATCGGCGGGTGCTCGATCAACGAGCTGGCCTCTTCGGGACCGTTCGACGTGTTGGCGCAGTACCAAGGAGACTCCAACTACAGCCCCGCCCAAGACTCGGTGAGCGAGGTCGTCGACAAAGCCACGCCGAGCGTGGAGATCGCGCCGACGTCGGACCCCGCCAACGGGGGCAACGTCGGCCTCGTGGTCCAGGTCAGCGCCCAGGGGGGCACCCCGACCGGGCAGGTGACGGTGTCTGACAGCACGGGGGCGAATTGCTCGGCCGCGATCTCCTCGGGCATCGGGGTCTGCACGCTGAACCTGGGTTCTGCCCCTGGCACCTACTCCATCACCGCCTCGTATGGCGGAGACACGAACTACGCCGGCGCACAGCAGGTGCTCACGGATTCCCTCGGAAGCTCATCCTCGCAGGGCGGCACCGCAAGCGTGGGCGCGGGCGGGGTGACCTCCAGCGGCACGGGCACGGGCAACGTGAACATCCTGCTCTACGAGGCGAACCCGGTCGGCCCTCCGAGCTTCAGTTCCGCCGGGGTGTTCTTCGACGTCGCGGTGTCTCAGGGCAGCACGTTCTCGAGCCAGGTCGTCCAGGACTGCACCCTCAACGGTGGCAACGAGTTGCTGTGGTGGAACCCGTCGGCCGACAGCGGGAGTGGAGCGTGGTTGCCTGTCGTCGGCGACCCCGGTCCCACATACAGCGCCGGGCCACCGGCGTGCATTTCGGCGACCCTTGACGCCAACTCCAGCCCGACGCTCGCCCAGTTGACGGGGACGGTCTTCGCCGTTGGGTCGAAACACGGGGCGCCGCAGTTCGCCAGTCCCGACAACGTGGGGGTGGCGGCCAAGGCCACGTTCTCGACCACCATCACGGTGGCCGGATCCCCGGCTCCCTCGATCAGCGAGAGGGGCACGCTGCCGAGCGGTGTGACGTTCAAGAGCAACGGGAACGGAACCGCCACGATCAAGGGCAACGCCGGCAAGAAGCTCACGACCTATCCGGTCACCATCACCGCCTCCAACAGCGAGGGCACGGTGCACGAGACGTTCTTCTTGGTTGTGGGTAAAGCCCCGGCCTTCACGGGTAAGGAGACGGCCACGTTGAAGGAAGGCAAAGCCAAGTCCCTCGTCATCTCGACAAGCGGCTCTCCGACGCCTCAGCTGAGCGAGCTGGGCGCACTGCCGTCGGGCATGACCTTCACCGACGTCGGCAATGGCAAGGCGCAGATCTCGGGCACGCCCGGGAAGGAGGGGATCTTCCGGGTGGCGGTCCTCGCCGACAACCTTGTCGGCTCGGCGACGGAAACCGTCACGATCACCGTCAATTGCAAGGATGCCGGCCATTGCATGAGCCGGCGCCAGGAAGACGGCGTCGAGGCACGGATCGGTGTGGGGCTCATGTCGCCGGGCGGTCCCGCCTTTCGATCCACGCTTCGTCTCACAACTTGGCAAGCTGTCTCGCGAGATCGTCCTCGGCAGGCCAGAAACGGTGCGAGACGTTGCGCAGGAGTTCCAGTCGACAAGCCTGGTCAAAGGCACATTTCATCCGGACGTGCCGGGCACTCGGCGTGTTCGCGGCCTGAGGGCGGGCCACGGTGCGCGTCGCACTGCTCTGCCCCTACAGCCTGAGCCGGCCGGGAGGCGTCCAGGGCCAGGTGACGGGGTTGGGGCGCGCCCTGGTCGGTGCCGGGCACGAGGTCACCGTGCTCGCACCGTTCGACGGCGACGGCGACGAGGTCGTGCCCGGCATGGCGTCCGACGGCGGCGTCGCCTTCGTGGCCCTCGGCCGCTCCCTCGGACTGCCCGCCAACGGCTCGGTGGCCCCGGTGGCGCTCGGGCCCGGGGCGGCACGCCGCGCCGTGCGTGCGGTGCGTCTCGGCGGGTTCGATGTACTGCACCTGCACGAGCCGCTCGCCCCCGGCCCCGGTCCCGTGTGCCTGGTGGCGTGCGCGCTCCCCAAGGTCGGGACCTTCCACCGCGCCGGGGACAGCCTGGCCTACCGGATCCTCGGGCCCATCGCCCGGGCCGGCGCGGCGCGCTTGGCGGTCCGCTGTGCGGTGTCGGAAGAGGCGGCCGCCACGGCGCGCCGCGCCCCTCGGGGGCACCTACCGGGTGGTGGGTAACGGCGTCGAGCTCGAGCGCTTCGCCACCGCCCGCCCCTGGCCGACCGACGGCCCCACCATCCTGTTCGTGGGGCGCCACGAGGAGCGCAAGGGACTGTCGGTCCTCCTCGACGCCGCCGCCGTGAGCGGCGACACGCCCGACGCCCTCCCCGCCACCCTGTGGGTGGCGGGGGAAGGGCCCGAGACCGACGCGCTGCGCCGTCGCCACCCGCCGAGCCGGCGCCTGCAGTGGTTGGGGCGCATCGGTGACGACGAGCTGGCGGCGCGCCTGGCCGGGGCGCACGTGCTGTGCGCACCGTCGCTCGGAGGGGAGTCGTTCGGCATCGTGCTCCTCGAGGCCATGGCGGCGCATGCCGCCGTGGTGGCGAGCGACATCCCCGGCTACGCCGCCGTGCTGGGGGGGCACGGTGCCGTCGTTCCCCCCGGGGACGCCGTGGCCCTGGCCGCGGCGCTGCGCCGGGCGGTGTCCGACGCCGCCTCGGCGTCGGGGCTGTGCGCTCCGGCGGCGCTCGACGCCGCCTTCGATCACGCCTCGCAGTGGGCCATGCCCGCCGTGGCGGCCCGCTACGTGGCGCTCTACGAGGAAGTGGTGGCCCACCCCTCGCCCCGCTGAGCGACGCCGGGGTGGGGGCGGCGATGGCTGGTCGTACACTGCCTCACCTATGGCGGACCCTCCCGGCGAATCACCAGCGCGTCCGTCCGGCTCGGGCGGTCGCCCGGCGGGCGGCGGAGGGCAGGGGGCCGGCGGCCAGGGCGGCGGTGGCCAGCGTCGACGTCGCAGTCGGGGCGGCCGTGGCGGCCAGGGCGGCGGCAGCCAGGGCGGAAGTCAGGGCGGCGGTGGCCAGGGACGGGGCCAGAGCGGCGGCCAGGGCGGCGGCGGTGCCCGGGCCCAGGGTTCGCCCCGATCCGGCGGAGGCTCGGGCGGTGGCAACGGCCGGTCCCGCCAGGGCGGCGGGTCGGGCGGACGTCAGGGAGGTGGCGCCCGGGGAGGCGGACCGGGCCGTGGCGGCCAGGGCGGTCGCGGCCAGGGCCAGGGGGGCCGGTCCCGGGGCGGTTCGTCCCACGGCGGGCGCCCCCCGGCGTCGCGCCAGGGCGCCGGCAGGGACGGCAGAGGGCGGCTCGAGGTCGTGGCGGCCGTGTCCGACACAGCCGACCGGGCGTCGTCGGCCCTGCTTTCGGGTGCAGGCGACGAGGGGGCCGATCTCCGCCGCAACCGCCGGCGCGCCGTGGCGATCGCCGCTGCTCCCGGCGCCATCGTCCTGGTGGTCGTGGCCGGCGTGTGTGCCGCCGCCGGTATCGCCCTCGTGGGAGTGGTCGTCGGCGTCGTCGTCGGCGTCGTGCTGTGGGCCCTGTTGTGGCGGGGTGCGACAGCCGTGGTGGTGCGCGCCCTGCGCACCCGGCCCGGTGGTGATGCCGAGCTGGCGCGGGCCGAGACCCTGGCCGAAGGTCTGTGCGCCACCATGGGCGTGGAGGTCCCCGACATCCTCGTCGTCGACGACCCGTCCCGCCAGGCGCTGGCACTGGGGCGTTCGAGCGCCACGGCCGCGCTGGTGGTGACGTCGGGACTGCTCGAATCACTCGACCCCGTGCTCCTCGAAGGCGTCCTCGCCCACGAGCTCGTGCACGTCAAGCGGGGCGACATCGCCCCCGCCACCGTGGCCGCCGCCGTGGCCCTTCCCCTCGCCCGCCTCGTGCCCGTGGCCGGGCTCGTCCACACCCTCGCCGGTCGCGGGCGCGAGCTGCGCACCGATCGGCTGGCCGTGTCGGTGACCCGCTATCCCCCCGGCCTGCGCGACGCGCTCGGTGCTCATGGCCGAGGGTCCCGCCCCACGCCCCACCTCGCCCCTGGCCGCCCGGGGGGTGGGCGGTGCCACCCGGTGGCTGTGGACGGTCGCCCTGCCCGAAGACCGGGACACCTCGGCGCTGCGCACCGGGCTCGTGGGCGAGCTCGACGCGCCGGCCGTGCGCATCGCCGCCCTCGACGAGTGGTGAGCCGGCCGTAGCCCCGGTGGGCCCCCGGGCCCCCCGGAGTAGACTGTGGTCATGGATGGCGCACCCAACGCACGGTCGGTGCCGTCCGACCCGACGAGCGCCGCGGCAGGAGGCCCGCCGACCGACGGTGGCGCCACCGTCGGTCGCACGGGGACCTTCACCGTCAAGCGCGGCCTCGCCGAGATGCTGCGCGGCGGCGTGATCATGGACGTCGTCACGCCGAGCAGGCCAAGATCGCCGAGGACGCCGGTGCGGTGGCGGTGATGGCACTCGAGCGGGTGCCCGCCGACATCCGGCCGCGAGGGCGGCGTCGCCCGCATGAGCGACCCGGCGCTGATCGAGGCGATCCAGGCACCGTCACCATCCCGGTGATGGCCAAGGCCCGCATCGGGCACTTCGCCGAGGCCCAGATGCTCGAGGCGCTCGACGTCGACTACATCGACGAGAGCGAGGTCCTCACCCCCGCCGACGAGGCGCACCACATCGACAAGTGGGCCTTCCGGGTGCCGTTCGTGTGCGGGGCCACCAACCTGGGAGAGGCCCTGCGCCGTATCTCCGAGGGCGCGGCGATGATCCGCTCCAAGGGCGAGGCCGGCACGGGCAACATCGTCGAGGCCGTACGCCACCTGCGCTCGATCCTCGGGGACATCCGCAAGCTGACCCAGGCCGACCCGGCCGAGCGCTACGCCTGGGCGAAGCACCTGCTGGCTCCGATCGACCTCGTCAACGAGGTCGCCGAGCACCGGCGCGCTCCCCGTGCCGCTTTTCTGCGCGGGCGGGCTCGCCACGCCGGCCGACGCCGCCCTCGTCATGCAGCTCGGGGCCCAGGCGGTCTTCGTGGGCTCGGGGATCTTCAAGAGCGAGGACCCCGCCCGCCGGGCCCGCGCCATCGTCGAGGCGACCACCCACTTCGACGACCCGCAGATCGTGGCCAAGGTGAGCCGCGGGCTGGGCGCCTCCATGCCCGGTCGCGAGGTCGGCCAGCTCGACGAGCACATGGCCGACCGCGGCTGGTGAGGGCGTTGGCCACGGACGCCGAGGTGCCCCAGGTGGACATCGGCATCCTGTCGCTGCAGGGCGACGTCGCGAGCATCGCGCGCGCGCCTCGACCGAGGTCGGTGCGCGACCCCGGTCGGTGCGCCGGCCCGAGGACCTCGTGGCCTGGCGGGCATCGTCCTCCCCGGTGGCGAGTCGACGACGATGTCGATGCTGCTCGACTCCTCGGGTCTGGCCGAGCCCCTCGGCGCGGCGCTCGACGCCGGCCTGCCGGCCTTCGGCACCTGCGCGGGGATGATCCTGCTCGCCACGTCGATCGCCGACGGGCGCCCCGGACCAGCGGTGCTTCGGCGCCATCGACCTGTCGGTGCGGCGCAACGGCACCGGCCGCCAGCTCGAGTCCTTCGAGTGCGACCTGACGGTGGACGCCTGCCCGGCGGCCCGGTGCACGCCGTGTTCATCCGGGCTCCCGTGGTCGAGTCGGCCGGACCCGGGGTCGAGGTGCTCGGCCGGTGGGGGTCGTCGGCCCCGTGCTGTGCCGGCAGGGCGCGGTCCTCGTCGCCGCCTTCCACCCCGAGCTCACCGCCGACCGCCGCATCCATCGGCTGTTCGTGTCGATGATCGAGGATCGTGACGGCGAGGCACCAGAGGCGGAGCAGGGCAGTGGGCGACGACCGGCGGCACGCGGCGTCGTGGCAGGAGCGAGCGAAGGACAAGGACGGTAGCGATGTCAGGCCATTCGAAGTGGGCGACCACCAAGCACCGCAAGGCGGCGGTCGACAAGACCAGGGCCAAGGTGTTCGCCAAGGTGATCAGGCAGCTGGAGGTGGCGGCACGCGAGGGCGGCGGCGACGTCAACACCAACGCCACCCTTCGCACCATGTTCGAGAAGGCGCGCGCCGCCTCGGTGCCCCTCGACACCATCGAGCGCGCCATCAAGCGGGGGACGGGCGACCTGGAGGGCGTGCACTACGAAGAGGTCGCCTACGAGGGGTATGCCCCGGGGGGTGTGGCCATCATCGTCGAGTGCCTCACCGACAACCGCAACCGCACCGGCGCCGAGATCCGCAACGTGTTCTCCCGCAATGGCGGTTCCATGGCCGAGCCCGGCGCGGTGGGTGGCAGTTCGCCCGCAAGGGCGTCATCGAGCTGCCGCGCTCGCTCGACGAGGACAGCGTCACCGAGGTGGCGGTGGAGGCGGGGGCCGAGGACCTGAGCGACGACGGGGAGCGGTGGATCGTGACGTGCGGCGCCCAGGACCTGGGGGCGGTGCGCGACGCGCTGGCGGCGGCGGGGATGACGCCCGATTCCGCCGAGGTGGCCATGGTGCCCTCCACCACGGTCCCGGTGACCGAGGAGGGCGAGGTCCGCAAGGTGCTCCGCCTCTTGGAGGCTCTCGACGACCACGACGACGTCCAGAACGTGTGGTCCAACTTCGACACCCCCGACGAGGTCCTGGCGGCGGCGGCCGCCGACTGAGCAGGCGCCGACCGGCCGCTTGAGCAGGCGCCGACCGGCCGCCGCGGGTCCACCGCCGGCCGCCGTCACCTTGCTAACGTCGAACGCGTGTTCGTCCTGGGCATCGACCCCGGTCTGTCCCGCTGCGGGTACGGGGTGGTCCGGCGCTACGGCAGCGATCTCTCCGCCACCGCCGGCGGGGTGGTGACCACCGAGCCCGACCTGCCCCTCCAGGAGCGCCTCCGGGTCCTGTACGCCGAGCTGCGCAGGCTCGTGGCCGAGGTGCGCCCCGACGCGGTGGTGGTGGAGCGGGTGTTCTTCCAGACCAACGTCCGCACCGCCATGGCCACGGGCCAGGCCGGCGGGATCGCCCTCCTGGTGGCGGCCGAGGCGGGGTGCGAGGTGGCCCAGTACAGCGCCAACGAAGTGAAGATGGCCGTCGTCGGGTTCGGCGGGGCCACCAAGGACCAGGTGCAGCGGATGGTGGCGGCGCTCCTCGCCCTCGACGAGCCGCCCAAGCCGCCCGACGTGGCCGACGCCCTGGCCTTGGCGGTGTGCCACCTGACGGCGGAGCCCCTGCGCCGGGCCATCGCCGCGGCGGGGCCGCCGGTCCGGTGAGGGCGGGGTGTCGGCGGCGGACAGCGGCGTCTGCAGGCGACGGCGATTCGAACGTTTCCGAGGGGAGGGTGCGGTGCACGGGGTGACGACGGTGTCGGCGACGGGCGCGGCGCGCCGTGGCGGAGGACGACGGTGATCGGCTGGCTTCGGGGCGAGCTCATCGCCCGCACGCCCGAGGGCGAGGTCCTCGTGGACGTGGGCGGCGTGGGGTACCGCGTGTCGGTGCCACCCGCCCTGCTGGCGGCCGTGGGGGAGCGCGGTGCTCCGGTGGAGCTCCACGTGCACACCCACGTGCGCGAGGACGCCATCGTCCTCTACGGGTTCGCCACCACCGAGGAGCGGCGCTGCTTCGAGGCGCTGTTGGGCGCCCACGGCGTGGGTCCGGCCCTGGCCCTGGCCGTGCTGAGCGCCCTGCGCCCGCCCGATCTGATCCGGGCCGTGCTCGACGAGGACCTGGGGGCGCTGTGCACCGTCCCCGGCGTGGGCAGGAAGACCGCCGCCCGCCTGGTCCTCGACCTTCGCTCGCGCCTCGAGCTCCCCGAGTTCGCCGGGGACGGCGTTCCCGGCGGTGCCGGCACCGTCACAGAGGCGCGCGGCGAGGTACGGGCCGCGCTGGCCGAGCTCGGGTACAACCCCGAGGAGATCCGCCATGCCCTCGAGGGCGTCCCCGTCGAGGGGGCGGTGGAGGAGTTGCTGCGTCAGGCGCTGCGGGAGCTGGCGGGGGCCCGGTGAACGGACGACGCGAGGTGCTCGCCACCGCCGACACCGACCGCGTCCGTCGCGCCCGTCGCGCCCGTCGCGCTCGACGAGGCCGAGGCGGCCGAGCGCCCCGTCAACCCGCTGCCCGATCCCTCCGAGCTCGCCGACGAGGTCCGCCTCCGTCCCCGGCGGCTCGACGAGTTCCTGGGCCAGCCCCAGCTGACCGAGCATCTCGACATCGTTCTCGAGGCCGCCCGGCGCCGGCACCAACCCGTGGACCACCTGCTCTTCGCCGGGCCCCCGGGCCTGGGCAAGACGTCGCTGGCCGGCATCGTGGCGGCCGAGATGGGGGTGGGCCTGCGCATCACCTCGGGTCCCGCCCTGGCCCGCGCCGGCGACCTCGCCGCTCTGCTCACGGACATGCAGCAGGGCGACGTCCTGTTCATCGACGAGATCCACCGGCTGCCGCGGCCCGTCGAGGAGGTCCTCTATCCCGCCATGGAGGACTTCCAGCTCGACATCGTCATCGGCAAGGGGCCCACGGCGCGCTCCATCCGCCTCGACCTCCCCCGCTTCACCCTGGTGGGCGCCACCACCCGGACGGGGCTCCTCACCGGGCCGCTGCGCGACCGCTTCGGGTTCGTGGCCCGCCTCGACCTCTACGCCCCCGAGGACCTCCGGGGCATCGTGCTGCGGTCCGCGGGGATCATGGCGGTGCAGGTGGAGCCGGAAGGGGCATGGCAGATCGCGTCGCGCTCGAGGGGGACGCCACGCATCGCCAACCGTCTCCTGCGCCGGGTGCGCGACTTCGTGGAGGTGCGCGCCGAGGGTGCGATCACCGCCTCGCTGGCGGTCGAGGGGCTCGAGCTGTTCGGCGTGGACGACATGGGGCTCGACAAGGTCGACCGCGCCATCCTCGACGCGCTGTGCCGGCGTTTCGACGGCCGGCCCGTCGGTCTCGTGACCCTGGCCCACTGCGTGGGGGAGGAGCCCGACACGGTGGAGGACGCCTACGAGCCCTACCTTCTGCAGCAGGGGCTCCTGCAACGCACGCCGCGGGGCCGCATGGCGACGCCGCGTGCCTTCGCGCACCTGGGAGAGGTCTACCCGGCGCACGAGCTGCAGGGCGTGGCACCGACGCTGTGGTGAGGTTCTGACCGGGAGAGACCGGGCGGTGGTGCCGCCACCGTCGGGCCCGGAGCCGTGACCTGCGGCTGAGCACGGTGTGCAGCCCCCGGGGGACCCCCGTGGGACTATGGTCAGGGATCCGGAACGCCCCCTGGAGAGCACGATTCCCCTTCCCCTGACAAGCGCGCACGTCGCCCTGTCCGCCCTGGTGGCGGCGACGGGCAGCTCATCGTCGACCAAGACGAGCGGCAGTTCTTCTCTGTCGTTCCTGATCCTCGTGATCATCATCGCCGTGGGCTACTTCGTCTTCCTCCGCCCCCGGGCCCAGGCGGCGCGGCGCCAACGCGACACCCTCATGGAGCTGTCGGCCGGCGACGAGGTGCTGACCGGCGCGGGCATCTTCGGGACCGTGCTCGACGTGGAGCCGGACCGGGTCACCCTCGAGACGGCGCCGGGCACCCGGATCACGGTGTTGCGCTCCACCATCGCCCGCCGGATCACCGAGCCCACGGTGCTCGACACCGAGTGGGACGAGCACGACGAGCACGAGGCCCGCGACGCCTACCACGAGTACGAGCAGGGCCACGACGACGACGACCACGAGCACCACGAGCACGACGACCACGAGCACGACGAGCCCGGTGCGGAGCACGACGACGAGGTCGAGGGCCACGACGACGAGCACGACGACGCGCACGACGACGACGAACACGGGGCGGCCCACCACGACGACAGCACGAACGGCACCGGCGCCCCGGCGGCGGGCGGGGCTGCTTCGCCCGAGGCCGCTTCGCCCGAGGCCGCTTCGCCCGAGGCGACGCCCCCCGAAGCCACCGAGCACGGCGCGGGCACCGAGGAGCGGGGCACGGCATGAAGCGCTCGCTCACCATCAGCCTCTTCGCCAGCGTCGCCATCGCACTCATCGCCTTCGGCGCCACCCTGGGCGCGGGGTGGGCGCCCAAGCTGGGCCTCGACCTGGCCGGAGGGTCGGAGGTGGTCTACAAGCCGGCCCATGCCATCACGAGCGGGCAGATGAGCACCACCGTCAACATCATCCGGAACCGCATCGACGGCGCCGGGGTGTCGGGATCCGACGTCAACTCCCAGGGCGGCAACGTGGTGGTGCAGTTCCCGGGGGAGAAGAACCCCAAGGCCCTCATCGACCTGATCGGCCAGACGGCCCAGCTCTACTTCCGGCCCGTGCTGTGCGGGGCACCCCCGTACACCGCACCGGCCAAGGGCGCCGCCCCGCCGTCGGCCACGTTGCCGTCGTGCGGGTCGCAGTACCTCACCAACACCGCCAACCTGGCCGTCACGCCCGACTCGAGCGCCACCAACGGCTACAACGCCAACAACGTCCCCGCCGACCCGTCCTTCGCCTCCTACGAGTCCACCACCGGCCAGGACGACAGTCCCACGGCCGACGTCCTGCTCGCCGCCGACCCCGCCGCCGGCGCCCAGCAGTACTCGCGCTTCGTGTGCGGGCCCTCGGAGCTGCGTGGTGACGCCATCCACTCGGCCTCCGCCGTGTTCGACACGTCGATCAGCGCCTGGGCGGTGAGCTACACCCTGACCGGTTCGGGCTCCCCGGCGTGGGACAAGGTGGCCCAGGAGAACTTCCACCAGTACGTGGCCATCGACCTCGACGGCTACGTGGAGTCGGCACCCATCATCCAGCCCACCCAGTCCAGCTTCTCGTCGTTCCAGGGCAAGGGTGAGATCAGCGGGAGCTTCACCGAGACCACGGCCAAGAACCTGGCCTTGGAGCTCAACTACGGCGCCCTGCCCGTCAAGCTCAACCTCCTCACCCAGGAGACGGTGTCGCCCAGCCTGGGCAAGTCGTCGCTCAAGGCGGGCCTCGTGGCCGGCATCGGCGGCCTCATCCTCGTGCTCCTGTACACGATCCTGTACTACCGGGTCCTGGGCATCGTGGTGGTGGCCGGCCTGCTCACCACCGCCGCCCTGCTGTGGGCCATCGTGTCGGCCCTCGGCCACTCGGCCATGAACCTCACCTTGGACCTGTCCGGTGTCACCGGCGTGATCGTGTCGGTCGGGATCACCGTCGACTCCTACATCGTGTACTTCGAGCGATTAAAGGACGAGACGCGGTCGGGCAGATCGGTGCGCACCAGCGTCGACCGGAGCTTCAAGGGCGCCTTCCGCACCGTGCTGGCCGCTGACTCGGTGTCGCTCGCCGCCGCCGTCGTGCTCTACATCTTCGCCGTCGGCACCGTGCGTGGGTTCGCCTTCTTCCTCGGCCTGTCGACCCTGCTCGACATCTTCACGACCTTCTTCTTCACCCGGCCTCTCGTCATCATGCTGGGCCGCAGCCGGTGGATCACCGAAGCCGGCCGGTTCGGTGTGGCGCGGGGGCTCGCCATCGGGAGCGAAACGGCCACATGACCACCATCGAGACCGACGAGCTGGCCGAGCAGGAGCCCGCCGCCACCCGTCCCAACCCCTTCGTGCGCCTGTACCGGGGGGAGACGTCGTTCGACTTCGTGGGACGGCGCCGCTGGTGGTACGCGCTGTCGGCCATCGTCATCGTGGCCGGCATCGCCTCCTTCGGCGTGAAGGGCTTCAACTGGGGGATCGACTTCAAGGGCGGGACGTCGTGGCAGGTCCCCGCCCACGGGGCCACCGTCAGCCAGGTGCAGAGCGCCATGACCAAGGCCGGGCTCACCGGCGCCACCATCCAGGTCCTCGGAGCGGGCTCCAACGCCACGGTGCAGGTCGAGGCCGACCTGAACAAGGAGTCGGCGGCCCAGCAGGCCACGGTCAAGGACGCCGTGTCGGTGGCGCTCGGCCGCATCGGGCATGTGCCGGCCGCCCAGGTGTCGTTGTCCGACGTCGGGCCCACCTGGGGCAGCCAGATCAGCGACAAGGCCCTCCTGGCCGTGCTCGTGTTCTTCGTGGTGGTGGTGGTCTACATCTCGTTCCGCTTCGAGTGGAAGATGGCCATCGCCGCCCTCGTCGCCGTCATCCACGACCTGCTCGTGACGGCCGGCATCTATTCGCTCACCGGTTTCCAGGTCACGCCGGACACCGTCATCGCCGTGCTGACCATCCTCGGGTATTCGCTGTACGACACGGTGGTGGTGTTCGACCGGGTGCGCGACAACAGCCGCGGCCTCGGGGCGTCGGGGCGCATGACCTACGAGGACGTGGTCAACCTCTCCATGAACCAGACCCTGGCCCGGTCCATCAACACCTCGCTCGTGGCCATCCTTCCGGTGCTGGCCGTGCTCGTCATCGGCGCCCAGGTCCTCGGGGCCACGACGCTGCAGTACTTCGGCCTGGCGCTTGTCATCGGGCTCACCTCGGGGGCGTACTCGTCGATCTTCATCGCCTCCCCCGTGCTCTCGACGCTCAAGGAGCGCGAGCCGCGCTACATCAACATCCGGCGCAAGCTCGACACGAGGAGCGACCGCACCGGGCTCCTCACGCCGCGCCAGGCCGCCATGCTCGCCGTGGCGGGCGCCTCGTCGGGTGGGCGGAGCGGATCGGGTTCGTCGGCCGGACGGGCCGGGTCGGGCTCGGCCTCGGCGGCCGGCGCAGCCCGGCGCCAGGCGGCGGTGCTGCGACCGGGCTCGGCCGCGGCCCGCCGGAGCCGGCCCGCGCCAGATGTCGACGACGGGGTCGACGACGACGACACCCTCGACCCGGTCCCCGCCCCGGTGCGGCGCAGCTCGGGCGCAGGCGCGCCTCGGAGCGCGGCCAACGGTTCGGGCGCTTCCCGCGGCGGCGCCACGGCGTCGGGCCCGAGCCGTCCCGCCCCGCGTCCGCGCAAGGGCAAGGGCGGCAAGAAGGGCGGCCGCCGGCGCTGACCGGCGTGGGGCGCTTCCTCCCGGCCACACGCCTGGCGGCCGAGGCGCCCGAGTGGCCCATGGGGCAGGTACGGTGAATAGGTGGTCACCGTCGAACGCCTGGCTGCTCCCTTCCGCCGCCCGGCGATGGCCGACGACCTGGTGGGGGGCGTGCTCACCGCCTACGACGCCCGCCGGCCGCGCTCGCAGGCGGCCGACCGCAAGCTCATGACCCGGGCCGCGCAGGTGGCCGAGGAGGCCCACCGGGGCCAGCTGCGCCGGACGGGGGAGCCCTACATCACCCACCCCGTGGCCGTCGCCACCATCGTGGCCGACCTCGGACTCGACGCCCGGTCGGTGGCCGCCGCCCTGCTCCACGACGCCGTGGAGGACACCGGGCTCACCCTGGACAAGGTGACCGAGGAGTTCGGACCCGAGGTCGCCGTCATCGTGGACGGGGTCACCAAGCTCGACCGTCTGCAGTTCGACTCCAAAGAGGCCCAGCAGGCGGCCACGGTGCGCAAGATGCTCGTGGCCATGGCGAGCGACTGGCGGGTGCTCGTCATCAAGCTCGCCGACCGGCTCCACAACATGCGCACGGTGGCGGTCATGCCCGAGTGGAAGCAGCGCCGCACCGCCCAGGAGACCCTCGACATCTACGCCCCCCTGGCCCACCGGCTCGGCATCCAGGAGCTCAAGTGGCAGCTCGAGGACCTGGCCTTCGCCACCTTGCACCCCAAGCGCTACGCCGAGATCGAGCAGATGGTGGCCACCCGCGCCCCGAGCGCGACGAGTACCTGGCCCGGGTGCTGGTGGCGGTGCGCCAGCGCCTCGAGGCGTCGGGGGTGCGAGCCGACGTGACCGGCCGCCCCAAGCACCTGTGGAGCATCTACGAGAAGATGGTGGTGCGGGGCAAGGAGTTCGCCGAGATCCACGACCTCGTCGGCATCCGCGTCATCGTGGAGTCCGAAAAGGACTGCTGGGCCGCGCTGGGCTCGATCCACGCCATCTGGAGCCCGGTGCAGGGGCGTTTCAAGGACTACATCAACAGCCCGAAGTTCAACCTTTACCAGTCGCTGCACACCACGGTGATCGGCCTCGAGGGCAAGCCCATCGAGGTGCAGATCCGTACCAACGAGATGCACCGCCGGGCCGAGTACGGCATCGCCGCGCACTGGGGCTACAAGGAGCAGTCCAAGGACGGCGGGGCGGGCACCACCGCCGAGATGGCGTGGCTGCAGCGCATCGTGGACTGGCAGCAGGAGACGACCGACCCCTTCGAGTTCCTCGAGACCCTCAAGCTCGACCTCGAGCAGGACGAGGTGTACGTCTTCACCCCCAAGGGCAAGGTCATGGCCCTGGCGGCGGGGGCGACGCCCATCGACTTCGCCTACTCCATCCACACCGAGGTCGGGCACCGCTGCATCGGGGCCAAGGTGAACGGCCGCCTGGTGCCGCTCGACACGCCGCTGCAGTCCGCCGACACGGTGGAGATCATCACCTCCAAGGTCCCCTCGGCCGGGCCGTCGCGCGACTGGCTCCAGATCGTGGCCTCGCCCCGGGCCCGCAACAAGATCCGGCAGTGGTTCTCCCGCGAGCGGCGCGAGGACGCCATCGAGAGCGGCCGCGACGAGCTCATCAAGGCGCTTCGGCGCGAGGGCCTGCCCGTGCAGAAGCTGGCCGCCTCCAACGCCCTCGAGCACCTGGCGGCGGACATGAACTACCTCGACCTCGACGCCCTCCACGCCGCCATCGGCGACGGCCACGTGTCGCCGCGCTCGGTGGCCCAGCGCCTCACCCGCGACCTGCGCGGCGGCGGGGGCGAGGACCAGCTCCCCACCACCGTGGCGCCGGGCCTGCGCACCAAGCCCCGGCGGGGCTCGCCCGTGGGCGTGTACGTGGAGGGCCTCGACGACGTCATGGTCCGCCTGTCGCGCTGCTGCACGCCCGTGCCCGGCGACCAGATCGTGGGGTTCGTCACCCGGGGCAGGGGCGTGAGCGTGCACCGCGCCGACTGCGCCAACGCCACCGCCCTGGCCGCAGGCGGCCAGGAGCGGCTCATCGAGGTGGAGTGGGACCGCGAGGGCACCACGGTGTTCGTGGCGTCGATCGAGGTCCTCGCCTTCGACCGCTCGCGCCTTCTGTCCGACGTCACCCGGGTCGTGTCCGAGCACCACCTGAACATCGTGTCCTCCTCCTCGCAGACCGCCCCCGACCGCGTCGAGCCGCATGCACTTCGACGTGGAGCTGGCCGACCCCGGGCACCTGGAGTCGCTCATCAGCTCGCTCAAGCACCTGGACGGCGTGTTCGACGCCTTCCGCACGCTGCCCGGCCGGAAGGGCTGACCCCACGGTGGGCGAGGAGCAGGCACAGGGGGTCGCTCCGCGCCCCGGCGGGCACCCACGACGTGCTGTGGCCGGCGTCGTGGCGCTGGGAGCGGCTGGTGGCGGAGTTCGCCGGCGCCGGCCGCGCCGGCCGGCTTCGGGCTGATCGTGAGCCCCATGTTCGAGGACGCCGCCTGTTCCGCCGGGGCATCGGCGACGAGAGCGACGTGGTGCGCAAGGAGATGTACGAGTTCGCCGACCGCGGCGGGCGCGAGGTGGCGCTGCGCCCCGAGGGCACGGCGTCGGTGGTGCGTGCCTTCGTCCAGCACCGGCCGCCGGTCCCGTGGAAGGCGTGGTACGCCACCCCCGCCTTCCGCTACGAGCGGCCCCAGGCCGGACGGTACAAGCAGCACCACCAGCTCGGGGTCGAGGTCCTCGGCACCGACGACGCCGACGTGGACGTGGAGGTGATCGCCCTTGCCGCCGGGCTGTACGCCTGGCTGGGGCTGCGCCGCGTCGACCTGGCCGTCAACTCCATGGGGTGCGGGGCGTGCCGGGGGGTGTTCGTCGACGCCCTGCGGGCCTATCTGGAGGCGAACCGCCTCGCCCTGTGCGACGAGCACCGGGAGCGCTACGGCGTGAACCCCCTGCGCGTGCTCGACTGCAAGCGCCCCGAGTGCCGGGCCGTCACCGAGGGCGCCCCCCGTCGTCGACTACCTCGACGAGGAATGTGCCGCCCACCTCCGCCGCGTGCGGGAGGGTCTCGACGCGCTCGGCATCGCCCACCGGCTCGAGCCGCGCCTCGTGCGGGGCCTCGACTACTACACACGCACCACCTTCGAGTTCGCCGCCCTGTCGCTCACCTCGGCCCAGAACGCGGTGGGCGGGGGCGGCCGCTACGACGGCCTGGTCGAGTCCCTGGGCGGCCCGCCCACCCCCGGGATCGGCTTCGGCATCGGCATCGAGCGCCTGCTGCTCGCCTGCGACGCCGAGGACGTCTTCCCCGTCTCCCCCACCGCCGCCCGACGCCTTCGTGGTCGACCTCACCGGCGGGGCGGCGGCACGCGACCTGGTGGCCGAGCTGCGCGGCGCCGGGCTGGCGGCGGAGCGCGCCTACGATGGGCGCTCTTTGAAGGCCCAGTTGAAGGCGGCCGACCGCTCCGGGGCGCGGTTCGCGCTCATCGTGGGTGCCGAGGAGCTCGCCGGCGCCACGGTGACGGTGCGCCCCCTTCGCCACGACGGTGACCAGACGTCGGTGCCGCGGAGCGAGGTGCAGCGGTGGCTGGCGGCGACGATCGGGGGCGACGGGTGACGGCGACGGGGATGCGGACCTATGCGTGCGGGGAGCTGCGCCCCGAGCACGTCGGCGAACGCGTGACCCTGTGCGGGTGGACGGCACGCCGCCGCGAGCACGGAGAGCACCTCGCCTTCGTCGACCTGCGTGACCACACCGGCATCGTGCAGTGCGTCGTCGACGGTGGCGTCGACGTGCGAAGCGAATAGGTGCTGCAGGTGTCGGGCACCGTCCGGCGGCGCCCCGATGGCACCGCCAATCCCGATCTGCCCACCGGCGACGTGGAGCTGGGCGAGTGCAGCGTGACGGTGCTGGCCACGGCGGAGACCCCGCCCTTCCCCGTCGACGACCGGGCCGACACCGAGGAGGCCGTGCGCCTGCGCTACCGCTTCGTCGACCTGCGCCGGCCCCGCATGCAGCGCAACCTGCGCCTGCGCGGCCGCGTGCCTCGGTGCCATGCGGGCCGCCATGGTCCGCCAGGGCTTCTGCGAGATCGAGACACCGCTTCTGTGGACCCCCACGCCCGAGGGGGCGCGCGAGTTCGCCGTCCCCAGCCGGCTCAACCGGGGCACGTTCTACGTGCTGCCCCAGAGTCCGCAGATCGCCAAGCAGCTGCTCATGGTGGGTGGCATGGACCGCTACTTCCAGGTGGCGCGCTGCCTGCGCGACGAGGACCTGCGTGCCGACCGCCAGTTCGAGTTCACCCAGCTCGACATCGAGGCGTCCTTCGTCACCGAGCACGACGTCCAGGAGGCGGTGACCGAGGCGGTGGCAGACGCCACCGAGGCCGCCACGGGCGAGCACCCCGGGGCCATCGGGCGCATGACGTGGCACGAGGCCATGGACCGCTTCGGCGTGGACAAGCCCGACCTGCGCTTCGCCATGGAGCTCGTCGACCTGAGCGAGGTGTTCGCCGGCACCGAGGTGCGGGCCTTCGCCGCATCGTGCGTGAAGGCCATGTCGTGCCCGACGGCGCCGCCCTCGGGCGCAACCGCCTCGACACCCTGGTGGAGCAGGCCAAGGAGCTCGGGGCCAAGGGCCTGGCCTGGTTCAAGGTGACGCCGAGGGGGAGAAGCTGCGCTGACGTCGCCCCTCGACAAGGTGCTGTCCGACGCCGAACGGGCCGGGCTGCTCGCCCGCACCGGCGCCGGCGCCGGCGATCTCGTCCTGGTGGTGGCGGACGTGTGGCGCACGGCGTGCGACGTGCTCGGCCAGGTGCGACTGGTCCTCGGCCGTCCGCCGGTGACCGAGGGCGGCGCCGTTCTGTGGGTGACCGAGTTCCCCCTCTTCGACGGGCTCGACGACGAGGGCAACCCCCAGGCCGCCCACCACCCCTTCACCATGCCCAACCCCGACGACCTCGACCTGCTCGGCACCGACCCCCTGGCCGTGCGCTCCCAGGCCTACGACCTGGTCCTCAACGGTTGGGAGCTCGGGTCGGGCTCGATCCGTATCCACCGCGAGGACATCCAGCGCGCGGTGTTCGACGCCCTTCGGGATCCCCCCCGAGGAGGCCGAGGCCCGCTTCGGGTTCCTGCTCGGCGCCTTCCGCTACGGCGCGCCGCCCCACGGTGGCTTCGCCGTCGGCGTCGACCGCCTGTGCGCGCTGCTCGCCGGGGAGGAGAACATCCGCGAGGTGATCGCCTTCCCGAAGACCCAGTCGGGCACCGACCCCATGACCGGCGCCCCCAAGCCGCTCGCCCCGGCCGCCCTGCGCGAGCTCGGGATGCCCCTCCCGCCCGCGCCCACCAGCGCGGCCGCCGGCGACGGCGACGGGGACCGGTCGCGGCCGTGCCGGACCGCCGCGCCGGCGGCACCGGCCCCGACCTGTTCGCCCAGGCCGCCACCGAGCGCATGCACGCCCGGGCCCCGTTGGCGGCCCGCCTGCGGCCCCGCACCCTCGACGACATCGTGGGCCAGCGCCACCTGGTGGCCCCGGACGCGCCCCTGCGGGTCCTCATCGAGGCCGACCGCCTCACCTCGGCCATCTTGTGGGGCCCGGCGGGGACGGGGAAGACCACGCTGGCCCAGGTGGTGGCGGCCACCACGGCCAAGGCCTTCGTGCCCCTTTCGGCGGTGACCGCCGGTGTGGCCGACGTGCGCGAGGCCCTCGAGGAGGCCCGGCGGCGGCTCGGGGAGCAGGGCCAGGGCACCATCCTCTTCGTCGACGAGGTGCATCGCTTCAACAAGGCCCAGCAGGACGCCCTCCTGCCCGCGGTGGAGGAGGGCCTCGTGGTCCTCATCGGCGCCACCACGGAGAACCCCTTCTTCGCCGTCAATTCGCCCCTGCTCAGCCGGGCCACCCTGTGGCGCCTCGAGCCCCTGTCCGACGACGACCTGGCCGAGGTGCTGCGGCGTGGCCTCGAGGCCGAGGGGGCCGCGGCCGAGCCCGACGCCGTCGAGGCCCTGGTGACGCTGGCCGACGGGGACGCACGGGCCGCGCTCGGGACGCTCGAGGTGGCGCTGTCGCTGGCCGGCGACGGGCCCGTCACCGTGGCCGTGGTGCAGCGGGCCCGCGCCGGACGGCTGCTGCACCAGGGGGCCGACGCCCACTACGACCAGGTGAGCGCCCTCATCAAGTCGATCCGGGGCTCGGACCCCGACGCCGGGCTGTACTGGCTGGCGCGCATGCTCGACGGGGGCGAGGACGCCCGCTTCATCGCCCGGCGCCTCGTCATCCTGGCCAGCGAGGACGTCGGCCTGGCCGATCCGCAGGCCCTGGTGGTGGCGGACGCGGCCGCCCGGGCGGTGGAGTTCGTGGGGCTCCCCGAGGCCCAGCTCAACCTGGCCCAGGCCGTGGTGTACCTGGCCGTGGCGCCCAAGTCGAACCGGGTCACGACCGCCCTCGGACGGGCCCGGGCCGACGCCCGGGAGGGGCCGCGCACAGACGTCCCCGCCCACCTGCCGCGACGCCCACTACCGGTCGGCCAGGGCATCGGGCACGGCGAGGGCTACCGGTACCCCCACGACGACCCCCGGGGTGGGTGGAACAGGACTACCGTCCTGCGGAGATCGCCGACCACGTGTACTACGAGCCGAGCGACCACGGTGCCGAGGCGTCGTTGGGCGAGCGATTGCACCGCCGCCGCCCGGCACGGCGCCCCGCACGACCGGACCCGACAGGCCGGACCCAACAGGACGGAGCTGACTGAGCCGTGACCGCCACGAGGTCCCTCGACCGGCACGTGGCGCGCCGGTCGCACGCCGGGCCGTCACCACCGTGGTGGCGCTCACGTGCCTGGCCGTCCCGGGCACGGTGCTCGGCGTGACGGTGGCGTCGGGCGCCACACCGGCGCTGTCCTCGGGCTGGGTGAGAAGCGCCCACAGCGTGCCCGCCCTGCCGGGCGGGACGCGCCGCCTCGGCGTGCTGGCCGGCACCACCGCCCTCGACGCCGACGTGGTGCTGGCGCCGCGCCGACCCGCCGCCCTCGCCACCTTCGACACCGCCGTGTCCACGCCGGGGTCCCCCGAGTTCCGCCATTACCTGGCGCCCGGGGCGTTCGCCCGTGTCTTCGGGCCCACCGGCGCCACGCTGTCCGCCGTGCGCGGCCTGGCTGTCGGGCCGCGGCCTGCGGGTCGGGCCCACCTCCTCCGACGGCCTGCTCGTCCCCGTGTCGGGCGACGCGGCGCAGATGGCGCGGGCCTTCGCCGTGGCGCTCGAGCAGTACCGCCTGCCCTCGGGGCGGGTGGTGCACGCCCCGAGCGCCGGTCCCCTCGTCCCTGGCGCCCTGGCCCCGGCCGTGGACGGGGTGGTGGGCCTCGACGACGTGGCCCGTGCCGTGCCCGAGCTGGCCCGTCCCGCCGCCGCTACCGCGTCACCGTCGGCCGACCCCGCAGCGACCGGCCCCGCCCCGCACGCCGCCGGCCCCGCACCGCGGGCCACGGGCCCCACGCCCTCGGCGGGGTGCCAGAACACCATCAACACCGGTCGGGCCAGCATGGGCGCGCTCACCGCCGACGAGCTGGCCCAGGCCTACTCCTTCGACAGCCTCTACCCCGGGACCGAGGGGGCGGGCGTGACGGTGGGCGTGTACGAGCTCGAGCCCTATCTCGTGAACGACATCAACGCCTTCAAGACGTGCTATTCCATCACCACCACGGTCACCCCCGTGGCCGTGCGACCAGAGCATGGCGGCGGTGAACGCACGCCCCGGGACAGGGCGAGGCGGCGCTCGACATCGAGATGATGGCGGCCATGGCGCCCGACGCCACCGTGGACGTCTATGACGGGCCCAACGGCGGCACGGGCCCGCTCGACACCTACGCCACCATGGTGAACCAGGACGCCGTGTCGGTCATCTCCACCAGCTGGGGCCAGTGCGAGGCGCAGACCGCACCCGTGGTGGTGGAAGCCGAGTCGGAGCTGTTCGAACAGGCGGTGGGACAGGGCCAGACCATCGCCGCCGCGGCCGGGGACGAGGGCTCGGAGGACTGCTACTTCTTCCCCTCCTCGACCGACACGCGCCTCGAGGTGGACGACCCCGCCAGCCAGCCCTGGGTCACGAGCGTGGGGGCCACCGACCTGAGCGCCCTCGGGCCCGCCCCCACCGAGTCGGTGTGGAACGCGGGCCTGTTCGAGGGCACGGGCGGTGGCGGGGTGTCGGCCACGTGGACGCTGCCGTCGTGGCAGGTGGGTCCGGGGGTGCAGAACCCCTACACCAAGGCCCGTGACTCGTTCACGGGACCTCGCCCTGTCCCGACGAGCTCGGGCGGGGCCACGTGTCGTGTCGCGAGGTGCCCGACGTCTCCGTCCGACGGCGATCCCGGCACCGGGTTCGCCAGTTACTGTCGTGCTACGCGGGGTGGGCAAGATCGGCGGCACGAGCTGGCTCGCCCCTGTGGGGGGCGCTGGCCGCGCTGGCCGACGAGAAGCCCTCGCCGTCGCGTGGGCTTCATGAATCCCGCCCTCTACCAGGCCCAGTGCCAGGCGCACCTGGCCTTCAACGACGTCACCGACGGGGAACAACCAGCCGGGCGGCTCCGCCCCGAGCGACCCGCCCTACAGCCCCGGCGGCCCGTACTACCCGGCCACGCCGGGCTACGACCTGGCCACCGGGCTCGGGACCCCCGTCGCCCCCACCTGGTGCGCGCGTCCGCGCCCCACCCCGGGGACGCTGCCCCGAGGTGAGCGGCATGTCGGTGTCCCAGGGCCCCGCCGCCGGCGGCACCGCGGTGACCCTGTCGGGCACCAACCTGGCGGGCGTGACCGAGGTCGACTTGGGGCCGGCAACGCCGGCACCATCGGTGTCGCGGCGCGCGTGAGGTCACGGTGCGTCACACCGCCGTCGCCCACCGGCGGGTGGGCCACGGCCGAGGTGCTCGTGAAGACGGCCACCGACACCCTCGGGTCCGACGGCGTCGATGCCCTTCACCTACACCGGCCCCCGACGGCTACTGGACGGTCGCCTCCGACGGCGGCATCTTCGCCTTCGGCAGATGGGCTTCTACGGGTCCATGGGGGGCAAGCACCTCAACAAGCCCATCGTGGGCATGGCGTCGACGCCGTCGTCCAAGGGCTACTGGCTGGTGGCCTCCGACGGCGGCATCTTCGCCTTCGGCGACGCCGGCTTCTGCGGCTCGACCGGCGACATCGAGGCTCAACCAGCCCATCGTGGGCATGGCCGCCACCCCCGACGGCGCGGGCTACTGGCTGGTGGCCTCCGACGGCGGCGTCTTCGCCTTCGGCGACGCCGGCTTCTACGGCTCCATGGGCGGCATGCACCTCAACAAGCCCATCGTGGGCATGGCCGCCACCCCCGACGGCGGCGGCTACTGGCTGGTGGCCTCCGACGGCGGCATCTTCGCCTTCGGCGACGCCGGCTTCCACGGGTCGACCGGGCGACATCACGCTCAACAAGCCCATCGTGGGCATGGCCACCACCCCCGACGGCGAGGGCTACTGGCTGGTGGCCTCGGACGGCGGCGTCTTCGCCTTCGGCGACGCCGCCTTCTACGGGTCGACGGGCGACATCCAGCTCAACCAGCCCATCGTGGGCATGGCCGCCACCCCCGACGGCCACGGCTACTGGCTGGTGGCCTCCGACGGCGGCATCTTCGCCTTCGGCAGGCGTGGACGGCGGGTTCTTCGGCTCCATGGGCGGCACGCCGCTGTCGAGACCGATGGTGGGCATCGGCCGCCGACGGTGGGGCCGTGGGGTGACGCGCCCCGCCGCGGCGCCGGGGTGACGCGCCCCGCAGCGGCGCCGTAGGATGGCGGGCCCATGAGCGCCGACCACGTCGCCGTCCTTGTCGCCGCCGGCGCGTGTGCCTTCGCCGCCGTCGTGCTGGTGGCGGTGGTGGTGGTGCTCGGGCGCCGGGTGCGCCGAGCTCGGCCAGGCCGTCGAGGAGCTGCGACGGCGAGACGGTGCCCCTCGTGCGCGACGCCCGGGTGGTGGTGGACCAGGCCGCCACCGAGATGGTGCGCGTGGGCGACGTGCTCGACTCGGCCGAGGCCGTGTCGGCCACCGTCGACTCGGCCTCGCGCCTCGCCTATCGCGCGCTTGCCAACCCGGTGGTGAAGATCCTCGCCTACGGCACGGGCGTGGGCAGCGCGGCCCGGCGCTTCTTCGGACGGGGCCCAGCGCAGGGCACAGGACGCCGCACGGCGTCGGGCAACGGGGCCGCGCCCGTCGCCCTCGACGCCCCGTCCCCGGTGCGCCACCGGACGGGCTCGTCGCGCCGGCGCCGCCGCGCCGCGGTGCGGCCGTGATGCGCCGTCCCCTGTGGCTGGCGGCCGGGGCCGCGCTCGGGCGCCGGGGGCACGCTGTGGACGCGCCGGCGTCTCGAGCGCCTGTCGCGGCGCGTCCGCCCGGCGTCGGTGGCAGGGGACATCGTCTCGATGGTGGACCGCACCCGCCGGGGCACCGCCGAGCGGGTGCGCGACGCCGTGGACACGGGGCGCGCCGGGGCCCGCCGGCGCGAGGACGACCTGTGGCGCGATCTCGGGGTGGGCGACGGCGGGGGCCAGGCACGGGCCGAGCGCACCACCGTGGCCGAGCACGCCCCGAGACGCCCCGGCTACCACCGCCTGCCCCGCTGAGGCGGGGCGAATCCGCTGGCCGGAGCCTGTTTCCGGTCACAGCGGGCGCACGGGGGCGGCGCGGCTGACCGGTAGGATCGCCGCGATGGACGCCGACCAGCTCCGCGCCAGCTTCACCGGCTTCTACGCGGGCGCGGCCACGAGGTGGTGCCGTCGGCCAGCCTCATCCCCCACGACCCCACCGTGCTGTTCACCATCGCCGGCATGGTGCCGTTCAAGCCCTACTTCCTCGGCGAGGAGCGGGCCCCGTGGCCGCGGGCCACGTCGGTGCAGAAGTGTTTCCGCACCGTGGACATCGACATCATCGGCACCACCCAGCGCCACTGCACGTTCTTCGAGATGCTCGGGAACTTCAGCTTCGGCGACTACTTCAAGGCCGACGCCATCCCCTTCGCCTGGGAGCTGCTGACCGAGGCGCTCGGGGTGGAGGCCGACCGCCTGTGGGTCACGGTGCACGAGTCCGACGACGAGGCGGAGGAGATCTGGCGCCAGGCCACCGGCGTGGACCCCCTGCGCGTCCAGCGCATGGGGGCGGACAACTTCTGGCGGATGGGGGAGACCGGGCCCTGCGGCCCGTGCTCGGAACTGTTCTACGACCGCGGCCCCGACTACGGGGCGGACGGCGGGCCCGCCTACGGCGGGGCCGAGCGCTTCGTCGAGATCTACAACCTCGTGTTCATGCAGTACAACCGGGTGGCCGACGGCACGCTCAGCGACCTGCCCCGCAAGAGCATCGACACCGGTGCGGGCCTCGAGCGCATGCTCCCCATGCTCCAGGGCGTGGGGTCGCTGTTCGACACCGACGTCTTCCGTCCGATCCTGGCCGTGGCCGAGGAGCTCACGGGGCAGCGCTACGGGGCCGACGAGCACGCCGACGTGTCGCTGCGCATCCTGGCCGACCACGCCCGGGCCATGGCCATGGTGGTGGCCGACGGCGTGCTGCCGTCCAACGAGGGGCGGGGATACGTGCTGCGGCGCGTCATCCGCCGCACCGTGCGGCGCGCCTTTCAGCTCGGGGTCCTCACGCCTGTCACGCCACCCCTCGTGGCGGCGGTGGCCACGGTGCTCGGTTCGGCCCATCCCACCCTCGTGAGCGATCTCGAGCGCATCCAGGAGACGGTGGAGCGCGAGGAGGGCGCCTTCCGCCGCACCCTCGACGCCGGCTCGGTCCTCTTGGAGGAGGCGCTGCGGTCGGGTCGGGGCGGGTGCCCGGCGACGTGGCCTTCCGGCTGCACGACACCCACGGCTTCCCCATCGAGCTCACCATGGAGATGGCGGCCGAGGCGGGCGTCGAGGTCGACACCGAGGGCTTCGAGCACGAGATGCAGGCCCAGCGCGAGCTGGCCCGGGCCGACGCACGGCGCCGGCGCCAGCAGCTGGGGGAGGAGGCCACCTACCGCCGGCTGCTCGACGCCTCGGGGCCCACCCGCTTCACCGGCTACGAGCACTACGAGGAGCCGGCCACCGTGCTGGCCGTGCTGGCCGGGGCAGACAAGGGCACGGCCGAGATCGTCCTCGACCGCACCCCCTTCTACGCCGAGTCCGGTGGCCAGGTGGGCGACACCGGCGCCATCACCACCGAGACGGGCCGCGCCCGGGTCCTCGACACCCAGGCCGTGCTGCCCGGCCTGGTGGTGCACCGGGCCACGGTCGAGGGCGAGCTGTTCCCGGGCCAGGAGGCCCTGGCCGTCATCGACGCCGGGCGGCGGCGAGGCGACGCGCCGGCACCACACCGGCACCCACCTGCTGCACAGCGCCCTGCGCCGCGTGCTCGGCGACCACGTCCGCCAGCAGGGATCGCTGGTGGCGCCCGATCGCCTGCGCTTCGACTTCTCCCACCCCGAGGGCGTGGCCCCCGAGGCGCTGCGGGAGGTGGCCGAGCTGGCCAACGCCGAGGTCCTCACCGACGCGGCGGTGGAGGTGCTCGAGACGTCCAAGGCCGAGGCCGAGGCCCTGGGGGCGCTCGCCTTCTTCGGCGACAAGTACGGAGAGCGGGTGCGGGTGGTGCGGGCCGGGGCCCGTTCCACCGAGCTGTGCGGCGGCACCCATGTCGGCGCCCTGGGCATGATCGGTCCCATCACCATCGTGTCGGAGGGGTCGATCGGCTCCAACACCAGGCGCATCGAGGCGGTGGCGGGGGCGGGGGCGCTGGGCCTGCTCGAGGACGACCGCCGCCTGCTCGACGAGGCCGCCCGCCTGCTGCGGGTCGAGCCGGCCGGGGTGGTCGACGCCCTGCAGAAGGTGCTCGATCGCCAGCGCCAGGCCGACAAGGAGCTGCAGCGCATGCGCGGGCGCGCCTGAGGAGGCGGCGGCCCGCCTCGCCGCCCTGGCCGACGACGGCGTGGTCGTGCACCGCGAGGACGGGCTGGCGCCCGACCAGCTGCGCGACCTGGCCCAGGCCGTGCGCCGGCGGGGGCGCGTGTGGTGGTGGTGGCGGGGTCGCCCGACGGGGCCAAGGCGGCGGTGGTGGTGGCCTCGGGCGACGGTGACGTCGACGCCGGGGGCACCGTGCGCCAGCTGGCCGCCCTGGTGGGGGGCGGGGGCGGGGGGTCGCCCGAGCTGGCCATGGCGGGAGGGTCCGACGTGGCGGGCCTCGACGAGCTGCGTGGTCCGGGCCCGCACCCTCCTGGCCCGCGGCTGACCGTGCGGGTGGTGGGGATCGACCTGGGCGAGCGCCGCATCGGTGTGGCGGTGTCGGACGGCAACGGCACCCTGGCCTCGCCGTGGGGGACGATCGAGCGCGGTGCGGACCCCGACGCCGATCGCCGGGCCATCGCGGCGGCGGTGGACGAGGTCGGGGCGCGGCGCGTGGTGGTGGGCCTGCCCCTGGGTCTCGACGGACGCCGGGGCCGCGCCGCCCGTGCCGCCCAGGCCGAGGCCGACGCCCTGCAGGCCCTGCTCGAGGAGCGGGGGGTGGGGGTGGAGTGCTTCGACGAGCGCCTCACCACCGTGAGCGCGTCGCGCTCGTTGACCGAGGCGGGTCACCGGGGCCGGCGCCAGCGGGGGCGGATCGACCAGGCGGCGGCGGCGGTGCTGCTCCAGGCCTGGCTGGACGCCCACCGGGGGGAGCGCGGTGGCTGACGCCGCCGTGCCGCACCGGGCCCGGGGCACGCGCGCCGTCCCCGTCACGCCGGTCCCCGCCACGGCGACGGCCGGGGTGGGGGTGGCCGGGGTCGGGGTGTGCGCGGCGGGGGTGTGCGCGGCGCCGTGCGGCGCCACCCGGTGCGCAGCGCCGTGGCCGGCCTCGTGGTGGTGGCGGTCCTGTTCGTGGCGGCGGTGGTGCTGTGGGTCCAGGCCGAGGCGAGCCCCGGCTCCCGGGGGCCGAGCACGGTCGTGACCGTTGCGCCCGGCGCCTCGGTCGGGGCCGTCACGGCCACGCTCGGCCGGGACCACGTGGTGGACAGCTCGCTCGCCTTCCGCCTCTACCTGCTGCTGCACGGCGCGCCGGTGGTGCGTCCCGGCGGGTACTACCTGTATCGCCATGACACCTTCGCCCACATACGGGCGGCGCTGGCGGCCGGGCCCGACGTCTACGACGTCACCGTGGTGCCCGGGCTGAGTGCGGCCGAGGTGGCGCAGCGCGTGGGGGAGGTGCCGGGCCACGACGCCGCACATGTCCTCTCCCTGATCGCCTCGGGCGCGGTGCGCTCGATCTACCAGCCGGCGGGCTCCACCAACATCGACGGGCTCCTCGGCACCGGCACCTACGTCGTGGTGCCCGGTGAGTCCGACACCGCGCTGCTCGACCAGATGATCGGCCGCTTCGAGACGGTGGCGGGCCAGGTGGGCCTGACGAGCAAGGCCGCCGCCCTGGGCCAGACGCCCTACGAGGCCATCACCGTGGCCTCGATCGTGCAGAAAGAGGGCGTGTACGCCGACAACATCGGCAAGGTGGCCCGCGTCATCGACAACCGCCTGGCCCGGGGCATGAAGTTGCAGATGGACTCCACCGTGCTCTACGCCGAGCACCGTGACGGGGGGACGGTGAGCGCCGCGGACCTGAAGCTCGACACCCCCTACAACACCTATCTCTACCCGGGACTCACGCCCACGCCCATCTGCTTCCCCTCGGTGGCGTCGCTGCGCGCCGCCCTGGCGCCCACGCCCGGCAATTGGCTGTACTTCGTGGTGGTGTCGAAGGACGGGACCGAGGCGTTCTCCGACACGCTCGCCGGTCAGCAGGCCAACGAGAACCTGGCGCAGAGCCGGGGACTGGGATAGCGGGGACGCGGTGGACGAGCACGGCACGCCGACGACGGGTGCGGGCACGGGGCGACGGTCCCCACGGTGGCCGGCGGGGGGGTCGCCCGTCGTGGGTGTCATCGGCGACCCCATCGCCCACTCCCTGTCGCCGCTCCTGCACAACGCCGCCTTCGACGCCCTCGGCCTCGACTGGGTGTCGGTCGCCTTCCCCGTGCCCGCCGGCGCCGCCGACGCCGCCCTGGTGGGCATGCGGGCGCTCGGGATCGCCGGGCTGTCGGTGACCATGCCCCACAAGGAGCAGGCCTTCCGGAGCGTGGACGACGCCACCGACGTCGCCCGCCGCCTCCAGGCCGTCAACTGCGTGACCCGCCGCCCCGACGGGGCGCTCATGGGCGACTCCACCGACGGCGGGGGGTTCCTCGCCGCCCTGCGCCGGGGAGCGGGCTTCGACCCCGCCGGCCGGCGCTGTGTGGTGCTCGGGGCGGGCGGCGCGGCCCGCGCCATCGTCCTCGCCCTGGCCGGGGCGGGTGCGGCCGAGGTCGTGGTGGTGAACCGCACGCCGGCGCGGGCCGAGGCCGCCGCCGCCCTGGCCGGGGCGGCGGGGCGGGTGGGATCGAGCGCCGAGGTGGCCGGGGCCGAGCTGGTGGTGCAGGCCACGCCGGTGGGCATGGCGGGCCGGGACGGCCCCGACGGGGGAGGCGGCAGCGGGGCGGGGTCGCCGGCGCTGCCCCCCGGCGCCGAGGAGCTGCACGGGGGACAGGTGGTGGTCGACATCGTGGTGCACCCACTGCACACCGCCTTCCTGGAGGCGGCGGCGCGGCGCGGGGCGCGGTCCGTCACCGGCCTCGGGATGCTCGTCCACCAGGCGGCGGCGGCGCTCGAGCAGTGGACGGGGAGGACCGTCCCCGTCGACGCCATGTGGGCGGCGGCCGAGGGCCGGCTCGGACCGGGCCCAGCCGGGGCGCCGCCCGCCTGACCGCCGGTCGGGCGCGCCGGCGACGGTCAGCGGTCCCAGAGCCTCCGGCCGAGCAGGGTGAACAGCTCCTCGTCGTAGGGGGCGAAGTAGCGGCGCAGCTCCGCCAGCAAGGCGTCGTCCTCGGTGCTGCCCCGGGGGGCGTCGTTGGTGGCGGGGAAGGTGCGGGCGTGGGGGGACAGGCCCAGCCACGACAGGACCCGACCCGGTCCGTCGGGGTCGCCCCACAGCTCCTCGCTCTCCATGACGAGGATCCGCGCCGGATCGACGGCCTCGTACCAGCGGCGCAGCTGCCCGGCGTAGCGGCCCCTCGCCCGGTAGGAGAAGTTGCGGTAGGCGGCGCTCTCGGCCCCGGCCGCGACGACGGCCTCCTGTCCCGCCAGGCGCTCCTCCTCCACGGCGCGGTCGAGGGCCTCGGCCAGGGGCCTGTCCTCGGCCCCGATGCGCCGCGAGTGCCAGTAGTGCGACACGGCCCGCTGCACCGGGTCGCGCAGCAGGACCACGAACCGGGTCGACGGGGGCAGATCGGCCGCCACCCGGGCCGGAGCGACGGGGTGGAACAGCAGGTAGGGCGTGGCCTCGAGGGTGAGGCGGGCCCGCCCCTGGAGGGGGAAGTGCGACCGGTACCAGCGCTCGCCGTTGGCGTAGAAGCGGTCGAAGTAGTGGACCTCCTTGGTGAAGGCGGCCGAGACGGAGCGGTGGGTGGCGAGCCAGTCGAACAGCGAGGTGGTGCCGGCGCGCTGGGCGCCGATGATGATCACGTCGGGAAGCGGGCGTGCCGGCGCGCTGGCCGTGCGCCACCACTGCACGGCGCGGGCCCGGCCCCGTCCCGGGGTGGTCGTCATCGGCGCCGGTGCCATCAGCGGGTCACGACGCGCAGCACCCGCTCAGTCATCGTCGTGCCCGTCGCCCTGCGCCGGCGCCGGGGTGGCCGCCGCGCCCGGTGCCGGCGCCCCGAAGCCCTCCACGGCGTGCAGACGGCGCACGATCTCCTCGCGCAGGCCCCGGGCCACCATGTCGCGCTCGGTGGTGGGGCTGCGCACCGACACCCTGGTGGTGAAGGTGTCGGCGCCGGCGTCGACGACGCCCCACAGCCGCGGCGCTTCCAGGCAGTAGGGCTCGTAGCGCGGGTCGTGGACCACGGTGTCCGCCCCGGCGCGCACGGCGGCGAGCACGCTGTCGACGTCGGCGGCGATGGGGGCGGGCACGTCCACCGTGGCCTGGGACCATCCCCGGCTGGCGTTGGCCAGCTTGCGGATCTCCCCGTTGGGGACGAACCACACCGTGCCGTCGAAGGCGCGCAGGCGCGTGACGCGCAGTGTCACGTCCTCGACCTTGCCCGCCGTGTCGCCCACCATGATGGTGTCGCCGATGTCGAACTGGCCCTCGACGGTGAGCAGGAAGCCCGACAACAGGTCGCGCACCATGCTCTGGGCGCCGAAGCCGAGCGTGGCCCCGATGACCGTGGCCCCGGCCAGCAGGGGCGTCAGGTTGAGCCCGATGGTGCCGAGGACGACGAAGAAGGCGATGGTCCCCACCACGCCGCGCCACACGTTGGCGAGCAGCGCGGTGAGGGTGAGGGCCCGGGCCGAGGCGCGCGGCGAGTCCGCCCGGGCCACGGCCTTGCGGGCCGCCAGGCCCACCCAGCGCCTGATGATGCGGTTGCCCAGCCAGCCCACGAGCGCCGCCACCAGGACGATGATCACCACGGTCACCGGTCGGACGACCACGTCCTGCCAGTGCGAGGCCGTGGGCTGGCTCACCCCGGCCCAGCGCAGGAGGTCGTAGAGCCAGCCTTGGTCGGCCGCGAGCGGCGATGTGGCGGTGCCGGGCACGACCGGTATTCTGGTCCGTCGGAGCGACCCGGTTGAGCACCTCTGTATCCCACCGTCCCGGCCCGGGTCGGCTTCTGACGATCCGGGTCGACGCCGTGCTCATCCTGAGCACCCTGACGGTGGCGGCATTCGGGGTGGTGCTCGTGTACTCCGCCACCCGCACGCTGCCGGGTTTCAGCCCCCACTACTTCGTCACCCGCCAGGCCGCCTACATGTTGGTGGGGGTCCTGTGCATGGCCGTGCTGGCCATCCTCGACTACCGGTGGCTCGAGCACGCCAGCACCTTGCTGTACGTGGGGATGGTCCTCGTGCTCCTGGCCATGTTCGGCGTGGGCTCGCGCGCCCTCGGCGCCACGCGCTGGCTGCAGCTGCCGGGGGGGATCCAGGTGCAGCCCTCCGCCTTCGCCACGCTCGTGCTCATCGTGACGGTGGCGACGTTCTGCGCCCGCCGTCCGAACGGCCTCGGGCGCCGCGACCTGGCCAAGATCCTGGCCCTGGCGGCCGTGCCCATCCTCCTGGTGGTGAAGCAGCCCGACCTCGGGAGCGGCATCGTCATGTGCGTGGTGCTGCTCGTGATGCTCGTCATCGCCGGCATCCCCAACCGCTACCTGGTCCTGCTCATCGCCCTGACCGTGATGGGCGCGCTGGCGGTGGTGCACTTCAAGCTGCTGAAGAGCTACCAGCTCACGCGCCTCACCGCCCTGTTCCAGCACGACAAGAACCTCCAGACCACGTCGTACAACGTCAGCCAGTCGGTGGCGGCCATCGGCTCGGGCGGCTTCTCGGGGTCGGGCCTGTTCCACGGGGCCCAGACCAACCTGGCGTACGTGCCCGAGCAGCAGACCGACTTCATCTTCTCCGCCCTCGGGGAGCAGCTCGGCTTCGTGGGCACCGCCGGTGTGCTCGCCCTGCTGGGGGTGCTGTCGTGGCGCTTGCTGCGCAGCGCCCAGCTGGCGCGTGACGGCTTCGGCCGGCTCCTGTCCACCGGGTGCTTCACCCTCATCGCCTTCAGCGTGTTCGAGAACGGCGGCATGGCCATGCAGATCATGCCGGTGGCCGGCATCCCCTTCCCCTTCCTGTCCTACGGGGGGTCGGCCACGGTGGCGTTCTTCTCGGCCGTGGGGATCGCCCTGTCGGTGCGCCTGCGCGCCCCGCGATGAGCGACACCGCCGCGCCGCCGGGCGAGGACGGGGCCGTCCCCGACCCCGGTGCAACCACCGACGAGGCGCCGGACGCCGCCGTGTCCGTGGACAGCACCGTGTCCGTGGACAACACCGTGTCCGTGGACAGTGCCGTGTCCGTGGACGTCCCGGCAGGTGACGGTCCCGCCGCCCCGGGGGAGGGCGACCTGGGTGACGCCGGAGCGGCGCTGCGGCCCGGCATCGACCCCGAGTCGTGGTGCATCGTGGCCGTGGCCGACGTCACCATGGACCTGCCGCGTCCCAATCCCGAGATCGTCCTGCACGAGGCCCAGCATCCGTGGCGCGAGCTGCGTATCCCCGTGGCCCTGACCGAGGGTGCGGCCATCGCCTACGCCTTGCGGGGGGTCGACACCCCCCGGCCCCTCACCCACGACCTGTTCGCCGACGTGCTCGGACGCCACGGGGTCACGGTGGAGGCGGTGCGCGTCACCATGCGCCGGGGACAGGTGTTCTTCGCCGAGCTCGACACCATGGGGCCGAAGGGGCGCCGGGTGGTGCCGTGCCGGCCCTCCGACGCCATCGCCCTCGCCCTGCGCCAGCGCATGGCCGTCCCCGTGCTCGTGGCGGAGTGGGTCTTCACCGGGGGCGAGGAACCGCCCGGGCTCGACGCCCCGCCGGGCGCCTAGACCGTCGCCGTCAGCGCCCTGTGGCGGGGACGGGCTCCGACGCCGCCGACGGCACGCGCATGGCGGTGGCCTGCTCCGCCACCACGGCCCGGGCCCCCTCGTCGGAGATGCGCATGAGCAGCGCGATGAGCATGTAGTTGGCCACGAGCGACGAGCCGCCGTAGGCGAGGAACGGCAAGGTGATGCCGGTCAGGGGCACGAGGCGGACGATCCCGGCCATGATGAAGAAGGCCTGGAACCCGATGATGACGGTGAACCCCACGGCGGCCACAGCCGCGAACTCCGAGCGCGCCGTCTGGGCGATGCGGAACCCGGTTCCCACGATGAGCAGGTAGGCGAAGACGATGGCCGTCGTGCCGAGCAGGCCCCACTCGGTGCCGAAGGCGGCGAAGATGTAGTCGCTGCCCACCTCGGGGATGGTGGAGATGTTGGCGTGCCCGAACCCGAGGCCGGTGCCGAGCAGGCCACCGGTGCCGAGACCGTAGAAGCCGTACACGAGCTGGTAGGACCCGCCGGCGATGTAGATGCGGCTGAAGGGATGCAGCCAGTTGGCCACGCGCTCGCCCACCTGCGAGAAGACCTTGTCGGCCACGTACGCGCCCAGGGCGAACAGTCCCACGCCGCTCACGATGTAGCGGAGCCGGCCGGTGGCCACCCACAGCTGCGCCACGAACAGCACGAAGATGAGCACGGCGAACCCGACGTCGCGCTCGGCGCCGAGGACGAGCATGCAGAAGCCCCACGCCAGCAGGATGGGCACGAGAGGACGGGGATCGACGATGAGCCGGTTCCCCACCCGCACGGTGGGGATCGACAGCATCTCGCGTTTGTCGCAGAAGTAGGAGGCGAACACGATGACGAGGATGAGCTTGGCCAGCTCGACGGGCTGTCCCGTGAGCGACCCGATGTGGACGAAGAGCCGGACGCTCGGCCCGTTGCGCACGGCGATGGACTCCCCGAAGTGGGGGATGAGCGGGGCCAGCATGAGGAAGGCGGCCAACAGGAGCAACAGGTAGCGGTAGCGGTCGAGGTCGCGCGAGCGCTTCACCACCACGAGCGTCAGGACGTACATCCCCACGCCCACCGCCGTCCACGCCGCCTGGAGCTGGGGCGGGTAGTGCTTGTGGTCGTCGATGTCGACGATCATGACGTAGCCGAGCCCGTTCAACAGGGTGACGATGGGCAGCAGCACGGGGTGGGCGTCCGGTGCCAGCCACCGCGTGGCCAGATGGGCCACGAGCGCCAGGCCCAGGACGATGGCGAGGAAGGGCCCGAGGTCGGGGGGGATCTTGGACGTGGTGCCGATGGAGGCGAGCACGTAGGCCGCCACCACGATGAGGGCGCCGAAGACGAGCAGGCCGAGCTCGGTGCGGCGCTTGGGCTTGGAGCGCCGCACCCGGCCACCGTCGTCGGGCGGCTGCTCGGGGCGGGCCTCGGTGCTGTGCACGGCCCCGCCGGGGTGCTCGTCTGCCCCGGGAGGGTTGCGACGCAGGATGCGGGGCACCGGGGCGAGCCTACCGCCGGGGACCGGTGCTCCCCCGGCATCGGGGGAGGGGGACGGGTCTTCCGCCGAGGTGGCGGGGAGTAGCCTGAGGCGGCATGGCAACCACCGATCCGAGCGACGTGAGCCCTTCTCACCTGGGGAATCAGCGCGAGGCGGGGCCCACCCTGGCGACGGTGGCCGCTCCCGATCCGCTGTCGGCGCTCGGTTCGGACCGCTTCTCCAACCGCGAGCTGTCGTGGCTCGAATTCGGTGCGCGCCTTCTTGATCTGTCCGCCGACGAGCGCGTGCCGCTGCTCGAGCGGGTGAAGTTCCTGGCCATCTTCTCCGAGGGCCTCGACGAGTTCTTCCAGGTGCGGGTGGCGGGTCTGAAGGACCAGGTGGACGCGGGACTGCGCACCCGGTCGGCCGACGGCCTGCGCCCCAGCGAGGCCCTGCGGGCCATCGCCGAGCGGGTCAGAGAGCTCGTGGACCGCCAGTCGCACATCTTCCTCGACGCCGTCGTGCCCGGGCTGGCGGCGGCGGGGGTGCGGGTGGCGAACTGGTCCTCGCTCGACGGGGCCGACCTCGAGCATCTGGCCGACGTCTTCCACCGCCAGATCTTCCCGGTGCTCACGCCGCTGTCGGTGGACCCCGGGCACCCGTTCCCCTACATCTCGAACCTCTCGCTCAACCTGATCGTCCGCGTCGGCGACCCCGTCACGGGCGTGGAGCGCGTGGCCAGGGTGAAGGTCCCGCCGCTGCTGCCCCGGTTCGTGGTCATGCCCGACGGGGAGCGGTTCGTGGCCCTGGAGCAGATCATCGCGGCCGAGCTGGGCACGCTGTTCCCCGACATGGTGATCGGCGAGCACTGCGCCTTCCGGGTCACCCGCAACGCCGACCTCGTGCTGGACGAGGACGAGGCCGACGACCTCCTGGCCGCGGTGGAGATGGAGCTGCGGCGGCGCCGGTTCGGACGGGCGGTGCGCCTCGAGGTGGCGGCCGAGATGTCCGACGACCTGCGCGACATGTTGCTCCGCGAGCTCGACATGGCACCCGAGGACCTCTACGAGATCGCCGCCCCCCTCGACCTCGGCGGCCTGTGGGGCGTGCACGAGCTCGACCGGCCCGACCTCCACGAAGAGGCGTGGGCCCCCATGACGCCGCCGAGGCTGGCCAATGCCGGCAACGAGCCGGCCGACCTCTTCGCCGTGCTGCGCGAGCGCGACGTGCTCGTGCACCATCCCTACGACTCCTTCACCACGTCGGTGGAGGCCTTCATCTCCCAGGCCGCCGCCGACCCCGACGTGCTCGCCATCAAGCAGACCCTGTACCGCACGTCGGGCGACAGCCCCATCGCCGCCTCGCTCATCCAGGCGGCGGAGGCGGGCAAGCAGGTGGCGGCGGTGGTGGAGCTGAAGGCCCGCTTCGACGAGCAGGCCAACATCCTGTGGGCCCGGGCACTCGAAGAGGCGGGCGTGCACGTGGTGTACGGCCTGGTCGGATTGAAGACCCACTCCAAGGCGGCCCTGGTGGTGCGGCGCGAGGAGGACGGCATCCGCCGCTACTGCCACGTGGGGACGGGCAACTACAACCCCCGCACCGCCCGGCAGTACGAGGACCTGGGGCTCTTGTCGGCCGACCCCGAGCTCGGGGCCGACGTGGGGACCTGTTCAACTTCCTCACCGGGTACAGCCGCTACGCCCGCTACCGCAAGCTGGTGGTGGCGCCGGTGGCGCTGCGGCCGCGCATCGTCGAGCTCATCGAGCGCGAGGCGCGGGCCGGGGCCGACGGCCACATCGCCATCAAGGTGAACGGGCTCACCGACCCCGAGGTCATCGACGCGCTGTACCGGGCGTCGCTGGCCGGGGTCCCGATCGACCTGATGGTGCGCGGCGTGTGCTGTCTGCGGCCGACGTGCCGGGGCTGTCGGAGACCATCCGCGTGCGCTCGATCGTGGGGCGGTTCCTCGAGCACTCGCGGATCTACCGGTTCGGGGGCGGGGAGGGACGCCCGCTGACGCTGTCATGGGTCGGCCGACCTCATGGAGCGCGACCTGGATCGCCGCATCGAGGTGCTCACCCCCGTCGACGACCCCGAGCTCCAGGCCCGGCTGCTCGAGGTGCTCGACCTGAACCTGGCCGACGACACCAACGCCTGGGAGCTCGGCCCGAACAGCACGTGGGAGCGGGTCCCGTGCATCGAGGGTGTGAACGCCCAGATCCAGCTGGAGGAGCTCGCCCGCAACCGGGCCCGGCGCCGTCGCGACGCCGACCTCAGCACCTCGCCGGGCTGACCCGCCCCTGTCCCCGCCCGCCCGTCAGGGTCCGGGAAGAGGCGCTCCCGGGTGCGAAAGCGACCACCCCCGTGCTGCGGGGCATGCCGGTGCCGTGGCGCACGGCCGTACCCGACCGGACCTGCCCGTGGCGCCGCGCTCCGGGCCACCACGTCGACCGTGCCCCGTGGGCGGGGGGCCGGGCCTGGCCGGGATCTTCGACCGGGGTCGACGGCGACGGCGACGGGGCCGGAGGCGACGGGGGCGGTGCGAGACCGGGACCGGGACCGGCGGCGTCGGGGGCGGCGCCTTCGACCTCCCGGCGGGCGTCGCGCAGGCGCTGGCGCCAGCCTTCGCCCGAGAAGCGCAGCGACAGGTAGGCGGCCCCCCCCAATGGGATGGGCAGCCAGAAGTTCACCAGGCGGTAGGCGAGGACGCCCAGGATGGCCGTGCTGCGGGGGACGCCGAACCCGGTCAGGGTGGGGATGAGGACACCCTCGATGACCCCGAGCCCGGCCGGGGTGATGGGGATCACGGCCAGCACGAAGGCGAGCCCGTAGGCGACGAGGAGGTCGATGGGCGGGACGATGGTGCGGAAGGCGGCGATGAACACGAACAGCGACGAGGCGTCGAGGAGCCAGAAGGCCGCCGCCCACAGCACCGCCCGGGCCAGCAGCTGTCGGTCGGCCAGGAATTGGCCGAGGCGCTCGGCTAGGCGCCGCACCTGGTCGGCGAGCGTGTTCCCGTCCACGAAGGGGATGTGGCCACCGACGCGGCGGATGATCTCGACGGAGCGGTTGCGACCCCGGGTGAGCGCCAGCACCACCCCGGCGAACAGGCCCATGAGCACCACGCCGGCGCCCGCCGCCACGGCGTACAGCGGGTTGTACCCGTGGAGGAACACCGAGACGAGCAGCGCCGACCACAGCAGGGAGTTGAGGACGAGGGCCGATCCCACGCCCTGCATGGCGAGGGCGAACCCGGCGTCGGCGCCGGCTACGCCCGACTGGGTGAGGAGCCGGTAGGCGACGGCGGTGCCCGGGGCCGTGCCCCCCGGCATGACGTGGCTGACGGCCAGGCTGGACATGTTGATGCGCAGCAGGCGCCAGCGCGGCGGTCCCTCGTGGTGCAGCACCGTGTGGGTGAGCTGGCTGTAGGAGGCGAGGGCGCACGCCTCGAGCACGACGCCGGCCACCACGTAGGCGACGTTGATGCGGCCGAGCAGGTAGAGCGACTTGCGGGCACCGGCCAGCTGGGGGAGCACGAGGTACTCGAAGACGAGGAGGAGCCCGACCGCGTAGATCCCCCACTTCACCCTGGTGCGGACGCGCCCGACGCCGGGGTGGTGCCCCGGATCCCTCCTCCATGAGGCTCATGCTTCCACGCGGCGGAACCCGGAAAAGGGACTCGGGGGTCCCCCCGGGGTCCGGCGCGTCAGAGAGCGCCGATGGTGTCCGACGGTCCGGGCGATGCCGGGGGGGGATCGGTGGTGGCGCCCGCTCCGGCGCCGCCACCGCCGGGCGGGCCCCGGTCGTCGTCCGGCGCCGGGACCGGCCCCCCGGGCCGGTGGAAGCGCCGGCCCAGGCGCAGCGACAGGTAGGAGATCCCCCCGACCGGGATGGGGAGCCAGAAGTTCACGACGCGGTAGCCGAGCACGGCCACGATGGCTTGCGTCTTCGGCACGCCGAAGCCGACGAGGGTGGGGATGAGGATGCCCTCGATCACGCCCAGCCCCGAGGGGGTGATGGGGATGACGGCGAGCACGTTGGCGAGCCCGTAGGCGACCATGAGGTCGATGGGCGACACGAACTTGCCGAAGGCGGCGATGAACACCCACAGGCACGAGGCGTCGAGGATCCAGTTGGCCGCCGCCCACGTCACGGCCCGGCGCAGCAGCACGGGTTGGTCCACGAGGGTCTGCAGGCGGTTGGCGATCTCCTCCACCACGCGCGCCACCTTGTCGCCGTCGAGCAGCGGCAGCCGGTCGGCGAGGCGCCGCATGATGTCGATGGCGTGGCGCCGACCGCGGCAGCAGCAGCACCACGGCGCCTCCGAACGCCCCCATGAGCAGCACCCCGGCTCCTGCCGCCACGCCGTACAGGGGGTTGAAGCCGTGGATGAACAGCGACACCAGCAACGCCAGCCAGAACAAGACGTTGAGCACGACGGCGGATCCCACGCCCTGCATGGCCAGCGCGAACCCGGCGTCGGTGCCCGGCACGCCGGCGTCGGTGAGGAGCCGGTAGGCGACGCCGGTCCCCGGGGCGGTGCCACCGGGGACGACGTGGCTCACGGCCAGGCTGGACAGGTCGATGCGCAGGAGACGAGAGCGCTTCAGCGTGTGGCTGGGAAGGACGGTGCGGGTGAGCTCGGCGTAGGCCCCCAGGGCAGCCGCCTCGAGGGCGACGCCGGCGCCGAGGTACACCACGTTCACCCTGGAGATCTGGTTGAGGGCGCGCCGTGCTCCGGACAGCTCGGGAAGCAGGAAGTAGCCGATCACCCCCACGGCGAGCGCGGTGATGCCCCAGCGGACCTCCCGGGGGAGCCATCGGCGCCGATGCCGTCGGGGCGCGGGGCTCGAACCCGGCATGACCTCATGGTGGCACGATCCGCACCACCTCAGCTGCCATGCTGGGGTGCATGCCGGAGGACGCCCCGACGCCGGTGACTAGGCGCGCCCGCCTGTGGGAGTGGGCCGACGAACGCCACGTGCCGCTCATGACCATCCTGGTGGCGGTGGGGGTGGTGGTGGGCGTCCTCCTCGCCGGCCGGCTCATCTACAAGCTGCGCGAGGTGTGCCTGCTCATGGTGGTGGCCGGGTTCGTCGCCTTGCTCCTCAATCCCCTGGTGAAGATGCTCATCCGGGCCGGGATCAAGCGACGCGGCAATGCCGTGGCCGTCGTGACCCTGGTGGCGGTGGCCGTGTTCGCCGGGCTGGCCTACGCCTTCGGCACCCCCCTCGCCAACGGCCTGGCGCATCTCATCCCCAAGCTCCCCACGTACGTGAAGAACGCCGAGCACGGCACGGGGGCCATCGGGAACCTCCTGCGCAAGTACCACGTGGAGAACTGGGTGAAGAAGAACCTCGCCCCCAAGCTGCAGACCTTCGCCGCCAACCTGTCGAAGCCGGCGCTCACGCTGGGCAAGGGGGCCTTCACGCTGCTGTTCTCGCTCTTCGCCATCTTCATCCTCGTGATCCTGCTGCTGCTCGAGTCACCCAAGTTGCGCAAGGGGTCGCTCGGGTTCTTCGCCCCCGAGCGCGCCGCCAACCTGACGCGCATCGCCGGCGAGGTGGAGCGGTCGGTGACGGGCTACATGCTCGGCAACTTCATCACGTCGCTCATCGCCGGGATCGTGGTGTTCGTCACGTTGACCATCCTGGGCGTGCCCTTCGCCTTGCTGTGGGCCCTGTGGGTGGCGCTCGTGGACTTCCTCCCCATGATCGGCGGCGCGCTGGCCGGCATCCCCACCGTGGTGTTCGCCCTCACGCACTCGCTCACCGCCGGCATCGTCACCTTCGTCGTGTTCATCGTCTACACCCAGATCGAGAACCACGTCCTGAACCCGATCGTCATGAGCAAGACGGTGCGCATCAACCCGCTGCTCGTGCTGATCGCCGTCCTGGTGGGAGCGAACGTGGGCGACCTGGTGGGGGGGTTCTTCGGCGGTTTCGTGGGCACCCTGCTCGCCATCCCGGTGGCCGGGTCCATCCAGGTGATCGTGCGGGAGGTGTGGCAGTCGACCTCTCCCCAGGCGCAGCTGGAGATCGTGGGCAAGGTCGGCGACCCCAGCTCGGTCACCTAAGCTGCCGCCCGTGCGTGTCCTGGTCGTGCTCCCCACCTACAACGAATCGGAGAACATCGATCACGTCCTGCCCCGGATCCGGGCCGCCCTCCCCGACGCCGGTGTGCTGGTGGTCGACGACGGCAGCCCCGACGGCACGGCCGACATGGCCGAGAAGCTGGGAGCCCGAGCTCGGGAGGATCGACGTCCTGCGGCGCACGGCCAAGGCCGGCCTGGGCAGCGCCTACCGGGCGGGGTTCACGTGGGGCCTCGAGCGGGGCTGGGACGCCTTCGTGGAGATGGACGCCGACCTGTCGCACGAGCCCGAGGCCCTTCCCGCCCTGGTGGCCCCGCTGTCGGAGGGCTACGACCTCGTCATCGGCTCGCGCTACGTCCCGGGCGGGTCGATCCCCAACTGGCGCCGGCACCGGCGCCTGCTGTCGCAGGGCGGGAACATCTACGCCGCCGCTCTGCTCGGCCTGCACGTCACCGACTCGACGTCGGGGTTCCGCGCCGACCGGGCCGAGGTCCTGCGCCGCATCGACCTGACCGGGGTGCGGGCCGAGGGCTACGGGTTCCAGATCGAGATGGTGCACCGGGTCCTCGAGCACGGGGGCACGGGTGACCGAGATCCCCATCCGATTCGTCGACCGGGTCGAGGGCAAGTCGAAGATGTCCATGTCCATCGTGGTCGAGGCGCTCCCTGCTCGTGACGTGGTGGGCCATGCGGCGGGCCGCACGGGCCGTGAGCGGCGGCCGCCGCCCGCGGCCGGCCCGACCCGGCCCCCGGCCTAGCGACGGCGGCCGGCCACGAGCCCGCGGCGGGCGCCGTCGTCCGTGGCGAACCGGGACCCCCCATCTGAGAACATGGGCGAGCGGCCCCACCCGGATCCTCGTGGTCGACGACGAGCCGTACATCACCGACCTGCTCGGCGCGGCGCTTCGCTTCGAGGGGTTCACGGTGGACACCGCCGCCACCGGGGGCGAGGCGCTCTCCCGGGCCGAGCAGGGCGCGCACGACCTGGTCCTGCTGGACATCATGCTGCCCGACATCGAGGGCACCGAGGTGTGCCGGCGGTTGCGGGCCCAGGGGGTGCGCACCCCGGTGCTGTTCCTCACCGCCCGCGACGCCACCGAGGACAAGGTGGGCGGCCTCACCGCCGGCGGGGACGACTACGTCACGAAGCCCTTCAGCCTCGACGAGCTGGTGGCCCGCATCCACGCCGTCCTCCGCCGCACCGCCCCGGACCGCGGCGGGGAGCGGCTGCAGTTCGCCGACCTCGAGATGGACGACGAGACCCACGAGGTGTGGCGCCAGGGCGCCCTCGTCGACCTCACGGCGACCGAGTTCAACCTGTTGCGGTACCTGCTCGAGAACGCCCGTCGCGTGCTGTCGAAGGCCGAGATCCTGGACAACGTGTGGCACTACGACTTCGACGGCGATCCCAACATCGTGGAGACCTACATCAGCTACCTGCGCAAGAAGGTCGACTGCTTCTCGCCTCCGCTCATCCACACCATCCGCGGCGTCGGCTACACGCTGCGCCTGCCGCGGGACAAGGAATAACGTGGGCCGCAACGTGTCGCACCGGGTGGCTCCCTCCGAGGGGGGACAAGCGTGTCGCTGAGGCGCCGGCTCGTGCTCGGCATGCTCGTCCTGCTCGTGGCGGGCCTCATCACCACCGACGTGGTCACGTCGTCGTCGGAGCGGTCGTTCCTCCTCGGCCGGCTCGACGAGCAGATCGAGGCCTCGCAGAGCCAGGCGTACAACTACATCGGCGAGGTCTACTCCCGTGATCTGCGAGCCGGGGACCGCACCCCGCACACCGATCCCGGCAAGTGGCTGGCGGAGCTGCACGCACCTCCTCCCTCCCCGTCCGCCGAGGGGCCGTCGTTCGTGCCCCCGGCGGGCACGGCGCGCGCCCCGCGCCTGAACAGCGCCAGCCTGGCGGCCCGCCTCAGCTCCGACGTCTACGTCGAGGTCCGGTCGAGCCGGGGGGCGGTGTTGTTCCGTGACCCGTCGGGGACCCCGGACCATCCCGATCCCGCCCCCGTGATCACCGGCCGCCTGCACGTCCAGGACCTGCCCCCCGTGAACGTGTTCGGGCGCCGCCATGGCCCGTACGTCCCGGAGGGCCCGTCCACCGACCTCGGCGCGGCGGGGTCGCCCGGCGTCAACTACCGGGCCCAGGCCGTCACCGTGCCGGGCGGGGTCCTCGTCACCGCCATCTCCCTCGACCCCACGGCCGAGACGCTGTCCTCGCTCACCCACGTCGAGCTGATCGTGTCCACCGTCGTCATCGTGGCGCTGCTCCTGCTCGCCCTGTGGATCGTGCGGGCCGGGCTGCGTCCCCTGGACGACATGACCGAGACGGCCGACGCCATCGGGCACGGCGACCTCACACGCCGCATCCGCCGCACCGACCGCCACAGCGAGGTGGGCCGCCTGGGCACCGCCCTCAACGGCATGCTGAGCCAGATCGAGGCCGCGTTCGGGGAGCGGACGTCGTCCGAAGCCCGTCTGCGGCGCTTCGTGGCCGATGCGTCGCACGAGCTGCGCACCCCGCTGACGTCGATCCGGGGCTACGCCGAGCTGTTGCGCAAGGGGGCGTTCGACTCCGAGGAGGCCCGGCGCCGGGCGGCGGAGCGTATCGAGAACGAGGCGTCGCGCATGAGCCTTCTCGTCGACGACCTGCTCCTGCTGGCCCGTCTGGACCAGGGCCGCCCCCTCGAGCAGGCGCCGGTGAACCTGGCCCGGGTGGTGTCCGAGGCGGTGGAGGCATGGCGGATCCACGACGGCCGCCACCCCATCACCGCCGACCTCGACGACACGGTGGTGGTGACCGGCGACGGGGCCCGGCTGCGCCAGATCGTCGACAACCTGCTGCGCAACGCCGGGGTGCACACCCCCGAGGGCACCTCCGTCCACGTCACGGTGCGGCGCCGTGGAGAGATGGCCGTGCTGGGCGTGGCGGACCGGGGCCAGGGGCTCGATGCCGAGCAGGCGGCGCGGGTCTTCGACCGGTTCTACCGGGGCAGCGAGGCCCGTACCGGGGAGGGAACCGGCCTCGGCCTGTCCATCGTGGCCGCCCTGGCGTCGGCCCACGGGGGTGTGGCCCGGATCGACACCGCCCCCGGGGAGGGGGTGCTCGTCACCGTCGAGATCCCCGCCGCCCGGCCCGCCGGGCCGGGGCGGGCACCCGATGGCCAGACGGGCGGGCACGACGACCAGACACGCAGAGCGCGCCCCGCGCCTGCCGGCGAGGGAGAGGACGAGCTTGCCCGCCCCCTTCGTCGTTGACCGGGGCCGGGGGCGCCCGGTGCTCATGGTCCACGGGCAGCCCGGCCTGGGAGGCGACTGGGAGGCGGTCGCCGCCCGGCTCGGCGATCACCGCGTCCTGCTCGTCGACCGCCCCGGCTACGGCCGCAGCGGCGACGAGCCGGACACCATCGCCGGGAACGCCGCCCTCCTGGCCGAGCTGCTCGTCGAGCGCGGCGCGGCACCGGCCACGGTGGTGGGCCACAGCTACGGCGGGGGCATCGCCATCGTGCTGGCGGCCACCCACCCCGAGCTGGTGGCGGGGCTCGTGCTCGTGGGGTCGACAGGGCTGGCCGGAAGCCTGGGCAACATGGACCGCGTCCTGGCCGCTGCCGGTCATGGGCGAGGCCATCAGCGCCGTGGGGCTCTTCGCCCTGGGGCGCGTCCTGCCCCGCCTGCGCCGTGTGGCGGGCACCGGGACGGCCACCCCGTTGCAGTGGCTGCAGGCCAGCCTGCCCGACGACACCTACCGGGCCACCTCGACGCAGTTGGGCCGGCGGGTGTGGCACAGCTTCGTGACCGAGCAGCGCACCTTGCTGCGCGAGATCGGGTCGGTGGAGGCGGCGCTCGCCTCGGTGCAGGCCCCCACCGTCGTCATCACCGGGTCGTGGGACGTGGTGGTGCCTCCCGCCGTGTCGGCCGGCATCGCCGCCGCCATCGGCGGCAGCGAGCTCGTGACCGTGGCCCGGACCGGGCACTTCGTGCCGCGTGACGTGCCCGAGGTGGTGGCGTCGGCGGTGCGGCGGGTCGAAGCACGGGCCGCGGCCGAGGGACGGCCCCGCCACGAGCAGGGCACGGGGGCCTGACCCGACGCCGGGAGCGGGTGAAGGGACCTGACCCGGCGCAGGTGGCAGCCGGCGTGCGATGGAAGACTGCCGCCCATGGCCATCGACTTCACCTTCCCCGACGACGTCGAGCAGGCGCGGTCTCGGCATGCGGGACTTCATGGGCGAGGAGGTGCGCCTCACCGAGGAGCGCCTCGTGGCCGAGGGATCGGGACGCGCCGAATGGCGGGCCGAGCTCGACCGGTTGCGGGCACGTGCCCGTGCGCTCGCCTTGTGGATGCCCCACATGCCGCCGGCGTGGGGAGGGATGGGGCTGGGCCCGACCGCGCTGGCGGCGGTGTCGGCCGAGGCGGCGACGACGCGCTTCGGGTCCTACGTCATCAATTGCCACGCCCCCGACGAGGGGAACATGCACACGCTGCTGCACTGGGGGACCGAGGAGCAGAAGGAGCGCTACCTGCGGCCCATGTGCGAGGGCACCCTGCGGTCGTGCTTCGCCATGACCGAGCCCGAGGTGGCGGGGTCGGATCCGACCCTCATGCGGACCCGGGCCGTTCCCGACGGCGACAGCTGGATCGTGAACGGCCACAAGTGGTTCATAAGCGGCGCCAGAGGGGCGGGCTTCGCCATCCTGCTCGCCCGCACCGAGGACGATCCCGAGGTGCCCCAGGCCGCCACCACGGCCTTCATCGTGGACGTGCCCTCCGAGGGGTGGGAGATCGTGCGCGACATCGAGACCATGTCGGGCAGTCACAACCACTGCGAGATCCGCATCACCGACCTGCGGGTGCCCGACGCCAACCGCCTGGGCGAGCGGGGCCAGGGACACCGTCTGGGCCAGTACCGCCTGGGACCGGCCCGCCTGGCGCACTGCATGCGCTGGCTGGGGCAGATCGAGACGGCCCTCGATCTGATGGTGGGCCGCGCCACCGAGCGCTTCGCCCACGGCTCGCTCTTGTCGGAGAAGCAGGGCATCCAGTGGCTCGTGAGCGACTCGGCCATCGAGCTGTACCAGGCCAAGCTCATGGTGCTCCATGCCGCCTACCTGGTGGAGCACGGGCTCCGTTCACCACCGAGGTGTCGATGGCCAAGCACCACGTGGCCAACACGCTGTGGCGGGTGATCGACCGGGCCGTGCAGGTCCACGGCGCCCTGGGCTACTCCAAGGACTCGCCCCTGGCCGACATGCTCCTCCAGGCCCGCTGGAGCCGCTTCGCCGACGGCGCCGACGAGATCCACAAGTGGCGGGTGGCCGAGGCCGCCATCGCCGCCTACAAGGAGCACGGCACCACCCGCACGGCCACGGGCGCGCTGCCCCTGTGAGCGCGGCCCTGCCGGCGCAGACGACCCGGTCCGGGCTGCGCCGGCGCGAGGGACGGGTCAGAAGGTGTAGCGGTAGACCACCTGGGCCACGCAGGCGGGCTTGTCGGAGCCCTCGGTCTCGATGGTGACGTCCAGCACGACCTGGACCGCACCCGTGCCCACGTCCTCCACCGAGGCGACGGCCGCCCCCAGGCGGATCTTCGAGCCGACCTTGACCGGCGAGGGGAAGCGGACCTTGTTGCACCCGTAGTTGACGCCGAAGGTGAAGCCCTGCACCGCCACCACCTCGTGGAGGATGGCCGGGATGAGCGACAGCGTCAGGTAGCCGTGGGCGATCGTGGTGCCGAACGGCCCGGCGGCGGCGCGGCTCGGGGTCGACGTGGATCCACTGGTGGTCGCCGGTGGCGTCGGCGAAGAGGTTCACCTGCTTCTGGTCGACGACGTGCCAGTCGGACCAGCCCATGTGGGTGCCGGAGAGGCCGTGCAGTGCGTCGATGCTCGAGACGGTCGTGGTCATGGCCGCGACATTACGCGGCCTGCGCCGACACGTGCGCCGCAGGCGCTACCTGAACCAGATGCGCTGGTACTCGCGGCTCTGGGGGTGGAGGTACAGCGCCAGGAGGACCACGCCGAAGAAAAGGTTCACGAGGCACTGGATCACGATGTAGGCACCGAGCCCGTGGGCCAGGTACAGCACGTAGGCGTAGACGATGGCGTTGAACAGCGCCAGCACCACGCCCACGCGCCAGCCCCAGCGGTGCTCGTTTGCCACGGCGTAGCCGGCCACCCCCAAGCCGATGGGCACGAGCTCGGCCGCCGGGTAGGCACCGCGGAGGATGTCGAGGATGCCGAAGGCGGCCACCAGATAGGACAGCATCACAGCCCCTTGCAGGGTCTGGGGCTGGGAGTTGTCGAACCAGCGACGGGATCCGGCCATCCGGCCATTCTTGCAGGCCCGGACGCGCGAAGGCCTCCACCTCGGTCGCTAGGCTCGGGGCGTGAGCACCACGCGTGCACCGGGTCGCGACGGCGGCCCGGCCGGGCTGTTCGGGCGCCGGGTGTCGGCCTCGCACCCGAGCCGCCGGCCGGCGCCGGACGGCACGGGCGTCGACCACCATCACCGCGACGTCCAGGCCGGTGCCGCCCGGGCCGCGGTCTTCGGCATGCAGGACGGTCTGCTCACCAACGTCAGCGTGGTGCTGGGCGTGGTGGGGGCGAGCCCGGGGCCCGGGGTGATCCGCCTCGTCGGTGTGGTGGGGCTCGTGGCCGGAGCGTTCTCCATGGCGGCGGGGGAGTTCAGCTCCATGCGCTTCCAGCGGGCGCTGTTCCAAAGGGAGCTCGATCTCGAGCGCCATGAGATCGACCACCGCCCCGAGGGCGAGCGGCGCGAGCTCGTGCACATCTACGAGAAGCGCGGCATCGATCCCGCCGTGGCCCGGCAGCTCGCCACGGAGATGATGCGCACGCCGGAGATCGCCCTCGAGACCCACGCCCGTGAAGAGCTCGGCATCAATCCCGGCTCGCTCGGCAACCCGGTGCAGGCCGCGGCGTCGTCCTTCGTCACCTTCGCCCTCGGCGCCCTCGTGCCCCTCGTGCCGTGGTTCTTCTCGCGCGGCACCGTGGCGGTGTCGGGCTCGATCATCCTGGGCGGGGTCGCCGCCTTCGCGCTGGGCGCGGCCAAGGGGATCTCGGCCCGGGGCGTGTGGTGGCGGTGGGGGGTGTCCCAGCTCGCCACGGTGGCGTGCGTCGCCGCCATCCTCTACGGCATCGGGGTGGCGGTGGGGGTCGGTACCGGCGTTCGCTGACCGTCAGTCGGGGGGACCGTCAGTCGGGGGGACCCACGTCGGTGGTGTAGGCGCGGTCGGTGTGGTCGATGTCGAAGCCGAGCGCCCGGTAGAGGTGCACGGCGGTGACGTTGTCGGCGTCCACGTAGAGCATGCCCACGGTGAGGCCCTGTGACGACAGGTGCGCCAGGCCGGCCAGCACCAGGGCGCGGCCCAGGCCGAGACCCTGGAAGTCGGGGTCGACGGAGATGACGTAGATCTCGCCCAGCGGCGGCTGCGTGTCGTGGTGGACCTTGGTCCAGCACGACGCGGCCAGCCGCCTGTCGCGCTCGTGGAGGAGGAACCCGGCGGGATCGAACCAGGCTTCGGCCTCGCGTTCGCGAAGCGTGTCGAGCGTCCAGCCCCCTTGCTCGGGATGGGCGGCGAAGGCCCGGTTGTTGACCGCCAGCCACGACTCCTCGTCGCGCCCGGGCTCGAAGGGCCGTGTGGCGACGGTGACGCCGGCGCCCTCGACCGGCAGCGGCCGGCGCATCTGGTAGAGGTCGCGACCGCGGTGCAGCCCGCACGACGCCGCCATGGCGTCGCTGTCGGGCGTGGGCTTGGGCACCCACAGATGCACGTGGCCGCCCCCCTGGTCCCGGATCTCGTCGAGCGCGGCCGACAGCAGGCTCGTGCCCACCGCCTCGCCGGCCCGGCGGTGCTCGGGGCGCACCACCACCTCCACACCCCACGTGCCGTGCCCCTGGCTCACCTGCGCGTAGCCGAGCAGGGGACCGCCCACGCCGTCGCGGGCCACGAACCCGGCGAACCCGTGGCGCCCGCCGTGGACGAGGTCGAGCCACTTGTGCTCCCCGAGGGGGTAGTGCCCGTCGGCGACCAGCGCCTCGTGGAGGAGCTGGGAGACCTCGGCGATGTCGGACTCGCCCATGCGCCGCTTGACCTCGACGTGGTGCATCGGACCGGGAGGCTACCGGGCCGCGGCCCGGCGATCGGGATGGGTGCGGTCGGGAAGGGTGGGATCGGGAACGCGGTGACGGGCGAGGGGCGACCGGGATGGGGGCGACCGGGGGCGGTCGGTAGCCTGAGGCGGTGGCACGCCCCCGATCACTGCGCGGCCGGGCGCGTGAGGTGATGGCCCGCCTGGCCCTTCTGTACCCCGGCACCGCCGACGAGCTGTGCGCCCTCTCCCACGACGGGCCCTTCCAGCTCCTCGTGGCCACGATCCTCTCGGCGCAGTGCACCGACGAGCGGGTGAACATGGTCACCCCCGGTCTCTTCTCCGCCTATCCAACCCCCGAGGCCCTCGCCGCCGCACCCCTCGACGACCTGGAAGAGCGCATCCGCTCCACCGGGTTCTTCCGGGCCAAGGCCCGGAGCCTGTCGGGCATGGCGCAGGCCGTGAGCGAGCGCTTCGGGGGCGAGGTCCCCTCGTCCATGGAGGACCTCACCTCGCTGCCCGGGGTCGGGCGCAAGACGGCCAACGTCGTGCGCAGCGTGGCCCTGGGCCTGCCCGGGCTGCCCGTCGACACCCACGTGGGACGCCTGGCCCGGCGCCTGGGCCTCACCGAGGAGAACGACCCGGTGAAGGTGGAGCGTGACCTCGACGCCCTCGTCCCCCCCGACGAGCGGGGGCCGCTGTCACTGCGCCTCATCCTCCACGGCCGCCGGGTGTGCAAGGCCCGCACCCCGTTGTGCGGGGAGTGCGTCCTGGTCGACCTCTGCCCTTCGGCGCGCCTGCCGCTGCGGGCCGAGTTGGGCTGAAGTTTTGGCACTCGTGGTTGGAAGGGCGGGGGTGGCCGTGGTGTTGTAGGAGGGCACGGAACCGGTTCCCGCCAATTGGTTCCGCCGAGCACGGCCGGGATCCGCCGCCTGGCCCGCTCCCGCGACGGCGCCCCTGCGGGGCGCCGTCGCCGCGTTTGGGCGTCCCCGGGGCAGCGCTCGTGCAGCTCCGCCCGGCGCAGCGTTCGAAGCCGGTGGCGCTCAGTGCCGCCGGCGGGGTGAGGCGGCGATGCGCCCCAGGCGCCGGCCCGCACCGATCAGGGCGCGCTCCACGGCGAAGAGCTCCGACGCCGTCTCGTCGTCGTGCTCGGCCGCCGACCGGTCGGCGATGCCCGCCACGCGCTGGCGCAGCTCCTCGAGGGCGGTGGCGAGCGACGACAGTTCTGCCAGGGGGGCGGCCATGTCGCGATGATGGCGTATCGGCGACACCGGTGCGACACCGCTGCCCCGCTCGGTCCGCGGCTCGGTCCCTCGCCCCTTCCCACCAGGGCAGGAGGGCACAGGCGCCCGAGTACCCTTGAGGGCCCGTGCCCCTGCGACGCCTCGACCTGCGCGGTGTCCCCGCCGCCGAGATGGCGGGGGCCCTGCCGCGTCCGGGCGCCGAGTCCGCCTTCCCGAGCGACGCCGTGCGCGCCGTGCTGGAGGAGGTGCGACGCGGTGGCGACGCGGCCGTGCGGGCCCTCACGTCGCGTTTCGACGGCGTCGACATCGGCGAGCTGCGCGTGCCGGCGGCCGAGATCGGCGAGGCCCTGCGCACCCTCGACCCCACGCTGCGCCGCGCCCTCGAGGTGGCCGACGAGCGCATCCTCGCCTACCACCGCAACGAGCCGGGGGCGCCGCCCGACTTCGTGGACGGCGGCATGGTCGTGCACCACCTCGTCCGGCCCGTGGCCCGCGCCGGGATGTACGCGCCGGGCGGACGCGCCCGGTACCCCTCCACCGTGCTCATGTGCGCCGCCCCCGCCAGGGTGGCGGGGGTGCCCGAGCTCGTCCTGTGCGTCCCCCCGGACCGGACGGCAAGGTGGCGCCCGAGTCGCTGGCGGCGGCGGCCATCGCCGGCGTGGACGAGGTGTACCGCATCGGGGGCGCCCAGGCGGTTGCGGCCATGGCCTTCGGCACCGAGACGGTGCGCCCCGTGGACGTCATCGTGGGGCCGGGCAATCGCTACGTGGCCGAGGCCAAGCGCCAGGTGTCGGGGATCGTGGGGGTCCCCTCCGCCTTCACCGGTCCCTCCGAGGTGGTCGTGGTGGCCGACGACGCCACCCCGGTGGCGTGGGCCGCCATCGACGTGGTGGTTCAGGCCGAGCACGGTCCCGACGGCCTGGCGTGGCTGGTGACGTGGTCCGACACCACCGCCGCGGCCATCGAGGCCGAGGTCGACCGGCTGGTGGCGGCCTCGCCCCGGCGCTCGGACCTCGAGGCCACCTTGGGCTCGGGCGGGTTCTCGGCCGTGGTGGACGGGCCCGAGGAGGCGCTGTCCCTGGCCAACGCCGTGGCCCCCGAGCACCTGGAGCTGCTGGTGGAGCGGGCCGAGGCGCTGCTGCCCCTGGTGCGCTGCGCGGGGGCGGTCTTCCTCGGTCCCTACGCCCCGGCCAGCGTGGGGGACTACGTCGCCGGTCCCAACCACGTCCTTCCCACGGCCCGCACCGCCCGGTTCGCCTCGGCGCTGCGCGTCGACGACTTCCGCACCCACATCCACGCCGTGTCCATGGACGCCCAGGCGCTCGCCGCCCTCGCCCCCTACGTCATGTCCATCGCCGATGCCGAGGGACTGCCCGCCCACAGCGCCTCGGTGTCGCTGCGCGCCGACGCCGAGCCGCCCGGGCACGCGCCGACGGCGCCGGTTCGTGACCGGGCGCGCCGCCGGCGGTTCCGTGCCGGTGCGCCCCGACCTGGCCGAGCTGTCGGGCTACCACTCCCCCCAGGTCGAGGTGGAGGTGCGCCTCAACACCAACGAGTCGCCCCTGGCGCCCCCGGCGCAGTGGGTGGAGGAGCTCGCGGCCGAGATCGGGCGCATCGACTTCAACCGCTACCCCGACCGCGACGCGTCGGCGCTGCGGGCCGCGCTGGGGGAGCTGCACGGGGTGGGCCCGGAGCGGATCTTCTGTGGCAACGGCTCCAACGAGGTGCTGCAGTGCCTGCTGCTCGCCTACGGCGGTCCGGGGCGCCGCGCGCGCTGTTCGAGCCGACCTACGCGCTGCACCGCCACATCGCCGCCCTCACCGCCACCACAGTGGTGAGCGGGTGGCGCAGGGCGGACCACGCCCTCGATCTCGGCACCGTGGGCGACCGTGCTGGCGGCGTCGCAGCCGGTCATCACGTTCCTGTGTTCCCCCAACAACCCCACGGGACGGGCCGAACCGCCCGAGGTGGTGGCGCGCGTCCTCGACCTCGCCCCCGGCCTGGTGGTGGTGGACGAGGCCTACGGGCAGTTCGCGCCGTGGAGCGCGCTCGACCTGGCGGTGGGCGACGCACCGGGCAGCGAGCGTCTGGTGGTGGTGCGCACCTTCTCCAAGACGTGGTCGATGGCGGCGTGCCGCCTCGGCTACCTCGTGGCCGATCCCGCCGTGGTGGCGGCGTGCGCGTCGGTGGCCCTGCCGTACCACCTCGACGCCGTCAAGCAGGCGGCCGGACGGCTGGCGCTGCGTTACGTCGATGCCATGGAGGAGCGGGCGGCGCTCATCACCGAGGAGCGGGGACGCATCGCCGCTGCCCTGGCCGAGCTCGAGGTGGAGTCGTGGCCGTCGGACGCCAACTTCATCCTCTTCCGGCCCACGCGTCGGGCCGCCACCGAAGTCTGGCAGGCGCTGCTCGAGCGGTCGGTGCTCGTGCGCGACTGCTCGGCGTGGCCAGGCCTCGACGAGTGCCTGCGGGTGACGGTGGGCACGCCCGAGGAGAACGACCGCTTCTTGGAGGCGCTGCGCGCCGGGCTGGGCGTGCCACCCCGGTAGTCCGGCCGTCGTCGGGCACCGGTCGGGCCGCCGCCTAACCTGGGCGGATGAGCGAGGCACGTGAGCGCCGGTCCAGCCGCCAGCGGCGCACGGCGGAGACCGCCATCGAGGTCGAGCTCGACCTGGACGGCGCCGGGCCGGGCGGGACGCCGGCTCGGTGCAGGTGGAGACCGGCCTGCCCTTCTTCGACCACATGCTGTCCCAGCTCGGCCGGCACGGCGGGCTGGCCCTCGCCGTGCGGGCCAGCGGTGACCTCCACGTCGACGCCCACCACACGGTGGAGGACGTCGGCATCGTCCTGGGCGAGGCCCTGGCCGCCGCGCTCGGCGACAAGGCCGGCATCCGCCGCTTCGCCTCGATCGCCCTTCCGCTCGACGAGGCGCTCGTGGAGGTGGCCCTCGACATCTCGGGCCGGCCCTATCTCGCCTACGACGTGGCCTTCGCCCCCGACACGCCGCCGCTCGGCGTCGCCGCCGTTCGATCCCCAGCTGGCGGAGGAGTTCTGGCGGGCGCTCGTCACCGCGGCCGGCATCACGCTGCACGTGCGCCTGGTGACGGGGAAGAACACGCACCACATCCTGGAGGCGTCGTTCAAGGGGTGGCCCGGTGCCTGCGCGACGCCGTGCGGGTGGAAGGTGGCGGGGTGCCGTCCACCAAGGGCACCCTGGGCGACGCCGGCGCACCGGACCGACGAAGGGCGGGGCGGCATCGCCGTCCTCGACTACGGCATCGGCAACCTGGCCTCGGCCCACAAGGCGCTCGTCCACCTGGGCGCCGACGCCCGTCTCGTCACCGATCCGGATGACGCCGCCGGGGCGGCGGGGATCGTGCTTCCCGGCGTGGGGGCCTTCGGCCGTTGCGCCGAAGCCCTGCGCGCCAGCGGGCTCGTCGCCGTGGTCGACGACGCCCTGGCCCGCGGCGTGCCGTTCCTGGGCATCTGCATCGGGTTCCAGCTGCTCTACGAAGGGTCCGAGGAGGCCCCCGCCACGCCCGGTCTGGGCGTGCTCGACGGGGTGGTGCGCGCCCTGCCCCCGGGGTGAAGCGTCCCCAGATGCAGTGGAACCAGCTCGTGGCCCGGCCCGGCGGCGACGGCGGGCTCCTGGCCGGGCTGGCCGAGCGGCCCTGGGTGTACTTCGTGCACTCCTACGCCCCCGAAGGGGGCGACGACGTGGTGGCCACGTGCGACTACGGGGGGCCGGTGGTGGCCGCGGCCGAGCGCGGTGCGGTGTGGGGCACGCAGTTCCACCCGGAGAAGTCCGGCACCGTCGGCCTCGCCATCCTCGCCAACTTCGTGGCCCGGTGCGCGGCCCCGGCGCGCCTCGCCTGAGCGGTGGAGCTCTTCCCGCCATCGATCTGCACAGGGTGGCGCCGTGCGTCTGGTGCAGGGGGACTTCGGCCGGGTCCGCACCTACGGCGACCCGCTCTCTCTGGCGCGCTCCTACGTGGCCGGCGGCGCGACGTGGGTGCACGTCGTCGACCTCGACGCCGCCCGCAGCGGCGCGCCCGTCAACCGGGACCGACGTCCTGGCCGTGGCGCGTGCCCTGGACGTGCGGGTGCAGGTGGGCGGGGGCATCCGCACCGAGGCCGACGCCGTGGCGCTTCTCGACGAGGGCGTGGCGCGGTGGTGATGGGCACCGCCGCGGTGGAGTCGCCCGGCGTGGTGCGGGCCCTGGCCGAGCGCTACCCGGGCCGGGTGGCGGTCGGTCTCGACCATCGCGGGGCCGGGGCCGAGCTCGCCGTGCGGGGCTGGGAGCAGGGGAGCGGGTCGCCGCTGGCGGAGGTGCTCGAGGGACTGGCCGACGTCGAGGTGGGGGCGGTGGTGGTCACCGCCATCGACCGTGACGGGATGCTCCAGGGGCCCGATCTCGACGGCCTCGGTGCCGTGCTTCGGATGCAGCCGCGCTGCCCGTGGTGGCCTCGGGCGGGGTGCGCAACGCGGCGGACCTCGAGGCGCTGGCACGCCTGTGCGAGGGGGGCCGCCGCCTGGCCGGTGCCATCGTGGGGACCGCCCTGGTCGAAGGGGCCCTGACCGTGGAGGAGGCGATCGCCGCGTGCGCGCCGTCCGGGTGATCCCCTGTCTCGACGTGGACGCGGGCCGGGTGGTGAAGGGCGTCCGTTTCGTCGACCTGGTCGACGCCGGGGATCCGGTGGAGCTGGCGGCGCGCTATGACGCCGAGGGCGCCGACGAGCTCGTCTTCCTCGACATCACCGCGTCGGCGCACGAGCGCGACACGATGGTCGACGTCGTGCGCCGCACCGCCGAGCAGGTGTTCATCCCCTTCACCGTGGGCGGTGGCGTGCGTGCACCCGACGACGCCCGCCGCCTGCTGCGCGCCGGTGCCGACAAGGTGGCCATCAACACCGCGGCGATCCTCCAGCCCGACGTGGTGGCGCTCCTGGCCGACGAGTTCGGCTCGCAGTGCGTGGTGGTGGCCGTCGACGCCCGCAGCCGGCCCTCGGGCGGTTGGGAGGTCTACACCCACGGCGGGCGCACGGCGACGGGCAGGGACGTGCTCGAGTGGGTGGAGCAGTGCACCGCCCTCGGCGCAGGCGAGATCCTGCTCACCTCCATGGACCGCGACGGCACCCGTCTGGGGTTCGACGTGGCGCTCACCCGGACGGTGGTGGACCGGGTGAGCGTGCCGGTCGTCGCCTCGGGGGGCGTGGGGACCCTCGAGCACCTCGTCGAAGGGGCGGTGGCGGGCGGCGCCGATGCCGTGCTGGCCGCGTCGATCTTCCACCGGCGCGAGCACACGGTGGCCGAGGCCAAGGACTTCCTCGCTGCGCACGGAGTGCTCGTGCGACCGCCGGACCCCGTCGACGGCGGCGGGCGGTGAGCACCTCGCCGCGCCCGGGTCGCACCCGACGCGCCACGCGTCCGGGGCGGGACGCGGCGGTGTGGGCCCGGGAGCGTCGGACCCGATGGGCTACGGTGCGGTCGTGACACCCTCGTCCAAGACGCCCCCGCCGTCGAGCGCGCCCAAGCAGCCCATCACCATGCTCGCCGACCGCGTGCTGGCGCAGCAGCCGGTGTCCGAAGGCGAGCGCCGCTCCCGCGCCGGGATCCTGATCCCCGCCACCGCCCAGGTGTCGCGCCGGTTGCTGTGGGCCGAGGTGGTGGCGGTCGGGCCCCACGTGCGCTCCATCAAGGTGGGCGACAAGGTGCTGTTCAACCCCGACGACCGCTTCGAGGTGGAGGTGCAGGGCGACGAGTACGTCATCCTGCGTGAGCGCGACGTCCACGCCGTGGCGTCCGAGCGCATCGACAGCGGGACCGGCCTGTATCTCTGATCCTCGGCGCGCCCAGGGCCGGCGCGCCCGACCGCGGTTCCTCCGGCGGTCGTCTGCGCCGGGTGTGCGCGAAGGGCTCAGCCGGCGCTGTCGGGTGGTACCGCCCACAAACCCTGCGGCGCCGCCGCGGGCTCGGGCGGGTGGGAGTTGTTGGTGGCCGGAGCCGCCGAGACCGGCGCGGGTGTTGGCGCCGGCGCCGGTGCGGGCGGGGGCGGGGGTGGGGGTGGCGCGGCGACGTGGGGCGCCGTCACAGGCGGAGCCGGCGGGGCGGGCGCGGCGGCCACAGGGGCAGGCGGTGGAGGAGGTGGCGCCGCCACCTGCGCGGCGGTCACCGGTGCAGCCGGTGGCGGCGGGGCGGCTTGGACGGGGGCCTGCGCCACGAACGGGGAGGGCGCCTGCGCCTGGACCGGCACCTGGGCATGGACCGGCGCCGCCACCTGTGGATGGGAAGGGGCGGCGGTGACGGGGATGGGCGCGGCGGTGACCGGGGTGGCCGCGCCCGGATAGGGCGGCGCGGCCTGACTGGGGGCGGCGTAGGCCCCCACGGTCTGCGCCTGGCTCACCGGGCCATTGCCGCCGGCGGCCGCCTGGGGATGGAAGGCGGACTGGATCTGGGCCAGCTCCTCCTCGAGGGTCTGGTAGGGCTGGGGCTTGTTCTTGAGCAACCCGCGCGACACCCAGTTGTGGCCGTCGGCCCACACCAGGATCGGTGGCAGCACCACCAGCGCGCTGAACAGCGCCACCGACACGTTGATGGCCACGATGACGCCGAACTCGCTGAGAAGCGGCATCGACGACAGGCCCAGGGTGGCCACGCCCGCCACCGCCGTCATGCCCGACACCATGAATGCCCGACCGGTGCGCCGTGCGGTGGCGTCCATGGCCTCACGCGGTGCGAGACCCCGGGCCCGTTCCTCCACGAAGCGCAACAGGATCAGTGACGTGAATTCCGTGCACACCGCCACCACCAACGGACCGGCCACCGCCGTCACGGGGCTCAGCTTCAACCCGAACCCGACGGCGATCAGCGACACCGCCCCTACTGCCACCAGCACCGGTACGAGCGAAAGCAGGGCCCGGATCAGGCTGCGCAGCCGGATGGTGAGGAAGGCGCCCACGAACAACAGCGCCAGGTAGGTGAGCTGGACGCGGGACTTCTCTAGGTTCTGGATGAGCCCCACCCCGACGGTGGCGATGCCACCGGGGGCGACGCTGATACCGGGGGGCGGGTTGATGCCGCCTTCGAGGTCCTTCACCACCGGTTGGAGGTCGTCGAGGGTGTCAGTGCGGCCCAGGAAGATGACGTTGAGGGCGCCGCCGTTGTCCGCCACCGTCGTCTTGCGGAGCCCCGGGGGGGCGATGTCGTAGATCTGTTTCATCTCGGTGCCCGTGGGGGGATGTCGATCATGCCCGGCTCGGTGAGGAACTGGTCGACGCTGTTGATGAGGCCGGCCCCGGGGTAGAGGAAGTTCGGGTACTTGGCCTGCAGGTCGCGGGAGAACTTCACGACGTAGTCGACGGTCTGGTTGCTCCACGGGTGGTCGGTGGAGATGCGCATGGCCAGCTCGTTGTCCGAGCCCGTCTTCGCCTTCAGGGTGTCGAGGTTCTTGATCGCCTGTGACTGCGGGTTCACCCACGAGATGGGGTCGGTTTGGAGCTTCAGGCGCCCCTCGAGGGCGATGCCCGACAGCAGGACGATGACGCTCAGCACCGCCAGGGGGATGGCGAAGCGCTGGGGGACGCTGCCCAGGAACGCCACCAACCGGCTGAGCCGGCCCTGGCTGAAGTCCTTGCCCTTGGTGGGCGACTTGTACTCGCGGATGCCGAGCACCGCCAACGTGGCGATCAGGCTGCAGAAGCACACGGCGATGATGCCGATGACGAGCAGCGAGCCGAACTCCCGGATGGCCGGCGTCTTGGCGAACCACAGGGCGGCGAAGGCGAACACGGCGTCGAACGTCACCACCAGCAGGGCCGGGCCGAGCCCGCGCGCCGCGGCCTGGATGGGGTGGGCGGCGCGATCGAGGACGACCTCCTCCTCGATGCGCGAATGCATCTGGATCGAATAGTCCATGCCCACGCCGAGCAACACCGGGAGCGCGGCGATGGTGGCCAGGGTGAGTGGGACGTGGAAGTACCCCACCAGTCCGAATCCCCACACGAGGCCCACGGCCACGATGGCGAAGGCGAGCAGCCGCCACCGCACCGTGAACGACAGCAGCAGGATCGCCACCATGATGGCCGCCGCCGCCAGGGCCAGCACCGTGATGCCGTGCTTCAGGTAGTTGTTGATCGTCTCGAGGAGGGCGGGGACGCCGGTGGTGATGGTCGTGACGTTCTGGAAGTGGGCGTCGTCGATGATCTTCGTGACCGAGCTGGCGGCGGTGGTCTCCTGGTTGATGTTCAGGTTGCCCTTCAGGTACACCGCCAGGAGGGCGTGCTGGTCGTTGGGCACGAACGTCTTGAGCGACGCCCGCACCTTGCCGTTGAGCTCGTGGATGACGAACTGCATCCACTTGGGGTTGGCCAGGTTCTGCTGGCTGGGCGAGAACGTCGCCAGGGCCGTCCCCTGGGCGGTGAGGTAGCGGCCCCGCTTGAGCTGGTCGGCGTGGTTGGGGTCGTGCTTGGCCGCGTTCAGCAGGTCCTGGGCGGCGATGCTGCCGAGGGGACCGGTCGAGCTGGACAGGAGCTTCTCCCCGAACAGCAGGGCGTCGTAGGGGGTGACGGTGCTGAAGACCCACGGGTCGTGCTCGAGGCTCTTCTCCAGCACCTGGAATTGCTGCTGGTTGTGCCTGTTGAGGAGGTGGTCGACGCTCAGGCCGGGCTTCATGGTGAAGAGCACGGCCATGGGGTCGCCGCCGAAGACCTTCTCGTAGTTGACGTTGTTGATCCAGGCCGGGTCGTTGTTGTTGAGGTAGTCCGAGTTGCTGGTGGAGAAGCGCAGCTTCACCACGCCCACGCCCAGGGCCAGCGTGATCAGAAGGCCGCAGAGGGCGACCGTGCCGGCGCGTTTGCCCAGGTTGAGCCCGAGCCACTCCCACGTCCGTCTCATTGCGCCCCCCGGCGACTGGTACTCGCCCCCCGACGACCCCCACGGTCACTCGATTGCCATCGAGCCCTTGCATAGTAGGCGCCAGGCCTCGCAATGTCCCGGGGGGAGGGCCGATCACCCCCGCTCAGCAGGGAGGCGGGGCCGGGGGGCCCGTTCCCCGCCCGGTAACGTGGAGGGACCATGTCGCCCGAACGCGTCGCCGCCCACCCCGCACCACCGGTCATGCCCGGCCGGGTGGCCACGCCCGTGGCCTTCACCGAGGAGGACCTGGCCGTGGTGGCGTTCGGGCCCGACGGGCTCGTCCCCGCCGTGGTCCAGGACGCCACCGACGGGGCCGTGCTCATGCTCGGCTACATGGACGAAGAGGCCCTGCGCCGGACCCTCGGCACCGGCCGGAGCTGGTTCTGGAGCCGGAGCCGGCGGGAGTACTGGTGCAAGGGGGAGACCTCGGGGGACCGGCAGTGGGTGCGCTCGGTCCGCTACGACTGCGACGGCGACGCCATCTTGCTGGTGGTGGACCAGGACGGCACCGGGGCGTGCCACACGGGGGAGCGCTCGTGCTTCTACCCGCGCCTTCGGGCCCGACCAGCCGGGCGCCGCCACGCCGGACGCCGCGGCACCCGGGTGATCCCGGGGGTGGACGTGCCCACCACGCGGCCCGACCGCCCCGGGCGCGACGCCTTCGCCGAGCTCACCCGACGGCACCGCATCGTCCCCGTGTGGCGCGAGGTGGTGGCCGACACGCTCACACCGGTGAGCGCCTTCCTGCTGGCGGTGGGGGAGGCGCCCGGCTTCCTGCTCGAGTCGGTCGAGGGCGGCGAGCGGTGGGGGCGGTACTCCTTCGTGGGCCGCAACCCTCTCGCCACCATCGTCGGCCGGGGAAAGGTGGTGAGCGCCGACGGGCCCCTCGAGCTCCCCGCCGAGGTCCGGGCCCGCGCCGGCGAGGGCGTGCTCGCCACCGTGGACGCCCTGTTGTCCGCCTACCGGTCGCCCGCCTTCGCCGACCTGCCCCCGCTGCACGGCGGCCTCGTGGGCTACCTCGGGTACGACGTCGTGCGCGAGGTGGAGCACCTTCCCAACAAACCCCCCGACGACCTCGGGGTCCCCGACGCCGTGCTGCACGTCATCGGGCAGCTGTGCGTCTTCGACCACTGGCGCCAGCGCATGGTCCTTTTGGACAACGTGGTGGTGGGCGAAGGCTGGACCGACGCCGACGCCACCGCCGCCTACGAGGCGGCGGGCGAGCGGCTCGACGCGCTCGGCGGCGTCGCTGTGCAACGCGCTCCGGATCCCACCCCTCGAGCCGCCCGACATCGAGGAGGAGCCTGCGGTGGCGCGGACCATGGCGCCGGAGACCTACATGGACGCGGTGCGGGTGGCCAAGGACCACATCCGGGCCGGCGACATCTTCCAGGTCGTGCTGTCCGAGCGCTTCGACCTGGACCTCGAAGCGGCGCCGTTCGACCTCTACCGCGTGCTGCGGCTCGTCAATCCCAGTCCCTACCTCTACTTCCTGCGCACCGAGCACTGCAGCGTGGTGGGGGCGACGCCCGAGCCGCTCGTGCGCCTGCGCGACGGCGTGGTGGTGTCGCGGCCCATCGCCGGCACCCGGCGCCGGGGCCGGACCGAGCAGGAGGACGAGCGCCTGGCGGCCGAGCTGTCCGAGCATCCCAAGGAGGTGGCCGAGCACGTCATGCTGGTCGACCTGGCCCGCAACGACGTGGGGCGGGTGGTGGAGTTCGGGTCGGTCCACATCGACGAGTTCAAGACGGTGGAGCGCTACAGCCACGTCATGCACCTCACCTCGCAGGTGTCGGGCCGGCTGCGCCCGGGACTCGGGCCCATCGACGTGCTGCGGGCCACCATCCCCGCCGGCACGCTGTCGGGGGCGCCGAAAGTGCGGGCCATGCAGATCATCGACGACCTCGAGCCCACCAAGCGCGGCGTGTACGGCGGGGTGGTCGGCTACATCGACTTCTCGGGGAACCTCGACGCCGCCATCGCCATCCGCACCATGGTGGTGACGCCCGAGGGGCGGGCCTCGGTGCAGGCCGGGGCGGGGATCGTGGCCGACAGCGATCCCGCCGACGAGGAGACCGAGTGCGTCAACAAGGCCGCCGCGCTGCTGAGCGCCGTCCCCGCCGCCCGTCGGGCCACGGCCGCCCGCCTGGCCTGGGTGGGGCCGTGAGCACCACCACGTGGACGGCGCCGCCGGGGGCGGGGCCGGCGACGGCGGGGCGGACGCCTACCTCGGGGACTACGACGCCCTCCGCCGCGCCGTGGGTGCGGTGCCGGTGGGGCGCGACGTGGTGCGCCTGGCCGGGGTGGAGGCCCTGTCGTTCCTCCAGGGTCAGGTGTCCCAGGATGTCGCCGCCCTGGACGACGGCGAATCGGCGGACTCCCTCGTCCTCACACCCCAGGGCAAGCTCGACGCGCTGGTGCGCGTCACGTGCCTCGGGCCCGAGGAGGTGCTGCTCGACACCGACGGCGGGTTCGGCGACGCCCTCGTGGCGCGTCTCGAACGCTTCAAGCTGCGGGTGAAGGCCACCGTCGAGCCTCTGGCGTGGCGCTGCGTGGCACTGCGCGGTCCCGGCGCCACCGCCCTCGGGGGCGCAGGGGGGACGGGGAGCGTCCTCGCCGTGGCCTTCGGTTGGAACGGCGTGGAGGGTCTGGATCTGCTCGGCCCCTCCCCTTCGGTGCCGGCCGGCGTGCGGGTGTGCGGCGAGGAGGCGTGGACGTCGCGTCGGATCGAGGCGGGCATCCCCACCATGGGTGCCGAGCTCGACGAGCACACCATCCCGGCCGAGGCCGAGCTCCTCGACCGCACCGTGAGCTTCACCAAGGGCTGCTACACGGGCCAGGAGCTCGTGGCCAGGCTCGACGCCCGGGGCAACCGGGTGGCGCGCCGCTCTGCGCGGCCTCGTGCTCGGCCCCGTGCCCGCCGGGGCGCCGGCGGTGACGGGCGGATCCGCGCTCGTGGCCGACGACACCCCGGAGGCGAAGACGGTGGGCGCGGTGACCTCCGCCGCGTGGTCGCCGGCGCTCGGTTGCCACGTGGCGCTCGGCTACGTGCATCGGGCCGTCGAGCCCGGCGCCGTCGTCCACGTGCGCTCGGGCGGCACGGCCGAGGTGCGCGCCCTTCCGCTCGTCCCCGCCGACTGAGCCGAGCCCCTCAGGCGCGGCCATTCAGGCGCAGGGCCCCTCAGGCGCAGGGCCCCTCAGGTGCCGAGCGCCTCGGACAACGCCTCGACCAGCTCGGGGCGGCACACGAGCAGGTCGGGCAGCCACGGGTCGGCGCGGCCGTAGGCGAGCGGCGACCCGTCGAGACGCGAGGCGTGCATGCCGTGGGCGCGCGCCACCGCCACCGGCGCGGCCGAGTCCCACTCGTACTGGCCGCCGCCGTGCACGTAGGCGTCGACGTCGCCGCGCACCACGGCCATGACCTTGGCGCCCGCCGACCCCATGGGGACGAGCTCGGCCCCGAGGAGGGCGGCCACGCGCCGGGCCTCCGCCGGCGGCCGGGTGCGGCTCACGGCCAGGCGCACCGGCCCCTCCCGGCGCGCCACGGGGGTGGGCGAGGCCGAGGGACCGGTCACGAACACGAGGTCCTCGGCGGGGAGGGCGACGGCCCCCACGACGGGGTCCTCGCCCACCACCAGGGCCACGTGCACGGCGAAGTCGGCTCGGCCCTCGGCGTACTCGCGGGTGCCGTCGAGCGGGTCGACCACCCACAGGCGCCTCGTCCGCTCGCCCGCCGGCGCGGCGCCGTGGTCGCGCCCGCCCTCCTCCGAGCGCACCGGGTCGTCGGGGCGGGCGCGGGACAGGGCGGCCACGATGCGGTCGTGCGAGGCGCGATCGCCCTCCCGGCCGAGCGCAGGCCCGGCCGGGGACCCGTCGCGCCGTGCCCGGTCCCGGAGCTCGACGAGCGCCCGGCCGCACTCCTCGGCGATGCGGGCGGCCAGCGCATGGTCGTCGGTCGTGTCCAGCATCGTCCCTGCCGTGGCGTGCCGTGGGAGGCGTCCGGGGGCACGGTGCCGGGGCCCGGAGCCCGCCGACCGTACCGGAAAGCGACCGGGCCAAGCTATTCTCGTCGTTCTATGGGGGGACGCTCGGAGGCTGGTACGTACCAGCTCTCCCATCTCGAGGCGCTCGAGGCGCAATCGGTCCACGTCATGCGCGAGGTCGTGGCCGAGTTCGAACGGCCCGTGCTCCTGTTCTCGGGGGGCAAGGACTCCGTGGTCATGCTGCGGCTGGCCGAGAAGGCGTTCTGGCCCGCCCGCCTGCCCTTCCCGGTCATGCACGTCGACACCGGCCACAACTTCCCCGAGGTCCTGGAATTCCGGGACCGGCGGGTGGCGTCGCTCGACGCCCAGCTGGTGGTGGCCTCGGTGCAGGCCTCGATCGACGCCGGCCGGGTGGCCGAGGACCCCGGCCCCAACCCGTCGCGCAACCGCCTCCAGACGAGGACCTTGCTCGACGCCATCACCGAGCACCGCTTCGACGCCGTCTTCGGCGGGGCCCGGCGCGACGAGGAGAAGGCGCGGGCCAAGGAGCGGGTGTACTCGTTCCGTGACGCCTTCGGCCAGTGGGACCCGAAGAACCAGCGCCCCGAGCTGTGGGGCCTCTACAACGGCCGGCACCGCAGCGGCGAGCACATCCGGGTCTTCCCCCTGTCGGACTGGACCGAGCTCGACATCTGGCAGTACATCGCCGAGGAGAACCTCGACATCCCCGAGATCTACTACGCCCATCGCCGCCCGGTGTTCCGCCGCGACGGCATGCTCCTGGCCGTGAGCGACTTCGTCACGCTCGTCGACGACGAGGAGGCCTTCGAGACGACCGTGCGCTACCGCACCGTGGGCGACATGACCTGCACCGGTGCCGTCGAGTCGAGCGCGGCGACCCTCGAGGAGATCATCGTGGAGACCGCCGCCTCGCGGCTGACCGAGCGCGGCGCCACCCGGGCCGACGACCGCGTCAGCGAAGCGGCCATGGAGGACCGCAAGCGCGAGGGCTACTTCTGAGCATGGAGCTCCTGCGCTTCGCCACGGCCGGCTCCGTCGACGACGGCAAGAGCACGCTCATCGGGCGGCTCCTGTACGACTCGAAGGCCATCTTCGAGGACCAGCTCGAGTCGGTGGAGCGCATCAGCCGCCAGCGCGGCGACGAGTACACCGACCTGGCCCTGCTCACCGACGGCCTGCGGGCCGAGCGCGAGCAGGGCATCACCATCGACGTCGCCTACCGCTACTTCGCCACCCCGCTGCGCAAGTTCATCATCGCCGACACCCCCGGGCACATCCAGTACACGCGCAACATGGTGACGGGGAACTCCACCGCCGATCTCACCCTCGTGCTCGTCGACGCCCGCAAGGGGATCGTCGAGCAGACCCGGCGCCACGCCTTCCTGGCGTCGCTCTTGCGGGTGCCACACCTGCTGCTGTGTGTCAACAAGATGGACCTGGTGGGCTACGACGAGTCCGTGTTCCACGCCATCCGCGAGGAGTTCAAGGCCTTCGCCACCCGCCTCGAGCTCACCGATCTGGCCTTCATCCCCATCTCGGCGCTGCAGGGCGACAACGTGGTGCAGCGCTCGCTCAGCATGCCCTGGTACGAAGGGCCGTCGTTGCTGCACCACCTCGAGCAGGTCTACATCGCCTCGGACCGCAACCTCATCGACCCCCGGCTGCCGGTGCAGTGGGTGGTGCGGCCCACCGCCTCGACCATCCCCGACTTCCGCGGCTACGCCGGCCGGGTGGCGGGCGGGGTGTTCCGTCCCGGGGACGAGGTCATGGTCCTGCCCTCGGGGCTCACGACCACGGTGAGCGCCATCGACACCTTCGACGGGCCGGTGGACGAGGCCTTCCCCCCCATGTCGGTCATGGTGCGCCTGGCGGGCAATCTCGACGTGTCGCGCGGCGACCTGATCTGCCGCCCCCACAACCGGCCCACCGTGGGCCAGGATCTCGACGCCATGGTGTGCTGGATGACCGATCGGCCCCTCGCCGAGGGGGACGTGGTGGCGCTCAAGCACACCACCCGCTGGGTCCGGGCCCAGGTGCGCAAGGTGCACTACGCCCTCGACGTCAACACCCTGCACCGCAACGAGGCGGCCGACGCCCTCGGCCTCAACGACGTGGGTCGGGTCAGCCTGCGCGTCACCCAGCCCCTCTTCTACGACAGCTATCGCCGCAACCGGACGACCGGGTCCTTCATCGTGGCGGCCGAGGACACCAACGTCACCACCGGGGCGGGCATGATCCTCGGTGCCGACTGAGATGGCCACCGCCCACGAAGTGGTGTGGTCCGTGGCGCGCCTCACGCGGCCGGGACCGCTGGCGGGCGCTCGGCACGCGGGGGGCCACGGTGTGGTTCACGGGGCTGTCGGGGTCGGGCAAGTCGACCCTGGCGGCGGCGGTGGAGGAGCACCTGGTGGCGTGCGGCCGGTGGGCCTATCGCCTCGACGGCGACAACGTCCGGTCCGGCCTCAACGAGGACCTGGGGTTCTCGCCCGCCGAGCGCGACGAGAACATCCGCCGCGTGGCCCATGTGGCCCGGCTCTTCGCCGACGCCGGGGTCATCGCCCTGGCCGCGGTCATCAGCCCCTACGCCCAGGGCCGGCGCGAGGCCCGGGCCCTGCACGAGCAGGCCGGGCTGCGCTTCGTCGAGGTGTTCGTGGACACCCCGGTGGAGGTGTGCGCGGCGCGCGACACGAAGGGCCTCTACGCCCGGGCCATGGCGGGGGAGATCCCGTCGTTCACGGGCGTGAGCGACCCCTACGAGCGGCCCGCCAACCCCGAGGTGGTGGTCGACCACACCATCGAGCTGACCGACGCCGTGCCCCTCGTCCTGACGGCCCTGGGGATGCCGGCGTGAGGCCACATTGGCCTCGTTGACCCCTCCTGTTGCCGCTATCTGCGGTAGAATTACCACGGAGAGTGAAAAGTCGGAGTGGAAGATCTATCGGCTCCGGCAACGACTGACGGTTTGACGTTGACTTCGCGCGAGGAGTGGTGAGAAGCTTGGTCAGAACCGGCCCGCCCGGATCGGCGAGAGCGTCGCTCTGGGCGGGGGAACCGTGAGTGCAGAGGCCGATGGTGGATCGACACTGTAGGGCGTGCTCGGCCGGCGATCAGGGTCGCCCCCGGGCGACCAGCGTGTAGGGGGGGCTTACCGTTGTCTTCGTTCCAATCCAGCGGGCTCGAGGACTCTGTCCTGGTCGTCGACGACGACCAGGCCACGAGGGACAGCCTGGCGTCGGTGCTCAAGGGGGCGGGGATCGAGGTCTTCGTGGCCTCCGACCCGACCGAGGCGCTGACGCTGCGCGGTCTGCAGCACCCGTCCGCCATCGTGGTCGACCACCAGCTGGCCGAGCACACCGGGGTCGAGCTGGCGCAACGGCTGAAGCAGGACGACCCCGACACGCCCGTGCTCCTGCTCACCGGGCTGGCGTCGCTCGACAGCGCCCTGGCCGCCTCGGGCCAGCTCGACGGGCTCCTGGTGAAGCCACTGGTGCCCCAGGCCTTCATCCAGACGGTGCGCAACGCGCTGGCCCAGCGCTCCCTGGCGGTGGAGAACCAGCGCCTGGCCGGCCGTATCGAGCAGCTCCAGACCGAGGCCGCCCAGGCCACCCAGGCGGCGGAGGCGGCGCAAGCCGAGGCAGCAGCGGCAGCAGCAGCGGTGGCGGCGGCGCCCCCCGCCCCCGAGGCCGCCCCCGCACCTGAGGTCGTGGTGGCCGGACCTCCTCCGGCCCCGCCCGCACCAGAGGAGATCCTCCCCGAGCCGCCCAACCGGGCCATGGTCGAGGACCAGCTCGACCGTGCCCTGGCCGCCGCCCAGCGCGACAACAGCGCCCTCGCCGTGCTCCTCGTCGAGCTGGACGGATGGCAGGAGGTGAACGCCCAGTACGGGGCGCGCGTGGCCGAGCAGGTGGCCCGCGAGGTGGCCAGCCGCCTGTCGGTGTCGCGCCGCAAGAGTGACATCGTGGCCCGGGTGGGCGCCGACAAGTTCACCGTGGCCTGCTCCGACGTGCAGTCCGAGGCCGACGCGCTGCGCGTCGCCACCCTCATCGTCGACGCCACGGCCCGCCCGGTGGTCGCCGACGGTGTCGAGCACTGGGTGCGGGGCACGGTGGGCATCGTCGTCACCAATCCCGGCGCCCCCCAGGAGAAGGCCGACGCCGTGCTCGAGAACGCCGAGCTGGCCATGTACTGGGCCCGCGACGAGGGTCGGCCCTCGCGGCTGTTCGACGCGTCGATGCGCGACAAGGTGGTGTCGCGCTACGAGATCGAGCACGGTCTCCAGAACGCCATGGACAACGGCGAGCTGGCGCTCTTCTACCAGCCCGTGGTGGACCTCCACAGCGGCCAGGTGGTCGGGGCCGAGGCCCTGCTGCGCTGGCAGCGGCCCGACCAGGGCGTGCTCCTGCCCGGCGAGTTCCTCGGCGTGGCCGCCGAGGCGGGGATGGCCGAGACCCTCAGCCGCTGGGCGCTCGACCGTGCGCTCACCGAGCTCGCCTTGTGGCGCGAGGCCGAGCACCTGCCCGACAACTTCCGCCTGACGCTCAACGCGTCGGGGGTCGAGCTGGCCGACGCCCACTTCGCCCAGACCTTCGAGGAGCTCACGACCAAGCACGGCATCGCTCCCAGCATGATCAGCATCGACCTGTCGGCCGACGCCGCCCGCCAGGCGGCGGGCACCGACGGCGCCGTCCCCCGCCTGAGCGCCCTGGGCGTGCACTTCAACCTCGACGACTTCGGTGCCGGGGAGTGCAACATGGCGTGGCTGCAGGAGCTGCCGGTGAACGCCCTCAAGATCGCGCCGGAGTTCGTGGCGGCACTCGACTCCACGAGCAACCCCCATGGCGCGGCCATGGTGCGTGCCCTCATCGCCCTCGGCCACGAGCTGCACCTCACCATGGTGGCCGAGGGAGTGGAGACGCCCGCCCAGGCGGCCGCCTTGCGGGCCATCGGCTGCGAGCTGGCCCAGGGGTACCACCTCGGGCACCCCGGGCCCCGCGAGCAGGTCTGGGCGGTCCGCCAGGGCTAGTCCCGCCCGGAGGCGACCGCCGTCCGCGAGCCCACTCCGGTGGGCGACCGCGTCCGTGCGGGCGCGCCCGTCCCGAAGGGCGGTCCGACGACAGGAATTGCCAGGTCGAACCGGCAAAATCCTCAATCGTGATGATGCGCAGCCACTCCCCGAATCCGTAACGTGACGGACAGGTGTTGCGACTGAGCGCCTTTGCGCGTCACGGTGTCGCCCGGGATGAACGCCCCGGGGGGTCGGTACCGCGCCGAGCGGGGCGGCCCAGGAAGGCCCGGCACGACCGGGGAGAAGCGTGGCACCGATGCTCGTGACGTTGGCGGCAGATAGGGGGGACACGACGATGGCAGGTTCGATCCGCACGCGACGGGGAGTCGCTACCGCGATGGCCGGGGTGATGGCCGCAGCGGCCAGCGCGGTCGTTCTGGTGGTGGCCGGGGCCACGCCCGCCTTCGCCGACAGCCAGCCCTACGAGCTGTACTGCCCGGGCACCCCGGTGGGCAACATCGCCCTCAACGGTGTGGTGACCACGGGCACCATCACCCCCGCCTCCCCGGCGTCGGGCGCCACCTTCAACCTCACCAACTACCAGTCGATGGTGAGCCTGCCCACCCAGATCGTCACCGCCGCGGCGGCCCTCGGGAACTCCTCCATCAGCGGGACCGCCTCCGAGAAGATCGACGCCACGGGAGCCACGCCGGCCTCGATCTCGAGCGGGACCATCACCATCAACACGCCCATCCCGAGCCCGGTGCCCGCCACCGGCCTCGGCCTGACGCTCCCCTCCACGCCGGGCACGGTCGGGCCCTTCAAGGCGTCGGGCGGCGCCATCTCCCTCACCGTCGACCCGGCGGTGTCGCTGACCCTGAACGTCTCGGGCAGCAACCTGAGCCTCACCTGCCACCCGTACCCGAACAACACGGTGGCCACCGGCATCGTGACCACGGCCCCGTCCGGGGCGCAGGCCTCGCCCGTGATCGCCACGGCCTCGGCCGGGTCGGCGCCCGCCACCACGGCCCCGACCACCGCCACCACGGCGCCCACGGCCGCCCCCGGCCTGAAGCCGCCCACCCCGGCCCCGCCGGCCACGTCGTCAACAGCAGCCTGGCGTCGACCGGTCCCGGCCCGGACCTGTGGATCGTGGCATTGGTGGGCTTCGTGGTCCTCTACCTCGGGTCGGTGTCCCTGGCCCTGGTGGAGCGGCCCCGCAGCCTGCTGCGCCGCCTGCTGCGCCTGCAGCGGCCCGCGCCCGCCACGGTGAACGGCCCGGTGCCCGCCATGGCCGTGCCCGCCCCGGTGGCGACGAACGCCCCGGTGGCTCGGCCCACCTCGGGCAACGTCGTACCCGAGGCACCGCACGTGCGGACCTCCTACCCCCGGGCCGGAGGCTCCCAGGGTCTGTGGTTCGACGGCCTCGAGCCCGACAACCGCAACAAGTCCTGACGTCGGGGCGTCTCCCCTAGGCAGGGGGGCCTAGGGGAGACGCCGACGTCGGGGGTCCCGGTGACGGGGCCGCCCCCCGGGGTTGGGCCCCGGTTGCGCTCGGCAGCCACACCACCATGCGCGCCCCGCGCCCTTCGTGCACGGGGGACTCGGCGTTGACGCTGCCACCCATGGCCGCGGCCAGCTCCGCCACCACGGCCAGCCCGAGCCCGGTGCCCGACGTGCGGGCCGCGGCTGCGGTCGGAGGTGTAGTAGCGCTCGAAGATGTGGGGCAGCGCCTCGGGGCCGATCCCCGGGCCGTCGTCGACGACCCACAGCGCGCACCAGGCGCCGGCCCGGTGCCCCCGACCTCGACGCGTGCGGTCGCGAACCTGAGGGCGTTGCCCACCAGGTTGGCCACGATCTGGCCCAGGCGGTCAGGATCGGCGTCGACCCACAGCTCGCCCGCCGCAGTGTTTGTCACGACGTCGATGCCCGCCGCGTCGGCTTCGGGCTGGAAGCCCTCGGCCACCGCCGCCACCACCTCGGCGCCGTCGACGCGCTGGAGATCGAGCGAGAAGCGCCGCGCCTGGAGGCGGGCCAGGTCGAGCAGGTCCTGCACCAGGCGCTCGAGGCGTCGCGCCTCGCTCCCGATGATGCCCACGGCCCCGGCCACGTCGTCGGTGGCCCCCTCGGCGATGGCGTCGGCGTAGCCGCGGATCGACGTCAGCGGCGTGCGCAGCTCGTGCGACACCGAGAGCAGGAACTCGCGCTCGAGGCCCTGGGCGTGGGTCAGGCTCTCGCTCAGGGAGTTGACGGCGCGCGCCAGCTCGGCCAGCTCGGGGTCGTCGTGGCGCCCCAGCGGCACGGTGGCCGCCAGGTTCCCCCCTGCGATCTGGCGTGTGGCCACCACGGCCCGCTCGAGCGGGGCGCTGATGCGGCGGGCCAGCACCGTGGCCACCACGATGCCGGCCACGAGCACCACCCCCGCCACGAGCAGGAAGTAGTCCATGCCGTTGACCGGGCTCGACACGGTGCGCGTCACCACCAGCACGGGCTGGTCGAGGACGGGGAGGCCGTCGGCCAGCGAGACGCGCTGGCGCAGCGTCAGGGTGAGGGGCTGGGCCACGAACACGACGTTGCCCACGTTGCCCGCCACCGTGTTCCCCGCCTGCAGGGCGGCGACGTCGACGATGCCGGGGGTGAGGGGGGCGGGGAGGGCCACGACGGCGGACCCGGGACCGATCCCCACCAGGGTGAGCCGGGCGAAGGCGCCGACGTTCTGCAGCGATGCCACCACGTCGATCTCGGTGAAGACGGGGTGGCTCGACATGAGGCTGCCGATGGCCTGGCCCTCGGAGGTAAGCTCGCTCTCGGCCGTGGACAGCGCGGCCCGCCGCACGAGCAGCAGGCTGCCCGCCACGGTGAGCACGAGCGTCCCGATGACCACGGCCAGGATGGCGACGGTGATGCGCCGGCGCACGGGGGCTCAGCCCAGCCGGTAGCCCACGCCCCACACCGTGGTGAGGGGGAGGGCGTCACCGAGCTTCTTGCGCAGCTGGCGGACATGCACGTCCACGGTGCGCTCGTCGCCGTACCAGCCCTCGCCCCACACACCGTCGAGGAGCTGCCGGCGCGACAGGGCCAGGCCGCGGTTGGTGACGAGGTAGTGCAGCAGGTCGAACTCCCGCGTGGTGAGCGCCACCACCGACGGGCCCAGCCGCACCTCGCGCCGGGTGTGTCGACGACGATGTCGCCCACCTCCAGCACGGCGTGCTCGAGGCGCGGCGGGGTCCCGGCGCGGCGCAGGATGGCGCGTACGCGGGCCACGAGCTCGCGTGGCGAGAAGGGCTTGGTCACGTAGTCGTCGGCGCCCAGCTCGAACCCGATGACGCGGTCCACCTCGTCGTCGCGCGCCGTGAGCACGACCACGGGGACCTCGCCCTCGGCCCGCAGGCGCCGGCACACGTCGAAGCCGTCGAGCTCGCCGGGAAGGCCGATGTCCACCACCACCAGGCGGGGGCGGTCACGCGTCACGTAGGCCAGGCCGCTCTCGGCGTCGTCGGCCTGCAGCACGCGGTAGCCCTCCCGCCGCAGGTACAGGGCCACCAGGTCGGAGATGTTGTGGTCGTCCTCGATGACCACGATGGTGTCCCCGTCGCCTGCCATCGTCACCAGCCTGCCACCGGGTGCCCGGCGCCCACGGGGATGCCGGGGCACGAGGGAGGGCTGGCGCTGTGCCACACCGTGCCATCACCGCGCCGGACCGTCAGCGCACCGTGATGGGGAGATGAGAGGACTGTGATGGAGCAGATCCGCACCCGTTGTGGACCGGTAGGCTCTGCCCGGTGCCGCCCGACACCTACCTCAGCGCGATCCTCGCCTCGCACCGCGCCCGTGCCGCCGACGACCACCGCGACCTGCGCGCCCTCGTGGCCGAGGCGCAGGGCTCGGGGCCCGTCCGTCCCTTCGCGGCGGCGCTGGCCGCTCCCGCCGGCGGCGCCCTGGCCGTGGTGGCCGAGGTGAAGCGGCGCTCGCCCAGCAAGGGACCCCTCGATCCCGGCCTCGACCCCGCCGCGGTGGCGGGCGACTACCAGGCGGGCGGGGCGGCGTGCCTGTCGGTGCTCACCGACGAGGAGTACTTCGGCGGATCCGCCGCCGACCTGGCCGCCGCCCGGGGGCGTGCTCGCTCCCCGTGCTGCGCAAGGACTTCACCGTGTCCGAGGCCGACGTGTGCGACGCGCGGCGCATGGGGGCCGACGCCGTGCTGCTCATCGTGGCCGCCCTGGAGGACGCCCAGCTCCAGGACCTCCTCGTCCTGGCCGAGGAGCTGTCGCTCGACGCCCTGGTCGAGGTGCACGACGAGGCCGAGCTCGAGCGGGCCCTGGCGGCGGGCGCCGATCTGGTGGGCGTCAACCAGCGCGATCTGACCACCTTCGCCGTGGACGCGGGCCGGGCCACGGCGCTGGCGGCGCACATCCCCTCCGAGGTGGTGGCGGTGGCGGAATCGGGCGTGGGCGGCCCCGACGACGCACGGCGCCTGGCCGACGCCGGCTACCAGGCCGTGCTCGTGGGGGAGTCGCTCGTGCGGGCCCCGGCGACCGCGCCGCCGCCGTGCGGGCCCGTCGGGGCACCGCATCGGGTCGCGCCCCGTCGTCCCCGCCGGCGGCGCCGGCGCGGCGGTGGGGTGACACCGTGCTCGTGAAGATCTGCGGCATCACCACCGAGCCCGACGCCCTGCTGGCTGTCGGCCTCGGGGCCGACGCCGTGGGCTTCGTCTTCGCCCCGTCGCCGCGTCAGGTGGCGGCCCAGGCGGTGCGGCGCATCATCGAGCGCGTGCCGCCCGAGATCCTGACCGTGGGCGTGTTCCGCAACGAGGCACCGGCCCGCGTGGTGGACATCGTCAACGGCATCGGCCTGCGCGCCGCCCAGCTGCACGGCGACGAGTCCCCGCCGACACGCGGTGGGTGGCCGAGCGTGTGCCCATCACCATCAAGGCGTTCCCGGCCGGGCACCCCAACATCGCCCGCATCGACGAGTACGGCGTGGAGGTCGTCCTCGTCGACGCCCCCTCACCGGGATCGGGCGAGGTGTTCGACTGGCGGCTGGCCGAAGGTGTGGTGGACCCGGCCCGCCTCATCGTGTCCGGTGGCCTGCACGCCGGCAACGTGGCCGACGCCATCGAGCACCTGCATCCCTTCGGCGTGGACGTGAGCACGGGCGTGGAGTCCACGCCGGGCCACAAGGACCCCCGCAAGATGCGCGAGTTCGTGGCGGCGGCGCGCCGTGCCGCGGGCGAGGCCACCGACGCCGACGGGCTCGGCGACGACCCCGACGACTTCGACGACGGCGAGGCCCCCTTCGACTGGCAGGAGGACGCGTGAGCGCGCCGTGCCCGAGCATCATGGGCGAGCCCGCCGCCGACGGGCGCTTCGGCGAGTTCGGGGGTCGATTCGTCCCCGAGTCCCTCGTGCCGGCGTGCCTCGAGCTCGAGGAGGCGTTCCGCGCCGCCTGGGACGATCCGGGGTTCCGGGCCGAGCTCGACGCCATCCTGCGCGACTACGGGGGACGGCCGACCCCGTTGACCGAGTGCACCCGGCTGTCGGAGCGCCTGGGCGTACGCGTCCTGTTGAAGCGCGAGGACCTGACCCACACCGGCTCGCACAAGCTGAACAACGTGATCGGCCAGGCGCTCCTGGCGCGGCGCATGGGCAAGGCCCGGTTGGTGGCCGAGACGGGCGCGGGCCAGCACGGCGTGGCCGCCGCCACCGCCGCCGCTCTGTTCGGCATGGACTGCGTGGTGTACATGGGAGCGCTCGACACCGAGCGTCAGGCGCTGAACGTCTTCCGCATGGAGCTGCTGGGCGCCGAGGTGCGACCCGTCCACGCCGGCAGCAGGACGCTCAAGGACGCCGTCAACGAGGCCCTGCGGGACTGGGTGGCCAACGTGGCGCACACCCACTACTGCCTGGGGTCGGTCATGGGGCCGCATCCCTACCCGTGGATGGTGCGCGAGCTGCAGCGCGTCGTCGGCGAGGAGGCGCGCCAGCAGTGCCGCCTCCTGCTCGACGGGTCCGATCCCGACTGGGTGGTGGCCTGCATCGGGGGCGGGTCGAACGCGGCGGGGACCTTCGCCGGCTTCGCCGACACGGAGGCGTCGCTCGTCGGAGTGGAGGCGGCCGGGGGGGCGGCCATCGGGCACGGCGTGCCCGGCGTGGTCCACGGCATGAAGTCGTATCTGCTCCAGGACGAGGCGGGGCAGGTCACAGAGGCCCACTCGATCTCGGCCGGGCTCGACTACCCCGGCATCGGGCCCGAGCACGCCCATCTGTCGGCTATCGGCCGGGTGCGCTACGACCAGGCCGACGACGACGAGGTACTCGACGCCTTCCGGCTCCTGGCCCGCACCGAGGGGATCATCCCCGCCCTGGAGTCGGCGCACGCCCTGGCGTGGGTGGTGCGCGAGGCGGGGCGCTCGGTCCCGCTCGGCGCCACCGTGCTCGTCACGCTGTCGGGCCGGGGTGACAAGGACGTGGCGCAGGTGCGCGACATGGTGCGATGACCGGCCCCGGGGGTGACACGACGCGGACGTCCGCCTCCGGCGCCGGGGATCCGGGGACGGTGGCGGGGGGCGTGCTCGAAGACCACCTGCGGGCCCGGCGCGACCAGGGGCGCAAGCTGCTCGTCCCCTACGTCACGGGCGGCATGCACCCCGACTGGATCGAGACCGTCATGGCCGTGGCCGACGCCGGCGCCGACGCGGTGGAGATCGGCATCCCATTCTCCGATCCCATGATCGACGGGCCGGTCATCCAGGAGGCGTCGCTCCAGGCGCTTCGGGCGCGGCACCACGCCCGCGTCGGTGCTCGACACCCTGGCCCGGGCCGAGGTGTCAGTGCCGCTGTGCGTCATGACCTACTACAACATCGTGTTCCGGGCCGGGTTGCACCGCTTCGCCCGGTCGCTGGCCGACGCCGGCGTGCGCCGGCGCCATCATCCCCGACCTGCCGCTCGAGGAGTCGGGCGAGTGGTGCGAGGAGGCCGACGCCGCCGGCGTGGCCACGGTGCTCCTGGTGGCGCCGTCCACGCCCGAGGAGCGGGCCCGGGCCGTGGCGGCGCGGCTCGCGGGGCTTCGTCTACGCCGTGGGCGTCATGGGGGTGACGGGGAGCGCGCCGAGCTGGCGTCGTCGGCCCGTGGCGTGGCCGCCATGGTCAAGCGCGTCAGCGACCGCCCGGTGTGCATCGGCATCGGCGTGTCCTCCCCCGACCAGGCGGTCGAGGCGTGCCGGGACGCCGACGGGGTGGTGGTCGGCTCCGCCGTCGTCCGGCGCCTCCTCGACGGGGCCGGGCCCGAGGGTGTGGGCCGGTTCGTGGCCGACATCCGAGCCGCCCTCGACGCACCCGCCCCGGCCTCGGGCTGACGTCGTGTCCGGGCTGATCACGCCCGTCGGCTGATCACACCGCCGGTGGCTCCGACCTCGGGCGTTTCCGGGCCGATTGTTGGGCCCCGGCACAGGTTCGGCACAGGGACGCCGCGTACCGTTCGCCTTCGGGGCCGCACCGCCGCCTGGGCGGCCCCGTCGGGGAGGCCGCACCATGGACGACACGCCGCACACGCCACCGCCGGGGGCATCCGGGCCCCCGCCGCCCGCCTGGGGGACACCGGCACCCGGGCCCTGGGTGCCGTGGGCCTACACGCCGGGAACCTCGAGTGCCGGCCCGGAGGGCCACACCCCGGGCCGCAACCGGCGTCGAATCGTGGTCTTCGGGGTGGGCGCCGCCGCCGTTTTGGCCGTGGGTGCCGCCGCCGCCGTCGCCGCCGGCGGGGCCGGACCGGCGTCGGGTGGCACCGCTCCCGTGGCCGCCACCGCCGACGCCGGCTCGCCCACCTCGAGCAGCACCTCGACCACCATGCCGTCCACGCCGGGTCGGCGTGCTGTGGGTCCCCGGGGCTTCGGGGCGGGCGGGTTCGGGGCGGGCGGGTTCGGGGCGTTGGGCGGCGCGATCGGCTTCGGGGGGGCTGGGTCGATCTACGGCCAATTCACGATCAAGGGTCCCAACGGCTACGAGACCATCGCCGAGCGCAGTGGCACGGTGGCGAGCGTCACCACCGACACCGGCGCCAGCACGTGGACCCTCACGGTCACGAGCGCCGACGGCACCACGGGAACCTTCACCGTCGACTCGTCCACCAGCGTCGACGGCGGCGAGTCGGGCATCGGAAGCGTCAAGCAGGGTGACACGGTGGCGGTGACGGGTGTGGTGGCGAACGGCGCGACCACGGCCACACAGGTCACCGACACCACCGTGCTGAAGGCCAACGGCAAGGTCCGCGTGGCAGCCCACCCGGCCCACACCGCCACAGGGCACCAGCACCACCAACGGCTCTGAGCCCCCCTCGGCCGGCAACACCGCCACGTCGGGCCTGCCCGGCGGCACCCCTCCGGTGTAGCGACGGTGTAGCGAACGGCGGTCAGCGGCGCCGGCGGCGCCAGTACCCGAGCGGCGCTGGGCCCGCTGGTGCTGCTCCATGCGTCGGCGGATGAGCTCGCGGCGTTCCTGCAGTTCCCGGTAGGTCATGGCGTCGACCGGCTCGGTGATGCCGAGCGAGGCCCGGATCCCGTCGACGTCGACGGCGGGGATGGCCCCGTCGGCCACGCCCATCTCCCGGGCGATGCGCTCCCCGTGGTGCACGTGGAAGTACATGACGACGGCCACGATCTCGGCCAGGACGTCGACGTTGGGGCCATCGCGGCCATGGCGCCGTCGAGGAACACCATGTCCTTGACGAACAGCATCAGCTCCTTGGGCATTCGGGCCCCGTAGCCGAGGAGGGCCTTGGTGATGTCCCGGAGCTCGGCCGTGAGCTCCTCGGCCGTGAGGTTGGTGGGGTCGATCGGGGGCCGGTCGAGGCCGAGGTCGGGGATGACGGCGTCGATGTCGACGTCGGCGGGGAGCGCCCCCAGGTCGCGGAGTGGCCGCGATCTGGCCCGGCATGTCGTTGGCCGACGCCGCCATCACCAGGCGCAGGAAGGCCAGGCGCGGCGGCTCGTCGAAGCGTCCGGTGATGCCGAAGTCGAGCAGCGCCACCCGCCCGTCGGGCTGCACGAAGAGGTTGCCGCCGTGCAGGTCGCCGTGGAACACGCCGTAGAGCACCGCCCCCTCGAGGAAGGCGATGAGCGCGGCGTGCAGCACGGCCTCGGTGTCGATGCCGGCCGCACGCATGCCGACGCGTCGCCCCAGGCGAAGCCGTTGAGCCGCTCCATCACGAGCACGCGCCGCGTCACCAGGGTGGGGTGGGGCCGGGGCACCACGATGGCGCGTCTGGCCGGTGTCGGCGAGCACCCGGGCCACGTCGAGCATGTTCTCGGCCTCGAGGCGGAAGTCGAGCTCCTCCACGATGGTCTCGGCGAACAGCTCGACGAGGGCCGGGGGATTGGCCAGGGCGGCCACGGGGATGCGGCCCACGAGCAGCGGGGCCAGCCAGCTCATGGCGGCCAGGTCGCGCCGCACGAGCCGGGCCACGTCGGGGCGCTGGACCTTGACCACCACCGACTCGCCGCTGACCAGGCGCGCCGGTGGACCTGGGCCATCGAGGCGGCGGCGATGGGCTCGCGGGCGAACTCGCTGAAGTGCGCTCGAGCGGCCGCCGAGATCCGCCTCGACGATCCGCGCGGACGTCGTCGAAGGACTCGGCCGGCACCTGGTCGCGGCACAGCCGGAACTCGGCCACGAGCTCCTCGGGGAACAGCCCTTCGCCCGACGAGAGGATCTGCCCCAGCTTGATGTAGGTGGGGCCGAGCCGTTCGAAGGCCCGCCGCAGGCGCCGCGACAACCCGGCGCGCGACGCGTGCCGGCCGCCGCGCCGCTCGCCGAGGTACCAGCCAGCCACCGCCCAGCCGAGCAGTGCCCCCACCCGCACCACCCGCAGCCCGGGCGGGAGGCGCCGGCGGCGGGTGAGGCGGGGCGCCTCGGCCCGGTGCGGGCCCGCAGCTCGGTCGATGCCGCTCGCCACGTCAGGCGTCGGGGTCGACCAGCCACGGCGGCCGCGACGAGAACGCCCCGACGGCCAGATCGGCGGGCACGGGCTCTGGAGCGGTCCCACCTGACTCGGCTCGGTCAGGCGTCCGGTGCGGGGAGGCTCGCGACCGGCGGTCGGCGGGGCGTCCTGGGCGGGGCCGATCACCAGGCAGCCGTTGTGGCCGCCGAAGCCGAAGGAGTTCGACAGCGCCGGGGCCGGGTCCCACGGGCGGGCCTGTCCGTGCACGACGTCCAGGTGGATCTCGGGGTCGCGCTGCTCGTGCCCGGCGGTGGGCGGGATGAGGCGGCGGACGATGGCGAGGGCGGTGGCCACGGCCTCGATGGCCCCGGCGCCGCCCAGGGCGTGCCCGGTCACGCCCTTGATCGAGGTGACCGGGGGCGCGGGCGACCGAACACCTTTTCGATGGCCTGCGCCTCGGCCAGGTCGTTCAGGGGGGTCGAGGTGCCGTGGGCGTTGATGTGGCCGATGTCGGCCGGGCCCACCCCGGCGTCGGCCAGGGCCAGCTCCATGCAGGCGGCGCGCCCCGTTGCCGCCGGGGGCGGGGGCGGTGATGTGGTGCGCGTCGGCGGTCGAGCCGGCGCCGAGCATCTCGGCGTAGATGCGCGCCCCGCGCCGGCGGGCGTGTTCGAGGTCCTCGAGGACGAGGGCGCCGGCCCCCTCGGCGAACACGAAGCCGTCGCGGCGCACGTCGAAGGGCCGCGACGTGCCCGTCTCGACAGTGCCGTCATGTTGGCGAAGGCGGCCATCGCCGATCGCGGACCATGGCCGCCTCGGCGCCGCCCGCCGATGGCCACGTCGCAGCGGCCCGAGGCCACGAGGCGACCCGCCGCCGCCGAGGGCGTGGGTGCCCGCCGCGCAGGCGGTGGCGATGGTCTCGCACGGCCCGTGCCAGCCGGCCCGCATGGAGATGTTGGCCGCGCCGGCGTTGGCCATCATCATCGGGATGAGGAAGGGCGACACCCGCGCGGGCCCCTTCTCCAGGAACACGCCGATCTGCTCCTGCAACGTCTCGAGCCCGCCCACGCCGGTGGCGAAGACGACGCCCGCGCGGTCGGGGTCGGCGCCGATCTCCCCGGCGTCGGTGAGCGCCATGTCGGCCGCGGCCACCGAGAACTGGGCGAACCGGTCCACCCGGCGCACCTCCTTGGGCCCGAACCAGCGCTCGGGTCGAAGTCCGGCACCCGGCGCTCGCCCTCGGGGGCGGGCCGCTGCAGGCCCTCCCAGAAGTCCTCGAGGCCGATGCCGCAGCAGGCCAGCACGCCCATGCCGGTGATGGCGACGCGCCGCCCCGCACGGCCGTCGGGCCCGGTGCCGAGCAGCATCAGAGCTTGGCCGAGATCAGCTCGTAGGCCTGGCCGATGGTCTCGATGCCTTCGAGCTCGGACTCCTCCACGGTGATGTCGAACGCCTCCTCGAGCGCCATGACCAGCTCGACCAGGTCGAGGCTGTCGGCGTCGAGGTCGTCGCCGAAGCGGGCCTCGGGCACGACCTTGTCCCCGGGTACCTGCAGGACCTCGACCGCGCACGCCTTGAACTTGTCGAAGGTGGCGTCGTCGCTCCACTTCCTCCTTGTCGTCGAGCCCCGGTCACCCGGAGCGGCTCGAGGGATCACCGTCCTGCTCACAGCCCCATGGCCAGACCACCGTCGACGGGGAGCACCGCACCGGTGATGTACGACGCGTCCTCGGAGGCCAGAAAGGCCACCGCGCCGGCCACGTCCTCGGGGCTCGCCCTCCGGCCGAGCGGCACCATCGCCAGGAGCTGCTCCACACGCTGTTGTCCCAGGCTGGCGATCATATCCGTGTCGACCACCCCCGGTGCGACCACGTTGACGGTGATGCCCCGGCTGCCCACCTCGCGTGCCAGGGAGCGGGCCAGGCCCATGAGGCCGGCCTTGGCCGCGCGCGTAGTTGACCTGGCCGGGCGACCCGAGGAAGCCGACCACCGACGACACGAGGACGATCCGCCCGCCGTGCGCCCGCACCATGGGCCCGGCCCGCGGCGCACCACGCGGTACACGCCCGACAAGTCGGTGTCGATGACCTCCTGCCACGCCTCCTCGCCCATGCGCAGCAGGAGGTGTCGTCGGTGATCCCGGCGTTGGCCACGAGGACCTGCACCGGGCCCGAGGGCCTCCTCGACGGCGGTGAAGGCCGCGTCCACCTGCTCGGGCACGCGCACGTCCAGGGGACGGGCAGGAGGTCTGACCCGCCCGGCACCTGCGGTCCGAGGGCGCGGGGGGCGCCGTGCGGTACGTCACCGCCACGCTTTCGCCCATGGCCTGGAATCGTCGGGCGCAGGCCAGGCCGATGCCCCGTGACCCGCCGGTCACGAGGACGACGCGCCCGCCCGCCGGCCGGTCCCGCTCACGTCGTCGACCGCCCACCGCAGCACCACGCTGGCCCACGTCATGCCGGCACCGAAGCCCGACATGAGGACGCGGTCCCCCGGCGCCAGGCGTCCGGCGTCGGCCGCGGCGGCCAGGGCCAGGGGGACCGAGGCGCTCGAGGTGTTCCCGGTGCGGTCGAGCACGACGGCGACGCGCTCCATGGGCAGGCCCAGGCGGGCCGCGGCCGCCTCGATGATGCGCAGGTTGGCCTGATGGGGGACGAAGAGCGCCACGTCGTCGGGAACGAGCTTGGCCCGCTCGAGGGCGCAGGTGGCCGACTCCACGGTGATGCGCACGGCACGGCGGAACACCTCCTTGCCCTCCATGTGCATCGTCCCGCCGTGGGGGCAGGTGAGCAGGTCGTGGGCGCTGCCGTCCACCCCCAGGTCCACTGACAACAGACCGTCGCCGTCGGCATCGCTCGCCTCGAGCACCACGGCGGCGGCACCGTCGGCGAAGAGCACGGCCGTGCCCCGGTCTTCGGGGTCGGTGATGTGCGACAGGCAGTCGGCGCCGACGAGCAGCACGCGGCGCGCCGCCCCGGCCTGCACCGCGCCGTGCGCGGCGACCAGCGTGTAGACGAACCCGGCGCACGCGGCGTTGACGTCGAAGGCACCACCGGACAGTCCGAGGGCATGGTGGACTGCGGCGGAGGTGGCCGGGACGAGCAGGTCGGGCGTGCACGTGGCCAGGACCAGCAGGTCGACGTCGGCCCCCGACACCCCGGCGCGCTCGAGCGCCCTGTGCCCCGCCTGCGTGGCGAGCGACGACACCGTCCCGCCCACGCGCCGCTCGCGGATGCCGGAGCGCTCCACGATCCACCGGTCGGAGGTGTCGAGGCGCGCCTCGAGATCGGCATTGGTCACCACGGTGTCGGGGAGAGCCGACCCCCACCCTGTGATGACGGCCCCCGATGGCGTCACGGGCCCTCCGCCGCCACGCGCACCCAGGCGATGGGCTCCCCGGCCGCCACCCGCTCACCGGGGTGGGCCAGGAACCCCACCACGGTGCCGGCGAAGGGGGTGCGGACCTCGGCGCTGCCCACCGTGCCGAGCAGGTCCCCAACCACTACTACCGCCCCCTCGTGTCCGGGGGCGGGGGTGCCCGCCTCGCCCAGCCCGGCCGGGCCGGGGGCGGCGAGGTGCGGCGCCGGCTCGAACACGCCGGCGGCGGGGGAGATCACCACGCGCTCGGAGGTGTAGAGGTGCTCCCCCTGGTGGGTGGCGGGGTAGGCGCTCCACGTCTCTCCGGCCACGGAGTCCACGAGACGGTCGAGGTCGTCGGGCGTGCCCACGGCGATGGCGGTGGCGTCGGGCACGGTGCGGCGGGCCAGGCCGCTCAGCACGCCCCCCGGTCCGACCTCGACGAAGCGGCTCGCCCCCATGCCGGCCAGGGTCTCGAGGCTCTGGCGCCAGCGCACGGGACTGCACAGCTGCGCCGACAGGAGCTGGGGCCACTCGTCGGCGCCGGTGTGGGGGCGGGCGTCGACGTTCGCCACCACGGGGACCTCGGGAGGTGCGAAGGGCGTGTCGGACAGGGCCTTGCGCAGGCGGACGCGCGCCGGCGCCATGAGCGCGGTGTGGAAGGCGCCTGCCACGGGGAAGGGCACGACCTTGCGGGCGCCGAGCTCCTTGGCGATGACCCCGGCGGCGGCAACGGCCTCGGCCGTGCCGGCGATGACGACCTGTCCGGGGGCGTTGTAGTTGGCCACCCACACCTCGTCCTCGGCACGCTGGCACGCCGCCTCGGCGGTGTCGTCGTCGCCGCCCATGATCGCCGCCATGGTCCCGGGGCGCTCCTCCGCCGCGTGGTGCATGGCCTCGCCCCGTTCCGCCACCAGCCGCACGCCCTCCTCGAAGCCGAGCGCGCCGCTGGCGGTGAGGGCGGTGTACTCGCCCAGGCTGTGCCCGGCGCACAGGCGGGGCTCGATGCCGACGCGCTCGATGGCGTCGAGCACCACCAGGCTGAGCACGTACGTGGCGAGCTGAGCGTTGGCGGTGAGCGTGAGCTCGTCCTGCTCCGCCTCGAGCAGCAGCCGGGCGACGTCGCGTCCTCCCACCGCCGACGCCTCCTCGACGACCTCCCAGGAGGGGTGCTCGAGCCAGGGCCTGCCCATGCCGGGTCGCTGCGAACCCTGACCCGGGAAGGTGAACGCCAGCACTGCCACTCCTCTTGTCTTGTCGTCGCCGCTGCGTCGGCACCCCAGGGTGGCACGTCGGGGAGGCCCGGGTCACGTTACCGACAGGTCATCGCCGCACCGTGGTGGCGGGCTCCCACTACCATTCGATGCGCGCCCGAGTGAGGGAATCGGCAGACCTGATGGCCTCAAAAGCCATTGTCCGAAAGGACGTGCGGGTTCGAATCCCGCCTCGGGCACGTCAGGGGCGCCGGTCACGGCGGCCACGCAGGGGGATCCGCCGACGACGGGTGGCCGGCTCACGACCCACCCACGACCCACCCACGACCCACCCGCACCCCACGAACGGGTGTTCGGCGGCGGGCGGGAGGGTCCCCGCGGACGATGCGCGAACAATTCGCCTGCATGCGCCAGTCCCACATCGAACGGTCGCTGCGGGACGTCCACGGGCGCCTGGTTCGGGTCCGCCAGGAGTTGGCGGTGCTCGACGAGCAGCTGGCCGTGCTGAACGACGCCGCTGACGATGCCCGTATCCGCTCACTGGTGTCGGAGACGCCGCTCGCCGGCCACGAGTACACCGACGCCCAGCGCACCGCCGACGCCGCCAACAGAGAGCGCGCCGCCATGCTGGCCGTCATCGGAGAGCTCGAACACCGCCAGGACGAGCTGCTCGGCCAGCTGGCCGCGGAGCCCCGGTGACCGGATCCGGTCGAGGAGAGGGAAGGGCCCCATGACCAAGCGCGTCGTCATCGCCGAGGACGAGGCCATCATCCGCCTCGACCTCAAGGAGATCCTCGAGGCCGAGGGCTACGAGGTGGTGGGGGAGACCGGCCGCGGCGACGAGGCGGTCGACCTCGTGGCCGCCCACGAGCCCGACCTCGCCATCCTGGACGTCAAGATGCCCGGCATCGACGGCATCGAGGCGGCCCGGCGCATCTCCGCCAACCACCGCGTGGCCGTCCTCATCCTCACCGCCTTCAGCCAGCGCAACCTCATCGAGGAGGCACGCGACGCGGGGGTGGCCGCCTACCTGGTGAAGCCCTTCCAGCGCGGCGAGCTGTCCCCGCCATCGAGGTCGCCCTGGCGCGCTTCGAGGAGTACCGGGCCATCGAGGACGAGCACGCCCGCCTGTCGGCCGAGGTGGCCACGCTCGAGGACAAGCTCCAGACCCGCCAGATGATCGACCGGGCCAAGGGCGTGCTCATGGACCGCCACGACATGGGCGAGGCCGACGCCTTCTCCTTCATCCGCCGCACCGCCATGGACCGGCGGGTGCGCATGCGGGACGTGGCGGAGCAGGTCGTCGACGGGACCCTCACCCCCTGACCTGCGTCGGGATCCGGCTCGTCGCCCCGGGGCCCGAGGAGCGGCAGCCACCTAGGATCGGACCATGGGTGATCGTGGCGCGCTGTACCTGCTCGACGGGAACTCCCTGGTCTTCAGGGCCTTCTTCGCCCTGCCCATCGATCTGGCCACCAAGTCGGGCGAGGTCACCAACGCCGTGCACGGCTTCACCTCCATGCTGGTGATGCTGCTGCGCGACAACGACCCGAGCGGCATCGCCGTTGCCTTCGACCGCCCCGAGCCCACCTTCCGCGACGAGATCGTGGAGGAGTACAAGGGGAACCGTCCCGAGACCCCCGACCTCCTCGTGCCGCAGTTCGCCCTGGTGCGCCGGGTGCTGCGCGCCATGGGCGTGGTCACGGTGGAGATGGCAGGCTTCGAGGCCGACGACATCCTCGCCACCCTGGCCACACGGGCGCGCGACGCGGGGCGCGACGTGGTGGTCGTGTCGGGCGACCGCGACACGCTTCCAGCTGGTGGAGGATCCCCACGTCACCGTCATGTACACGCGGCGAGGGATCTCCGACACCGTGGTCTACGACGAGGCCGGCATCGTCGAGCGCTGCGGCGTGCCCCCGTCGTCCTACCCGGTCCTGGCGGCGCTGCGCGGCGACCCCTCGGACAACCTCCCCGGTGTTCCCGGGGTGGGGGAGAAGACGGCGGCCAAGCTGGTGAGCGCGTACGGCAGCCTCGACGCCATCTTCGCCCACCTCGACGAGCAGACCCCGAAGCTGCGCCAGAACCTGGCCGAGCACGAGGGGCAGGCGCGGCGCAACGCCGAGGTCATCCCGCTCGTGCGCGACGTGCCGCTCGACCTGGACCTCGACGACCTGGTCCTCGGGCGGGGGGACCCGGCCGAGGTGAAGGAGGTGTTCGGGGAGCTCGAGCTGCGCTCGCTGTGGCAGCGCCTGGCCCCGCTCATGGGCGGTGACGCCGAGGAGGCGCTGCCCCGCTCGGCGGGGTCGCCGGCGCCGCCGGGGTTCGACCCGGGCTCGGTCGTGGCCGACGTGCCGGCCGGGGCCGCCGCAGCCGCCGTCGCCGTGGCGGCGTTGGGCCGGGGCGCCGGTCCGGTGGCGCTCGCCCCGGTGTGGGCCGGTCTCGCCGGCCGCTCCGCCCTCGTGGGCCTGGCCGCCGTCGCCGTCGCCGGCGACAGCGACGGGGACGACGACGGCGACGGGGGCGGTGCCGACGGGTCGGCCGAGCAGGCCACCGCACCCCGGCCGCTGTGGCTCGACGGCGCCGTCCTCGCCGACGACGAGGTGCGGCGGGCGCTCGGCGCCCTGCTCGGCCCGTCCGGTGCGGCGGTCGTGGCGCACGGGTGCAAGGAGCTCATGCGCACGGTGCTGCCCGAGGGCATCGACATCACCGGGCTCGCCATGGACACCGCCGTGGCGGCGTATCTGCTCGACCCTTCCTCGGGCCGCTACACCCTCGAGGACGTGGCCGAGGTCCAGCTCGGTCTGGCCCTCGACGCCGAAGCCGAGGCCGGGGCGGCCGGCCAGCTCGCCCTGGACGGTGCGCCCGAGGAGGAGGAGCTGTCCACCGCCGCCGCCCGCCGCGCGGCTGTCCTCGGGCTCTTGTGGTCCCCCATGCGCGACGCCCTCGAACGCGGGGGGCTGACCCGGCTGCACGACGAGGTGGAGCGCCCGCTCGTGCGGGTGCTGGCCCGCATGGAGGTGGCCGGCATCCGGGTGGACGCGGGGGAGCTGCGCCGCATCGCCGACGAGCTGCACGCCGAGTGCGCCCGGCTCGAGACCGAGATCCACGAGCTGGCGGGTGAGACCTTCAACGTCAACTCGACGCCGCAGCTGCGGGCCGTGCTCTACGACCGCCTCGGGCTCACACCGGGACGCAAGACCAAGACAGGGTTCTCCACCGACGCCGCCACCCTCGAGAAGCTGCGGGGCCAGCACCCCGTGGTCGACACCCTGCTGCGCTATCGCGAGGTGGAGAAGCTGCGCTCCACCTACGGCGAGAGCCTGCTGGCCGAGGTGGCCGGGGACGGGCGCATCCACGCCACGTTCCACCAGACCGTGGCCCGCACCGGTCGGCTGTCGTCGGACCGGCCCAACCTGCACAACATCCCCGTGCGCACCGAGGAGGGCAGGCGCCTGCGGCGCGCCTTCGTCCCGGCCGAGGGGTGCCGGCTGCTCGTGGCCGACTACGACCAGATCGAGCTGCGCGTCATCGCCCACCTCTCGCACGACCCGGGCCTCGTGGCCGCCTTCGCCGAGGGACGCGACATCCACCGCACCACGGCGGCGCGCGTGTTTCGCCGTCGCCCCCGACGACGTCACGCGCCGCAGCGCAACAGGGCCAAGATGGTGTCCTACGGGCTGGCCTACGGCATGGAGTCTTACGGGCTGGCCCAGCGCCTTGCCATCGAGCCCTCCGAGGCCCAGGGCATCCTCGACGCCTACTTCGAGGCCTTCCCGGCCGTGCGCGCCTACATGGACGCCACCGTGGTCGAGGCCACGCTCGGGGGCTACACCGAGACGCTCTTCGGCCGGCGGCGCCCCCTGCCCGACCTCCACTCGCCCAACCGCAACCTGCGCATGGCGGCCGAGCGCCAGGCCATGAACGCCGGCATCCAGGGCCTGGCCGCCGACCTGTTCAAGGTGGCGCTGGTGCGCCTCGACGCCGCCTTCGAGGAGAAGCGCCTGGCCTCCCGCCTCGTGCTGCAGGTCCACGACGAGGTCCTGGTCGAGGTGCCCGCCGACGAGGCCGGGGCCGTGGGCGACCTGGTGCCGAGCGTGCTGTCGGGCGTGGCCGACGCCGCCGATCTGGCCGTCCCCCTCGAGGTCTCGGCGTCGTGGGGCGACTCCTGGGCCGACGCCAAGGGCTAGGGCTCGCCGCGCCGCCGGGGCAGGGGCACAGCACCCGCCGGGGCAGGTCAGAGGCCCGGTTTGCTAGGCTTGCCCTTCGGCCGCCACCGGTGGTCGTCCCGGTCGCACTCTCGATGCGCCCGGCGTCCCTCATCCCGAAAGCGAGTTCTGAAGTTCATGCCCGACGACGCTGCCGGTTCTCCCGGCGTAGCTGACGCGGCGGCCAAGCCCGCCGTGGCGGTCGGTGAGGTTCCCGGCGCCACCGCCTTACTGTCCAATGCCCCCATGGGCACCTTCGACGAGAGCGGGAATTACGTCCCCCGTGCCATCGTCGAGGACGACCTGGACGGCTCTTCACTCGAGGAGGCCATCGACGCCACCATCGTCGACTTCGACGACGGCGACATCGTCGAGGGCAACGTGGTGAAGATCGACAAGGACGAGGTCCTCCTCGACATCGGCTTCAAGTCCGAGGGTGTGATCCCCTCGCGCGAGCTGTCGATCCGCAACGACATCGACCCCTCGGAGATCGTGAGCCTCGGGGATCGCATCGAGGCGCTCGTCCTCCAGAAAGAGGACAAGGAAGGCCGCCTCGTCCTGTCCAAGAAGCGGGCACAGTACGAGCGGGCGTGGGGCACCATCGAGCGCATCAAGGACGCCGAGGGTGTGGTGAAGGGTCCGGTCATCGAGGTGGTGAAGGGCGGGCTGATCGTCGACATCGGCCTGCGGGGCTTCCTCCCCGCCTCGCTGGTGGAGTTGCGCCGCGTCCGCGAGCTGCAGCCGTACGTGGGGCGCAGCATCGAGGCCAAGATCATCGAGCTCGACCGCAACCGCAACAACGTGGTGCTGTCGCGCCGGGCCTGGCTGGAGGAGACGCAAAAGGAGCAGCGCGGCGAGTTCCTCGTGAACCTGAAGCCGGGGGAGCGTCGTCGGGGAACGGTGTCGTCGGTCGTCAACTTCGGTGCCTTCGTGGACCTGGGCGGCATGGACGGGCTCATCCACGTGTCCGAGCTGTCGTGGAAGCACGTCGACCACCCCTCCTCGGTGTTGGTTA
>CAWIWK010000025.1:0-79633 GCA_963839605.1 uncultured Acidimicrobiales bacterium | reverse complement strand
AAAAATAGCCTGATTCCTCATTTCTTTGTTGTACGTAAATCCACCTGGATTCGCTTGAGGTTCGTATATTCGTACAGGTTATAAAGCGAGCCCTCTTTCCAATACCGCTCTCCTTGTACCCGCCCCAGGGTAATTCGGGACCGGAGCCTGCGCTGTGGCCGATTTGGACGGTGCCGGCCTGGAGTTCGATTGGCGAACCGCATGCCCCGGGCACGATCGTTCGTCCAGACATAAGAGGTCAGCCCGAAGCGGTTATCGTTGGCCATCTCCAGTGCTTTTTCATCCGAATTAAAGGGCTCCATAAAACAGGCCACCGGCCCGAAGATTTCTTCCCTGGCGACTTTCATATTCTGTTTTACGCCGGTGATAATTGTCGGCATTACCCGGAAACCTTTATCCATCGGGGGATTGGTCGGTCTTTTACCGCCCAAAACCACCTTCGCGCCCTCGTCAATTGCGGATCGGATGAACCTTCTACCCGGTTGCGGTGTTCGGTGCTGACCAGGGGGCCCATCTGGGTGTTTTATTGGCGGGGTCGCCGACCGCCAGTTTCTGCGCGGCAGTTTTAAACTTTTCCAGAAATTCGCCGTAAACTTTTTGTGGATGTAATATTACCGGCGAGCCGCAAATTTGGCCGCTCTTCCGGAACTGGCGGGTGATCAAATGGGGACGGCGTATCGAATCGGGGTCAGTCGATGATGATCACCGGATTCTTCCCGCCCAGTTCCAATTGCAGGCGTTTAACGGTTTGGCTGGCGAGGCTCATGATGGATTTGCCGGTTTCACAACTGCCGGTAAAGCCCACCATATCCACGCCGCGGTGGGCGGCCAGCGCTTCCCCGACCACGCCCCCCGGGACCAGTGATGATATTGACCGTACCCGGCGGCAAGCCCAGTGTATCCAGCAGCTTGGCTAATTTGAGCGACGTCAGTGAATTGATGCTCGGGGGCTTAATCACGCAGGTGTTGCCCAGCGCTAAAGCCGGCGCCAACGTGCCGACCGCCATGGCCAGCGGCACGTTCCACGGTGTGATGATGGCAATCACGCCAATCGGTTCCCGCTGCAGATAAACCAGCTCTTCGGAATTGGCGGGCACGGTATGCCCCATCAGCGAACGGGCGTTGTAGGCTGCCCATTCAAATCGCTGTGAGTTGATAATCACCGAAGTCGCGGCGGTTTTTGCCGGGGTGCCGTGCTCCATCATGTCAATCTTGCCGATTTCAACGGCATGCTCCTGCATCAGCGCCGCTATTTTCATGCAAATCTGCGAACGTTTTGCCTGTGGCTTTTTCGACCATACCGGTAAAGCCTTACGGGCCGCCGTTACTGCCTTGTCAACGTCAGACCTGTCTCCCAGCGCCACCCGGGCAATTTCCTCTTCTGTCGCCGGGTTGTATACCGGATATGTTTTGCCGGATTCCGCATCCACCCAGTTTCCGCCAATCCACATTTTGTACTGCTTCATTTTTTCACTCCTTCAGCTATTATTTTTTCAACCGTAAAACAGCACATTTTTTTGTACTAAAAAAAAGGGCACCACAGGAGATGCCCTAAACAACAAAAATCAACAATTGCCCGTTAAAAGCAATTGCTGTACTTCTGCAGGACCTCTCTCCTTTCCAAACACGGGAGGCGTCACCGTTTCCAGTGATACCCTTCGGGGTTCCTTCCGCGAACCTTCCGGAACCTTAGCGGTTGATATACCATACCTTGCGGCTGCAGGCATATCAACTCGAAGAGTGATTTCGATATTCAATTAAATTTACTTTATGAGCGGCGCGCAGCTGGCCGGGTGAGGGGGTGCTCACCGACGACTGCACCGTGTAGATGGCCCCCGACCCGAGACCGATGGGCGACACGATGGCGTCGTCGTCCGACACGTAGAGGTCGTGGGCGGGGAACCACACCTGACGCACGCCGAGTCGGCGTGGAACACGAGGTTGGGCGACGACTGCACGATGTAGAACGTCTGCAGGTCGGTCTGCGCTCCCGCCGTGAGCGGGCCGTCGGCGGGGACGACGAACGGGGACCCCGACGTGAGCTGCTGGGGGAGCCCGACTGCGCCGTCACCTTCCAGTTGGCGCCGTCCCAGTCGTCGAACGTCTCGCCGATCCAGTACGAGGGGCACTCGGCCCGCACCCGCATGACCACGGTGTTGCCCAGCTGGCCGCGCAAGGCCGTGTCGAGGCGGTTGGCGAAGCCGAGATAGCCGCCCACCCGCGTCGCCCGGCCGGGCTGCCCGGCTTGGCCAGCTGCGCCACCCGCCCGTCGCCGGCCAGGCTGCCCGGACTGGGAAGCGCCCCGCCCGGCCCCGCCGCCGAGGGGAAGTCGATGCGCCCCGCCACGTGCGGCGCCGGTACCACGGCCAGCACCGCCGTCCCGGCCACGAGCACGGCCGAGAACGTGGCCAGCAGCCCACCGGGCCGCACCCGCCCGCCCTCGCTGGCCGAGGTCCACATCGACAGCAGCCCGACCAGGCCGAACCCGAGCCAGCACAGCACGTAGCTCCCGAAGGAGATGTCGGTGGCCTGGGCCGCGGCCACGGCCATGAGACTGGCCGAGCCGGCCAGGGAGAAGGCGAGGTCCCGCCGGGCCGGCACGTCAAAGGCATGTGCCACCTGCACCCACACGAACAGCACGGCGAGCGGGTCCTCGACGGTGGTGACGTCGTAGAGGGCCTGGCCGGTGAGCTGGCGGAAGAACCACACGAAGGCGACCACGGCCGCCCCGGCCAGGATGGGCTTGACCCAGGGCAGGGGCCGGCGGCGGGTGGCGTAGGACAGGCCCATGCCGGCGAGCACGAGCGCGATGGTCACGAGCGCCACCGACCACGACAGCTCGCCCTCGGCGCGGCAGGCGGCGATGCCCACCACCACCGCTCCGGCGCACGCCACGCGCAGCGTCACGGAGTGCTCGGGCGGCCCCGGCCGGTTGGCGCCGCCTGACGGCCTCGAGCAGGCTCACGGCTCGGGCTCCGCCACGGCCCGGGCCAGGCGGCGCCCGGCGCTGCGCCGGTCGCCCACCGTGCCGACGCTCGGGCCGTCCACCTCGTTGGTGCGCAGCACCACGGGCGTGCCCGCGTCGACGAGGGCCACCACCGTGCCGAGGGCCCGTCGGCGGCGCGCTCGGCCGCCTCGGGATCGGCGGGGAGCCGCACCTCGACGCTCACCGGGCCGGTGGTGGGGCCCTCCATGTCGCGCACCATGAGCTCCCCGGCGTGGGCGGTGGCAGGCCAGTGCACCCAGCGGCGCTGGTCCCCGGGCCGGTAGGGGCGCACGCCGCGGGTTCGCCCACCTGCACGGGGCGCGTTGGGTGCCGTCCCCCCCGGTGTCGTCCCGTCCGGTGGGAAGGGGCCGGGGCCTCCCAGCCGGGGCCGCACGTGGAGACGGCGCGGCAGCGCCACCGTCACGGTGCGACGCCACCACAGCAGGCCGAAGGGCGCGGCCGAGGCGATCTCGAGGGCGACGGTGCCGTGCACGCCCCGGTGCGCGGGCAGAAGCGTCACCGACCCGTCACTCGGCGCCGGTCTCGTGCGCCCCGGCGCCCGGTGCCACGAGCCGGCACGGGGCCACGAAGGACTCGGGGCCGGGCGGGTCGACGGGGCGCACGCGGAGGCGGGTGCGGGCGGCGACGGTAGAGCTCCACGGGCAAGCCGGCGGTGCCGTCGGCGGGAGCGCCGTGCACCGCCGACGCGGCCACGGGCGATCACGACCGCCGGGGCCACAGACCCACGGCCAGCGTGCCGGCCAGGACGTCGCCGATGGCCTGGACCCAGCCCGCCCCGCTGTTGTGGGCCACGAGGCCCCAGCCCGAGCAGGACGCCCCACGCAGCTCGACCACGGGAACGAGCGGTCGGACGGGCCGAGGCCACCCGGGCGCGGCCGGGGCGTGCACCGGCCCGCCTCGTCACGGCCGGGGTGCGGGGGTGGTGCCGAGCAGCCCGCGGACGACGGCGACGCCCTGCTCCGACGCCCTCGTCGGTGAGCAGGCGGTGCGCCAGGCACGCCACCGCCACCGCCTTCACGTCGTCGGGGGTGACGAAGGCCCGGCCCGACACCACGGCGTGGGCCTGGGCGGAGCGGATCAGCCAGATGGCGGCTCGGGGGCTCGCCCCCAGGCGCACGCCGCCGGCGCTGCGGCTGGCCCGGCACAGCGCCACGGCGTACTCGGCCACGGCCGGCGAGCACCTCCACCGACTCGGTGGCGCTTGCTGGCCCGCAGCCACTGCTGCGTCGTGCACACGGGGTGGAGTCCTCGAGGGCGAACTTGCCGCCGCTGTGGCGCACCAGCAGGGCCTCGGTGTCGGCGTCGGGATAGCCGATGGCGGTGGCCACCACGAACCGGTCGAGCTGGCTCTCCACCAGCGGGTAGGTGCCCAGCTGCGAGAAGGGGTTCTGGGTGGCGAGCACGAGATGAGGGCGCGGCAGCGGCCAGGTCTCGCCGTCCACGCTCACCTGCTGCTCCTCCATCGTCTCGAGCAGGGCGGCCTGGGTGCGCGGCGGGGTGCGGTTGAGCTCGTCGACCAGCACCACGTGGGCGAACACGGGCCCGGGCCGGAAGTCCCACGTCCCGGTGTCGGGTGAGAAGACCGACACCCCGGTGACGTCGGAGGGCAGCAGGTCGGATGTCCCTGCACACGCGACAGCTCGGCCCCGACGACACGGCCAGGGCACGTGCCAGCACCGTCTTGCCCACGCCGGGACGTCCTCGATGAGCAGGTGGCCGCCCGACAGCGCGGCCAGGGCGGCGGCGGTGAGGGCGCCGGGCGTGCCGAGCAGCACCCGGCTCAGGTTGTCGACGAGACCGCGGCCCAGGGCGATGGCCCCGTCGATGCCCGTGTCGACGCCACCGACGCCGTCGGCTCCGGTGTCGGCGCCCGGTGCCGTGGCGACGAGGCCGACCTCGGCCCCGCGGCGGCTGCCGCCCCGGCGGCCACGCGCACGGCGTGGTCGGCGGGCCCCTCCGCGACCTCCAGGTGGGCGGGCTCCATCAAGACCACGTTATCGGCAGGCCCCCGGACGAACTGTACGGATCACCAGGGACAACCCGCCCTCGGCGCGACCCTCTCGAAGTCGAGGGCGCTCAGCTCCGGCACGGTGGCCAGGGAGCGCCGGCGGGCGTCGGCCCAGCGCTGGCGGGCGGCGCTGCGCCGGGCGTCGCCGGGGCGGGGCTCCACCACCGCCACGGGCCGCCACGCCGCCGCCACCTCGGACTCGTCGGCCCAGGTGCCGAGGGCCAGGCCCGCCAGGTAGGCGGCGCCCAGGGTCGTGGCCTCGGTCACGGGCGAGATCTCCACCGGCCGGCCCAGGCCTCGGCCAGGGCGGCCACGAAGGTGGGGTTGGCCGACATCCCGCCGTCCACGCGCAGCGTGTCGATGCGCATGCCGGTGTCGGCCTCGGCCGCCTCGAGCAGATCGGCGCCCCGGTGGGCCACACCCTCGAGCACGGCCCGCACCATCTCGGGCCGACCGGTGCCGCGGGTGATGCCCCACGTAGGTGCCCCGGGCCCCGAAGTCCCACGCCGGCGCGCCCAGGCCCAGCAGGGCGGGCACGAACCACACGTCGCCGGTGTCCTCGCAGCGCGCCGCGACGGTGTGGGACTCCGCCGCGCTGGAGATGATGCCGAGGTCGTCGCGCAGCCACTCGACGCACATTCCCGCCGACAGCATGACGGCTTCCACGCCCCAGGTGACGTGCCCGGCGCGCTCCACGCCACGATGGGGAAGGTGCCGGCGCCGCCGCGGCGGTCGAAGGAGGGCCGCTCGTCGCCCACGCACAGGTCGAGCATGCCCCCGGTGCCGAAGGTCGCCTTGGCCGTCCCCGGGCGCGTGCAGCCCTGCCCCACCAGCGAGGCCTGCTGGTCGCCTGCGATGCCGCACACACCGGCGCGCCCTCGAGGGCGACCGCCTCGCCCACCGCCCCCGAAGAGTCGACCACGGTGGGGAGCACGCCGCGGGGGATGCGCAGGGCGTCGAGCATGGTGTCGTTCCAGTCCGAGCCGTCGGGGCGCAGCAGGCCGGTGATGCCGGCGTTGGTGGCGTCGGTGACGTGCAGGGCACCGTCCGACAGGGTCCACGCCACCCAGGTGTCCACCGTCCCGAAGCACAGGTCGCGCCGCGCTCGGGATCGGCCATGTCGAGCAGCATGGCCAGCTTGGTGGCCGACTCGTTGGGCGCCACCCGGATGCCATGGTCGCGCAGGGCAAGGCACGTGCCCACGGTGCGCAGGTCCTGCCAGCCGAGGCCCGGGCCCACCGGCTCGCCGCTGGCGCGGTCCCACACCACCGTCGATCCCCGCTGGTTGGCGATGCCCACGCCCTCCACCGGCCCGCCTTCGCCCAGGGCGGCCCGGGCCACCTCCAAGGCGGCGCCCGCCATGGCGGCGGCGTCGAACTCCACGAACCCCGGGGCGGGCGAGGAGGGCAGCACCTCGGTGTGGTGCACGTGGTGGATGGTCCCGTCGGGGTCGACGACCCCGGCGCGCACCCCCGACGTGCCCACGTCGACGACGAGGATGCTCATGGCCAGCGCACCTCGCCGAAGGGCGAGGGCAGGCCCAGCTTGCCGGGATTGAGCACACCGCGCGGGTCGAGGCTGTTCTTGAGGTCGACGAGGACGTCGAAGCCCCCCCGAGCGCCTCGGCCATGAACCGGCCCCGGTTGAGGCCGATGCCGTGGTGGTGGCTGATGGACCCGCCATAGGCCCGGACGGTGTCCATGACGGCCCGCCACGCCGAGGCGTAGTAGCGCTCGGCCCACCCGTCGCCGCCGGGGCGGCGGCGCCGGACGCGCCGGACGCATCGGACGCATCGGCCACGTGGGCGCGCCGGAGCCATCGGGCATGCGCCCGGCGAAGGTGAAGTAGAGACAGGCGCCGTCGACGTAGGAGTGCGACTGGTGGGCCGAGGCCACGAGGGTCCCCTCCACGTCGTGCAGGGCGGCGGTGCAGGCCTCGTAGATGGCGGGCAGCACCGACCAGCGGGCCGAGATCTCGATGGTGTCCACCACGATGCCGGCACGGTACAGAGGCGCCAGGGCGGACACGTCGTTGCGGTGCCCCATCCACCGCTCGACCAGGCCGAGGTCGAGGGGCTGCGCGCCCGACGCCGCGCACTCGGCGTCCACCACCGCCAGGGTGGCGTCGAGCAGCCCCGCCTCGGCCTCGTCCAGCACGACGAGGACGTCGTGATCGGTGACGTCGAAATTGCGGGTGGACTCGGCGCGGTCGTAGAGGCGCAGGACGGCCGGGGTGGCGCCCCGTCGCAGGATGCGGCGACAGGCGTCGAGGCCCTCGTCGAATGCGTCGAAGCCGTAGGCCCGCCGGCCCTCGGCGCCGGGCAGGGGTCGGAGCCGGACCTGGACGCCGGTGATCACGCCGAGCACGCCCTCGGAGCCCACGAACAGCTGGGTGAGGTCGGGACCGAGCCGGCCCGCGGGACCGGTGCCGCCGGTGTGCAGCACCCGCCCGTCGGCCAGGGCCACCTCCAGCCCCACCACCATGTCCTCGATCTTGCCGTAACGCGTCGAGTACTGGCCCGCCCCCCGGCACGCCACCCACCCGCCCACCGTGGACAGGTCCATGGACTGCGGCCAGTGGCCGAGGGTGGTGCCCTCGGCCCGCAGCCCCGCCTCCAGGTCCGGACCGAAGGTCCCGGGGAGCACGTCGGCCAGGAGGGAGGTGGTGTCGAGGTCGACGATCCCGGCCAGCCCGCACAGGTCGAGGGTCACCCCGCCGAACACCGGCACGCTGCCGCCGCACACCCCCGAGCGGCCCGCGCCGGCCGTCACCGGCACGCGCCCCTCGTTGCACGCCGCCAGCACCGCCGCCACCTGCGCCACGTCGGTGGGCCGCGCCACCACCGCAGGCCGGGCCGGGACGGCACCGCGCATGGCCCAGCGCACCGCCAGCGGCCACCAGTCGCGGCCCGCCTCGTTGCGCAGCCCGTCGTCCTCGCTCACCTCGGCGCACACCGATCGCAGACGCGTGAGAAGGGCCTCGCCGACCGGGACACGCGGGCCGGCGAGGCGCTCCGTGACGTCGCCGGGGGCGGCGTCGACGGGGGTGACGGGGGTGGGGACGGTGCTCACTGCCCGCTCCGCACCGGATCGAGCCCGGCCCGGGCCATGTCGGCGCGCACCCGCCCGGCGAAGGCGGCCGCCTCACGGGCGGTGTCGGCCGGGGTGCGGCCCCAGCTCCGGCGCCAGCAGCTCGGCCACGGCGTCGGCGGCGTCGGCGGCGTCGTAGGCCCGGCGCAGGACGGCCCGCGTGCGCCGGGCGAGCACGTCGTCGACGGTGACGGCCATCTCCTGCCTGGCCGCCCACAGCGCCTCCACCCGCAGCTGGGGCAGACCGGCCACCAGTGGCTCGAGCAGGTCGGGCCGACCGGCCGCCAGCTCGAGCACGGCCGGCGTCTCGTCGCCGTGCCGGGCCAAGAGGGCGGCGAAGACGTCGTCGGCGAGGCCGAAACGCGCCGCCGCGGCGGGCCGGCGCAGGGGCTCGAGGCCCCGGGCGCCGCGCAGCGCCAGGCGTCGCGTGGGGCAGCGCCGTGCCCCGTCGGGGGGCGTGGCCAGGCGGCGCACCACGGCGTCGACGGTGTCCTCGGCCATGAGGCGGTAGGTGGTGAGCTTGCCCCCCGTCACCGTGACCACGCCGTGGGGGAGACGCGCACGGTGTGGCGACGCGACAGGTCGGCGGTCCGGGCGCTCATGCGCCGTCCCGCCACGGGTGCGAGCAGGGGGCGCAGCCCGGCCCACACGCCGGTCACGTCGCTGCGGGTGAGCGGCTCGGTGAGCACGCCGTTGGCGGCATCGAGGACGTAGTCGACGTCGTCGGGGAGGCAGGCGGGATCGTCCAGGGGGCCGTCCCAGTCGGTGTCGGTGGTGCCCAGGTAGACGTCGTCGCCGTCGGCCCAGGGCACGACGAAGATCGACCGGCGGTCGCCGCGCACGGGGATGACCGCGGCGATGTCGGCGGGGAGCCGCCGGCGCGGCACGGTCACGTGGATGCCCTTGGCGGGGCGGATGGAGCGGGGGTGGCCGGCGTCCTCGAGCGTGGCCAGGGCGTCGGCCCACACACCCGTGGCGTTCACCACCACCTCGGCCCGCACCTCGAACTCGGGAGCCGGCACGGGCCCCGCCGGGCGCACCCGGGCGCCCCGCACCGTGCCCGCGGCGTCGGAGACGAGGCCGGTCACCTCGGCGTAGTTCGCCACCACGGCCCCGTGATCGAGCGCGGCGGTGCGCAGCACCGTCAGCGTCAGCCGGGCGTCGTCGGCGCGGGCGTCGAAGTACACGAACCCCGCCACCAGGTGGTCGGTGCGCAGGGTGGGGAGGTGCTCGAGCGCCTCGTCGCGGCCGATGCGCCGGTGGCGGCGCCCGATGCGCAGCCCGCCGGTCAGGTCGTAGAGGGTGAGCGCCGTGGCGTAGGTGCGCGCCACCGTCTTGTTCACGACGCCGTCCCGGCCGAACAGGGGGATGAGGAAGGGGAGCGGCGCCACGAGGTGGGGGGCGTTGTCGAGCAGCCGCTGGCGTTCGTGCAGCGCCTCGTACACGAGGCGGAAGTCGCGCTGCTGGAGGTAGCGCAGGCCGCCGTGCACCATCTTGGAGGACTTCGAGGACGTCCCCGAGGCGAAGTCGGCCCGCTCGACGAGCGCTGTGCGCAGACCGCGGGCGGCGGCGTCGAGGGCGACCCCGGCCCCGGTGATGCCCCCGCCCACGACGAGCACGTCGAAGGTCTCCGCCTCGAGCCGGCCCAGCGCGGTCGGCGCGGTCGAAGCCACCTCCCCGGCGGGCGAGGGGGCGCGATCGGGCGTCACCCGGTCAGCCTGCCACAGCCGGGCAGGGGCGCCGGGGGGCGTGGCACCGCCGCAGCCCGGCCCGTCGCCGGCCCCGGGCGTGATTTCGACAATGTGTGTCAACAAACAATCGTTGGTGGTATCGTCGTGTGCGTCATGCACCCCCCCGACGAGCTGACAGCGTTGTTCCGCGCCCAGGGCCGCAAGGTCACGGCCCAGCGCCAGTGCATCTTCCGCGTCCTCCACGGCGACGTCCGCCACCCCACGGCCGAGACCATCCACGCCGCGGCCCGGGCCGAGATGGAGACCATCTCGCTCAAGACCGTGTACCAGACGCTGCACGAGCTGGCCGCCATGGGCGAGATCGCCGCCCTCGACCTGGGCACGGGCACCACCAGGTTCGACCCCAACGTGGACGGGGCCCATCACCATCTGGTGTGCCGCCGGTGCGGCAAGGTGCGCGATCTGCACGCCGACTTCGAGCGCGCTGCAGGTCCCGCCCGGCGCCGACGAGGGTTTCGAGGTGGGCGGGGCCGAGGTCGTGTTCCGGGGCGTGTGCCGCGACTGCGGGCGCGCCCGGCGGGCGTGTACCCGGGTCGACCCGCCCGCCGCCGAGCAGCGAGGCGCGCACAAGGCCCATGTCACGAGGAGAAAGGCCGGGGCCGTCACCGGAGCCTGACCGCCGCTCGAGCCCGGCACCACCGGGTCCGCACTGTCGACACAAGCAACCATGAAGGAGAAAGAGAGCACGATGCCCGCACTGAAGGGATCCGACACCGAGAAGAACCTGAAGGAGGCGTTCGCGGGCGAGAGCCAGGCGAACCGCCGCTACCTGTACTTCGCCCAGAAGGCCGACGTCGAGGGCTACCCCGACGTGGCCGCGCTGTTCCGTTCGGTCGCCGAGGGCGAGACGGGCCACGCCTTCGGTCACTTCGACTTCCTGCGCGAGGTCGGCGACCCCGTCACCGGGGTCCCGGTGGGCGCGACCGCCGACAACCTGCGCTCGGCCATCGAGGGTGAGACCTACGAGTACACCGAGATGTACCCCGGGTTCGCCCGCACGGCACGCGAAGAGGGCTTCGAGGACATCGCCGACTGGCTCGAGACGCTGGCCCGGGCGGAGAAGAGCCACGCCGGTCGGTTCGGCGAGGGGCTCAAGAACCTGGACTGACCCGTCCCGCCGGTGGGTCCGGTGTCCGCCGGCCCCACCACGAGGGCACATGCCGAGAGGGCCGGCCCGGTTCGTCCGGGCCGGCCCGCCCTCGCACCGGCGAGCCCGCCCTCGCACCGGCGTGTCCCGCCGCCGTTCGCCCAGGAGGCCCGTTTGAACTCCCGTCGCCGACTTCTCACCCTCGAGGACATCGAGGACCTGCGCGCCTACGAGCGGGGCCGCGACGCCTACCGGCGCGCCGTCATCGAGCTCAAGAAGCGACGCCGGGTGTCGGTGGGGCCCATCGTGTCGATGGTGTTCGAGAACCGCGAGACGGTGCGCTCCCAGGTCCAGGAGATGGCCCGGGCCGAGCGGATGGTGACCGACGAGCAGATCCAGACCGAGCTCGACATCTACAACGCCCTCGTCCCCGGGCCGGGGGAGTTGTCGGCAACGCTGTTCATCGAGCTCACCGGGGAGCAGCTGCTCCGCCAGTGGCTGCCCCGGCTGGTGGGCATCGAGCACGCCGTCGTCCTGCGCCTCGACCACGGGGACCTCGTGCGGGGCGTGCCCGAGGCGGCCCACGAGGAGGCGCTCACCCGGCCCGAGATCACCGCCTCGGTGCACTACCTGCGCTTCGCCTTCACGTCCGCCCAGGTGGAGCGGTTCGCGGCGGGGCCCGTCGTCCTGGCCGTCGACCACCCCGAGTACCCCGAGTCGGCCGCGCTGGCCGACCAGGTCCGTCAGGAGCTGCTGGAGGACCTGCGGCCCTGAGAGGGGCGCCCGGGCCGGGCGACCGGCCACCACCAGGGGCGTTCTTTACACGCCCGCGAGCGTGCGCCATACTGTTCGTTCCGCTGATTTCCCCTCCGGGGCACCATTGTCCCTGGTCACAGGTTCGTTAGCGGATAGCCACACCCTGAGTGACAAGATAAACGCACAGTGTGCCTGAGGAAGTGAATCCGATGAACGCCCCCTCAATCGCCATTTGGCGCAAGCGAGCCGCCTGCCGAGGCATCGACCCGGAGGTCTTCTACCCGGCGTCCGACGAGGACGCCGAGGAGGCCAAGGCGATCTGCTCCATGTGCCCGGTACGCCAGGCCTGCCTCGAGCACGCCCTGGCGCATCGCGAGCGCGAGGGCGTCTGGGGCGGCACCACCGAGCGGGAGCGTCGTCGGATCCACAGGCAGCGCCGGAAGTCGGCCTGACCCCGGCCCCCTACGATGCCGGCGTGGCAGGACGCATCGCCGACCGCTTGGCATCGCTGGGGCTGACGCTCCACGGACCGCATCCCCCGCACGACCCGCTCGACGCGGTCGTGGTGCACGGGGACGTGGCGCGCACCTCGGGACAGCTCCCGCGCATCGCCGGCACGCTCACGTGCGTGGGCACCCTGGGCCTCGACGTCACCGTCGAGGAGGGGGCGGCCGCGGCCGAGGTGTGCGCGCTCAACGCCCTGGCCGTGCTGGAGGAGGCGCTCGGCAGCCTGGACCGCGTGGTCCGTGTGCTCACGGTGACGGGCTTCGTGGCCTCCACACCCGACTTCCACGAGCAGCCCGCCGTGGTGGACGGAGCGAGCCGCCTGCTGCACCAGGTCTTCGGCGACGCCGGCCGCCACACGCCGCTCGGCCATCGGCGTGGCCGCGCTGCCCCGCGGTGGTGCGGTGGAGATCGAGGTGACGGTGGCCGTCGGGCCGGCCGAAGGCTGATGGATTTCGAGCTCTCGCCCGAGCTGTCGGAGCTCCAGGCGACCGTGCGCCGTCTGGCGCACGACAAGGTCAAGCAGCCCGGGCCGCGAGATCGACACCACGGGGGAGTACCCGGCCGACATCTTCGACGCCTTCCGCCGGGCCGGCCTGCTCGGTCTGTGCATCCCCGAGGAGTACGGCGGCTCGGGTGCGGGGATCCTCGGCCTCACCCTCGCCATCGAGGAGGTGGCCAAGTACTCCAACGCCGCCGCCCTCATGCTGCTGCTCACCCGGCCTGCCGACCGGTCCCGTGCTCATCGCCGGGTCCGAGGAGCAGAAGCGGCGCTACCTTCCCGCTGTCGCCGCCGGTTCGGCCCGCGCCGCCTTCGGGCTGTCGGAGCCCCAGGCGGGCAGCGACGTCATGGGCATGCGGACGCGCGCCGTCCCCGACCCCGGCCACCCCGGTGGCTGGGTGCTGAGCGGCACCAAGTGCTGGATGTCGGGGGTGCGCGAGGCCGACTGGTACACGGTGTTCGCCAAGACCGGCGATCCGGCCAGCCGGGCGCACGACTCGGTGACGGCCTTCATCGTGGAGCGCGCCTGGCCCGGCGTCGAGATGGGCCGCACCGACCACAAGATGGGCGTGCGGGGCGTCGACACCGGCGAGCTCGTGCTGCGCGACGTGGCCGTGCCCCCCGAGAACGTCATCGGCGAGGTCGGCGGGTTCCGGCTCGCCATGCTCGGGCTCAACGCCATGCGGCCGGTCGTGGCGGCGCGCGGCATCGGTCTGGCCGAGGGCGCGCTCATGTACGCCACGGAGTACGTGCAGCAGCGGGCCGCATTCGGAAAGACCATCGCCGACTTCCAGGGGATCCAGTGGGAGATCGCCAAGTGCGCGGTGGACATCGAGGCGGCGCGGCTGCTCACCTACCGCGCCGCGTGGCTGGCCGATCGGGGGCGCTTCACCAAGGAGTGGGTGCCGCTGTTGTCGGCGGCCAAGTACCACGCCACCGAGCTGGCCGTGCGGGCGTCGGGTCTGGCCGTGCAGTTGCTCGGGGCGGCGGGGTACATGACCGACCACCCCGACCGAGCAGTGGTACCGCGACGCCAAGCAGCTGACCATCGTGGAGGGCACGAGCCAGGTGCAGCTCGGTCTGGTGGCGCGCGGGGTGCTCGATCGCGATCTGTGGTGGGACTGAGCCGGGCCGTGGGGTCGACGGTGGGCACACCCGGTCCGCTGCGGCGCGGGGGCCGGCGGTGAGCGGGGACGCCGAGGGCACCTTCGCGGCGGCGGGAGGCTGGCCGGGAATCCTGGGCAGGCTGGTGGCGGGGGACGACCTCACCGCCGACGAGGCGGGCGCGGTGTTCGGCGAGGTGCTCACCGGGCGGCCAGCCCGGCGCAGATCGCGGCGTTCGTCGTGGCCCTTCGCATCAAGGGTGAGACGGTCGAGGAGATGACCGGCCTGGTGCGCTCCATGCTGGCCCACGCCGAGCCGCTCGAGGTCACCGGGGAGCTGGTCGACACGTGCGGCACGGGGGGCGACCGCAGCCGGTCGATCAACGTGTCGACCATCGCCGCCATGGTGGTGGCCGGTGCCGGCGCCCGGGTGTGCAAGCACGGAGGGCGGGCGGCCACGTCCTCGGCGGGGTCCGCCGACGTGCTCGAGGAGCTCGGTGTGGCCATCGAGCTCGGCCCCGCCGGCGTGGCACGCTGCATCGAGGACGCCGGCATCGGGTTCTGCTTCGCACCGCGCTTTCACCCCGCCATGCGCCACGCCATCCCGGTGCGCCGCGAGCTCGGTGTGGCCACGGTGTTCAACTTCCTCGGGCCCCTGGCCAACCCGGCCCGTGCCCGCCGGCAGGTCGTCGGTGTGAGCGATCCGGCCATGGTCGACAAGATGCTCGGCGTGCTCGTGGCCAACGGCAGCGCGCCGCGCACTGGTGATCCACGGCGCCGACGGTCTCGACGAGCTGTCCGACCACGGGGCCGTCGTCGGTCCTCGACGCCGGCGCCGACGGAGAGGTCCGGCGCTACACGGTGACGCCGGGGGAGCTCGGCCTGCCCACGGCCACGCTCGACCAGCTGCGCGGCGGCGACGCGGCGCACAACGCCGAGGTGGTGCGGCGCGTGCTGTCAGGGGAGCGGGGACCGCACCGCGACGTGGCCGTGCTGAACGGCGCCGCCGGCCTGGTGGTGGCCGGTCTGGCCGAGGACCTGCAGGCGGGGGTGCAGCGCGCCCGCGGCGGTCATCGACGACGGGGCCGCCTACGAGGCGCTCGAGCGTCTGGTGCGCTCGTCGCGTCAGGCGGCTGCCGACTCGGCCTGAGGTCGTGGCGCCGAACCCGACGGGCGCCGACAACGGCCAGACAATCGGTACGGCGGTGGCGCCCGTTCCCCCGTGAGGTCAACCGCTGCACGCGCCCGTTCTCTCGGCAAGGGCTGCCCCCCGCCCCCGCAGACCGATCCAGTGGTGCGACGAGGCTCCTGCCGGTTCGGCCACTGGATCGAGTCGCGTCCGGGCCCCGTCCGGGGTCAGCGGTGGTGCGCCGATCCCGTCAGGCCGGTCTCCGTCAGGCCGGTCCCGTCAGGCCGGTCCCGTCAGGCCGGTCCCGTCAGGCCGGTCCCGTCGAGGCCGGTCCCGTCAGGCCGGTCCCGTCAGGCCGGTCCCGTCGGCCGGTCCCGTCAGGCCGGGCCGATGTCCCACATCGCCTCGAGGTCGTGGCGGCTGTAGGCCTGGAAGGCCACCAGCGTGGTCGTCTGCTCGATGCCGCTCAGCGCGCGCGATCCGCCCCGTCACGACGTCGGCCAGATCGTCGTGGTGCCGGACCCTGACGATGGCGATGAGGTCGGCGACGCCACCGGCGACGGAGAACACCTCGGTGACCCCGTCGATGGCGGCCAGCTCCTCGCACAGCGCCGAGATGCGGGGTGGGGTGGCGTCGATGAGGACGAAGGCGTGGAGCACCGTCCGAGCCTACCTCGACGACACCCGGGCCTGCCTGGGGGCGGGCCTGCACATCAGGTCCACCAGGTCGCCGAGCACGTACACCCCGAACCCGGTGGCGCGCTCGATGAGGAGGTGCAGGAGGTCGGCGGTGGCCAGGACGTCGTCGAGGGCCCGGTGCGAGGGGACGTGGTCGAGCCCGAGCTCGAGCGCCAAGGTCCGCAGCCGGCAGTTCGGGACGTCGGGACGCACCAGCCGCCGGGCCAGCGCCAGGGTGTCGACGATCGTGTTGCCGAGCGGCGGGCGGGTGCCTTCGGCCAGGGCGGCATCGAGGAAGCGCACGTCGAAGGAGACGTTGTGCCCCACCAGCACGTCGCCCCGGACGAACTCGAGGAACGACGGCAGCACGCTCGACACCGGCGGCGCCCCCGCCACCATGTCGTCGGTGATACCCGTGAGCAGCGAGATGAGGGCGGGCACATCACACCCGGGGTCCACGAGGGTCTGGAACGTCCCCAGGCACTCCCCGCCCCGGAAACGGGCGGCGGCGATCTCCGTGAGCGCGGCGGTGGTGGGCGATCCCCCCGTGGTCTCCACGTCGACGACGGCGAAGGGCACGTCGAACAGCGGCGTGCGGGGGTCCACGCAGGGGGCTGCGGGCAGGACCACCGCGTCGGGCTGTGTCGTGGACGCCCGCGCCGCGCCGCGGTCGGCCAGCCCGATCCACCGTGCCCAGCGCGAAGAGGCGATGCTCGCCACACGAAGATCGTTACCACGGGGGTGTCACACCGGAGAGGACCGCCCCCGGCGGGCGACGCCGGGACGGCGGCAGGTCCCGGTGGCGGTAGCGTGGTGCCGGTGACCCCCGTCCGATACCGGTGCACGGCGTGCGGCAACCTGACGCGCTTCGACGTCGTCACCGATCGACGCACCAGCGCCTTCCACCATTTCAGCGTGGGGGGCGAGCTCTCGGTCGAGGACGAGCAGGTCCTGTCGGAGTCGGTGATCGACGTGAGCTGCCGCTGGTGCGGGCACGGCCGGTCGATCGAGGTGCTCGACGACGAGGCCGCGGCGGCCGTATCGGCATCGGCATCGGCCGAAACCCACGAACCACCCGCCTGACGGGCTCGCGTCGGGCGCTGTACAGCGCCGTGCGAGCCTCGTGGCATGGACACGTCGAGCGGGACCCGACCATGCGGGACCGACGCCCCGACCGGTGCGACGCTCTGCATCGATTGTGACGACTGTGCGCTCCAGGGCACGACCGCCTGCGACGACTGCCTCGTCACCTTCGTCCTCGGCCGCGAGCCCGACGACGCCGTCGTGGTCGACGCCGACGAGGCGCGCGCCCTGCGCATGCTGACACGCGCCGGTCTCGTGCCCGACCTGCGGCACTCGGGCATCGAGCGCGACTGGGCCACGGGCTGATCCACCGCTCCCCGCCCGCCGGCGGGCGACGGGGTCAGGGCGTGCCAGCATGGGCCCCGTGCACGCAGCGGGCGCCGTGGTGGAGGGGTGAGCCACCTCCTCGTCACCAACGACTTCCCACCCAAGGTGGGCGGGATCCAGGCCTACCTGTGGGAGCTGTGGCGGCGCATGGACCCGGCGTCGTTCACGGTGTTGACGGCGTCCTCGCATCCCGACGCCATCGCCTTCGACGCCGAGCAGCGTGCCCTCGGGTTCCGGATACAGCGCGTCGCCGGTCGGGTACTCGTGCCCACCCCGGCGCTGGCCCGGCGCATTCGCCATGTGGCCCACGACGCGGGGGCGTCGCTCGTGCTCGTGGACCCGGCGTTCCCGTTGGGTCTCCTCGGCCCCGCCCTCGGTGGTCTTCCCTACGGGGTCGTGCTGCACGGGGCCGAGGTCACCGCCCCGGGCCGCCTCCCCGGTTCACGCCAGGCGCTGGCGGCGGTGCTGCACGGGGCCCGGGTGGCGGTGTGCGCCGGCCGCTACCCCGAGCAGGAGGGGCGCCGGGTGGCGGGGGCGGGCATGCCCCCGGTGCTCGAGGTGCCCCCCGGGGTGGACACCGAGCGGCTGCGCCCCCTGACCGCCGCCGCCCGTCGCAAGGCGCGGACCGCGTTCGGCCTCTCCACCGACGGGCCGGTGGTGGTGAGCGTCAGCCGCCTGGTGCCCCGCAAGGGCATGGACGTGCTCATCGACGCCGCCGCGGCGCTCGTGCCGTCGTTCCCGGGGTTGACCGTGCTGGTGGCGGGCAAGGGCCGGGACCGGGCGCGTCTCGAGGCCCGCGTGCGGTCGAGGGGCGCTCCGGTCCGTCTCCTCGGGCCGGTGCCCGACGACGAGCTCCGGACCCTGTACGGCGTGGCGGACGTCTTCGTCATGGCGTGCCGCGACCGCTGGCTCGGGTTGGAGCAGGAGGGCTTCGGCATCGTGTTCCTCGAAGCGGCGGCGTGCGGCGTGCCGCAGGTGGCGGGGCGCAGCGGCGGGGCCGACGAGGCCGTGGTCCACGGCACCACCGGCCTGGTGGTGGACGACCCCGGTGACCCGGGGCACGTGGCCGCCGCCCTGCGCCGGCTCCTCACCGACGACGCGGCGCGACGCCGCATGGGGCGGGCCGCCCGTCGGCGGGCGCAGACGGGCTTCGCCTGGGACCTCCTCGCACATAGGCTGGCCGCCGGATTGCAGGACGTGGAAGGCTGAACCCCGCTCCACCTGGGCCGCAGGGCCCGGGGCGGTGAGGCGGCCGGCGCCGCGGGGACACGAGCAAAGGAGCAGGTGTGGCGGAACTGGCTACGGAGCGCATGGTGGTCGCCGCCACGCCCGAGCAGTGCTTCGCCGTGGTGAGCGACATCGAGCGCTACCCCGAGTGGGCCGCCGACATCAAGCAGGTCGTCGTGGAGGACCGCGACGGCGATGGGCGACCCGCCCGGGCCACCTTCCGGGCCGGCGCCTTCGGACGCTCGACCAGCTACACCCTGGCCTACGACTACTCGGCGGCGCCCCGGACCCTGTCGTGGAAGCAGACGGCGGGCGACCTCACCTCCAAGCTCGACGGCGTGTACCGCTTCGACTCCGCCGGGGACGGGTCCACGGAGGTCACCTACACCCTCGAGGTCGAGCTGCGGGTGCCCCTGCCGGGCTTCATCAAGCGCCGGGCCCAGAGCCGCATCATGCACACCGCCCTCGAGGAGCTGAAGGCGCGGCGTCGAGTCCTCGCTCACGACGTGAACGGCGGGCGCACGGCGCCGGCCGGCCGTGACCATGCCGGGCCCGAGGCGGTGACCATCGGCATCGACGTGGGGGGCACCAAGGTCCTCGGCCTGGCTCTCGACGCCGGCGGTGCGGTGCTGGCCGAGGTGCGCGTACCCACGCCGCGCCGCCCCGGGGCGAGCGCCGCTGACGCCGACCTGGCCGAGCTCGTCATCGTCGCCCTGGCGTCGGTGGTCGACCAGCTCCGGGAGCAGGTGGGCGGGGACGTGGCGGCGGTCGGGGTGGGCGCCCCCGGCCTGGTGTCGAGCAACGGGGTGCTCCACTTCGCCCCCAACCTTCCCGGCGGATCGGGGCTCGACGTGGCCGGCCGCCTGTTCGAGCGCGTGGGGCTGCCCACGGTGGTGGACAACGACGCCACCTGCGCCAGCGTGGCCGAGTGGGCCTTCGGCGCCGCCGTCGGGACCTCCGACGCCGTCATGGTCACGCTGGGCACGGGCATCGGCGGGGGGCTGATCGCCGGTGGCCGGGTGGTGCGGGGCGCCAACGGGTTCGGGGGCGAGGTCGGGCACATGGTCGTCGACCCCACCGGGCCCCCGTGCCCCTGTGGCGAACGCGGCTGCTGGGAGCGCTTCGCCTCGGGGAGCGGGCTCGGGCGCCTGGCCCGCGAGGCCGCCCACGCCGGGCGTCTCGACGACGTGGTGGACCTGGCCGGCGGGGATGCCGAGTCGGTGCGCGGTGAGCACGTCACCATGGCCGCCAAGGCGGGCAACGCCGACGCCCTGGCCGTGCTCACCGAGCTGGGATGGTGGTTGGCGCTCGGTCTCTCCAACCTCGCCCTCGCCCTCGACCCCGCTGTGATGGTGTACGGCGGGGGGCTGGTGGACACCGTGACCCTCGTCCTCGACGCCGTGCGGGCGTCGTTCGACGACCTGCTCGAGGGCAGGGCCTACCGGCCCCCGGTGCAGATCGTGCCGGCGCTGCTCGGGGAGCGGGCCGGCGCCATCGGCGCCGCCCTCGTGGCCCGGCCCGGGGACCGCTACCGCGCCGAGGCGCGCTGAGCGGAGCCGGGCCATGCGCGTCGGGGTCACCCTCCCCACGTTCCGGGACGACGCCGCCGTCCTGGACGCGGCCCGGCTGGCGGAGCGGGTCGGACTGGACGGCGTGTTCGTGTTCGACCACCTGTGGCCCCTGGGGGCACCCGAACGTCCTGCGCTGTCCGCCTTCCCGGTGCTCGGGGCGGTGGCCGCCGTCACCACCAGAGTGCACTTCGGACCGCTCGTGGCACGCATCGGGCTCGTTCCCGACGACGTCCTGGTGGCCGAGTTCCTGTCGCTGCACCGCATGGCGCCGGGTCGCCTCATCGCCGGGATGGGCACCGGCGACAAGATGAGCGCCCAGGAGAACCTGGCGTTCGGCATCGACGTCGCGCCGGCCGACGAACGGCGACTGGCGCTGCGCGGCTGCGCCGAGCGCCTGCTCGCCCAGCACGTGCCGGTGTGGGTGGGGGGCGGATCGGTGGCCACCACCGCCATCGCCGCCGAGGTGGGGGCGGCGGTGAACCTGTGGGGGGGACAGCCCGCCGCCCTGGCCGCGCTGGCGGGCCGCTGCGAGGTGACGTGGGGTGGTCCGGTTCCCGGGGACGTCCCCCACATCGCCGAATGGCTGTCGGAGCTGGCCGGCGCGGGGGCGACGTGGGCCGTGTGTGCCTGGCCGAGCTCGATAGAGGACGTGGCCGAGGCGGCCCGGCTGGTGGCCGGCACGCCGTGACAGGCGGCCGGAGGGCGGCCCGGCGCCACGACGTGGGCCGAGCGCGCCGACCTCGGCCCGCGTGCCGGGCCGAGGAGGGCCCCCTATCGGGCAGTAACCTCGCGTCATGGAATTCCGACGGATCAACGGACTGCCCCCGTATGTCTTCGCGCACATCGAGGCGCTGAAGCTGGCGGCCCGCCGAGCCGGTTCGGATGTCATCGACCTCGGGTTCGGCAACCCCGACCTGCCCTCGCCAGGCGCGGCGGTGGAGAAGCTGGCCGAGGCCGTCCACAACCCGCGCAACCACCGCTACTCGGCCAGCAGGGGCATCCCCAAGCTGCGCCAGGCCATCTCGGCGCTGTACATGCGCAAGTTCGGCGTGGAGCTCGACCCCGAGACCGAGGTGGTGACGACCATCGGCGCCAAGGAGGGCCTGTCGCACCTCATGTGGGTGCTGCTCGGTCCCGGCGACAGCGCGCTGGTCCCGTCGCCGTCGTACCCCATCCACATCTACGCGCCGCTTTTCGCCGGGGCCGAGGTCCGCCAGGTCCGCCTCGACAACGCCGGCGACACCGACGGGGCCCCTGCGTCGGAGGCCTTCTTCGACAACCTCATGGAGTCGTGGGAGTCGGCCTGGCCCAAGCCGCGTGTCATCGTCCTGTCGTTCCCGCACAACCCGACCACGGCGTGCGTCGACCTGCCGTGGATGCAGCGCATCGTGGACTTCGCCCGCGAGCACGAGATCGTCCTGGTCCACGACTTCGCCTACGCCGACATCGCCTTCGACGGCTACACGCCGCCGTCGATCCTGCAGGTGCCCGGGGCCAAGGACGTGGCCGTGGAGCTGTACTCGCTCACCAAGTCCTTCTCCATGGCGGGGTGGCGGGTGGCGTTCCTGGTGGGCAATCCCGAAGTGGTGGCGGCGCTCACCAAGCTGAAGAGCTACCTCGACTACGGCACCTTCCAGCCCATCCAGATCGCCGCCATCGTGGCCATGAACGAGGTGCCGGACTACCCGAAGTGGGTGAACGAGACCTACATGGCCCGACGCGACGCGCTGTGCGACGGGCTCAACCGCATCGGCTGGAACCTCACGCCCCCGAAGGGGACCATGTTCGTGTGGGCGCCCATCCCCGAGCCCTACCGCGAGATGGGCTCGCTCGAATTCGCCTCCTTTCTCGTGTCCGAGGCCGAGGTTGCCACCTCGCCCGGTGTCGGGTTCGGGCCGGGCGGCGACGGCCATGTCCGCTTCGCCCTCATCGAGAACGACCAGCGCATCGGCCAGGCCGTGCGCAACCTGCGCCGGACGCTCACCAAGCTGCACTGACCCGTCGGCACCCGCCGGTCGGGCATGATGGCGCCCGTGCGCAGTCCCTTCCGGCGGGTCAGGATCGGGTTGACGGCGCTGGTCCTGGTGCTGGCGGCCGGGACCGTCGGCTACCTGGTGCTCGGCTTCGGGTTCCTCGACGCCCTCTACCAGACGGTGGTCACCATCTCGACGGTCGGCTACGCGCCGCCGCACGCCCTGCACGGCGGGGGCAAGGTCTTCACCATCTTCCTCATCCTGGTGGGCGTGGGCACCGCCCTGTACTCGTTCTCGGCCGTCCTCGAGTTGCTGATCGAGGGCCATATGCGCGACCTGGTGAGGAGACGGAGCATGGAGCGGAAGATCGAACGCATGTCGGGCCACGTGGTGGTGTGCGGGTGGGGACGGGTGGGGCGCGAGGTGGGGCGCTTCCTCGCCGCCGCCGGCCAGGACGTGGTCGTGGTGGACCGCGACGGCGCCCGCATGGCCGAGGTCCCCTATCCGTCGGTGACCGGCGACGCCACCGAGGACGACACGCTCCTCCAGGCCGGGGTGGACCGGGCCGCGGCGCTGGTGGCGGCGCTCGACACCGACGCCGACAACCTCTTCGTGACCGTGGCGTGCCGGGCCATGCGGCCCGACCTCAACATCATCGCCCGGGCCCGCAGCGAGTCCTCGGAGCCCAAGCTGGTGCGGGCCGGCGCCAACCGGGTGGTGAACCCCCAGCAGCTCGGCGGCGACCGCATGGCGTCGTTCGTGACGCAGCCCCACGTGGTGGACTTCATCGACGTGGTCATGCACGACGGCACCCTCGAGTTCCGCCTCGAGGAGATGCTGGTGTCGGGTTCCTCCCCGCTGGCGGGCAGCACGCTTCGCTCCGTGCGGCTGCACGACCGCACCGGCGCCCTGGTGCTCGCCGTCCGGCGCCCTGACGGGAGCTTCGACACCAACCCCTCGCCCCAGACCACGATCGAGGCGGGGGACGTCCTCATCGGGGTGGGCACGGCCGCGCAGCTCGAGGCCCTGTCCATCTTCGCCTCGAGCGCCGACGGCCCTGGTGTCCCCGGCCGCGGTCAGCCGGACGGTCCGGGCCGTCGGGGACGGCGGTGCCCTCGAACCAGGGCTGACGGCGGCGGCGCCCGGCGCGCCGCGCCGGTGCCCGCGCTCAGCCCACGTCCCGGCCCAGCCGGTGCCGGGCGGCGGCGGGGGAGAGGATGCCCTCGAGACAGAAGGCCACGGCCGCGTCGCCCACCTCGTCGGCGGACCGTCCCTGCTCGAGCACGAGCACGCGGGCCAGCCGGTCCGACACGCCCAGGATCCCGTGGGCCAGGACGAGGGGATCCTCGCGCCGGATCATCCCGGCGGCGACGCCCGCCTTCACATGCGGGAGCGTGTCGGCCACGGCCTGCTCCTCGCCCTGGCGGACGAGGGGGGCGAAGCGCTCCTCGGTGCGGGCGAACTCGAGCAGGACGAAGAGGTGGCGGTTGGCGTCGAGCCACGCCACCGAGGCCCGGATGCCGGCCTCGATGCGGCGCACGGGGTCGGGCTCGTCGCTGATGGCCTGGCGTTGGGTGCGACGCAGGTCGCGCTGGGCGTCGGCCAGGATCTGGCGGAACAGCTCCTCCTTGGAGGCGAAGTACCAGTAGAAGACGCCCTTGCCCACCCCGAGACCGTCCACGACGTCGGTCACCGACGTCGGGTGGTACCCCTGGGAGGCGAACAGGCGCGCCGCGTGGTCGAGCAGTTCCTGGCGCCGGCGCTGTCCCCGGGCCGTCAGGCGACGAGCCATCGGCGAGACGCTACGCGTACCGTGTGCCCGTGGCCTACTGGGTGCTGAAGGGCCTGCTCAGCCCCATCTTCTTCCTGTTGTGGCGCGTCAAGGTCGAGGGCCGCGACCACGTGCCCGACCGCGGTCCGGTGATCCTGGCGCCCAACCACGTCACGTTCCTGGACTCGATGTTCCTGCCCCTCGTGCTGCGCCGCCGCGTCACCTTCGTGGCCAAGGCGGAGTACTTCGATTCGTGGAGGACGGCGTGGTTCTTCCGCGCCGCCGGCCAGATCCCCATGCGGCGCGAGGGGGGCAGCGCCTCGGAGCGGGCCCTGGCCGCGGCCCGTGACGTGCTCGGCGCCGGCAACGTGCTGGGCATCTACCCCGAGGGCACCCGATCGCCCGACGGCCGCCTCTACCGGGGCCACACCGGCGTGGCCCGCCTGGCGCTCGCTTGCGGTGTGCCGGTGGTCCCCGTCGGCCTGGTGGGCACGACCGAGGTGCAGCGTCCCGGCTCCAACCTGCCCCACCCCTTCAAGCGGGTCACGGTGCGCTTCGGCGCCCCCCTCGACCTGGCCCGCTTCGACCCCGACGCGGCGGCCGACCCCATGACCTTGCGGATGGTCACCGACGAGCTCATGTACGAGATCCGCGCCCTGTCGGGCCAGACCTACGTGGACCGCTACGCCAAGCGCCACGGTGTGGTGGGCGGCGCCGAGGTGGCCCAGGTGCGCGCCTCGTCCAACGGTGACGGCTACGGCAACGGCCACGCCCCGGTGCCGCCCCTGCCCCCGAGGCCGGCCACGGCCTCCTCCGAGCCGGCCGCCTGACGGCCCCCACCCGGCCGCCCGCGCACGGCGGTCAGGGCGGGTGGTAGCACCACGGCTCGAGACCGGCTACCCACCTTGGTGGCCAGCCGTCAGCGCGCCACACTGACAGCGGGAGGTGGTGGTGAGCGCCCTGGGGTCGATGGTCCGCGCCGAATTCCGCCGCCGATGGCGCTCGTGGCTGGCGCTGGCCGTGCTGGTGGCGCTGGTGGGAGGGGTGGCGCTGGCCGCCGCGGCGGCGGGCCGGCGGACCGAGTCGGCCTTCCCCCGCTTCGTGGACCGCTACGGCTTCGACGCCGCCGTCTACTTCGACGGGCCCGTTCCCAATCTGGCCAAGCTGCCCGACGTCACGTCGGTGACGGCGGTGGACGGTCTCGACAACGGACAGCCGACGTGCGCGTGCTCGGTTCCCATCGATCCCACCGACTTCGGCGTGCTCACGGTGGCCCCAGGGTCGCGCCCGTTCAGCAAGCTCGTGGCCGGCCACCTGCCCGATCCGTCGTCGCCCTACGACGTGGTGGCGGCCTTCACCCTCACGCAGAACGGCGTGCACCTGGGTTCGGTCATCCACGTGCCGTTCTACGCCGCGTCCCAGAAGACCGCCTACAACGACGCCGTGGGGGCGCTGCCCACCCCCACCGGGCCCGACGTCGCCCTCCACGTGGTGGGGTTCGAGGCGTCGGAGTTCGAGTTCCCGTCGGGACAGACCCCCACCTACGACCTCTTCGCCACGCCCGCCTTCGCCCGCACGGTGCTCCCCCGCACGGCCTACGGACAGGTCGACTTCGTCCGCCTGCGCGGCGGCGCCGCCGACCTGCCCCGCTTCGCATCGGAGGCGAGCGCCCACGGGGCGGACGCCGACAACCAGGACGAGATCGTGGCGTCGGTGCAGGCGTCCATCCATCCCCAAGCGGTCGGATGGTGGCTCCTCGCCGTGCTGGCCGTCGTCGTCGGCCTGGCCGTGGTGGGCCAGGCGCTGCTCAGGCAGAGCATCGCCGAAGGCGAGGACTATCCCACCCTCGCCACCCTGGGCGCCGATCGACGCCAGCTCGTCATGCTGGGCATGGCCCGCACCGCCGTGGTGGGGCTCGGAGGCGCGGTGGGGGCGGTGCTGGTCGCCGCGGCCCTGTCACCCATCGCGCCCCTGGGCGAGGCCAGGATGGCGGAGGCCGGCACGGGCGTGCGCTTCGACACGCTCGTCCTCCCCCTCGGCGCCCTCGTCATCCTCGTGGTCGTGCTCGCGCTGGGCGTGTGGCCCGCCGTGCGCGCCGCCCGGGTGCGGCCGCCCGACGCCGGGGCCGTTGCGCCCCGACCGTCGGCGATCGCGTCGCAGCTGGCCGCCATGGGCCTCCCCCCGAGCGCGGTGGTGGGGGTCCGCAACGCCCTCGAGCGTCGCAGCGGCGGTGGCGTGGTGCCGGTGGGCACCGCCCTGCTGGGCACGGTCCTGGCCGTGGTGGCGCTGTGCGGCACGGCGGTGTTCGGCGCCAGCCTGTCGCACCTCACGGCCACGCCCCGGCTCTACGGGGACGGCTTCTCGCTCGACGTCACCGACGCGGGGCCGGACGGACCGGATCCGGCCGTGCTCGACAGCCTCGAGCACGACAAGGCCGTGACGGGCATCACCGAGGGGTTCGCCTTCGAGATCGCCGTCGGCCACACGCCGGTGGGTGCCATCGCCGGCGAGGCACTGCGGGGCACGATGCCGCTCTCCACCGTCACCGGGCATCTGCCCGACGGGGACGCCCAGATCGGGCTGGGCGGCACCACCATGCGCCAGGCGCACGCGCACATCGGTTCGCTCGTCCGGGTGGCGTTGACGGCGCCGTCGGGCCGCACCCGGACGGCGACGTTCGAGGTGGTGTCGCAGATCTCGTTCCCGGTCCTCGGAGGGGAGGTGGGCCTGGGCTCAGGGGCGGCCTTCACACTGGCGGCGTACCGCGACGCCGTGTGCCCGCCCGGGCCGGGGCGCGCCGCCTGCCTCGAGCCCGCCGGACCGCTGGCCGGAGGCCTCCTGGTGAGCGTGGCGCCGGGCGCGGCGGGCAACGCTGCCGTGGTGCACTACCTCCGGGCCAATGCCGCCGTCGCCGCGGAGCCCCCAACCCCCACGTCGCTCGTGAACTTCGGGGAGGCGGTCAACTTCCCGCTCATCTTCGGCTTCCTGCTGGCCGTGTTCGGTGCGGCCACCCTGGTGCACCTCCTGGTGGTGAGCGTGGCCCGCCGCCGCCGCGAGGTCGGGCTCTTGAAGGCGGTGGGATTCGTCAACGCCCAGGTGGCCTCGGCCGTGGCCTGGCAGGCGGTGACGCTGGCGCTGATCGGGGTGGTGATCGGCGTGCCCGTCGGCATCGTGGTCGGCCGTCAGGTGTGGCTGGCGTTCGCCGACAATCTCGGTGCGGTGCCGGTGTCCGTGGTGCAGGCGTGGCTGCTCGTGGTCGTCGCCGTCGGGGTCGTCCTCGGGGCCCTCGTCCTGGCGGTGGCCCCTGCGCTCGTCGCCACCCGGTCGCATCCGTCGCAGCTGCTGCGCACGCAGTGAGATCTGCGGCTCGGGCGACGGGGTCGCCCCTTGCGGCTCACCACCCCACGGTGCCGTCCACCAGCTCGCGGATGAGGTCGGCGTGGCCGTTGTGGCGGGCGTACTCCTCCACCATGTGGGCGTAGATCCACCGCAGCGACACCTCCTCGCCCCGGCGCACACCCGTGTCGTCGAGGGAGCGTGTGGCGGCGGCGGCCCGGCTCTGCTCGCACTCGGCCTTCCAGGCGGCGAGATCGGCGTCCCAGTCGGCGTCGTCCAGGGGGAAGAGCTCGCTGTCCTCGACGGCGTCGTCGTACCAGATCGACGCCAGGTCGGGCTGGCGCAGCAGCGTGCGACGGAACCAGCCGCGCTCGACCTCGGCCATGTGGCGCACCAGCCCGTGCAGCGACAGCAGCGACGTCGGCACCGGACGTGCCTTTCTCTGCGCGTCGTCGAGACCTTCGCACTTGAGCAGGAGCGTGGTGCGGTGGAACTCGAGCCAGCGCTCGAGCATGGAACGCTCCTCGGCCACGTAGGGCGGCTCGTGACGGCGGGGATCGATCAGATCTTCGACCATGGTGGGCACCTCCACGACGTCGTGCCGGGTCCCACTGTGCCACGGGGTCGTGACGGCGTGAGGGCCGGGTCGCCGCGGCCGGGGTGACCGGGCGCCCCGGGGGCTCCCGCCTACCCGAAGGTGAAGTCGTAGGCCTGCACCCCGGGGGAGACGGTGAGCACCAGGGTGGCGTCCTCGTAGCGCGGCGAGTGCACCAGGGTGTAGAGGTTCGGTATCCCCGACACGGCGATGGTCTCGGTCCGTCTGCCGTCGACGGACACCTCGACGGTGCCCTTCCCCCCCAGCACGAGATAGACGTCGTCGGCCTGGAAGGACAATTCGAGCCGGGCACCGGCGCCGGCGGTGTCGGACTCCGCCCCGATCGTCCACGTGCCCGAGAACGCCAGGGCGTCGGGGGGGAGCGTGGCGGGGAATTGGTACCCGGCGGGCTGGTCGGGGGTGATGGTGCTGCCCACGTAGTTGGGCAACCCGTAGCGGTAGCCGAGGTACGACTCAGGCGTGAGCGGCTGGGTGGGCGTCCGGTCGGGCACGTCGGTGGCCCCGGGCAGGTGGACGGTGGGGTCGGCCTGCACGAGCAGCTGCCGGATGAGGGACTCGGTGGTGCCGTAGTCGCCCTCGCCGAAGGCCTCGTGGCGGACGCGGCCCTGGGCGTCGATCAGGTACTCGGCCGGCCAGTCCTCGTTGTCGTAGGCGTTCCACGTCTTGTAGCCGTCGTCGACGGCGACCGGGTACTTGACCCCCAGCTGCTGGGCGGCCTGCGCCACGTTGGAGACGACGTGCTCGAAGGCGAATTCCGGCGTGTGCACCCCGACGACCTCGAACCCGTGGGCGTGGTAGGCGGCGTACCAGGCCTCGACGTGGGGGAGGGAGCGCTGGCAGTTGATGCACGAGTAGGTCCAGAAGTCGACCAGCACCACCTTGCCGCGCAGCGCCGACAGGGACAGGCCCTTGCCCCCGGGGGTGTTGAGCCAGGCGGTGACGCCCTGGAAGTTGGGGGCGTCGCCGCAGTCCTCGAGCACGGGAAGATCCTGGGAGCACTTCCCGAGGGGCGAGGTGGTGGATCGCTTGGTGAGGGCGGCGAGCTGCTTCTTCGTGTAGTTCGTCCCCTCGACGTGGCTCTGCAGGACGCTCGTGTAGCCCGGCACCGCCTTCTGCAGCCCGTCGGTGACGTTGAAGGCGATCAGCAGCATCATGGCAAGCAGCACGGCGCCGCCGATGCGCCGGACGAGCACGGCGTGGGCACGGAAGGCGGACACCCGCTCGGCCACCCGCTGCCCGGCCACGGCGAAGACGAGCAGGGGCACCGCCGCACCGAGGGCGAAGTCGAAGGTGAGGACGACGGTCCGAAGGCCGATGCGGTGATCGGCACTCAGCACCGAGATGGCGGAGAACACCGGACCCGCGCACGGGGCGAAGACCGCCCCCAGGCCGAGGCCGAGCACGAAGCCCCCGGCGTTGCCGGTGGGCTGGTGACGGGCCAGTCGGGCGAAGGGCCGTTCGAGGAGCTCGCCCAACGGCGGCACGAGGAGGCCGACGGCGACGAGGCCGAGGATGGCGAGGCCGAGGTCTTCCAGCAGGTCCTGGGGCAGCCCCAGCGCGCTGAGGAGGGCCGAGCCCACCAGGGTGATCACGGCGAAGCTGAGGACGAGGCCGGCGATGACGGCGTAGGCGCGCAAGCTGCGCCGGGCCTGGTCGCCGTGGCCGTCGTCGTGCGGTGCCCGGCTTCCCGCCCCGCCGGGCCGCCGGGGTGTCCCCGGGCGGTTGCCGTGTGCGACAGGCGGCGGGGTCGGCGGCCGCCCCGAACGTGACGGGCTCGCGCTCGAAGGGGTGCGTACGACCCGGGCGGGGGTGCGCAACGCCGTGGCCGCGGCGCTCGACGCCGTGGCTGGAGCGCCGGCCGCCTCGGGCACGGAGGCGGCGCTGCCGGTGCGGGTAGTGCCACCCTCGGATTCGGGGGCGTGGGGCGCGTCCGGCGCCGGCTTCTTTCCGGAGCCCGGCACTGTCGCACCCGCCACCAGGACGACGGGCAGCACGGGCAACACGCAGGGCGAGATCCCGGCGATCATCCCCGCCACGAAACCGATGAGGTACAGCAGCACCGAAAAGACTCGCTTCCCCCGGACCTGCCCGGTGTCCCGGGCGCTGCCATCGTACGGAGCGACTCACCGAAAACGGTGTCGGGGCCCGACGAGGTGTCAGGTCGCCGCCGGTCGGCCGGTCGGCCGGTCGGCCGGCCGGCAGGCCAGGCCCGACGGCGCCGCTCAGGGCCGGCCGGACGTCCCGTGGGTCAGGCGCCGTGCTCGGCCCATGCCAGCGAACGCTCGACGGCGCGGCGCCACCCCTCGTAGGCGCGGTCGGCGACCCCGGCACTCGCCTGCGCCTCGAAGGAGCGGTCGAGTGCCCACGCCGCTTCGAGCTCGGCCAGCGTCGGCCACACCCCCTCGGCCAGTCCGGCCAGGGTGGCCGCTCCGAGCGCCGTGGTCTCGGTGGTGGTGGGACGCGACACGGGCACACGCAGCTGGTCGGCCTGGATCTGCAGGAGCACGTCCATCACCGCCGCCCCGCCGTCGACGCGCAGGGCGGCGACGGGGTGACCGGTGGCTGTCATGGCGTCCACCACGGCGCGCACCTGGAAGGCCATGGCGTCGACCACGGCCCGGGCGAGGTGGGCGGCCCCCACCCCGCGCGTGATGCCGGTGATGGTGCCGCGCGCGTACGGGTCCCACCACGGGCTGCCGAGCCCGGTGAAGGCGGGCACGATCGACAGGCCTTCGCTGTCGGCCACCTGCGCCGCCAGGGGCCCGATGCCGGCGGCGTCGTCGATGAGGCCGAGGCCGTCGCGCGAGCCACTGGATGGCCGCGCCCGTCACGAATACGGCCCCTTCGAGAGCGTAGGCAACGGGGAGGGACCTCCGTGGGTGCCGAGGTCCCACGCCACGGTGGTGAGGAGCCCTTCGGAGGGGGGCGGGCAGGTCGCCCCGACGTTGAGGAGGACGAAGGTCCCCGTGCCGTAGGTGGCCTTGGCCATGCCGGGCATGACGCACACCTGGCCGAACAGGGCCGCCTGCTGGTCGCCGGCCACGCCGCTCACGGGCACCCCGGCGAGCGACGGCGCCGCGGTGGCGAGCTCGCCGCTCGTGATGCCGAAACGCCCACAGGAGGGGCGGACATCGGGGAGGGCGGCGAGGGGGACGCCGAAGAGGTCGCACAGCTCCGCCGACCAGGCGAGGTCGCCGATGTCGAGGAGCAGCGTGCGCGACGCGTTGGACACGTCGGTGGCGAACGCGCCCTCTGCGATACCGCCGGTCATGTTCCAGATCAACCAGGCGTCGACGGTGCCGAGGGCGAGGTCCCCCGTGTCGGGCACGTTGCCGGGACCGAGCAGCCACTGCATCTTGGTGGCCGAGAAGTAGGGGTCGAGCACGAGGCCGGTGTGCTCGCGGACGAGCGGCAGGTGCCCGGCGGCGCGCAGCTCCTCGCAGCGTCGGGCGGTGCGGCGGTCCTGCCACACGATGGCGCGGTGCAGGATCTGCCCCGTGGCCCGGTTCCAGGCGACCACGGTCTCGCGCTGGTTGGTGATGCCGATGGCCGCCACCGTCTCGCCCCGCTCGGCCAGGCGGCCGGACAGATCGCCCACCGTGGCGAGCACCGCCGCCCAGATCTCGGCCGCGTCGTGCTCGACCCACCCGGGCCGGGGGAAGTACTGCGTGAGGGGGCGTTGGGCGACGTCGGACACGGTCCCGGTGTGGTCGACGGCCAGAGCCCGGACGCTGCTCGTGCCGGCGTCGACGGCGATCACGCAGGTCACGGCGGGCGACCCTACCGGGGGCTCCGGGGCGGGGGGAGGGGGCCCGGAGGGGGCCCCGACGCAAACTTTCGCGAACGGCCCGCGACCAGGGACGACGGAACCCGGTTCTCGTTGACACCCCCGTAACTACAGTGCTGTAATGGCCACCGCATCTGGTGGCGCCCCTGGGGGGGAACCACAACATCTTGTGGTGCGGAGGACATTCGGGCCGGTTGCGGTCCGGCCGACTCCCGGCGGTCCGGAACATACGCTGGGATCCAAGGAAAGGGTGGGAACAAGACATGGCCATCGCCCCGCAGCGGACCCTCATCGGCCTCCGCAGGTACTTCACCACCGAAGGGGTCCACCCCTACGACGAGGTCGAGTGGGAGCGGCGCGACTCGCGCATCACCGATTACCGCGACGGCAGCGTGGCCTTCGAGCAGCTCGGGGTCGAGGTGCCCTCCACCTGGAGCCTGAACGCCACCAACATCCTCGCCCAGAAGTACTTCAGGGGCACCCCGGGCACCGCTGAGCGGGAGTGGTCCCTGCGCCAGGTGGCCGACCGTGTGGCCGACTCCATCACCGACTGGGGCATGAAGGACGGCTACTTCGAGGACGTGGCCGAGGCCGAGATCTTCCGCGACGAGCTCAAGTACATCATCGTGAACCAGCGCGCCGCCTTCAACTCCCCGGTGTGGTTCAACATCGGTGTGCGGGGGGTGCCGCAGCAGGCCTCGGCATGTCAGCCGTATCACGCCTTGGTGAGCACCCCGGACGGCTTGGTGCCCATCGGTCGGCTTGTGGAGGAGAACGCCGTCGGCACGAAGGTATTCGACGCATCCGGGGTGACGCGCGTCGTCGCCGTCAAGCACAACGGGAAGAAGGACGTTCTTCGCATTCGCACCAAGGCGGGTCACGAGCTCGAGGTCACGGCGGATCACCTCGTCTGGAAGTGCAGCGACGACACGTACGGCCGCTTCGTGCCGGCTGGGGCGCTGCAACCCGGCGACACGCTTCAGTGGTGCCGCGTGGACTCCTTCGGGACCGGTGAGATCAGCTCGAAGGAGATTGCCGAAGCGGCTCTGGCCGGCTGGATGCAGTCGGATGGATTCGTCGGTCAGTACGAAGGGACGAATCGATCGCTGACCATGGAAGCCATCACTGTGACCCCGGCGGAGCGCGAGTGGGTCCTGAGTGCCATGGACGCCGTCTTCCCCGACGTTCACCGGCACGAGCGCCTCGTGACGACCGAGGACGAAACGCTTGATTGCCGGCGGAATCGTTTGTACGGCGCCGCGCTCCAGCCCTTCGTGGAAAAGTGGGACCTGCGGGCCAGGGGAACGGCGATGGCAGTGCCGGAGTACCTGTTCACGGCACCATTGCCGTTGGTCACCGCCTACCTCCGGAGCCTCTTTCAGGCCGAGGGGTACGTGTCCGTGCGAGAGCGCTCAGCCGCGATCGTGTTGGACATGATCTCTGGGGACCTCGTCAAGGGTGTCCAGGCACTGCTCTCTCGCTTCGGGATCTTCTCGCGTGTCGGGTTCAAGGCGGACGCGAGGAGCGACGGACACGGGTGCTGGAGCCTTTCCATCAGAACGCTCGGTGACCGTGCATTGTTCGCGGATGCCATCGGCTTCATCGACCCGGCCAAGGCGGCCAAGCTCGAGGCGAGCCTCATGCTCGAGGGCCACCGCCGTCAGGAGACCAAGCGGCTGGAAATCGAGGCAATCGAGGAGATTGGCTCGATGGACGTGTACGACATCCAGACGGAGAGCGGCGAGTACCTGAGCGGCAGCCTCCGACGTCCACAACTGTTTCATCCTGTCGGTGGACGACTCGATGGACTCCATCCTCAACTGGTACCGGGAAGAGGGTGTCATCTTCAAGGGTGGGTCCGGCGCCGGTGTGAACCTATCGAGCATCCGTGCCTCGGTCGAGCGGCTTCAGGGCGGAGGGACGGCCTCTGGTCCGGTGTCGTTCATGCGGGGCGCCGACGCCTCGGCGGGAACGATCAAGTCGGGTGGCAAGACGCGGCGGGCCGCCAAGATGGTGATCCTCAACGACGACCACCCCGATGTTGAGGACTTCATCTGGTGCAAGGCGCTCGAGGAGCGCAAGGCGCGGGTGCTGCGTGACGCCGGGTTCGACATGGACCTCGACGGATCCGACTCGTTCTCCATCCAGTACCAGAACGCCAACAACTCGGTCCGGGTGACCGACGAATTCATGCAGGCCGTGCTGGACAACGCCGACTGGGCGCTGACGGCCCGCACCGACGGCTCACCCGTGCGCATCGTCAAGGCGCGCGACCTGTTCCGGCAGATCGCCCACGCGGCGTGGGAGTGCGCCGACCCCGGTATGCAGTTCGACACCACCATCAACCGCTGGCACACGGCGCCCAACGCAGGTCGGATCAACGGCAGCAACCCGTGTTCCGAGTACATGCACATCGACAACAGCGCCTGCAATCTGGCTTCGATCAACCTGCTGCGCTACCTGCGCGCCGACGACAGCTTCGATGCCGAGGCGTTCAACGCCACCATCGACGTCGTCTTCACCGCCCAGGAGATCCTGGTGGGCAACGCCGACTACCCGACCGAGCCCATCGCCGAGAACTCGCGCCGCTACCGCCAGCTGGGCCTGGGCTTCGCCAACCTCGGCGCCCTCCTCATGGCGCAAGGCCTTCCCTACGACTCGGACGAGGGCCGTGCCTGGGCGGCATCGATCACCGCCCTGATGACGGGCCACGCCTACGCCGTGTCGGCCCGCACCGCGGCGCGGATGGGTCCCTTCGCCGGCTACCACGCCGACAAGGACGCCATGCTCAACGTGTTGCGCATGCACCGCTCCGAGGTGGCCAAGATCGACGAGGAGCTCGTGCCCACCGAGCTTCTCTCCGCCGCCCAGGAGGCATGGGACGACGCGGTGGAGCTGGGTGAGCAGTTCGGCGTGCGCAACTCCCAGGCGAGCGTGCTGGCGCCGACGGGCACCATCGCGCTCATGCTCGACTGCGACACCACCGGCGTCGAGCCCGACCTGGGGCTCGTGAAGACCAAGAAGCTGGTGGGTGGCGGGACGATGTCCATCGTCAACCAGACGGTTCCCCGGGCGCTCACCCGCCTGGGCTACATGCCCGAGCAGATCGAGGACATCGTCGCCTACATCGACGAGCACAAGTCGATCGTGGGTGCCCCGTACCTGAGCGCGGACCACATGGCCGTGTTCGCCTGCTCGATGGGGGACAACACCATCCACTACCTGGGGCACGTGCGCATGATGGCGGCGGTGCAGCCCTTCATTTCGGGTGCCATCAGCAAAACGGTCAATCTTCCCGAGGACGTCACCGTCGAGGACGTGGAGCAGCTCCACCTCGACGCCTGGCAGATGGGGATCAAGGCCGTCGCCATCTACCGCGACAACTGCAAGGTGGCCCAGCCCCTGTCGACGACGAAGAAGGAAGGTGTGCCGGTCGGCGAGGGGGGTGACTTCGCCCCGCCCGGCTCGGAGGCAGAAGCTCGCGACCGCGAATTCGCGGCCAAGATCGCCGAGCTCGAGGCGGCGCTCGTCCACGAGCAGGGGAAAGCCCGCGAGACGCTCGTGGTCGGCGCGGTGCGAGAGCGCCTGCCGAAGCGCCGCAAGTCGAGCACCTTCTCCTTCCGGGTGGCCGATTGCGAGGGGTACGTCACCGTCGGCGAGTACGAAGACGGCCGGCCCGGTGAGGTGTTCATGAAGGTTTCCAAGCAGGGCTCGACCCTGGCGGGGATCATGGACGCCTTCTCGATCTCGGTCAGCCTCGGGCTCCAGCACGGCGTCCCGTTGGCCACCTACGTCCGCAAGTACACCAACATGCGATTCGAACCGGCCGGGATCACCGACGACGCCGACCTGCGCATCGCCACCAGCCTGGTGGACTACATCTTCCGGCGCCTGGCCGTCGACTACCTGACGCGTCCAGAGCGCGAGGAGCTGGGTGTGCTGTCGACCAAGGAGCGCATGCAGCCCACGCTGCCCGGCGTGGAGGAGGCGGCCACGCCCGAGCAGGATCTGGTCGAGGACGCCGGGGTCAGCACGGTGCCCCCCACCGGGGTGGGTGACCGGGCCACCACGTCGGCTCCTCCGGCGCAGGCCTCGTCGACGATGCCCAGGGCCGAGCAGCGCGATGCCCCTCTGTGCTACCAGTGCGGCATGGTGATGCAGCGGGCGGGCAGCTGCTACCTGTGCACGAGCTGCGGCACGACGAGCGGCTGTTCGTAGAGGGGAGAATGTCGCAGGTTTCGGAAACGTCGAAGAGTCGGGCGAATTCTCGGGCTCGTTGAGCCCTTCCACGCTCTCGCGCGCGATCCTTTCACGCACGGTCCTCCGGTTCGCAGGCACGAAACTGAGAGCGCACGTGCGTACGTCGATCGGGCCTCGGCACGCCTCGGGATTTCACACGGCCGCCCGGAGAGGGTTCGGTCGTGGAACGCCCGGGGGGCTACACACCCCTGAAATCGTGGCCCCGGCGGATTACCGGGCGGCCTGCTCCGGGGTGCCTCGGGGGACCCTGTTCCCCGTCATCGTGCTCGGTCCAAGATGGTGAACCAGGCGCACGCACGCCGGTGGTCTGCGCGATGCCCGATGCGCCGGACCGCCCCGGTGCCGGTGTCCTGTACCCGGCATTGTGCGTCCACTCGACGCGTACCTCCGAGCCGATCACCCCGCCTCGACGGCGATGCCACGGGCGGTGGCTGGCCGATCAGCGCGGCGTATGAATCGGGTGAACCGGCTCGTTGGCTTGCCATCCTCCTGGCCTGCGGCTTTGACCTTCGAGACCACGCTGAGTGACTGACTTAAGGCGCACTGGTCCACGAGCCGATCCCTTGAGCATGGCAGATGTGCCCCTGGCGACCGGGACGCCTCAACGTTGGGATGCGCACGGGATGGCAGATGCCGTCGACGAGCGAGGCCTTACGCTCATCGAGCTAACCGTGGTGTTGCTGGTCATCGCCATTCTGTTCGCCATCTCCATCCCCTTGTTTCTCGGCGCATCCTCTTCGGCTGATGATCGAGCCGCACAGTCGAACCTCTCCAGCGCGCTGACGGAGGTGAGGACCATGTTCGTGCCCAACCAGTCCTACGCGGTCACATATCTGGCAGCAGCGACACTGACCAGCAGTGCCCCTGAAATTCACCTGGGAGCAAGAAAGGGCGTGCACCTCAGCTTCGCCGCCGAATTGCATAAGCGAGTACCCCGTGGACGTTGTCAGCCCTGACGGCGGTCGAGGGGTGATCCTTGCCACCCTGAGTAAGGGTGGGATCTGTTGGTATGTCGTTGACCTTGAGGCCTCTCCGAGCACTACGAAGTTCAGTGACACCGGCGGGACGACACAGTTCCTCGCCGGGACGTCTAACAACAAGACTCCCAATGACCAGAAGATCGGCACATCGCCCCTGGCGCGCGCCGGGTTGTTCTACTCCCAGAAAGCGACGACCACCTGCGATGCCGTAACTCCCACCACAAAGGGCAATGCCTGGAACTGGGGAACGTCATACTCCGCTGCGCCAGTCAGTTGATGCCCCTCCGCTGACCGGGGGCATCTTTGCGGAGCCGGAAGCACGGTGGGCGGCTGACGGGGCCTGAGGTGGGGAGATGGGAGCCGGGCCGGCCGCATCATCCGATGACGCGGTATGTGTCAGTCGGTCCATCGTCCGGTGTCCCTTCCACCGTTTGACGCAGAGCACCGACCTGGTCGGGTCGAGCAAGGGCGCTCAACCGATCGCCCGGTTCGAGCACCGTGTCCCCCTCGGCGAAAAAGAGGGCCCCATCGCGCTCGACGGTGACGACGATAGTCCCAGCCGGAAGTCGGGCGTCGTGTATCGCCCGGCCCGCCGCTTGGGCTCCCTGCTCCACGCACAGGTCCACCGGCACGGCGTTACCGGCAAGCTGCGACAGCCGCTCGGTGTTCACGGCCATCGCTCGGCGATAGCCAAGAATGAGTCGGCTGGCGGTGAAGATCCCCACGGCGTGGTCGCCGGGGTCTGTCACAGTCACCCACGACTCGGGGGTCGTGCCGAGTGCCTCCAGCGCCACATCGAGGGTAGCGGCGGCCTGCACGGATGGCGCCGTGGCATCGGCCAGCCGCCCGAGCACCATGTCCGGCGCGTCCCTGGCCGCATTCTGCACAGCTTCGAGCGTCGCTGCACCGAGGAACACGCCACCGTCGGAGACGACCGGACCTCCGGGGATCCCTGCGATCAGGAGCTGGTGCAATCCCTCGGAGACGGGCCACCCGGCGTGCAGTTCGACCCGCAATGGCGCCATGACCTCGCCCACCCTCACGTTGGCGAGGAGCGGTAGCCCGAACTGAAGACGGTGGGCCGGGGAGTCGCTGCGGGTGCGAAGTTGGCTTCGGTAGATCGTGGCGTCGCTGCGCCGGACGATCAGGGTGGCGATCCCCACTGCGATCATGGCTGGGGCGAGGACTTCCAAGGACCCGGTCATCTCCGCCACCATGAGCATCACGGCGATGGGGGCACGCGAGATGCTTCCGAAGCAGGCCATCATGCCGACGATGACAAACGTGGCCGGGTCGTGGGGAACCCCCGGCGCGAACGGCTCGAGGATTCGCCACACCCCTGCCCCCGTGAACGCCCCGATGACGATGCCCGGCCCGAAGATCCCTCCTGAGCCCCCCGAGCCGATCGACAGCCCGGTAGCCATGATGCGGGCGAAGGGGATGAGCAACACAATGGCCAGCGACATGTGCAGCAAGCTGGTGCGCCCGAGGGCTTGTTGGACCCAGCCGTACCCGGTGCCGATGACCTCGGGGATGGCAAGGGCCATCGTGCCGACGAGCAGGCCCCCGATGGCCGGCTTCACATGGCGGGTGACCCCGAGGCGCTCGAAGAGGTCGGAGATGCCGTAGAAGCCTCGGGCGTAGAGGAGGCCGATGAGCCCGCACAGGATCCCGATGCCGGCGAACCACACAAGTTGGAGCGGTTCGAAACGGTAGGTGTGGGCATAGCCGAAGATAGGTGTGTAGCCCTCGAAGGCCCCGAACACGGCGTAGGAGATCCCCGAGGCGATGATGGCGGGAAGCAGGGCCTCGACCTCGATGTCGTCGCGGTAGACGATCTCCGCCGCCAGCACCGCTCCGCCGAGCGGCGCCTTGAAGATGGCCCCGATACCCGAGCCGATGCCGACCGACACGGCAATGCGCCCGTCGCCGGGCGACAGGTTGCAGAACCGGGCCAAGAGGGACCCGAACCCGGCGCTGATCTGGGCCGTCGGCCCCTCGCGCCCACCCGAGCCGCCCGACCCGATGGTGATGGCCGAGGCCACGAACTTCACCAGGACGGCCCGGAGGCGAATGCCTCGGGGGTTCTCGTTCACGGCGTGGATGGCCGCGTCGGTCCCGTGCCCCTCGGCTTCGGGGGCGAAGCGGTAGACGAGCAGCCCGGCAAGCAAGCCACCCAGTCCGACCACGAGGGGCAGCGCCCAGGGCCGGGTGAACTCCGACGGCCCGAGACTTCCGCCCTCGGCGACGGCCGTGGGCGGGTTGAACGCCACGAGGAGGTGGAGGAACACGTGCGTGGCCAGCTTGAGCGCCTCGAAGAATGCGACCGCGCCGAGGCCGGCGATCACGCCGATGGTGCAACCGAGCAGCGCCCACTTGCGCAGGTAGGAGGCGGTCGCCACCCCGTGGGCCACCCTTGACTTCAGGCCGCCGAGGCGCACGCGGGTGGAAGCCGTCACAGCGCCCAGCTTCGTTCCCAGTCGGCCTCCGGGGTTTCTCCGGCCGCAGCACCGAACGTCGAAAAGGCGCGCACCAAAATGGGCCGCTCGCGGGGATCCACCGCCCTGAGAATCCGGTCGATCTCCTGGCGACGGCGTTCGGTGACGCTGTCGACCAGGCGCCGCCCCGAGGCGCTCAGGTCCGTCACGACGACGCGCCGGTCGGTCACGTCTCGGCGCCGGTTGATCAGACGCTTGCGTGCCAGGCGGTCGCACATGCGCGTCGCCGTCGACGGGTCGACACCGAGGGCGTGGGCCAGATCGACGGGACGCTGCGGGCCCCGGGACGCCAGGACCACCAGGGCCCGGTACTGAGGCAGCGAGACGGCCGATTCGTGCTCGGCCAGGGACCGGGCGGCCACGGCCACGAGCACCCGGCTGGCGGTGAGGACCGCGTCGGCCAGCCCGTCGCTTCGGCCCTTCGACCCCCTCGATCGGTCTGACCCAGTAACGGTACTCATACAGTCATTGTAGTATTGCATGATTCTGGACGAAACTCGCAGGCCCGCCACCTAACGCCGTGGGTCGAAGCTCGTTCAGCGACGGGGGCCGGTCTGAGAAAGAAGCGCCCTGAACGTTCGCCCCGTCACGTGCCGGTACACGATCTCGAACAGGGAGCTCACCCCCAGCGTGACGCCAAGAGCAATGGCTGACGAGGGCGCCGTGGTCAGCATGTTGCGGAAGAGGACGACGAACAGGGAAAGACAGGTAACGGCCGACGTCACGATGGGCCAGGCCTTGGCGCCCGTCTGCCGGCGAATCCGGATGTGGCCGATACCCACCGCCGCGTACACCAGCAGGAACCCCGCACTTCCCATGGAGGCAACTGAGCGCAATGGGAAGACCAGCACGAACACGAGCACCAAGCCCGACGTGATGAAGAGTCCTTCGACGTCGCGACCCCAGAGTTTGCGGTCGAAAGCCGGCGGCAGGCCACCGTTCTTGGCGATCTGATACGCGATGTTCGTCGACCCGAACAAGGTGGCGTTCACCGCTGATGCGGTCGAAAGCAATGCCGCTATGGCGATCAATCTGAACCCTGCCTGGCCAAGCGAAGGCTTCGCAGCGACGGCCAAGGCGGAATCCCCGAGTCCTTTGAGGACATTGAGCGGCACGTTGGTCACCACACCACTGGCGACGAGCACGTAGATCGCGATCACGATGAACACGGCGCCGTAGATGGCGCGTGGCAACTCACGCTTCGGTTGGGCCATATTGGCGGCGGCGTTCGTGATCAGGCCAAAGCCCTCATAGCCGACGAATATGATCCCGCCGCCGGTGAAGATGGCGAGCGGGCCCGGCCAGGTGTCGGGCGACAACCGGGCGAAGCCGTTTTTGGGAAGGGCGACAAAGGCAGCCACAACGAAGATGATGAGGATGGTGACCTTGACGATCACGATCACGGACTCGGCCCGACCCATGATCCGGGCGCCGACAAAGTTGACTCCCGTGAAGGCAAGCACGACGCCCACGGCCCACACCTTCAATGGGAGATGGATAAACGTCACGGCATAGGCGGCAAATCCCGTGGCGTAAAGCGCAATGGTGATGATGTAACTGAAGTACTGAAACAGGTTCAGCGAGCCGGAGGCGACGCCTTCGCCGTACCCATGAACCAAGAACGTGACAGCCCCCCCGGCACTGGGAAAGGTCTTGCCGAGTGCGACGTACCCGTAGGCGGCGAATCCAGCGACGACCCGCCAATCGCGAAGGACAAGGGCAGGGCGGCGCCAGAGATACCGGCCACGACCCCGAGAACCGAGAAGATCCCGGCACCGATCATGCCGCCAACCCCGATACTGAGGGCCGCGACCAATCCGATGTCCGCCCTCTTTGCGGGCTCTCCTATCAGGTCGCCTTGGTGGGCGGCTTCGCCGTCGGCGCTACTCACAGGCTCGCAGTGACGATCCGTGGAGGTGTATCGGACAATTGCTCGGTCTTGACGGGGTCGAGTATCCGATACGCGAGCAGCTTCACGCGGTCGGTCACGAGGAACCATACGAGCGCATACCCCCACACGAACAGCGCACGACCCCACCCGATAGGCGTCATGAATACCCCGTATACCGCAAGCAGCGTCGCCAGTGCCTCCGCGCTGAAGACGGCCAGCAACAAGATCCGCGCCGGACGTATGGACCAGAACGGGCCACGGGTACGTGACAGGAAGATGGTCAGCGACCCGGCCACGGACAGCATCAGGTACATCAAAGTCTGTAGCTGCGGATGGCTGAGGTGAAACACGCTGTCGCCAAGGGTGAAGAGGCCAAAGGCGGCCAGCGGACCGACCACCCCCAGCGCAACGGCGATCCCGATCACCAGGCGCATGTTCCAGGTCTCGGGTTGATCCTTGTAATGCACATTGTCATAGGCGATGGACAGGATGGCTCCATCGTTGAGCAACGCCAAGATGACGATCATCACCGCCGTCACGGGAAAGAAGTTCAAGATCAGGATGGCTAGTGTGACGAACAACAACACCCGGAGTGTCTCAGCGATGCGGTAGATGGCGTAACTGTTCATTCGCTGGACAATCTTCCGGCTCTCTTTGACCGCGTCGATGATCACCGACAACCCGGGGGTGGTCAGCACGATGGATGCCGCGGCGCGGGCTGCGTCGGTGGCGTCGGAGACGGCGATGCCGCAATCGGCTTTCTTCAGCGCAGGGGCGTCGTTCACCCCGTCACCGGTCATGCCAACGATGTGGCCCCGCTTTTGCAGGACGTCGACGATGTGGAACTTGTGTTCCGGGAACACCTGAGCAAAGCCGTCGGCCTTCTCGATGGACTCTGCCGTCGCTTCCGTCTCCTGGCGCTGGACATCGCCCAGTCCAGTGGCATCAAGAATGTCGGTGCCCATCCCCAGTGTCTTGGCCGTTTCCTGGGCGATGGCGAGGGCATCGCCGGTGACCATCTTCACGTCCACGCCCATCTGGCGCGCGGTGGCGATGGTGGCCTTCGCATCGTCTCGGGGCGGGTCGAACAGGGGCAACACGCCCAGGAACTGCCATGGCCCTTCTCCCTCGGCCCGGGCCACGCCCAACGAACGAAAGCCCCGAGTGGCGAACTCGTTGACTGCCTGGTCGACATCCCCCTTCACCTGCGTCGCATTGCTCGACAGTTCCAGAATCACCTGGGAGGCGCCCTTGGTCACTTTGAACGAGGATCCGTCCGTGGCCGTCACCGTCGCCTCGGTGCACTTACGCACGGCGTCGAACGGCTGGAACTGAAGCACCTGGTACCCATGGAGCGCCCCAGCGCTCTTGAGGCCGCCGAGGACGGCCAGATCGATGGCGTCGGCATCGTCGGCGCGCGACGCCAGCGCCGCATTGAAGATGACTTGCTCGGCAGAGACACCCTGGACCGCAAACGGATCACCCAGGGTGAGCTTGTTCTGGGTCAGGGTGCCAGTCTTGTCGCTGCAGAGCACGTCCACGCCGGCCAACTCCTCGATGGCGACCAATCGGCTCACGATGGCCTTCTTCGTCGCGAGCAGGCGAGCGCCGACGGCCATGGTCACCGACAAGACCGTTGGCATGGCCACGGGAATCGCGGCAACCGTCAGGACAAGGGCGAACTGCAGTGTGGTGAAGATAGCGTTGCCGCGGATGATCGAGACGGTGGTGATCACGCTCACCAGGGCAACCGCGAGGGCGATCAGAAAGGTGCCGATCTTCAGCACTGCCTGCTGGAAGTGGCTGACGGTGTGCGCCTCCTGGACCAGCTCGGCCGTCTTCCCGAAGTACGTGCTCGAGCCGGTGGCAAAGACCATGGCGCCGATCTCGCCCTGCCGGATGATCGACGCGGAGAACACCGCCTCGCCCGCCGTGCGGGTGGCAGGGAGCGACTCTCCGGTGAGCGCGGACTGATCCACTTCGATTGGTCCTCCCTTCAGCAAACGCGCATCTGCCGGCACGATGTCGCCCATCCGCAGGCGGATGACGTCACCTGGAACCAGCTCACACGACGGCGGAGTGATCCACTTGCCGTCGCGCCTGACCCGCGCCTTGATCGCCAGTTCGGCCTTCAGGGCGGCAATGGCTTCGCCCGCTTGATGTTCCTCCCAGAACCCGATTCCGGCGTTGGCTAGGAGCAGGACAAGGATGATGAAGAAGTCAGGCCAGTGCCGGAGCACGCCGGACAGGAGCACGGCGGCCTCGATCATCCAGGGGATGGGGCCCCAGAAATAGGTGAGCAGCCTGAGAAACGGGCTGGCCTTCTTCTCTTCGATCTCGTTCGGCCCGTACTGGCTCAGCCGCTTCTGTGCCTCGACCTGCGTGAGGCCGGCCGGCGACGACCCCAGCCGCTTCTCCACCTCGGGCAGGGGCAGAGATTTCAGATCGCCATTCGCACCAGCCTTGGATCTCGACGTCGAGTCGGGGACCTCGGTCGGGGCGCTGTCGGATGCCATCGTGGTCATTCTCCAACGTTTTGCAGGCCTCCGCGCAGTGCACACGGGAGATGCCATCGAATGGCGCGATCGGGCCGCACCGAACTCCAGGATCACCCACTCTCGGGCATGCCGGCCACCGGGGCCGGGTGCTCCGCCGCAGCCGCCCGCAGCACGCCGCCTGATGAGTCCGTGGCCATCGGGGTTGGGGTTCCACGCTCGCCGTGCCGGTACCGGTTGCGGCCCGGAGGCTGTGCTGCAAGAGTGCGAGCGTGCCGAAGATCTACTTCGACGAGAAGGTGGCGGCCGGTTACGACCTCGACACGACCGGCATGTTCGACCCGTCGGTCATCGAGCGCACCGTCGACGTGCTCGCCGATCTGGCCGGCACAGGCGCTGCCCTCGAATTCGCCATCGGCACGGGGCGCATCGCGCTGCCCCTGCGCCGGCGCGGTGTCCCCGTGCACGGCATCGACATCTCACCCTTCATGGTCGAGCGCATGCGGGCCAAGCCCGGCGCCGAGGACGTGGAGGTGGCGATCGGCGACATCGCCTCCACCCGGGTCGACGGGACGTTCTCGCTCGTCTACCTGGTCTACAACACCATCACCAACCTCGCCTCGCAGGACGAGCAGGTGGCGTGCTTCTGCAACGCGGCCGCCCACCTCGAGCCGGGCGGGTGCTTCGTCATCGAGGTGGGCGTCCCCAACCTCCGGCGCCTGCCGCCCGGGGAGACGGCCCGGGTCTTCAGCCTCCGCCCCGGCTACGTGGGTGTGGACGAGTACACCGACACGGCCGCCCAGCTCTCCACCTCGCACCACTTCTGGGCCGTGGGCGACAAGGTGGGGACGTTCTCGTCTCCCTTCCGCTACGTGTGGCCGTCGGAGCTCGACCTCATGGCCCGGATCGCCGGCATGACCCTGCGCCACCGCTGGAGCTCGTGGCACCGCCAGCCCTTCACCGGCGACAGCGACGTGCACGTGTCGGTGTGGGAGAAGCCGGCGTAGCCGGGTCAGCGTTGTGCCTCGCCGGCCATGGCGAGGATGATGCCGGTGGCGTCGAGGTGACGGGCCCCGCGCCCGGCGAGGCGCACCGGCAGGATGGGCGGCCGTCCCGGCCAGTCGTGGCCGCCGCCCTCGACGCGGTACAGCGCCACGGGCGGGCGCTGCGGTGCCGACCAGCGCAGGCAGGTCACGGGCAGATCCCCGGGTGGAGCAGGCACCGCCTCGACCACGGGTGGTCCGGTGAGCCCGTTGGCAGCGGCCCAGTCGGCGGCCACCGTCTCGGCCCCGACCACCACGGGGGGCCCCTGCCCCCGGCCGCGCCGTGCCCGATGGGCCACGAGCATCCCCACCAGTCCCGATCCCCCCACCTGACCGCCGCGGTAGGGGACGATCCGGTCGGCGCTGCCGCCGAAGATGACCACGGCGGCGCGCTGGCGCGGGAGGGGGCAGACCTGCCGGCTCGCCTCGGTGGTGGCGCCGGACACGAGCGCCAGGCTGGCGACGTCGAGCACCGCATGACGCGCCAGGTGCTCGGCGAAGAACGCACCGTTGGAGACCCCGGCCAGCGACACCGGGCCGGCCCGGCACGTGCCCTCGGCCACCAGCCGGCCCACGAGCGCCACCATGAAGGCGGCGTCGTCGATGTGCCTGCGACGCGGGGAGCGGCGTTGCCCGTCCCACATCTGCATCCAGCCGTCGGGGAACACGGTGGCGAAGCCGGCGCCAGGACCGCGATGGGCGAGCCCGCTGAAACGGTCCACGTCGGCGCCGGTGATGCCGAGCCCGTGCAGCACGACGAGGAGCGGAGCATCCGGGCGGGGTGCGGGGGACAGCAGGTAGGTCCGTGTCACGCCCCCCACGTCGATCGACCGTTGCAGCAGCGGTGCCGAGCCCACTCGCCTGTTGGCCATCGTCCCCCGATCGTCGAGCCGGGCAGCTCCCGGTCACACCCCAAGCCTGGCACCGCCGGCGACCGGCGGAGGGGGTGGGGGGAACCGAAGTGACCGGCCGGTAGCTCTCGGCCCCTGACAGCGCGCCCTGCCGCCGCGTCGGAACCGGCTGGCACCTCTGTACCGATCGGCGCCGATGGCGCGATAATGAGCCGCGTATCAACCGAGCGCTGACCGTGCGGGGGTCTCATGGCAATCGGGGTGCAAATGGACTTCGGGGGCACGACCCTCGCTCAGTACGACCAGATCACGGAGCGCATCGGGCTCCTTCCCCTCGGACCCGCACCGGACGCCGAGTTGTTCCACTGGGTGACCAAGACCGACGGGGGTATCCGCGTCGTCGACGTGTGGGAGTCGCGTGACGATTTCGAACGGTTCGTCGAGGACAAGCTCTCCCCGGTGTTCGAAGAGTTGGGCATGTCGGGTCCCGAGATCCAGTTCTTCGACGTCCACAAATACTTCTCCGGCGGTCGGTGGGGGCGCTGACGGCCTGACGCTCCACCCCGGACACCGGCCCGGCTTCAGTCCACCGTCGATCCCGCCGATGACGTCCGTGGGGATGCCCGCCGAGGGGAGGCAGGCCCATGGCACACGTGACGCGCCGTCACCGCAACGACACCGGACTGAGCACCGGCGTGAGCCTGCTGGCCATGACGATCAGCCTGGCCATCGTGGCCGTCCTGGTCCTGGTGGGCATGAACGCCTTCGGCGGGGCCACCGGCACGGGAACGGGAACGGGTTCCGGTCACTCCATCTTGAGCACCTCGAACGCCGAGACCCAGATCAAGCTGTGTGCCGAGGGCCGGGCGTCGACCTACGGCGACCCGCCCGCCCCTGCCCAGCAGGCCAAGTGCCTGGACGAGTTGGCCGGACAGATCGGTGGCACACCGTCGGTGCCGGGCAGCCCCTGAGGCCTGTTGTCGCCACCTGGGCGACCGACCGGGACGATCAGAGCTTGGTGAGGATGTTGCTGCACGAGCTGACGTCGACCCCGGGCTTGGGCTCGACCTCGAGCGACGTGATGACGCCGTTCTCGATCACCGCCGCGTAGCGCTGCGAGCGCAGGCCGAGGCCTGCGCCGGTCGCGTCCCATTCGAGCCCCATGGCCCACGTGAATTCCCCGTTGCCGTCGGCGAGCATGACGATGGCGTCGCCCACGCCCTGGGCGTCGGCCCACGCCTGCATGACCCACGGGTCGTTGACCGAGACACACACGATGGTGGTGACACCCTTCGCCTTCAGCTCGTCGGCGTTCTGCACGTACCCGGGCAGGTGGATCTTGGAGCACCCCGGCGTGAACGCTCCCGGCACGGCGAACAGCACTACCTTCGCGCCGCCGAGCACCGCCCCGGTCCGCACCGGTCCGGGGCCGTCGGCGGTCATGGTCTTCACTTCGACATCGGGGATTCGATCACCAGTGGAGATGGGCATGCCTGCACCCTATGCCACCGTTTCCGCTGCCTTGCACTCACCCCGGGATCGCCCGTGCCCCGGGATCGCCCGGCGACCGGAGACGGGCCGGCGGGATTAGGCTCTCGCTGTCGCCACCCGGAAGGGGAGCGGATGGCGGCTCTACCTGGGGGTGGGTGCTCGTGACACGGCGGACCAAGGTGCTCGGATCGTTGGGCCTGGTGGCGGCGCTGGTGGGGACGGGGGTGGGTGGTCTCGCCACCGGGGCGTTCGCCCGGCCAAGAAGCCCGTGCACCCCGTGCATTCGGTGACCGCCTCGACCCCGGTGAGCAGCGCCAGCCTCACCTTCTCGGCCCAGGTGAGCGGCCTCACGAAGCACGGCGCGGGCCTGAGCGTGACGGGTTCGGGCCAGGTCGACTTCGGCACCGATGCCGCCTCGCTGTCGGTGACGCTGCCGACCGGCTTGGGGTCGTTCCTGCCCGGCGGGTCGACATCGCCGGCGGTGATCCAGGTCGTGCTGTCGGGCGGCACTGTCTACGCCGAGGTACCGGGGCTCTCCGCCCTCACCGGCAAACCATGGATCTCCGTCGCCCTGCCCTCCGCCGTGACCTCGGGCGTGTCGAGCGGGTTCGGCACCGCCGCCTCGGCACTCGGCAACGTCGGGTCGATCCTCGCCTTCGTGCAGTCGCACCACGGCAAGGTGGCCTCCCTCGGATCGAGCACGGTCAACGGCGTCTCCGCCACGGGGAGCAGCATCACCGGCCAGGTGGACGGTTTCCGTGTGCAGGCCGACGTGTGGGCCGACTCCTCGGACCGTCTCGTGCAGGCGAGCGGCACCGCCGCCCACGGCCGGCTGTCGTTGTCGGCCAAGATCGACCTGGGCCAGTACGGAGCCCCCGTGACGATCACCGTGCCACCCGCGTCGCAGGTGGGCGCCATCCCGTTGTCGGTGGTCGAGCAGTTCCTGGGTGGGTTCCTGGGGAAGATGCATCTCGGCCAGATCCTCGGCCACGCCGCCTGACCCCAGACGCCTGACCCCTCGCCCCTGACGCCACCCGCCTGAGGGTTCGCGCCTCAGGCCGTCCCGGGGACGGTCCTGGTTCCGAGCACGTCGCGCAGGTGGACGCGGCCGCCGGTGCGCAGGATGGCCCGCTTGTAGACGGCGGCCGCCACGCGCGCCACCCCGAAGATCGAGACGAGCGTGATGGCGCACGACAACACGAACTGCCACCACGCCGCCTGCCCCAAGCCGAAGAGCACGGGCATGGCGAAGGGGGCGGTGGGGGGAAGGTAGGCGAGCACCTCCATGAGCGTCGAGGGAGAGCTCGCCCCCAGGGCGGTGAGCGAGGTGATGTACCCGAGCAGGATGGGCAGCTGCAGGGGGAAGGCCAGGCTCTGCACCTGCTCCTGGCGGTCGGCCAGGGAACCCCCGGCGGCGAAGACCCAGCAGTAGAAGCTGTAGCCGAGCACGACCCACACGAGCGACCCCACCACCACCAGGGGGGCGGTGCCGTGGAGGAGGGTGGAACCGAGGGCAGCGCCGAGGCCCAGGGCCACGCCCACGATGAGCGCAGCCTGCAACATGGCCACGGTGCCGATGCCGATCACCTTGCCGGCGAGCAGCTGGCCGGGCCGCAGCGTCGACAGCAGGACCTCCACCACGCGCGACGACTTCTCCTCCACCACGCCCATGATGAGCCACGTGCCGTACTGGCTGAGCAGCACGTAGGTGAGGATGAGCCCGTAGACGGCGGTGGTGCGGGCCGTCTGGTTGTGGACGGGCGGCTTCAGGCTCTGGACCGGCAAGGGACGGGGATGGGCGAGGCGCGCCGCCTGGTCGGGGTGCACGCCCGCCGCCACCAGGCCGTCCTGCAGGCTCACCGTGGCCGACACCTCGTCGGCCAGGAGCGCGGCGGCGGAGGTGTCGCCCGCCGACAGGGCCGTGTCGACGACCAGCCTGCGGGCATCGACGAGCACCAGGGTGAGGCGTCCGCTACGCAGCCCACGGCGCGCCGCATCGAGGGTGGGCTCGTCCACCAGCACCACCTTGGTGCCGAGCTCGGGTCCGGTGGCGGTGATGCTGACGCGCAGCGGCGCCGACAGCGCCCCCACCACACCGACGCGCTCGACGCTGTGCCCCCCCTTGCGCAATACGGGGATGGCCACGGCTGCCGCCACCGCCAGCAGGATGATCAGGGTGGCGACGCGGAAGGTGCGGCCCCGCACCCGCTCGCGTATCTCGCGTGCCGCCACGAGACCCACGTCACCGGTCAGGCGGCCCACCCACCCCGCCACGGCGCGCACGCCGGCGAAGAGCAGGGGCCCCGACCGCGCCCCGGCGGCCCGCTCCGACGAGCCGGAGCGGCGGCGCAGGCGCATGGCGATGCGCACCGACAGCACCACCACGACGAGGGCGAGCACGATGAACCTGCTCACGCCACGGCCTCCCGGAACACCTCGGACAGCCGCCGCCGCTCGAACCCGAACTGCTCGACGTTCCCTGCCGCCATGGCCGCGGCCAGGACGGCCTGGGGATCGGTGCTGTCGTCGAGGAGGAGGCGCACCGCGCCGCCGTCGACGCGTGACACGGTGGCACCCTCGATGTGGCCGGCCCAGGCGCCGGCCCAGTCCCCGGCCACCTTCACCACCAGCCGGCGCTGACCGGCGGTGGTGAGCGCCTCGACCGTCCCCGACGCAACCAGGTGGCCGTGGTCGATGATGGCCACCGACTGGCACAGGTCCTCCACCAGGTCGAGCTGATGGCTCGAGAACAGCACACCCCGTCCGGCGTCGGCCTGCTCCTGGAGCACTCCGCTCACGGCGTCGACGCCCACCGGGTCGAGGCCCGACAGCGGCTCGTCCAGCACCACCAGCTCCGGGTCGTGCACCAGGGCGGCGGCGAGCTGCACCCGCTGCTGGTTGCCGAGCGACAGCGCCTCGACCTTGCTCCTGGCCCGGTCGGCCACCCCCAGCCGCTCGAGCCACTCCAAGGTGGCGGCCCCGGCCTTGTCCGCCGCCACGCCGTGCAGGCGGGCCAGGTACTCGATCTGCTCCGCCACCACCATGTTCGGGTAGAGACCGCGCTCTTCGGGCATGTACCCGAAGCGGCGGCGTTCCGTCGCCGTCACGGTGGCGCCCCGCCACCGCACCGTGCCGGCTTCGAGCCCCACCAGGTCGAAGATGGCGCGCATGGCCGTGGTCTTTCCCGAGCCGTTCGGTCCGAGGAAGCCGAACACCTCGCCGGGGGGAACGGTGAACGACAGGTGGTCGAGCGCGACGACGTCACCGTAGCGGCGGACGAGACCGTCGAGCTCGAGCATCAGGGCGAGGTCGCTCCGCAGCCCGTCGGGAGGAGGCGACGACGCGGCACCGTCGGCCGGATCCTGTCCGCGGTCACGGCCACGCGGCCCACTCTACCGCCGGCCTCCCGCCACATGGCCATGAGCGACAGGCGTCGTCGGCGTGCCGGGGCGGGCACGAGCGCCGTCAACGAGCGTCGGTGCCGGACGCCCAGTCATCGAAGGCGGGCCGCAGGCCGCGCAGGGCGGCCAGCCCCTTGAGCAGTCCCGTCGCCACGTTGCCGGCCGTGTCGGCCACCACCCGCACCACCACCAGGCGCTGGTTCCCGAGCGCCCCCGCCACCCACGACGACTCCATGTCGACGGCCAGTGCCCCGCTTCTCGCCAGCTCGGCCCGCCGCTCGCCGTGCACGATGGTGGTGGACGACACCACCGGACCGAGATGCACCCGGCGCCCGGCACGGCGCAGCGCCTCTGCCACCGCCTCGGCATCGTCCTCGTGCAGTGCCGAGTCGTCACCGTCGGGCCCCCGCACGGTGGTGGCCACCACCACCTCGCCCGGTTGCAGGTCGGCGTGCAACCCACCCGAGATCCCGGCCAGCACGACGGGGGCACCGGCGTCGAGGCGCGCCGCCAACGCCCGGGCCGCCGGCTCGGCCCGGCGGTGACCCATGCCGATGCGCACCACCCGCCCCCCGAGGGCGAGCGCCTCGAGCCGCATGGCGGCCACCACGGTGGCCGATGCCGAGGGCCGGGACACCGCTCAGGCCGGGGCTGAGCGCAGCGGGCGACCGCCGCCGGTGTCGGCCCGAGCGTCGGCGTGCTCCTCCACCAGGACCGCGCCGTCGCGGTAGGTCACCCGAATTGGTGCGCACGGCCGGCACGCGAGGCCCGGGGAGGACGATGCCCACCAGATTGAGGGGGTCGGTGGCACTGAGACGGAGCGTCTGCCCGGTCCGCTCCGCGCGCCGCACCCGGCGCAGCTCGTCGACGGCCTCGGCCAGCGCGTACTGCTCGCCGGCCAGGCCGTGCACGAAGCGCCCGCCGCGCGCGCCACGCCGCGCGCCTCGAGACGGCGCAGCGCCCAGATGATCTCGCGCCACGGGAGCGCCAGGCTCTCGCGCGCCATCAGGTCCCAGAACACGACACCCCAGCGGGCGAGCAGCTGGCCCGCCACCTGCTCGGCCAAGGTGTCGCGGTCGAGCTCCTCCCCGTCCCAGGACGAGGAGCCGGCCGCGGGCAAAAGCGCCCATCTCCCTTCGCCCCCCTCGCGCCACGTCGGTGCCCGGCGCCCGCCGGGGCGCAGACGCTGCTCGTGTCGGTGGCGCCGCCTCCACGCGTCGCGCGCCGAGAGCAGCGAGCGCACCGCCTGGAAGCCGTCGGCGGTGACCAGGCCGCGCGCCACGAGGTCCCACAATCCTTCCTCCACCTCCACCGGGAGCCGCCCGGTGGCGCCGCGCAGCTCGGCGTGGAACATGGCTCCGTGGGTGCGCAGCGCGTCGAGGACCTCGCGGGCGGGCCCGTGGGGGGGCTCGGCGGGCACAGCATCGCCGCGTGCCGCCTGCAGAAGCCAGGGAAGGTCCTCTCGCAGGGCGAAGGTGACGGGAGTGGCCCGCGACGGCGTCGCCGAGCCGCGCCGCGGCGTGTCGTCGGCGTCTGCGGCACGCGGGGCCAGCCGTCCCCACACCAGATCGCCGGCCAGGCAAAGGTCCTCGAGCCAGCGGGTCTGGTAGCCCTCGACGCGCGCCGGGAGCACCGACTCCTCCCATGCGCCGGCCGCGATCTCGAATCCCTGGAGCTGGTCGACCACGGCCAGGACGCCGGCCCGTCCCTGGCGGCGCGAGGAAGGGTCGACGTGCTGCCACTGCAGCAGGAAGCGCATGAACTCCTGGGCCGTGACCGGCTCGATCTCGCGCCGCAGCCGGTGCTGGGTGTAGGAGTGGATGCGGGCCAGGAGGCGCCGGGCGCACCACTGCTCGACGTCCGCGTCGCCGGCCGGGTCGAAGCGTCCTTGCATGGCGAAGCCTTCGGCCTCGAGGCGGCCCAGCCCGACCCGGATGCGGGAGGCGGCTACGCCGGTGCGGGTCGCCAGCTCGGCCACGGTGACGGGCCCGGCGACGTCGAGATGGCCGCGCACCGTCTCCGCCGCCACCATGTCGGCGTCGGGGGCCTCCGACGACGCTGTCGTCGCCACCGCCGGAGGTGGCCGGCTCGTGGCGGGCGGAGGGGAACAGCGTGTCGACCCACGCCCGGCGTTCGGTGGCGTACCACAGACCGGTCCCGGTGGCGCCCGGCCCGTCGGGGACGGCCGGCGTCACCACGCCGGCCCGCCCGGCCGTCACCAGCTCGGCGAACCACGGGTCGAGGCGCTCCTCGGGCCGCCACACCACGGTGGACAGCAGCAGGTCGTGGAGCTCCTCGGGTCCCCGGAGGTCGGGAGCGGCCTCAGACCGGACACGGTCGAGGGCGTCGGGATCGAGGCGTCCGAGCGCCTCGGCGTGCAGTGGGAGGCCGCGGCGCAGCTGCACGGCGCGCGTGCGCCGCTCCTCGAGGGGCGCGTCGTCGAGGAAGGTGTACGGCTTGCCGTTCAGGATCTCGTGGGAGAGCACCGAGGGTGTGGAGGAGTCGACGAAGTGCACGGCGAGCTCCCCCGACTCGAGGCGCTGCAGCACCGAGACGAGCCCGTCGATGTCCATGGCCTCGTGCAGGCAGTCGAGGAGGGTCTGGCGCACGATGACATGGTCGGGGATGACGATCGGGCCGCCCGGCGCGTTCTCCTGGCACGCCGCCAGGGCGGGGAACACGGCGGCCATGAGGTCGTCGGCCTCCATGCGCTGCACGGGCAGGGGGTTCTTCTTGCCGCCGCGGAAGCGGAGGATGGCGAGCGACCGGTTCAGGTTCCAGCGCCAGCGCGAGGCGAACATGGGCGAGGCCAGCACCGCCTGGCGCAGCACGGCCTCCGCCGTCTCCGACCGCAGCAGGCGCGAGGCGCTGTCGAGGGGGAAGCTGTGCTGGGGCCCGAGCGACAGCACCACGGCGTCGTCGTTGGCCGCCGCCTGCAGCTCGAAGTCGAAGGTGGCGCAGAAGCGCTTGCGCAGGGCCAGGCCCAACGCCCGGTTGACGCGCCCGCCGAAGGGGGCGTGCACCACCAGCTGCATGCCGCCCGCCTCGTCGAAGAACCGCTCGAACACGATGTGGTCGCGGGTGGGGAGGACACCGAGCTCCCCGAGGGCGGCCGTCAGGTACTGCGCCAGCTGCTCGGCGGCGTCGGTGCCGATGCCGCACGCCTGCTCGAGATGGCGCGTGGCGGCGTCGGTCCCCGGGGCCGGCTCTGCGGTGACGATGCCGGCCACGGCCCGGCGCAGCTCCGACACCTCCTCGGAGAGCTCCTCGGTGCGGCTGGGCGCCTCCCCGACCCAGAACGGGATGGTGGGGTGGGCGCCCTCGGCGTCGGTCACCCGCACCTCGCCCTGGGTCACGCGCCGCACCCGCCACGAATGGGTGCCGAGGAGGAACACGTCGCCCACCATCGACTCGATGGCGAAGTCCTCGTTGACGGTACCCACAGGCGTGTCGTCGGGCTCCGCCACCACCCGGTAGTCGCCCACCTCGGCGATGGCGCCGCCGCTCGTGAGGGCGGCGAGGCGGGCGCCGCGCCGGGGTCGCAGCACGCCGTTCACGCCGTCGCGGTGCACGTAGGCCATGCGCTTGCCCCGCCCCGTGGTGATGCCCTCCGACACGAGCTCGACCACGGCGTCGAAGTCGGCTCGCTCGAGCTCGGCGTAGGGCGCGGCGTGGCGCACCAGGTCGAAGAGGCCGTCCTCGTCCCATTCCTCGGCCCCGGCCACCTCGGCCACGATCTGCTGGGCCAGGATGTCGAGCGGTGCCACGGGCGGGGAGGTGGCGTCGAGGCGTCCGGCGCGCACCGCCGCCAGCAACCCCGCGCACTCCACCAGCTCGTCGCGCGTCATGGGGTAGAGGATCCCCTCGGGCGTCCCGCTGCGCGAGTGGTTGGAACGCCCCACCCTCTGGAGGAACGTGGCGATGGCGCGCGGTGATCCCACCTGGCACACGAGCTCCACCGGGCCGATGTCGATCCCCAGCTCGAGCGAGGCCGTGGCCACGAGGGCCCGCAGGTCGCCCGCCCGCAGGCGGTCCTCGACGCGCAGGCGGCGGTCCTTCGACAGGCTGCCGTGGTGGGCGGCCACCTGCTCGGGACCGAGGCGCTCGCCGAGCAGGTGGGCCAGGCGCTCGGACATGCGCCTCGTGTTGACGAACACGAGCGTGGTGCGGTGGGCGCGCACGTGATCGGCGATGCGGTCGATCACCTCGCCCAGCTGCTCTGTGGAGGCCACGGCGGCGAGCTCGGTGCCGGGCAGCTCGATGTGGACGTTCAGGGCGCGGGCGTGGCCGCAATCGACGATCGCAGCCTGCCGCCCTTCGCCGGACCCGGTGAGCAGGCGTGCGGTCTGCTCGATGGGGCGTTGCGTGGCGGACAGGCCGATGCGCTGGGGAGGCGCGCCGTGCCGGAGGTGCTCGAGGCGCTCCAGGGTGAGCGCCAGGTGCGATCCGCGCTTGTCGCGGGCGAGGGCGTGGATCTCGTCGACGATCAGGGTCCGGACGTCGCCCAGCACGGCCCGGCTGCGCTCGGCGGTGACGAGGAGATAGAGGCTCTCGGGCGTGGTGACGAGGAACGTGGGGGGATGCTTGACCATGGCGGTGCGGGCCCCACTCGTCGTGTCCCCCGTGCGCACCGCCACGGTGATGGGCGGAACGGCAAGGCCCATGTGGCGCGCCACGGCGGCGATCTCCTCCAAGGGGCGCTTGAGGTTCTGCTCGATGTCGACGGCCAGGGCCTTGAGCGGCGACACGTACACCAACCGGGTGCCGGCGATGTCCTCACCGGCTTCGTGGGCCCGGTAGGCGGCGTCGATGGCGACGAGGAAGCCGGCCAGGGTCTTGCCCGACCCGGTGGGAGCGGCGATGAGGGTGTCGGTGCCGCCGGCGATGAGCGGCCAGCCCTGCTCCTGGGGCTCCGAGGGGCCGTCGGGGAAGCGCCCGGCGAACCACGCCGCCACCGCCGGGTGAAAGCGCGCCAGGACGCCGGAGGGGGTCATCGGGTCCATTGCAGCACCGGCGTGTGACACGTTCCGGAGCGTACCGGCGTAGAAGGGGGGCGACGGAGGGTAGACAGGGGTCGTGCAGATCGGCGTCGTGTTCCCCCAGACAGAGATCGGGCCCGACGCGGGTGCGGTGCGCACCTACGCCCGGGGGACAGAGGAGCTCGGGTTCGGCCACCTGCTCGCCTACGACCACGTAGTCGGGGCCGACCCCGCCGTGCACCAGGGCTGGAACGGCCCCTACGACGTGCAGACCACGTTCCACGAGCCCTTCACCCTCTTCGGGTTCCTGGCCGGAGTGTGCAGCCTGGAGCTCGTCACCGGCATCATCATCCTGCCCCAGCGCCAGACCGTCCTGGTGGCGAAGCAGGCGGCCGAGGTGGACCTGCTCACCGGCGGTCGCTTCCGCCTGGGCATCGGCCTGGGGTGGAATCCGGTGGAGTACGAGGCCCTGGGCCGGTCCTTCACGGACCGGGGGCGGCGGGTGGAGGAGCAGGTGGAGCTGCTGCGCCGCCTGTGGACCGAGCGCAGCGTCACCTTCGCCGGGGCCGACGAGCGCGTCACCGGGGCGGGGATCGCCCCGCTGCCCGTGCAGCGCCCCATCCCGATCTGGTTCGGGGCGGCGTCCCCCGCCGCCTACCGGCGGGCCGGGCGCCTGGCGGACGGGTGGTTCCCCCAGGTCCCCCCGGGTCACGGGCTCGAGCAGGCACGTGAAACCGTGGAGGAGGCGGCGCGCGCCGCCGGGCGCGACCCGTCCTCCCTGGGCATGGAGGGCAGGGTCAGCTGGGGCGAGGGGGGTCTCGACAAGCTGCTCGAGCAGATCGAGCGCTGGCGCGTCGCCGGTGCCTCCCACCTCTCGGTCAACACCATGGGGGCGGGGTTCGCCTCCCTCGACGACCACCTCGCCGCCCTGGCGCAGGTGGCCGAGGCGCTGGGCCTCGCTCCGGTCGCTCCCTGACGCCACCCCCGCCCGCCTGGGTCGGGGATGCCGCCCTGCCGGGGCGGGGGCTGCGACACTGAGGCGGTGCGCAGGCAGCGGAGGAGAACGGGTTCCCCGGGTCTGACGGGCGTGGCGGCGCTGGCGGTGTGCGGCGGCGCCCTCCTGGCGGCCTGCTCCGGATCGGGATCGGGGTCGGTGGGCACCACCACCACCGCCGCCTCGACGTCGACCGCCCCGACGACCACCACCAGCGCGGCGGGGTCGTCGTCCACGTCCGCCACGACGACCACGGCGCAGGGAACCGGGACGCAGAACCTCGTCGTCACCGACACGCTGCGCACCCAACTGGTGCAGGCCGGTGCCGCCCTCAACAGCCTGGCCCCCTCCGACTACACCGGGCTCGTGGCCGGGACGACGTACTACGCCTATGACGCCGCCACCGCCACGTACTGGGCCGCGGCTGGTCTCGTGCCGAGCGAGGCGTCGCAGCAGGCCCAGGTATCGGTGCAGGACGACGGCGCCTACCTGCTGTTCCAGCGGACGGCCACCGGGTCCTGGAAGGCACAGTCCGACGGTCTCGGCGGGGTGGGGGGGACCCCGTGCCCGAGCGACCTGCCTGGCGCCGTCGTGGCCGTGTGGGGCTGGGCCCCCGGGACGTGCCGCCCGCCGCAGTGACCGCCGAGCGGCTGCGGGCGCCGGCCCGTGGTGGCCGGGCCATGCGGCGCCGGGTACCGTCGACCGCCACGACATCGGCCATCGGTGACACCGGCGCCGTCGGACGCACCCCAGCCCCCCCAGTCGCCCCAGCCCCAGCCCGAGCCGCCAGAAGGAGCCCATCGCCTTGACGTCATCCGACATGCCCTCCCTGGAGATCCCCGACGAGGTGCGCCGCGCCGTCCCCGAATACGAGGCCGACGAGGTGGCGGTGGTCATCGTGGACTTCCAGGGCATCGTGCTCGGCCTCAACAAGCCGGCCGAGGAGCTGTTCGACATGGCCAGCGAGGACATCGCCGGCGAGTTCGTGGAGATGCTCGTTCCGGCCAAGAAGCGCTGGGGCCACCAGGCCTACCGGCGGGGATACCTGGCCGAGCCCAACGACCGGGAGATGGACCCCGGCCTCTACCCCGAGGCCGAGACGGCCGAGGGCGAGATCGTTCCCATCGCCGGCCGCCTCCAGCCGGTCAGGGTGGACGGCCGCCTGTTCGTGGCGGCCCACATCACCCACGACGACCGGCCCCGGCCCGAGGAGTAACGCCGGCGGCCGGTCCGGCCGGGAATCCCGGTACCCTCCGGATTGTTGCACAGGCAACGATTGCCGCCGCTGTGGCGGCGGGCGGAGGAGGGTCGCAGGACCATGACCGATCTGACCAGGACATTGCCGTTGTTGCCCTTGACCTCGGGCGTCGTGCTCCCGGGGATGGTGTTCACCCTTGCCCTCGAGACCGACGAAGCCAAGGCGGCGGCCGACGCCGCCGGGTCGGTGGGTGGCGAGATGGTGCTCGTGCCCCACATCGACGGGCGTTACGCCTCGGTGGGGGTCGTCTCCAAGATCCTGGAGGAGGGCGATCTCCCCGGTGGCCCGCGGGCCATGGTGGTGAGCGGCACCGAGCGCGTCGCCATCGGGACGGCCGTGCCCGGGACGGGGCGCGCCCTGTGGGTCCAGGTCGACCCCGTGGCCGACACCCCCGAGACCCCGGCCGTGGTCGAGCTGGCCCGTGAGTACCGCGCCGTGCTCGAGAACATCCTCCTCACCCGGGGGGCCCGTCGCATGGCCGAGCGCCTGCGCGAGGTGACCGACGCATCTCAGATCGCCGACCTGTCGGGGTACTCGCCCGACCTGAGCCTGGCCCAGAAGGTCGAGGTCCTCGAGACCACCGACGTCGAAGCGCGCCTGCGCCTCGTGCTGGCGTGGGCACGCGAGACCCTGGCCGATCTGGCCTTGCGCGAGCAGATCAAGACCGACGTCGAGGAGGGGATGGAGAAGACCCAACGTGAGTTCCTGCTGCGCCGCCAGCTCGAGGCCATCCGCAAGGAGCTGAACGAGCTCGACGGCGACGCCGAGGAAGGCACCGTCGACGGGTACCGCGCCCAGCTCGAAGGGCGCGACCTCCCCGACGCCGTGGACAGCGCCGTGCGTCGCGAGATCGACAAGCTCGAGCGCACCAGCGAGCAGAGCCCCGAGCACGGCTGGATCCGCACCTGGCTCGACACCGTGCTCGAGTTGCCGTGGGGCGTGCAGTCCGACGACAGCCTCGACGTGACGGCGGCAGCCGCCATCCTCGACGAGGACCACGACGGGTTGGCCGACGTGAAGGAACGCATCCTGGAGCATCTCGCCGTGCGCAAGCTCCGGGCCGAACGCGGCCTGGTGTCGGTGGGGCCGCGTGGCTCGGGTGCCATCCTGGCGCTCGTCGGCCCGCCCGGCGTGGGCAAGACGTCGCTCGGGGAGTCGGTGGCCCGCGCCCTCGGTCGCAGGTTCGTCCGCGTGGCATTGGGCGGCGTGCGCGACGAGGCCGAGATCCGCGGGCACCGGCGCACCTATGTCGGCGCCCAGCCGGGCCGCCTGGCCCGGGCGCTTCGCGAGGCGGGGACCATGAACCCCGTGATCGTGTTGGACGAGGTGGACAAGCTCGGTGCCGACTACCGGGGCGACCCGTCCTCGGCCCTGCTCGAGGTCCTCGACCCGGCCCAGAACCACACCTTCCGGGACCACTACCTCGAGGTGGAGCTCGACCTGTCCAAGGTCCTGTTCCTGGCCACGGCCAACGTGGCCGAGACCATCCCCAGCCCGCTCCTGGACCGCATGGAGGTGATCAGGCTCGACGGCTACACCGAGGACGAGAAGGTCGCCATCGCCCGGCACCACCTGCTGCGCCGCCAGTTGGAGCGCGCGGGGCTGCGGCCCGACGAGGTCGACGTCTCCGACGACGCTCTTCGCACCATCTCGTCGGACTACACCGCGAGGCGGGGGTGCGGAACCTCGAGCGCGAGATCGGGCGCCTGCTGCGCAAGGTGGCGACCAAGCTCGCATCGGGGGCAGCCGACGCGCCCGTCGCCGTCGAGGCCGAGGACGTGCGGGGGTGGCTGGGTCGTCCGCGCTTTTTCTTCGAGGTTCCCGAGCGCACCAGCGTGCCCGGTGTCGCCACCGGACTGGCGGTGACGGGGACGGGAGGCGACGTGCTCTTCGTGGAAGCCACGTCCATGGACGGCACCGAGGGGCTCACCCTCACCGGCCAGCTCGGGGACGTCATGAAGGAGTCGGCGGAGATCGCCCTCTCCTACGTGCGGTCCCACGCCGTCGAGCTCGGCATCGCGCCCGGCGCCTTTGCCGGAAAGCGGTTCCACCTCCACGTGCCCGCCGGTGCGGTCCCGAAGGACGGCCCGTCGGCCGGTGTCACCATGACGACCGCGCTGGTGAGCTTGTTCCGCGACGTGCCGGTGCGCTCCTCGGTCGGCATGACCGGTGAGGTCACGTTGCAAGGGCGCGTCCTTCCCATCGGGGGCGTCAAGCAGAAGGTGCTCGCCGCCCACCGGGCCGGGCTCACCCACGTGGTGCTTCCCGCCCGCAACGGGCCGGACCTCGAGGACGTCCCCGAGAGCGTCCGGGAGGTCATGACCTTCCACCTGGCCGACACCGTGGCCGACGTGCTCGCTGCCGCCCTCGGCGGCGGCGGGTCGGCGGCGGCCCAGGCAGACGACGACGGGCTCGTCTCGAGCCCGGTGGGGCCGGCGGCAGCACGGCCGGAGGCGGCCTGAACCGGCGGGTGTGCGACGTCTCGGCGGTGCAGGACGCAGCGGCGCAGCGATGCGCCGCTGCGTCCGTTCCGTCGCCCAACTGTCACGTCACGTTCAGCTGATCCGTCACCGGCCGTTCATGCAGCGCGCGCGGTGGAACGCCACACCTGCGGGCCCTGCAAGCGAAACGCCACGTCGCGGTGCGTGTGCGTGCCGTGCCCGGCGTCGTGGTGGCGCGCCGGGGCGACAATCCACAGAGTGTGGACCTCGTTGCGGATAACTTCCTCCGCGCCCGCCGCTCGTGGCGCCCGTGGCCTCAGCGGAAGTCGAACGCCACCTTGATGGCGCCGCTCCTTTCCTGGGTGGCGAGGACGGAAAACGCCTCGCGCCACTGGTCGAGTCGGAACGTGTGGGTGAGCATCCCGGTCAGGTCGACCCGGCCCTGCTCCACCAGCGTCCAGGTAGTGGGCGATCCCGTGCTTGCGCACCCCGTCGACCTCCTCGACCCCGAACGCGTTCGACCCCACCCAGCTGATCTCCTTGAAGTACAGCGGTGAGTACTCCCAGCGACGGGTGCGTGGACGCCGCTCTTCACCAAGGTCCCCCGCGCCTTCAGGAGGCGCACCCCCACCTCGAAGGTCTCGGGCTTGCCGATCGTGTCGTAGACGACGTCGAAGCCACCGGGATGCGCCATGGGGAGTCCCTTGCGCACGGGGCGCAGCACACCGCCGGACCACGCCGCCGCCTCCTCGATGAGCTGCTCGCGGGGTTCGGGGGCGACCACGGTGGCGCCGAGCCGGCGGGCCAGCGCCGCCTGGGCCTCGAAGCGCGCCACCACCATGACCTCGACGTCGGGGTACAGCGCCCGCAGGATGGCGGTGGCGGTGGTGCCGAGGGCCCCGGCGCCGTACACGAGGGCCCTGCCCCCCGGCGGCGGTGGATGACGCGTCACCGAGTGCAGCGACACGGCGAACGGGTCGGCGAACACGGCCACCTCGTCGGGCACCGCGTCGGGGACGGGGATGAACATGGAGTCGTGAGCGGGGAAGTAGTCGGCGAATCCCCCGGTGCGTCCTTGCACGTCCCGGTGTGGATGCCGGCGGCCAGCCCGCCCTCGGTGAAGTGCCAGCACAGGCTGTAGTCGCCGGCCTCGCACGACCGGGCAGGGCGGGTCGATGCCCCGCGGCCCGCACGACAGCCACGGGTTGAGCACGACACGCTGCCCCACCTCGAGCCCCCGGGCCCGGGCCGAGTTCGGCCACCTCGGCCACGACCTCGTGGCCCAGGACGGTGGGGAAGGTGAAGAGGTTCCCGACAGGGGGCTGTCGGTGTTGCCCTCGCCGAAGTCCATGAACACCTGCTTGGACTCGGACCCGCAGATCCCGGTGAAGCGGGTACGGGCCATCGCCCATGCGCCGCGGCGGGGGGTTCGTCCATGTCGACGAGCTTCATCGGCGTGCGGGCCAACCCGCCAGGAGCGGGTTGTCGGGATCGGGCGCCACCCACGGGTCGGGGCGCACGCCGTAGACGAGTCCCTTCATGGTCACACTCCCTCCATCAGCCGCTCCCACCCCTTGGGGGGTGGGGCGAGCCGCCAGAATTGCTCGGGCACGTTGGCGTCGAGTCGTTGGTCGAGCACGTGGTCGCGCTGCAGGGGGGCGACCTGGCTCGTGTAGCAGGCGATGGCGGCGCGCTTTATCGCCATGTCCGGCTCGACCGGCACCACCGCGGGGGTGGGCCACAGGCCGCTGCGGAACAACTTGGCCACCCGCCACGCCATGATGCCCGGGATGTGCTTGTAGCCGTGGTCCTCGTAGCAGAACCACGCCATCGGCGACCCCGACGCCTGGAGCTCCTGGCGTGCCAGCAGCCCGGCGGCGTGAGTGAGGGTGTGGTCGGGGTTGGCCAGCCCCATGGGGAGGAACACCGCCGTCGCCGACGCGTCGGCGATCGCCGCACCGAGCGCCGGTGCCACGTCGGCGGACGGGCGCGCCGCGGGCTCGAGGTACTGGTGGTCGGCGAAGTCGAGCCACACCGCAGGCGGCGCCCAGCATGGCCATGGCGGCGCGGTCCTCCTTGCGCCGCAGCGCCACGACGTCGTCGCTGGCCCGGAAGCCGCCGCACCCGTCCCAGTCCGTGGGCTCGGCCGGATAGGCGGGGGGCCGCCCGCCCAGCACCGTGATCACCGTCGGGGCGGTGCGAGGCGATGAGATGCGTGGCGCCGAGCACGGCGTCGTCGAAGTGCGGCGACACCACGACCACGCGCGACAGCGTGTCGCTGTCCACCAGCCCCCACGTCGCCGGGTCGAAGTCGCTGACTGTGCCCCCACGGCGAGGACCGTAGCGCGCCGCGCCCCGTTCACGCCCGCCGCGGACAGGGAGTCAGTTGCGATAGGGGTCGGAGCGAACCGAGCTTCCCCACCTCGTTGTGGGGCAGCGCGGTCCAGGAACACGACCTCGCGGGGCGCTTTGTAGCGGGCCAGGTGATCCCGGACGAAGGCCTTCACGTCGTCGCCCGAACAGCTCGTGTCCGGGGCGGCACACCACGAGTGCCCGCAGGCGCTGACCGAACTCGGCGTCGTGCACCGCCACCACGGCCACGTCGGCCACGGCGGGGTGGCCGGCGATGAAGTCCTCCACCTCCTGGGGGTAGACGTTCTCCCCTCCGGACACGATCATGTCGTCCTTGCGGCCTTCGACGAAGAGCCGGCCGGTGTCATCGAGGCGGCCCACGTCACCGCTGTCCATGTAGCCGCCGAGGCGGGGCGGGCGGCGCCCGTCGCTGTCGTGCTCGAGCAGCAGCCGGTTGCGCACGAGGATGCGACCCGACGTGCCCGGCGCCACGGCGTGGCCGGCGTCGTCGACGATGCGCACCTCGGTGCGCCACGGGGGCCGTCCCGCCGTCCCCGGGGCCGACCGGAGGTCCTCGGGGGTGGCGATTGCCGCGTACCCGGTCTCGGTGGACCCGTACACGTTGTAGAGGACGTCACCGAAGGCGTCCATGAAGCGCGCCGCCAGCGGGCCGGGGAGATGGGCGCCGCTCGACGCCACCACCTCGAGCGACGAGGTGTCGAACCGGCGCCGCGTGTCGGCGGGCAGCTCGGCCAGGCGCTTGACCATGACCGGCACCACGGCTAGGACCCGCACCCGGTGCCGCTGCACGGACTCGAGCACCTGCACGGGGTCGAAGCGCCGGTGCAGCACCAGGGTGGAAGAGAGCGCCAGCCCCAGGCCGAGCTGCCCGAAGCCCCAGGCGTGGAACAGCGGTGAGGCCACCAGGGTGACGTCTCGGGCGTGCAGGGGGATGCGCGTCAGGAGCGCCACGAGGGGGTCCAGGGTGGGGGGGATGGACCGCGGCGCGCCTCTGGGCGCGCCTGTCGATCCCGAGGTGAGCAGGACGAAGCGGCCCGACACCGGCGGTGGCAGCCGGGTGCGGTGGGGAGCGGGGAGCAGGCCGTCGAGGGCGAGACCGTGTGCCGGACGCTCCCGGGTCGTCCGCCACAGGCGCAGATCGCCGGCCACGGCGGCGGCGGCCACGGCGTGCGACGTGAACTCCTCGTCGTGCACCAGGCCCGTGAGCCCCTGGCGCGCCACCACGACCCCGGTCTGCTCGGGGGCGAACGACGTGTTGAGGAACACGACATCGGCGCCCAGGCTCGTCACCGCGAAGGTGGCCTCGACGAAGGCCTCGTGGTTGCGGCACAGCACACCCACCCGGTCACGGCGCGACGACGCCGGTGGCGGCCAGCGCGTCGGTGAGGGCGTGGACCTGGCGGTAGATGTCGCCGAAGGACGTCTCCCCGTCGTCGTCGATCACGGCGGGGGAACCGGGGAAGCGGGCGGCGTTCACGGCGCAGGCCGCCGCCGGGGTGATGCCGTCGCGGGCGAGAGCAATGGCGGAGCGCACCACGACGGCCGGACTGAGCGGCCGCATGAGCCCCGCACCCATGGCGGCCGTGGTGAGGGTGACGGCGCCGGCGGCGCCGGACACGGCATGGGCCACACCCGAGGCCACCCCCGACGCAACGCCGGCGGTGGCACGGCGCAGGCCCTCGGAGCCGATCATGGGGCGAGCATCGCACCCCGGGACCCGGCGGTGCGATGTTTTCAGGGGGTGGGGACCTTCAGGGTGGGGACCTTCACGGTGGGGACCTTCACGGTGGGGAGCTGCTCGAGTGCCACGTGGCTGAGGGCGCTGCGCCACAGGTCGAAGAGGTCCCACACGAAGAAGTAGCCGCGGTGGTGGGTGCGAAGCGTCCTCATGCCCACAGCTCCTGGCGGGTGTCGACTCGCGCGGGGGCCAGCCCGACCTCCAGGAGGGCGTGCCCGCCGCCCCGGCCGGCCTGCACGGTGGCGGGCTCGCCGGACGTGGCCCGGAGCACATCGTCGATCAGCCTGATGATCTCGTCGCACCGCTGCCCCAGGGTCACGATCTGCCTCCCGGTTCGTCGCCTCCTGCACGATGCACCGGCGGGGGGGTCGCCTCCCAGGGCCGGAGGGGCCCGCGTGGGTGGGTCCAAGGTCCCGCCGGTGACGGGGCCCCCGACCCCCGCTGCGGCGTGGCCCCACGTGTTCTCCCAGCGTGTGGCAGCGTTGGGGCATGTGCAGAAGCATCGTGACCCTGCGTGCCCCCGAACCGGCTTCCGACGACGAGGTGCGGGCCGCGGCCCGCCAAATTCGTCAGGAAGGTGAGTGGGTACCGCGCCCCCTCACGAGCCAACGAGGCCGTGTTCGAGCAGGCGGTGGAGGAGATCTCGCGGTCGACCCGGGCCCTGCTCGACGGCCTCGTGCCCACGTCCCGCGCGCGCGGGGCCTGAGCCGGCCACGACTGGGCCGGCGTGGCGGCCCGCCGGTTCAGCCGGCGGACGGGTGCAGGGCCCGGCTGAGCGCACCCACCTGCTCGGCGATGGCCCGGCGTCCGAGCGAGCTCCCGGCGGCCACGATGTCGAACCCGTGGCAGGCGCCGGGGTAGCAGTGCAGCTCGGTGGGGACGCCCGCCTCGAGCAGGCGACGGGCGTAGTCGATGCCCTCGTCGCGCAGCGGGTCGAGCTGGGCCGTGAGGACATAGGCCGGGGGCAGGCCGGCCAGCGACGTGGCGCGTGCCGGGGCCGCGTAGGGCGACACCTCCCCGCGGGTGCCCGGGTCGCCCAGGTAGTGCTGCCACATGTCGGTGGTCGAGGCGTTGGTCCACAGGGGGGTGGCGTCGAAGGCGCGCATCGACGGTGTGTGCATCGTGTCGTCGATGACGGGGTAGTTGAGGAGCTGGAACACGAGGGCCGGGCCACCGCCGTCGCGTGCCTTCAGGGCCATGGCCGCCGCCAGCGCCCCGCCGGCGCTGCTCCCCGCCACCGCCACCCGGTCGGGATCCACGCCGATCTCCGCCGCGTGCGACATCGTCCACTCGAGCGCGGCGTAGCTGTCCTCGACGGCGGCGGGGTAGGGGTGCTCGGGTGCCAGGCGGTACCCCACCGACACCACCACGCACGAGGCGCCGGCGGCGTAGCGCAGGCACCGTTCCTCCTCGGTGTAGACGTCGCCCAGGACGAAGGCGCCCCCGTGGAAGAACACGACGCCGGGGACGGCCGATCCCCGGGTGGCGACCGGGGTGTAGATGCGCACCACCACGTCGTCGGCGCCCGCCGGGCCGGGCACGACCCGGTCCTCCACGGCGACGGCGTCGTCGGTGGGGAGCCGGGCCCCCGGTGGCTTCGAGCAGGTCGAGCGTGGAGCGCAGCAGCCGGATGACGTTCATGTCCTGGAGCTGGCGGCCGGGATCGAAGCCGCCGGGGAACGACGCCAGGGCGGCGGCGAGGTCCGGGTCGAGACCGGGGTCCAGGTCGCTCAACGGCGGAACTCCGGGATGACCTCGGTGCCCATGAGCTCGATGGTCTGCATGACGACGTCGTGGGGGATCTTGTAGGGGTTCACCAGGCACAGCAGCAGGTCGATGCCCGCCTCCTCGTACAGACGGCACGTCCTGATGCACTCCTCGGGTGTCCCCACCACACACGCGTTGGCGTCGACGAGGTACTCGAGGGTCAGCAGGTCGAGCGCTCCCTCGTCGTCGATCTTCTTCATGTCCGCCGCGTACGAGTAGGTGCCGAGATCCTGCTTGCGCTCGATCATCCAATCGGTCATCGACGCGATGTGACGGGCCCCGGCCTTCGGGTACCACTCGAAGGACTCGCGGGCCGCGTCGAGGGCGACCTGACGGTCGGGCGCGCACAGGGCCATGGTGAAGGTGGCCGCCTGGTTGTTGACGAAGGCCCCGATCGGCTCGGTGCACGTCGACACGGCCTGGCGGTAGATGTCGACCTTGGCCTTCACCTCTGCGGGCGACAGGCCGACGGCGAAGGAGCACAGACCGAGCCCGAGCGATCCCACCTGCCGGTGCCCGTCCTCGCTGCTCGTCGCCCCCCAGATGGGCGGGTGTGGCTTCTGGAGGGGCTTGGGGTGGACGCGGCGCCGGGGCATGGACCAGAACTTCCCGGCGAACTCGTACTCGTCGTTGGTCCAGCACCCGACGACGTGGGAGATGGCCTCCTGCCACGAGGCGCGGGTGTCGGCGGGGTCCACGCCGAAGCCCTCGAGCTCGGCCCTGGTGGCGGATCGGCCCGTTCCGAGGTCGACCCGACCGTCGGAGAGCAGGTCGAGGACGGCCACGGACTCGGCGGTGCGCACGGGATGGTTGTAGGGCTGCGGCATGAGGCGCACGCCGTAGCCGATGCGCATGCGCTCGGTCTGGGCGGCGATGGCGCCGTAGAGGATCTCGGGGTTCGAGCAGTGCGAGTACTCCGAGAGGAAGTGGTGCTCCACCGACCAGAAGGCGTCCCACCCGTAGCGCTCGCCCGCCAGTGCCTGCGCCAGGGTGTTCTTGTAGGCGAGGTGCTCGCTCTCGGGACCCCAGGGGGCGGCGACGGGAATCTCGTAGAAGAGGGCGAATTGCACGGTGCGGGTCCTATCATCCTGCCCACCCGACGACAAACCGCCGGGAGCGGCCCGACGGGGCGCCGGAGACGGGGGAGTGCCATGCGAGGGCTGTCGGGCAAGAACGTCATCGTCACGGGAGCGGCCTCGGGCATCGGCCGGGCCTGCGCCGCCCGGCTCCTCGAGGAGGGGGCGAGCGTCCTCGGCGCCGACGTGGCCGCAGGGGACGAGGCCCCGGCACCCCCCGCCGGCGGCGGGTGGGCCTTCCGCGCCGTGGACGTGGGGGACGAGGCCTCGGTCGCCTCCCTCGTGGCCGAGGCGGCCCGCCTGTTCGGCCGGGTGGACGGCCTCGTCAACGCGGCCGGGGTGGCCGGTGGGGGGGCCGTGCACATGGTGGACGAGGCGGAGTGGGCCCGGGTGCTCCGGGTCAACCTGACCGGGACGTTCCTCACGGCCAAGCACGCCATCGACCGCATGCTCGGCCAGGATCCCGTGGACGGCGAGCGCGGCTCGGTGGTGACCATCGCCAGCATCGAGGGCATCGAGGGCACGGCCGGGGGCAGCGCCTACAGCGCGTCCAAGGGAGGCGTCGTCATCCTCACCAAGAACATGGCCATCGACTACGCCGGACGGGGCATCAGGGTCAACACCATCTGCCCGGGCTTCATCGAAACGCCGATGACGCAGTCGATCTTCGGCATGGAGGGGATGGAGCAGGCGTATCGGGACATCGCCCGCGAGCACAAGCTCAGGCGCTTCGGCCAGGCCTCGGAGATCGCCGCGGCGGCCGCCTTCCTGCTCTCGGCGGACGCCTCGTTCATCACCGGTCACGCGCTGGTGGTGGACGGCGGCTACACCGCCGGGCGCGACCACGGCGTCACCGAGGTGCTGGGCCTGTCCCCCGACGCCTGACCGGGCCGGGGCTCACCGGCGCGGCCGGGCCCGGCTGCGAGCGACGACTACGAGGGCGGTGGGCTGGACCAGCGCTTCCCCAGCCACAAGACCCACCCCACGAAGCCCGCCGCGGCGAGCCACCACACGATCCAGATCGGACTGTCCACCCCCGCAGTATGGCCCCGCCGTCCACCCCGGGGCCAAGCATCCCCGGGGCGGGGCCCGGACGGACCCGTCTGCCTGGGCGCGCGCCGCCCCGGTCTGCGACGATGCTGGCAGGCCCCACCCCTCGTCCCGGGCCACCGGGCAGGCGACAGAAGGAGGCGGCCGTGGACGGCGACATCGTGATTCGCGGCGGCTCGCTCATCGACGGCAACGGGGGTCCGGCCCGCCGGGCCGACGTGGCCGTCGAGGGGGGCCGCATCGTGGCTGTGGGCGACGACCTGGGCGGGACCCGGGAGCTCGACGCATCGGGCCAGGTGGTGGCGCCCGGCTTCATCGACATCCACACCCACTACGACGCCCAGGTGTTCTGGGACCCGTGGCTGACCCCGTCGTCGTTTCACGGGGTGACGAGCGTGGTGGCGGGGAATTGCGGCTTCTCCATCGCCCCCATCCGCCGGGAGCTCGCCCCGCTGCTCGCCCGGACCCTCCAGCACGTCGAGGACATGAGCCTCGACACCCTGTCGGTGGGCGTTCCCTGGGACGAGTTCGAGTCGTTTCCGGAGTACCTCGACGCCGTGGAGCGCCGGGGGGCGGCCCTCAACTACGGCTGCTACGTGGGTCACACCGCCGTGCGCATGTACGTCATGGGCGAGGACGCCTACGAGCGACCGGCCACCGACGACGAGCTGGCACGCATGCAGGAGGTCGTGGCCGAGTCGATGGCGGCGGGGGCCATGGGGTTCGCGTCGAGCGCCTCGCCCACCCACAACGGCGACGGGGGTCGCCCCGTGCCCTCGCGGTCGCCGACCTCGAGGAGCTGCGGGCCCTGCTCGTCCCGGTACGTCAGGCGGGCAAGGGGGTGGTGGCGCTGCTGCCCGGCGGGGTCATCCCCAACCGGGAGCTGTTCACCATCCAGCGCGAGGTGGGCCGGCCCATCACGTGGACGGCGCTGCTCACCGTGAAGGGATTCCCGTACCACGAGAAGGTGGTGGCCGAGAACGACGCCGCCCGGCTGGAGGGCATCGAGGTGTGGCCCCAGGTGTCGTGCCGCCCCCTCGTGTTCCAGATGAACCTGGCCGAGCCCTTCACCTTGAACGCCCGTCCCAGCTTCGCCAAGCTCATGGGTCTCGACCTCGAGGCCCGCATGGCGGCGTATCGCGACCCGGCGTGGCGCGCCGCGACGTGGGAGGAGCTGTCGGCCTCGGCCGGCGGGCTCCCCTTCAACTGGCCGTCGGTGTCGGTGGCCGAATCCCCGTCGCACCCCGAGCTCGTCGACCGCCCCGTCGTGGACCTGGCCGAGGAGCGCGGCTGCACGCCCCTCGACATCGTCCTCGACGTCTCGTTGGACGACGGCCTGAAGACCCGTTTCTGGTCGGTGCTGGCCAACAACGACCCCGAGGCCATCGCCTGGCTGCTGCCGCGCGACAACGTCCTGCTGGGCCTGGCCGACTCGGGGGCGCACGTGTCGCAGCTGTGCGACGCCTGCTTCGCCACCGACCTGCTCGGCACGTGGGTGCGCGACCGGGGCGTCATGTCCCTCGAGCGGGCCGTGCACAAGCTCACGGCCGAGCCCGCCGGCGTGTACGGCCTCACCGATCGCGGCAGCGTCGAGGTCGGCAAGGCCGCCGACCTGTGCGTGTTCGACCCCGACACCGTCGCCCCGGGTCCGCTGCGCCGCGTCGTCGACTTCCCCGCCGACGGGGAGCGGCTGACCGCCGACCGTCCCACGGGCATGACCCACGTCCTCGTGAACGGGGTCCCCATCCGGGTCGACGGCGAACCGGCGCCCGACGGTCTCGACGCCCGCCCCGGGAAGGTGCTCCGCAGCTGAACGGCGGAGCCCTGGTCCGGGCACCGGGAGTAGCGTTGCGTGTCACCATGACGTCGTCGCTCGGTGAGGGTCGCGCATGAGGCGACGGGTCCTGCGGCCCGTGCCCGACGACCCCGGGGCGGGGGGAGACCTCCGCCGTCCCTCCCCGTTGCTGCCCCGCCCGTCCCGGGGGATCGTGCGGCTCGCCGCCCTCGGCGCTCCGGCCGCCCTCGGCGCTGTGTTGGTCCCGGTGCGGACCACCTTCCCCGGCACCGACGCCGCCCTCCTCATGGTGGTGGTCATCGTGGCCGTGGCGAGCGCCGGGGACCGCGTGGCAGGTGTCCTCGGCGCCATCTCCGCCGGCATCTGGTTCGACTTCTTCCTCACCCGGCCCTACGAGCGCTTCGCCATCAGCCACCGCCCCGACATCGAGACGACGGTGCTGCTCCTCGTGGTCGGCCTGGCCGTCACCGAGCTGACGGCGCGGGGCCGGCACCACCGCCTGGTGGCAGCCGAGGAATCGGGGTACGTGACGGAATTGCACACGGTGGCCCGGATGATGGCCGACGGGGCCGACGCCCGGATGGTGATCGCCCGGGTGCAGGACGTGCTCACCTCCGTCCTGGAGCTGCGCGATTGTCACTACGACGCCGCCAGCGCCCCCGCCCACCGCGCCACCATCGGCCAGGGGGGAGACATCGTCCTGGCCGGCCTGCGCTGGAGCTGGCTGCCCGGGTCGCACATCGACCTGCCCGTGCGCTACCAGGGGCGCAGCTACGGCACGTTCGTCCTCACCCCGACACCGGGGATGCCCGTGTCCGAGCAGCGGCGGCTGGTGGCCGTGGCACTGGCCGACGAGGTGGGCGCCGTGCTGGCGGGAGCGGAGCGCAAGGCCCAGTGACCCGGCGGTGCGCTCGGCGCTTCGCTCCGGGTCAGGTGCGACGGCCGCCCTCGTGACGTCGAGGAGACGGGCGTTCAGTCCGTTCGCCCGCCGGGGTCGATCGGTGGCCAGCCCGCGGGCCACCAGTCTCCCTGCGGGTCGGTGGTCTGCCCGACCTCGATGATGTAGCCGTCGGGATCTCGGATGTAGCAACGGATCTCGTACGGATGCTGCTTCGGCGGCGTCAGGAACTGCGCGCCCCGGGCGCTCCATTCCTCGTACACGGCGTGGATGTCCGCCACCCGGATATTGAGGAAGCTGCTCACCCGGTCGGGGTCGCTCGGTGTCTCGAGGGTCACCGTCGGCTTGTCGTCGGTGGGGCCGCCCCCGGTATTGATGATGATGAAGCTGTTGGCGAGGGCGATGTTGGTCGGCACCGGGCCGAAGACCACCGTGCCCCCGAGAACCTCGGTGTAGAAGCGTCGGGAGCGCTCGACGTCATCGGAGACGATGAAGTGGGTCACGAGCATTCGCATTGCAGGCTGCGTGGGTTCGGCCACCGGCACCTCCACTCGTCGTGGTACGCCCGCGTCGGGCGGGTCTGACGACGTCAGTCAACCACGTCGACTCTTCGAGGGGGGATCGGGACTTCGGGTCTAACCTGGATCACACAGGAGCCCAGGATGGCGTCAGGGGGGACCATGACCGCACTCGAGAACCGCCCGAACACCGCGCTCCTCGTCGTCGACGTGCAAAACGGTGTCGTCGAGGGGGCTCACGAGCGCGAGACGGTGGTCGGAAACGTCGCCAGCCTCGTCGAGAAGGCTCGGCGAGAACGGGTCCCCGTGGTCTGGGTCCAACACTCCGACGAGCAGCTTCTTCGGGGGAGCGACGCATGGCAGATCGTCCCCGAGCTGACTCGGGGCGATGCCGAGCCGCTCGTCGAGAAGAGCTACGGCGACTCTTTCGAGAACACGACCCTCGAGTCCGTGCTGTCGGATCTCGGCGTGGGCCGCCTCGTCGTCGCCGGGGCACAGACCGACGCGTGTATCCGCTCGACCCTCCACGGAGCGTTCGTGCGGGGGTACGACACGATGCTGGTCAGCGACGCCCATACCACCGAGGACCAGTCTGCGTGGGGGCGCCTCCGCCCCACCAGGTCATCGCGGACACGAACCTGTACTGGACCTACGAGTCGGCTCCGGGGCGGACGGCCGGGACGGTCGAAACCAAAGACGTCGAATTCGGAGACGCACAAGGGCGGGACTAGATCGGCGCCCAGTGGGTTCCGTCCCATCGCAGCGTGCCGTCGTCGGAAACGGTCGAAATCCAGGCCGTGCCGTCCCAGAAGGTCTGGCCGTCTTCTGCAAGGCGCCCCAGAGGAGGACCTCCGGCCGCTGCGACGGGGGGAGGCTCGTCGGCGGGGTGCGCCCTCGTGACGGGCCGCTCGGTGAAGTCGTCGATGCCGCACGACGGGCAGCGGCGCGTCTCCTCGTACGACTCGAGCCGGGCATCCTCCTCGGCTTCGACGGATCCGATGGCAGACGCTCCAGATCCCTCGATCCGACCGGCCAGACCGGACTCCCCGAGCGCTTCGAACCGGTTGATCGAGGGTGGGTGCAATGCTGCTTCACCTCGCGTCACCACCCACCTGTACCCGCATGCTCGACAGGTCCGCTCGTATCGCTCGTGCAGTCGGGGAGACAAATGCTCACACCTCCAGGCAGCACTGCGTGCCGCATGTCGGGCGAGTCTACGCCGAGCCTCTGCCCGGCTGCCCGGTTGCGTCACAATGTGCACATGCCGATTCCCGCCGAGCCTGTTGGCTCTTTGTCCGTTGCCTCGGCCGTGCTCACCCTCTTCGGGCAAGTCCACGATCAGATCAGGGCGGAGATCGAGGGCCTCGACGAGATCGGTCTCAACTGGGTACCGGGACGTGGGGCGAACAGCGTCGCAGTGATCATCACGCACATAGTGGGGTCGGAAGCCGAGACGCTGCGGACCGTGGCGGGCCTCGTCGAGGACCGAGACCGTGACGCCGAGTTCCTCCACCCGTCGCAATCGTCGGCGCAGGTCTCCGACGCCCTCGATCAGGCCGACCGCCTGATCACCGAGGTCGGGCCGCTGATCACCAGTGGCCGGCTCCGCGCCCATGTGTCACTTCCCACGCTCCCTCCTGAGGAGCGGCGCTCCGGGCTCACCTGGCTCGTCGGCAACTACGGGCACGCCCGAGAGCACGTTGGCCAGATCCAGCTGACCAAGCAGCTCTACTTCCTGGCGTGACCCCTCCGGGTACCCATGTGGTGCAAGGTGGAGCGGGAACAGAGAGTTCGGGAATAGTGTGCGCCGTGGCCCGTACCGATCAGGCGGCTGCCGAGAGGCTTTCCGAGGCTCTCGCCCTCGCGACCGATTGCCTAAGCGGAGGCGTCGATACGGAATGGTCCTGTCGGGCAGGCGTGCTCGATTGGACATGCAGGCAGACCGTCGACCACCTCATCGACTGCCTCCTCTCCTACGCCCTGCAGTTCGCTCGGTCCACACAATACGACGGAGCCAAGTACGTGAGCAGAACATTGTCTGCACGAAAGCACGAGGCGAAATCGCGCGCCGGATGCGCTTTGGATTGCGCTGGCAAGCTGGCTGGCGTTCCGACGATTCGCAAGAAGATGCTGCTCCGGCCGGCGCGGCGCCACTGTGCGGCGTCGATGCCCCATACCCAGCTCTTCTTTTATGATGCTCGGGATTCCGGTGTTGCAGGTGATGGGCTGACGGAAGACGACGGCAATTTGCACGATGCACGATCCCAAATGGTGGTGTGGTGCGGGGCTGTGTGGGCCTGCGATTTCTGCGTTGATGAAGCTGGCGGAGAAATGAGGAGATTGGCGGCGTGCGAAAGATTTTGGGCTACCGGAACCGTCGAGAAGATGCTGAAGCGAAGACGAGAACATGGCCGTGGATCTGGCCTCAACGCCTGGACGATGCCCATTAAAACGCGCATTGACATGCTTTTCACCGGTATCAACACACCTGTCTTGGATCAACATCGCTGGGCTGGATTGTGCACGCTCAACGTATCGGCACGGAGGTCGAGGCCGTCGTCCGCAAAGTGCCAGGCACGGCCAGCGCCTTTGCCGAGCGCGTGACGGGCGGGCGCTACATTGAATTTGAAATAGACCGCGACGCCATCGCGCGTTACGGCCTGACCGTCGGCGACGTGCAGGACGTGCTGTCCGTGGCGCTCGGCGGCATGCCACTGACGACGACCGTGGAAGGCTTGCAGCGCTACACCATCAATTTGCGTTACGACCGCGATTTCCGTTCCGATTTGGACTCGCTCAAGCGCAATATCGTCGTGCCCACGCCGACCGGCGCGCAAATTCCACTCGGCGAACTCGCCAGCATCAAGGTCGTGGACGGCCCGATGGAAATCAAAACCGAGGGCGCCGTGCCCAACGACTGGGTTTATGTGGACATCCGCGACATTGACGTGGGCACCTACGTCCAGAATGCCATGCACGCCGTGAACGCCGCCATCGCCGCCGGCCAGATCAAACTGCCGCCCGGTTACAATCTGTTCTGGAGCGGCCAATACGAATACATGCTGCACGCCCGGCAACGGTTGCTGATGGTTGTGCCGCTGACGCTGCTCATCATCTCGCTCATCATTTATTTGAACACGCGCTCGATGCTCAAGACCGCCATCGTGCTGCTGGCCGTGCCGTTCTCGCTGGTCGGCGCGTTCTGGACGCTTTATCTGCTGCACTATAATTTGAGCGTGGCCGTGTGGGTCGGCATCATCGCGTTGGCGGGGCTGGACGCCGAAACCGGCGTCATCATGCTGCTCTACCTCGACCTCGCCTACGACGAATGGAAGCAGAAAGGATTGATGCGGAATCTCGGCGACTTGCGCGACGCGATTTATCACGGCGCGGTAAAACGGCTGCGCCCGAAAGTCATGACCGCGTGCGTCATCATCGCCGGCCTCGCGCCGATTTTGTGGAGCCACGGCACCGGCGCGGACGTAATGAAACGCATCGCCGCCCCGATGGTTGGCGGCATCATCACCTCCACCGTCTGCGTGCTGGTGGTGTATCCGGCCATCTATTACCTGTGGCGCTCGCGGAAAATCAAAACGGACGGGAAATGAAATAATGTCGCGCGAAGGATGCGCCATTCGTTAACGCCATTTGCGCTGGCACTCAAGGCAATGCGCCTTATGAACGCAGATCGTGGCCCCGCAACCTAGGCATGACCACTTGGCCTCTTCACTCCTGACAAAATCCTGTATCCCGGAAACACGTATCGACTTGAGGTTTTCAATCATGCTCATCCCGTATTTCGTCCGGTAACGCTCGTCAAGGTGTGTCAGCAACTCGCAAGGGAAGCTTGAACAGTCGCAGCAGTAACCGGCCATGCCTCCATTCCTTTTCTCACAATTCTTGATTCGGCATCTGACGCGGGTCTTCGGCTTGCCGCGGTCGTCGCCCCGGCAGCCTGGGCAAGGATTCCGGCTTCTCAAGTATGCAGCGCACAATCTACAGTTCATCCCACAGAGCGCGACCAGCGCCGTAATGGATGTCACTGCTTTCACGGCGTTATTCGGCTTTCCCACCGATTTTCTTTTCCAACTCCGCCACGCGCCGGAGCAGTTCGGGCAGATGCTGGATGGCGATCATCTGGCGCTTGGTCTGTTTGTCCGGCTGCGCGGGCGCGCCGAGCCATTTTTCACCGTCGGGAATGTTGTGCATCACGCCGGATTGCGCGGCGACGGTGACCTGATTGCCGATTTTCAAATGCCCGGCGATGCCGACCTGCCCGGCGAGGATCACGTATTTGCCCAGCTTGGTGCTGCCGGAAATGCCAACCTGCGCGATGACAATGCAATGCTCGCCGATTTCCACGTTGTGCGCGATCTGGACGAGGTTATCAATCTTCGTGCCCCTGCCGATGACGGTCGAGCCGAGCGCGCCGCGGTCCACCGAGACGTTCGAGCCAATCTCCACGTCATCGCCAATGATGACATTGCCGATCTGCGGCACTTTGCGGTGAATGCCGGCGTCGAGAACGTAACCAAATCCGTCCGAGCCGATAACCGTGCCGGCGTGGATGCGGACACGGTTGCCGATTTCCGTGCGCGCATAAAGCGTCACGTTCGGAAAAAGATGCACGTCCTCACCGAGCTTGGAATCGTCGCCGACAAAATTGCCGGCCTGCAAAACAGAATTCGCGCCGATTTTCACGCGCTCGCCCACGGTGCAATGCGGGCCGACATGCGCCGACGGATCTATTTGCGCGGAAGCGGCGATGACAACGGTGGGATGAATTCCGGCGGCAAATTTCGGTTCGGGAAAAAATAGCGCGAGCGCCTTGGCAAAGGCAATGCGGGCGTTTGGCACGCGGATGAGAATTTTTCCCGTCGAGTTGAAGCGGACATCGGCAATGATGGCGGTGGCGGCGCTTTGTTCGGCGCGGGCGAAGAAGTCTTCATTTTCGGCGAAGGTGAGGTCGCCGGGTTTGGCCGAATTGGCGGGCGCAAAGCCGGTGAGCATTGCGCCGGCGTCGCCGATGACTTCGCCCTGGAGTTGTTTTGCGATTTCCGCTGCGCTAAATGGCATATTGGGTCGAACGATTGTCTGTTGACTTGGCTGTCCCGGCTCACTATAAAGACCTGCGTATTCAGTTCAACCCCTAGTTTTATGGCAAAAACTTTGCGTGTCGGGATCATCGGTCACCGTTTCATGGGCAGGGCTCATTCGAATGCCTGGCGGCAGGCGCCCCGCTTCTTCAACCTCAAGGCCAACATCGAGCTGCACACGATTTGCGGCCGCGATGCCGCCGCGGTGCAGGCCGCGCGCGCCCAGCTCGGCTGGCAGCACGCCACGACCGACTGGCGCGAAATCGTCGAGTCGCCGCTGATTGATGTCGTGGACATCGTGACGCCGACGTATTTACACGCGGAGATGGCGATTGAAGCGGTGAAAAACGGCAAGCACGTTTTGTGCGAAAAACCGCTCGGCTTGAATCTCAAGGAATGCGAGGCGATGCTTGCCGCCGCGCAAAAGGCGAAGGTCGTCCACATGGTCTGCCATAATTACCGGCGCATCCCGGCGATAGTGCTGGCGAAGCGGATGATTGACGAGGGCGCGCTGGGGCGGATCTTTCATTTCCGCGCCCGCTACGCGCAGGACCGGCTGGCCGATCCGGAATTTCCGGTGGACTGGCGGCTGCAAAAGGAATTCAGCGGCAGCGGCGTCCACAGCGACATCAATTCGCACATCATTGATTTGGGTCGCTACCTCGTCGGCGAGTTCAAAAATGTCTGCGGCCTGGTCAACACGTTTATTCCCGAACGGCCGCTGCCAGATTCGCCAACCAAGGGACAAAAGAAAATGGGCAAAGTGACCGTGCCGGACTCGGCGGCGTTCCTCGGCTGGATGGGCGACGGCGTGATGGCGAACCTGGAAGCGACGCGCTATGCGCTGGGCCGCAAGAACCACATCGAAATCGAAATCAACGGCAGCAAAGGCTCGATCTATTTCGATTTCGAGGACATGAACAAAATCAAATTTTACAACGGCGACGACCCGCCGGACCGGCGCGGTTTCCGGGAAATCCAGGTGACCGAGCGCGGCGCCGTGCAGCCTTATGTCGGCAACTGGTGGCCGCCGGGGCACGGCATCGGCTACGAGCACACATTTGTCCATGCCATCGCGGATTTCGTGAACGCCTGCGTCGAGGGCAAGCCGGTGCAGCCGACGTTCGAGGACGGCTTGAAAAACCAGCGCGTGCTGACGGCGGTGGAGGAATCATCCAAGACCGGCAAGTGGGCGGAGGTGTAATTCAGCCGAAGCGGCTGTGGGATGCAAATTGTTAGAGATGTGAAGGAGAAGAAGTAATGGGGCGAGAATGGAAATTTTGGTGGATTTGGTGGGGTATACTTGCTGGGATTGGTGTGTTGCTTTGGATAAAATTACGTTTGGCTTCAAATTAGGACACTAGCAACATTCGCGCGTTCTTGCCAGACGGCTTATTTTTAAGCTATCCTGCGGTTTAACTAAAAATGCCGCCAACCTCGCTTGAACAAATCATTCCCGAATTGCGGGACGCCATCGGCCCGGTGATTTTGATTTCCGGTGTCAGGCTGCTGCTGTTCACCGAATGCGGGCGAAAAGCAATGTTCTCTCGTTCGCGGGCGTAAATCAGGTTTTGAGCACTCCCATTAACACCGCACTTCAGTGCGGTGACTCGCCTGGACCCGGAAACACAGCCGTTTTAACGGCTTCCCGGCTTGATGGGGATTGCGGCACAAAACCGTTGAAACGGTTGGGTGGGTTGCGGATCACTTTCCACCGCGCTGAAGCGCGGTGTTAATGGGAAAACCGACTGGTTCAAAACCAGATTTGCGACCCTCATTCGGGCTGCCTCAATAAAAGATTTGCGCGAAAGGCAAATTCTTATTAAACAATCCGTATGCGAAATTCCACCACCGGGGCGATTGCCCTGCTTTTTGTATTGTCACTTCTCTCGGCGAACAATGTCCGCGCGACTCTGACCGAACGGCTGGACGAGAAATTTCTGAAAAGCCGCATCAAGCTGCGGATTGATGAGGACTGGAAAGTCCAGACCGGAAGCATTCCCGGAGCGGAGGCGCCGGCCTTCGACGATTCGGCCTGGGCCACGACGAGCGTGCCGCACGACATGAGCGTCACGCTGTTGAGCACGTCCGACAGCGATCCCGGCGCCATGGGCTGGTATCGCAAACATTTCACGCTGCCGCCAGGATTTGCGGGGAAAAAAGTCATCGTCCAGTTTGACGGAGTTTATGAGGACTCGAAGATCTATCTGAACGGCACACAGGTTGGCGGCCAGCGCTTCGGGTATATCAGCTTTTATTGCGATCTGACGCCCTATCTCAAGCCTACCGGCGACAATGTGCTGGCGGTGTTTGTGGACAATGAAACCAGCCGGCGTTCGCATTTCTATTCCGGCACCGGTATTTATCGCCATGTGTGGCTCATCGCGACGGACATGGTTTATGTCAAGAATTGGGGAACCGCCGTGACCACCCCGACGGTGTCGGCGGCCCAATCACAAATCAAAGTCCAAACCGACTTGGTGAACGAGCTGGCAACCGATCAGGCGCGCACGGTGGAAACGACGATTTACGATGAAAATGGCAAGTCATTGAAAACGGTCACCACGCCCATCACGGTCAGCGCGAAAAGCACCGATACCTGCACGCAGACGTTGTCGCTGGCCAACTGCAAACTCTGGTCGCCTGCGACGCCGGTGCGCTACTTTGCCTATTCCAGAATTCTGAACAATTCGAAGCCGACCGATGACTACATCAGCCCGTTCGGAATCCGGGAGTTGAAATTCACGGCGACTGAAGGTTTCACCCTCAACGGCGTTCCGATGAAGTTGAAGGGCGTGTGCATCCATCACACGCTGGTTCCGGCGGGAGCCGCCGTGGCGGATGTCATGTGGGAGCGGACGATCAAGGAGCTGCTGGCTTCGGGCTGCACTTGCATCCGCACATCGCATAATCCGCAGAGCCAGGAATTTTACGACTACTGCGACCAATTGGGCATGATGGTCATGGATGAATGGTGTGACAAGTGGTCGCAGACCAATGCCGGTTCGTTCTACGCGGATTTTGACCAGGTCTGGCAAAAGGACCTCACCTCGTTCATCGAACGCGACCGGAATCATCCCAGCGTGGTGATCTGGAGCCTGGGCAATGAAGTGATCGCCGCCGGCAAGGTGCCAGCCTACATTCCCAACACTCTCAAAATGCTGGTTCCCTTTGCCGAAAAGCTCGACAGTTCCCGTCCTTACACCCATGCGTGTGTTTCGGGTTGGAGCGACGCGCTCGGTCTGGCGGCGCTTGCCGATGTCGAAGATGTTGTGGGCGTCAATTACCAGGACTTCCTGTTCGGCAACATTCACCAGATCAATCCGAACGCCGTGCTGGTCGGCACGGAACAAGACCCGTATTCGGTTCCCGGCAGAAACATTCCGACTTGGTTCGAGGTGCGGAGCAACTCCTATGTGATCGGTCATCATTTGT
>CAWIWK010000024.1:0-53196 GCA_963839605.1 uncultured Acidimicrobiales bacterium | reverse complement strand
CCTTGTGCGCGTAAGGTCGGTGCCGGACAGGTTGGCGTGGCGCAGATTGGCCTCCAGCGTGTCGGCGCCCGACAGCCGAAGCTTGCCCGACAGATCGGCGTCCGAAAGTTCCACACTGCCGAGCGACGCGTTGTCGAGCTTGATGCCTGCAGCTTGGCGCCCACCGCGCTCATCCAGCCAGATATTGGTCATGTCGGCGCCCGTCATGACGGCGTTTGGCATACGCGCCCGCCTCAGATCGGCCTCGCGCAGCACCGATTTCGACAAATCCGCGCCCGATAGCTGCACCATGCCCATATGAGCCTCGCTCATATCCGCGCCGGAAAACTTCGCCTGGTTGGCCTGCGCGCCATAGAGCATCGCGCCCGGCAGCTTGGCCCGGCTCAAATCCGCTCGGGTCAGATTGGCCTTGTTGAGGTTGGCCTTGTCCAGGTCCGCACCCCAGAAAGGTTGGCGCTGGCCAAATTGGCGTCGTGGAAATTGGCGCCTGCGACACGGGCCCCTGCCAGATTGGCGCCTGCCAGATCGTGCCGCTTTTCGTTGACGCCCTTAAGGTTGAGCCGGGGCAATCGCGAAGTTCTCCCCGCCAGGAAATCGGCGCGCTGATCGGCCGATGCCGGATAGGCAGCGAAAGCCGCGCCGGCGAGGATGACTGGAAGAAGGCGAAGGAAAGCCATGGCTGATGCGACATTCGCACATGCATAGCATTCACGGTAGTTTTAGAGAATTTCTTAACCCTGTTTGTGATTTCATCGGCGGTGTTCGGATTTGTCAGGAGAAAAATCATGCACTCATCCCCACGCTCGCTCGACACGCTGATGGACCTTGTTGAAAACCGCATCGCCTGCATGGGGAAGTGGTTGGCCGCGAGGATATGCGCGAACTGGCCTATCTGCATCGCTGCCGCAGTGAGCTCAACGCCGTCATGGCGGGCGGCATGCCGGGGGCCCTGCCAGGACCGGCGGCCCGGCGCCGTGGCTGTCTGCCCAAGGCCCAATCACTCGCGACTGCCAATTTGAGGACTGTGTGGCTGGCTACCCCGCGAGCTTCTCCTTCAGCAGCTCGTTGACCAGCGCGGGGTTGGCCTTGCCGCCGGGTCGCCTTCATCACCTGGCCGACGAAGAATCCGAACAGCTTGTCCTTGCCGGCGCGGTATTCCGCGACCTTGTCGGCATTCGCGGCGAGCACCGCGTCGATCGCCGCCTCGATGGCGCCCGTGTCGGTCACCTGCCGCAGGCCCCTGTTCCTCGACGATCGCCGCCGGCGCCCTTGCCGGTCTCGACCATCGTCGGCGAACACGTCCTTGGCGATGCGGCCCGAGATCGTGCCGTCGGCGATGCAGATCGAGCAATTCGCCGAGTCGGCCGGCCGTGATCGGCGACTGCGTCGATGTCCGGCCCGGCCGGTTCGAGCGCGGCGAACAATTCGCCGATCACCCAGATTGCGACCGCCACCTTCGGCGTCGCGCGCCCTGCGGCGCGACGCCGTCTCGTAGAAATCGGCGCGTCGCCTGCTCCGCCACCAGCACGCCGGCGTCGTAGGCCGAGAGCCCGATAGTCGCGCGATGAAGCGCGCCTTCTTGGCGTCGGGCAGCTCGGGCAGGCCCAGCCTTGATCGCGCTCGACCCAGGCCTGGGTCGAGCACCAGCGGCAACAGATCGGGATCGGGGAAATAGCGGTAGTCGTGCGCCTCTTCCTTGCTGCGCATCGAGCGCGTGACGCCCTTGCCGGCATCGAACAGGCGCGTCTCCTGCCCGATCGTGCCGCCCTCCTCGATGACCTCGATCTGGCGGCGCGCCTCGTATTCGATCGCCTGCATGGATGAAGCGGATCGAATTGACGTTCTTGATCTCGCAGCGCGTGCCGAACGGCCGCCCGGACGGCGCACCGAGACATTGCACGTCGCAGCGCATGCTGCCCTCCTCCATGTTGCCGTCGCAGGTCCCGAGATAGCGCAGGATCGAGCGCAGCTTGCGCACATAGGCCGCGGCCTCCTCGGCCTGCGCATATCGGGCTCGGAGACGATCTCCATCAGCGCCACGCCCGACCGGTTCAGATCGACGAAGGTCTTGGTCGGGTGCTGGTCGTGCAGCGACTTGCCGGCATCCTGCTCCAGATGCAGCCGGGTCATGCCGATCGCTTCACGCGTCGCCATCGGGCATGTCGAGCATCGATGACGCCCTTGCCGACGATCGGGATGGGCGTATTGCGAGATCTGATAGCCCTGCGGCAGGTCGGGGTAGAAATAATTCTTCCGCTCGAACACCGAGTTCAGGTTGATCTCGGCATTGAGGCCCAGCCCGGTGCGGCACCGCCTGCTCGACGCAATGCCCGTTGATCACCGGCAGCATCCCGGGAATGCGCGGCATCGACCAGCGACACCTGGGTGTTGGGCTCGCGCGCCGAAATCGGTCGCGGCGCCGGAGAACAGCTTGGACCTGCTGATAACACTGGGCATGCACCTCGAGCCCGATCACGATCTCCCACGGCCCGGTCTCGCCCTGGATACGTAGCTCATGCCGCTCTCCCGCGATCGAACTGGCCGGCCGCTGCGTGAAGCCGGCGGCGCTTTCGAGCGACCCGGGCGACGCGCAGCACGGTCTCCTCGTCGAAGGCACGGCCGATGATCTGCAGGCCCAGCGGCAGCCCGTCGGCCGACAGCCCGGCCGGCACCGAGATGCCGGGCAGCCCGGCGAGGTTGACGGGCACGGTGAACACATCGTTCAGATACATGGCGATCGGGATCGTCCGCTCTTCTCGCCGATGGCGAAGGCGGCCGACGGCGCGGTCGGCGTCAGGATGCACGTCGCACCGCTTGGAACGCCTGGTCGAAATCGCGGCAGATCAGGGCGCGCACCCTCTGCGCCTTGATGTAATAGGCGTCGTAATAGCCGGCCGACAGCACATAGGTGCCGATCAGCACGCGCCGCTGCACCTCGGCGCCGAAGCCGGCGGCGCGGGTCATCTCGTACATCTCGTCGAAGCCCTCGCCCGTCGACGCGCAGCCCGAAGCGCACGCCGTCATAGCGCGCGAGGTTCGACGAGGCTTCGGCCGGCGCGATGATGTAATAGGCCGGCAGCGCGTATTTGCGTCATCGGCAGGCTGATTTCGACCGGCTCGGCGCCGGCATCGCTTGCAGCCAGTCGCGATTCCCCGCTGCCACAGCGCCTCGATCTCCGCCGGCATGCCGTCGACGCGGTATTCCTCGGGAATGCCGATCCTCAAGCCCCTTCGATGTCGCCGGTCAGCGCCGCCTCGAAATCCGGCACCGGCAGGTCGCCGAGGTCGAATCCTTGGGATCGTGCCCGGCCATCGCCGCCCAGCATGATCGCGGCGTCGCGCACCGTGCGGGTCATCGGCCCCGCCTGGTCGAGCGAGGAGGCGAAGGCGACGATGCCCCAGCGCGAGCAGCGGCCATAGGTCGGCTTCATGCCGACGATGCCGCAAAAGCTGCCGGCTGGCGGATCGAGCCGCCGGTGTCGGTGCCGGTCGCGCCAAGGCCGCGCGCGCCGCCACCGCCGCCGCCGAGCCGCCGGACGAGCCGCCCGGCTTCTGTCGCATCCTGGCGGCAGGGAAAATGTCGTGACGACCTCCATGCCCGGCTCGTCTACCAACGCGGCTCTCTGTCGAAGCGATATCGCGACGCGATCCCTCGAAGCGACCCGTGCGGGCTCCAGCACCATCTACTCCTCCGGAATCGAGCCGGGATTCGGCTGTGACCTGTTTCCCATCGCGTTGATGTCCATGTCGCACACCGTGTACTCAGTGCGTGGGCTCGAGATCACCAACTATTCGCAAGCTGGGTCCGAGTTCGACATGCGGGAGCTATTCGGGTTCGGGCAGCCACTCGATTACCAGGGGGGAGTCGGAGCCCGGGAGTCCTCAGATGGGGGTGGGGAGCGGCGGTGACTATGGTGGCCGATGCCCTCGCAGTGGAGCTGGACGAGATACGCGAGACCTGCGAATTCCAACCCACACCGCGGCGACCTCGATACCGCCTGCGGCGTCATCGAGGCGGGGACCGTGGGCGCGATCTGGGCCCGCTGCATCGGCGTGGTCGGAGGTAAAGAGGTGATCACGATCGAGCACGTCGACCGGATGGCTGACGACCTCGCCCCTGATTGGCCGAAGAAGCCGGTCCGGCGGCACGGACGGGACCTGGCGAGTCATGATTGACGGTGAGCCGAGTTTCGACGGCGAGTTCGAGGTCGGCTTCCAGTCGGGTGAGAACAGCAGTGATCAGGGAAACCTCGCCACCAGCATGCGGGCGGTCAATGCCATTCCATGGGTGTGTGCCGCCAGTGCGGGCATTGCCGATGCCTTGCACATGCCCCTTACGACGCCCTTGGGGGCGCTGCATCCGGACAGGGGAGGCGTTCCCGCTTTCTGAGGTGGCAAACGCGCTTGATGCCACGGACGGACGGCGTCGGGCGCGACAGTAACGGACGAGGCACAGGGGTCCCTACTTGATATCGCGAACACCGAGTTGACCTCGGGTGAGCGGTCTGAGTCGTCGTGATTCGTCCGAGCAGAATGCGCCCGCTAGTTCTTTGGATTCACGGGCCAACGCGATTTCAGACACGCCGCACGAGACATGAGGTAACTGAAAGCTGATAGAGATGGACATAGCTCCCATACCATGGTGTCGAGGCAAGTGAGGGAGGACGTTTCCTGTTTCAATCCCTCAAGCGTCTCTTTAGCTCCGGCGGTCATGCAGGCAGTTCTTCCTGGATCCAGTTGGAACAGCTCCTACAAAGTTCTGTCGGTTTCGTCGCACCTGAAGGCACCACTCCGTACCAGCGATGTCTGAACTTCGCTTGGAGGCGCGTCCAATTGGGGCGCTGCGTCGACAGCTAGAACCGTGTCATCTGCCGCGGCCGACCCTCTACTCGCCACCAAGCGGACCTACGATGAAGACTAGAGATCTTGCCGGGACACGAGTCGGGTCACCTGATAAGACTTTTGCGTGGCTGTTATCCCAGCAACTGCATAGAGTCGTCGCAGAAACTCCTCGATAATCGCATCCGAGTCCTCGAGATCGCCGTCCCACACAGAAAGGCCAACAACCTCGGGCCGTCCGCCTACATCAGACTCAAGGACAACGAGTCCAACAAAGTGTGACATCTCCAAGTATTTTGGAATGAGTTCAGCGTCCAGCACGTGCTTGCACTCAGGCAGCAACTCCGGGTCGATATAGAAGGACACAGTCCTTGCTCGCATCGAGCTCCCCTCCGTTTATCGCCCGTGTTCAAAGGGCATCTAGCTGATAGAAACCGACTGCGATCACTCCCCAGGTCGCAGGTACCTTTTTCTGGAGGGCTGGGTGCACGCCAGAATGGCCCTGCGTCCACGCTTAGGATCTCAGGTTCGAGCGGCTCGCGGGTCTACGCGGGATCGCGAGCATCCCACGCAACTGTTGAAGAGACCCAATGGGTGATCGCATCAGGCTGGTCGTTGCGGTGCAGATGTCTCGGCGGTTGTGCGAACGTGGCATAAGGGCGGCAACGCACTAGGACGCGCTGTTCTTCAGTCGCCATGGCCTTCACGACAGGACGGGCTTCATCGCCAAGCGGCTCACCCGACATCCGGCCGCCGACAGCCATCATCACCTCGACGACGAGGTCAGGATCACGGTCGACAGTGGCATCGGCATACACCTGGAGGTACGTGAACGGCCAGCGTTCATCGAGCACGCAGAGGCTGACCTTGGGATTGCGGGCCACGGCTCGGGCCTTACCGCGAGCGGCCATCGTGGAGACGAGGAGCTCGTCGTCGTCGGTGGGCACATAATAGACGACCGACATCGCCGGCCCGTCGTGGAGCCGGGGGTAGCCAAAGACGCAGGTGCGATGCGTTCGCACAAATGCCCGCCGCTCCGAAGGCAACATGTCGCGGTCCGTGGGGGCTGTGAACGGCTCTGGAGAAAGCGGTAGCAGCATCGCCCGTTACCTCCTCAGTTCACCGGTTGCTGATGGTGCCGGTGCCCCTCGACCCAAGATGAGCAAATGTCCTTGTCGCGGGCACCTGGATGATTGGCGACTGAACCCAACGCCGGCTGGTGTGTGCGGCAGAACTCGCCGGCCGGCACCGTAGGACGTTGCGCCACCGTGCCGTGTGGACCATGGTCGAGATGACGATCTGCCTCTCGGAGTCGGAGGTGAGGATCCCACCATCGACTGGTGCGGAGTTCCGCTAGCTCGAGCGGTCGCCAGCACGCACCCCCGCGGTGCGCGCGTTGCTCGCGCTTGAGGACTGTGGTCATGGCGAGTTCCAAGCCTCACTCGGTAAAGATCATCGACACAACGGCGTCGACGTGCCGTTCGATTTCAGATGGGTCGAGGGGGTCGACACCCGAGAGCAGTCGGCACTCGGGTGCAAGGACGAACATGGTCGCACCGGCCCCGGTGAGCAGGTAGTAGAGGTGCACGGCCGGGACGTCTCGGACCTTGCCGGCCGAGACGAGCGGTTCGAGCATGGCGACGGCACCCTCGAACAAGGGGCGGATGTGCTGCTCGACGAGCCACTCGAGCCGCTCGCCGTCGACCTTGCATTCCTGCATGATGATCCGGTGCAGCTGCGGGTGCGCCGCTGAGAAGCGGACGAAGTCCGCCACCACGAGCTTGGCGACGGCGGTGTGCTCCACGCCCCGCAAGCCGAAGATTCGCTCGCCGAGGGCCTGGGTGAGGTCGTCGAAGAGCTGTCCGACGGCGGCCCGCCACAACTCCTCCTTGCTGCCGAAATGGTAGGCGAGCAACGGCTGCTGGACACCGGCTCGCTCGGCGATAAGCCGGGTGCTCGCACCTTCGAAGGACCGTTCTGAAAACAGGTCGAGGGCGGCAGCGAGGATGCGCTCGCGGGTGACATCGGCGCCAGGGCGCTTGGTCCGGACCGCCACGGTGCTCGGCACGCTGACAACATATCAAGCGAAAAAGTATCTAGTCAAGTTCCTAATCATGTGATAAAACACCTCCTCGGTAGGCGCGGCCGGGTGATCCGATGCCGCATCACGGGGGAGGGGAGATGTTCCGACTGCTGAGCGTCGGTGGCCGCGCCGCCCTGGAGCACGCCGGTGGCGTCTACGACGTGGCGCGTCTCGCCGGCGACGAGTCGCTCTCGAGCGCTCTGGCCTGCCTGGCGCGGACCGACGAGTTGCACGCCCTCGCCCGCCGATGCCCCGACGCCGCGTCCGACGCGGTCCTGACCGACGTCGTGCTCGGCCCGCCGGTCCCCGAACCCCGCCAGGTCTTCGGCATCGGCCTCAACTACCGGAGCCACGCCGCCGAGAGCGGCATGGAGCTCCCGCCGGCGCCGCTCACCTTCACGAAGTTCCCGAGCTGCCTGGCCGGCCCGACCGCTGACGTGACGCTGTCCGGCGCCATGGTCGACTACGAGGCGGAGGTCGTGGTGGCGATCGGCGCCCGGTGCCGGAACGTCGCCGAGGACCGGGCCTGGGACGTCGTGGCCGGAATCACCGCCGGGCAGGACATCTCCGACCGCCACGTCCAACTCTCCGGCTCGCCCCCCCAGTTCTGCCTGGGTAAGAGCTTCACCGGGTACGGGCCCATCGGCCCGGCCCTCGTCTCGGTTGACACCTTCGCCGACCCCGACGACATCGCGCTGCGGTGCGAGGTGGGGGGCGAGGTGGTCCAGGAAGCGTCCACGGCCGAGCTGATCTTCGACGTGCCGAGGCTCGTGTCCTACTTGTCGTCGATCTGCACGCTGTATCCCGGCGACCTCATCTTCACAGGGACCCCAGACGGCGTGGGCATGGCGCGGGGGTCGATTCCTCGTCCCTGGCGACGAGATCGTGACGCGCGTCGAGGGCGTGGGCGAGCTGCGCAACCGCTGCATGGCGTCGGACAAGGAGGAGAACTGATGGGTTTGCACCGGCTCTTGGGCTTCACGACGGCCGTGCCGGACCCCGGGGCGGTGGCGGGCTTCTACGGTGAGCTCGGCCTCTCCGGCGACGGCGCCGCGTTCTCGGGCAGCGACGGTGGTGCCACCGTGCGTCTAGACGAAGCGGAATTCCGGCGCCTCGTGCGCGTCGAGTTCGGCGCCGACGGCCCCGATGACGTCGCCCGGGTGGCGCAACGCCTCACCGTCAACGGCGCGGATCCCCAGGTCGGCGAAGCCGAGGTGCGCGTGGTGGACCCCGGGAGTCGCGTCGAGCTCGTCGTGCGGGTCGCCGAGCGCACAGCGGCGCAGGCCCCGGCCGCCCCCGTCGTCCCCAACGCCCCCGGCGCCACAGTGCGGGCCGACGAGCGTGCGCCTGCGGTCTTCGGCTCTCCGCGTCCGCCGCGACGTCTCGGCCATCTTGTGATCGGGACGCCGACCATCGCCGCCACCCGCGATCTGCTCATCGAGGGGATCGGGCTCAAGCTGAGCGACGAGATCGACGGGCTCATTGCCTTCCTGCGCTGCTCGCCCGACCACCACAACGTCGCGCTGGTCGACTCCCCCGTGCCGCTCCTGCAGCACTACTCCTTCGAATGCGACGACATCGACCACGTCGGCCACAACGCCACCGCGTTGCTTCGCGTCGACCCGTCCCGTCAAGCATGGGGACTCGGGCGCCACTTCGCCGGTTCGAACTTCTACTGGTACCTGCGCGACCCGGCGGGCGCCTATCTCGAGCTGTACTCCGACATGGACCAGATCCTCGACGACGAGGCCTGGGAGCGCGGCGGCCACACGCCCTTCGAGCCCGAGCGAGTCGCCAACAGCTGGGGGCCCGACCTCCCGCTCGAGTTCATCGTCCCGCCCGACCTCGAGCAACTCCAGAGCGCCTGGGCGTCGCGGTGAGCGAAGCGTTGCCCGCCGACGTGGACGTCGTCGTGGTGGGAGCCGGTCCGGTCGGCTGTGCCCTGGCACTGCTCCTCGGACGGCGCGGCCGCTCCGTGCTGCTCGTCGAGCGCCACTCGGCACCGTACCCGCTGCCCCGTGCCGTCCACTTCGACGACGAGACGGCGAGGGTCCTTCAGGCGTGCGGCATCGGCGCCGACCTGCCGGGGCTCACGGAGCCGGCGACCACCTACGAGTGGCGCAATGCCGAGGGGGTCCCACTCCTGCGCTTCGAGATGCCGCTCCAGGGACGCCAAGGTTGGCCGAGCGCGAACATGTTCAACCAGCCGGACCTCGAAGCAAGACTCCTGGCGAAGGTCCAGGACTGCGCCGGCATCACTTTGAGGTGGGGGCAGACCGCGCTCGACGCCGGCAGCGACGGCGATGGCGCGTGGGTCGAGCTCGAGCCGAGCGAGGGCCGAGGCGAGCGCCGTCGGGTCCACGCCGCATACATCGTCGGCTGCGACGGCGCCAACAGCGCGATCCGCGACGCCCTGGGCGTCGAGTTCGAGGACCGGGGGTTCTTCTTCGACTGGCTGGTGGTCGACGTGCGGCTGCAGGAGCCGCGGGTCTTCGACCCACCGAACCTCCAGGTCTGTGATCCGGCGCGCCCCACCACAGTCGTTTCGGGTGGGCCCGGTCGGCGTCGCTGGGAGTTCATGTGCCTCCCCGGGGAGACCCTCGACGCCTTGGACGCCGAGGCGAGTGCCTGGGCATTTCTCGAGCCCTGGGACGTCCGGCCCGACAACGCCGAGCTGGTGCGCCACGCCGGCTACCGCTTCCGGGCTCGTTGGGCTACCCGGTGGCACGTGGGACGCGTCTTCCTCGCCGGCGACGCCGCGCACCAGACGCCGCCATTCGCCGGCCAGGGGATGTGCGCGGGACTGCGCGACGCGGCCAACCTGGCCTGGAAGCTCGACCACGTACTGGGCCGGCCGGAGGGCGCAGCACTGCTCGAGACCTACGACCTCGAGCGGATCCCCCAGGCCGCGGCTGTCATCGAGGTCGCCACCGAGCTGGGCAAGGTGATCTGCATCCCCGAGGCCGAGGTGGCCGCCGCCCGCGACGCGTCGATGGCCCCGCTGGTTCCACCCGGCGGCAGCACGCCGGCGCCGCCCATGCCGGGCCTGTCGGGCGGAATGCTCGGGAGCGGCCCGCTCGCCGGGGAGCTCTTCGTCCAGGGCCCCGTCCGCCTGGGGGACACCGAGGGACGCTTCGACGATGTGATCGGAGCCGGCTGGCACCTGATCCTGGCCGGGGCGACCACTCAGGTCGCCGACGAGGACGCGGCCTGGTTCCGGTCCGTGGGCGGTCGCATCGTGGCCATGGGTGCCGACGCCGAGGACCTCGGTGGGTGCTACGCGCGCTGGTTCGGCGAGCACCAGGTCGCCGCCGTGCTGGAGCGCCCCGACTTCTACCTCTACGGCACCGCTACCACCGACAAGGAGGTCGCTGCCTTGCTCGCCGGCCTCCGTGCCCACTTCGAGCAGCTCCGGACCTCCCCGGCGGCCCCGGGCCCGGAACCCGACCTCGCCACGACCCCTTGCGGGGCGTCATGACCGCCGGTGTCGACCTCCTCTCCCGGGTCGTCATCGTCACCGGCTCGAGCAGCGGCATCGGCGAAGCCGTCGCCCGTCGGGTCGCCGCCTGCGGCGCGGGGGTCGTCGTCAACTCGGCGCGCACCGTCGTCGCCGGTCAGCGCCTGGCCGACGAGCTCCCCGACGCGATCTACGTCGCCGGCGACATCGCCGCGCCCGACACGGCACTGGCCCTCGTCAAGGCCGCCGAGGAACGCTGGGGCCGGCTCGACGGACTGGTGAACAACGCCGCCGTGACGATCGACGTCCCGTTGGAGGACGTGGATGCCGTCACCCCGGAGCACTGGGAGCGGGTGCTGTCGGTGAACGTGGTGGGGACGTTCCTCGTCTCCCAGGCGGCGCTGCCGCTGCTCCGGCGCTCCGACGATGGGTGGATCGTGAATGTCACCTCGATCGCCGGCCTCCGTCAGACCGGGAGCTCCCTGCCGTACGCCGTCTCCAAGGCGGCCGTCGACCACATGACCCGGATCCTGGCCAAGGTCGCCGGGGGTCGGGTGCGGATCAACGCCGTCGCGCCCGGACTTGTCGATACTCCGTGGACCGAGGACTGGGCACTGCAGCGCGACCTCGTGGCCGCGGCGGCGCCGCTCGGAAGGATCGCCACGCCGGATGACATCGCCGACGCCTGCCTCGGGATCGTCGGTGCAAAGTACCTAACGGGCCAGACCGTCCTGGTGGACGGCGGTCTGGGCCTCGTGATCTAAACGTTTGCCAACAGCAGCGAATCAGAGGGGGTTACGTGCAGGAGAAGGTGACGACCGACGTGCTCGTGGTCGGTGGCGGAGGCGCCGGCCTCACGGCGTCGATGCTTCTCTCGAGAATGGGCGTCGACCATCTACTCGTCAGTGCGCTGGCAACGACATCGGTCCTGCCCAAAGCGCACGTGCTGGGCCAGCGCGCCATGGAGGTGCTCGACGACTGCGGGGTGGCGGACGCCATCTACGCCGTTGGCACGCCGCCGGAGCAGCTGCGGCGCACGATGTTCTACGCGGGCTTCGCCGGTCACCCCGATGCCGGACGCGTCCTCTTCGCCCAGGAAACCTGGGGCGCAGGTGGGGACGACCCCGACTGGGTTGCGGCCAGTCCCAAGCTGACGACGAACCTCCCCCAGATCCGCCTCGAGCCGCTCATGAAGGCCCGGGCGGAGGAGCTCGCACCAGGGCGTGTCCGGTTCCATCACGAGCTCACCGGTCTCGAGGAGATCGACGGCGGGGTGCTGGCGTCGGTGCGCGACCTGGACGAGGGCCGCTCCTACGACGTGGAGGCCCGCTACGTGCTCGGCTGCGACGGCGGACGCACCGTCGGGAAGCTCATGGGGATCGAGCTCCAGGGCGTCATGGAGCTCAGCCGGACGGTGACCTTCCACCTGACGGCAGACCTGTCCCGTTGGGCTAAGGACCCTGACGTCCTCCTGCGCTGGGTGTGGTGCCCCAGCACGGGCAAGCTGGTGGTGCTGGCGCCGATGGGTCCGACGCGCTGGGGCGGGGAGAGCGAGGAATGGGTCGCGCACATCCTCTACGACCTCGACGACCAGCGGGCGATGGACGACGCCGCAGTACTGGACGACCTACGCCTATCGCTCGGTATCCGTGACCACGCGTGGTCGGCCAGCGCATCATGCAGGCGGCGAGCGATGCTTTCCTGGGCTGGGCGCGCGCCGATGGATTCGACACCTACGTCCGCCAGCTGAGGGACATGAAGGGGTCGGTGCCTCTCGAAGTGGCGCGGCCCGACGACTTGATCCTGTACGGGCGGCTCTGCGGCGCCGCGTTGGCCCGCGCCCATGCTCGGGCAGGCCCGCCCGCGTCCTGGCCGGCTACCTGGGGTCGAGCACCGCGTTCGACGAAGCCCTGGCTGCATTCGCCCTGGCCTACGCCGAACAAAACGACAAGGACTACGAGTCGTTTCTGGACGGGATCCGTTCGGGGCGTGTCCGAGCTGAGCCCGGACGTTAACTGCACCTTCGGTGTGGCGGGTCAGCCTGAACAGACGCCACGGGCGCGAACGCATCATGATGACGGGCGCCGCAGAGTCCTTGGCCCTGGGTTGCTGAGCCCATCCAGGCTGCTGGTCCCACGAGGTGCTCGGTATTAGGCGTTGCCTCCGTCGACGATGCGTCGACCGGATAGAGCAGTTGGGACGATCTTGATCAGATGCGACCGTGAGCCGGGCGCCCAGGGTCGAAATCCCATCTGGGTGACTCGCTCGATCTCGGAGGGGTCGAAGACCTCCTCGGCAGTACCGACTATCACGACGCTCCACCCCGTCTCAAATATCGAATGGATGGCGTCAGCCTCGAAAGCCACCGTAGCGTTGCGAATGGCTGCATCGAGCTTTGTACCCTCGCCGGTACGGAACACCACTGCACTGTCAAGCACCCCGAAGTTGACCGGGAAGATGATTGGAACCGCTTCGGATGTCACGGCCACCCGGCCGACTCCTACAGACCGCAGGAGGCGCAGGCATTGATCTGCGTCAAGGATCTCCAGCCCGGCTCGGTCAAGCGGCACCCCGCCAGTATGTCCCGAGGAGGGCCGAGACCGATCCGAGGGGCTCCGACGGCTCTTGCCAAACGCTTGGGCATGCCTGTGGGAGGACGGCGGGTAGGGGAGTGCTTCCAGCGCCTCATGCTGTCCGCTATCGCCAAAACGAGGTGGTTCAAGACCCCTTTGCGGCTGACGGGCGCCCGGGCCTGCGCATGGCCACTCCGGCTTTCAACAGGGCCTGGCGGACCGTCTCGGGATTGACCTGGAGTTCCTTGCCGATCGAGGCACAGGAGCGTCCCGAGGCGTAGGAAGAAGCCGCTCGTTGGATGTGGACCGGGGTCAGTACCCGCCCACGCCTAGAAACCTGGCGGCGTTCGAGGAGGGCCAAGACGGTGGTCCGGTGAATCGAATGCTTGCCAGCCAAGGCGAGTGCCGTCGCTCCGGCCAGGTAGGCGGCCACGAGCTCCTCAACCTCCTCGGGTGGGAGACGGCGTTGGTTCTGTCTCGAGCCGTCAGGCGGAACACGACGGCACCTCATCATTGCGCCGTCCCGGGACTCACCGAAGACATGGTCGTAGAGCTCGCCGATGGCTGTTCGGACCCGCGGATCGATCAAATAGGGCCCTGTGACACCGCTCTGATTCACCAGTTCCCCTGATGAAGAGGGGTTTGAATAGTGTCCTCTAGGGTCCACTCGTTGTCGAATCCTCAACGTCTTCGTCTGGCCAGAGGCACCTTTTCGTGTCCCGCCGCCCAGAGAGGTTCGCTACCTTGTTCAAGCCCTCCAGCGCCTGTTGAGGTCCGGCGTCGACCAGGTGATTCTCGCTGCATCGTTGTCGACTTCGTGTCTGTCCGAGAGAGCCGAACAGGGACCGACTTCAGCGGATCCGTTCGGTAGCGACGTGGACGTCGGTGACGTGGTCGTCGGCGCCTGGGCGTCCGACGTCGCCACCGCACCGGGGGCGCCGCCGGAGAAGCCTGACGGTGCGTCGTCGGCGACCGGCGTGGGGGGAGTGCGTCTCATGGCATCGCCACCGTGGGGACGGGCAACTCGATGCCGGTGCGGTGTGCGCACCAATCCAGCAGCGCGTCGTCGTCGCCGGGGTGGGTCGGATGCAGGAGCGGGAGGCGATGGTCGGATCGGCGTCGCCGATCGTGGAAGAACCCCGAGGTCGGGGCGGGAACGCCTTGAGCGGTTGCCTCGGCCGCAGGACCCCCGGCGGCGAGCCACACGACGGTATCGGCACCCTCTGCCGGGGTACGCAACAGGGGACGCCACAGCGCTCGGAACCGTGGCAAGCCGGCTTCGAGCCCCGGCGTGTCGACCCAGCCCGGGTGCATGGCGAAGCTCGAGACCCCGGCCGGGGCGAAGCGACAGGCCCACGCCTCAGCCAGCACCACCTGGGCTCGCTTGGCCCGGGCATAGGCCACAACCCCGTCGTAGTCGCTCGGACCCATCTCCAAGCGTGCGAGGTCGAAACCCTGCGCGTACATGCCTCCCGAGCTGACCGTCACGATGGTCGCCCCCGGGGTCTCCCACAGCAGCGGCGCCAACCTCGCCGTCAGCACGTGTGGGCCGAGCACCTGGGTGGCGACGGTCAGCTCGGCGCCGGCGGTTGTCACCGTGTAGGAGCGGGTCAGGGCTCCAGCGTTGTGGATGAGGGCGTCGAGGTGCTCATAGCTCTCCGACAGGCGTGTCGCCAAAGCGGCCACCGCTGTGGTGTCGGCCATGTCGACCAAGTCGACGTGAACGGGCGCTGGGCCCGCCGCCTCGACCGTGGCGCGCGCCCGGCGCGCCCGGTCGGCGTCGCGGCCCACCAGGTGGACGGTGGCGCCCAGCGCTGCCAGCGCCGTTGCCGCTGCCAGCCCGATGCCGGAGGTGGCGCCGGTCACCACCACGACGCGGCCGTCCATGGTGGGCGGACCCTCCCAGGCCTCGAGCCGGCTGCGCAGCGCGATGCCCCATCGGCTGAAGCTCGGGGCCACCGTGGCCTCGGCCACGGCGTCCACCACCCGGGCGAGGGTTTGGCGACCCGCTGACCCGATGGTGCTCATGTCGCCAGCGCGGCGCGCAGTCCAGTGGCGGCCCGCTCGCCGATGCGCCGGAAGCCCACGCCCACGAGCGGGCTGAACGCCGCGGCAATCCGCTTCGGCGTCAGCGTGGCCTCGTAGCTTATGGTCGAGCCCCCGTCAGAAGCCTCGGCCACCTCGATCCTGTCGATCGACCGGAACTGGGAGTTCTCCGCCCTCAGGACCACGCTCTTGGGAGCGTCAATCTCCTCGATCCGGTAGTCGAGGGGCACGGTGAGCCCGAGGAAGCGCACCTGCAGACGGTACGTGCTCCCCAAGGTGGGGGGTCCGGGCGTGACGTCCTCGGCCGACGCCACCCCGGGATCCCACAAGGCCGCATTGGAGAAGCGGGCCAGGTATCCGAAGACGTCGGCCGGGGGCCGGGGGGAGGAGACGGACGTGCGGTATGTGGCCACAGGACGAGTTTATTGCTAAATTAAACCCTTGTCGACACGAGGCGCTCCCGAGACCAAGGAGGAGCATGCGGATCGCAGTCATCGGGAGTGGCGTATCGGGGCTGGTCTGTGCCCATCTGCTGCAGGGGCGCCACGACGTGGTCCTCTACGAGGCCGACCACCGGGCTGGGGGCCACTCCCACACGCACCAGGTGGAGCTTCCCGACGTCACAGTGAGCGTCGACACCGGGTTCCTCGTCTACAACGAGCGTACCTATCCACTGTTCTGCCGACTCCTCGATCGCCTCGGCGTGGCAACCCAGTCCAGTGACATGAGTTTCAGCGTGAGCGACGCGCGCACCGGCATCGAGTGGCGAGGGACCTCGCCATCCACGGTGTTCGCCCAGCGGCGCAACGTGGCGCGTCCCGCGTTCGTGCGGATGCTCGTCGACATCGGCCGTTTCAACCGGATCGCCCGGGGTCTGCTCGAGGACCCGCCGCCCGACCACGTCACGCTGGAAGAGGTGCTCGCCTCCCACCGCTGGTCGGCAGGATTCCGGGACTGGTACCTCGTCCCGCTGGGATCGTCGATCTGGTCGGCGGACCCGACGACCTTCACCCGGATCCCCGCAGCGACCTTCGCCCACTTTTTCGAGCGCCACGGCCTGTTGCGGCTTCGTGACCAGCCGCGCTGGCGTACCGTCACCGGCGGGTCCCGGGCCTACGTGCGGGCCATTGTCGATCCCCTGGCGGCCGAGGGTCGGCTTCGGCTCGGCACCCCCATCGAGAAGATCCGCAGGGACTCAGGGGGTGTCGAGCTCGTGGGTCCCGGTGGGGCGGAGTCGTTCGACCACGTCATCGTTGCCACCCACAGCGACCAGGCACTCCGCATGCTCTCGGACCCCGACCGGGTGGAGCGCTCGATCCTCGGCGCCATCCGCTACCAGCCCAACCGGGCCACGCTCCACACCGACACCCGGCTGATGCCGCATACTCGGCGGGCGTGGGGCAGCTGGAACTACCAGCGGCTCCACGCCGAGACCGATCGGGCGACGCTCACCTACCATCTGAACACGCTCCAATCCATCCCTTCGACGACGCCGGTGCTCGTGACCCTGAACCAAGACGAGGCCATCGATCCCGAGCGGGTGCTCGCCCGCATGGACTATGCCCATCCGGTCTTCGACCCGGCGGCCATCAGCGCCCAGCAGGGCCGTGCGGAGATCAACGGTCGCCGGCGCACCTGGTTCTGCGGGGCCTACTGGGGGAACGGCTTCCACGAGGACGGTGTGCGCAGCGCCGTCGAGACATGTCGGGAACTAGGAATCACGCTGTGACGGCAATCCTGCCTGCCGTTTCTGAAGCGGCGACAGCAGGTGGCCCGGGTCTGCGGAGTGCCCTCTACGAGGGAACGCTGCACCACCGTCGCTTCGGGCCCGGGGCCACTCACGAGTTCTCCTACGACGTCGCCATGCCCTTGCTCGACCTGGCGGAGATCCAAACCGTGACCGGATTGCACCCACTATGGTCCAGCCGCCACCCCGCACCGGTCTGGTTCCGGCGCGCCGACTTCCTGGGTGACCCGGCGGTACCGCTGGACGAGGCCGTACGCGATCTCGTCGAGGAAGGCACTGACCACCGACCGAGGGGGCCGATCGCCCTGCTGGCCAACCTGCGCACGTGGGGCTGGCTCTTCAACCCCATCAGCTTGTACTTCTGTGCCGATCCCGACGGCGCCACCATCGAGAAACTCGTCGCCGAGGTCGAGAACACTCCTTGGCACGACCGGCACTCCTATGTGGTGGGGGCACCGGGGCGCCATCGATTCGCCAAGACCATGCACGTGTCCCCCTTCTTGCCGATGGACGTCGATTACGTGCTGCGGTACAGCCCTCCTGCCGAGCGCCTCGGGGTGCAGCTCGATGTGCTGCGCGGCGACGAGCGCCTGCTGAGTGCGACGCTGTCGCTTCGGCGCCGGGCGCTCGATGGCCGAGCGCTCGGGCGGCTGCTGTGGGCCTACCCTGCGCTCACGCACAGGGTCTCGGCGGGCATCTACGCCCAGGCGGCCCGCCTGCGCCTTCGCGGGGCACCTTTCTTCCAACACCCTGCACGGCAGGAGGAACGCCCACTTCTCGACAGGGGGGCACGTCGTTGACGCGAGGGCTCGCACCAGAGATCCTCGGGGCGCAGCGACCTGCCTCGGGCGATGCACCGGCAGGCTCGGTGTCTGCTGGTGGCCTGTTGCGTCACAGCACGCCCCGTGGTGCCTCGAGGCACTTGGGAGCTCCCGCTCGGCGCGTCGTCCTGGCGGCCGGAGTGCACGGCCGCGACAGTGGCGTCATCGAGGTCTGCGAAGTGGGACGGACGCGTCGCTTGGGAGCTGGGGAACCGGTGGTCCGGGTGACCGTGCACGACCCCCGCGCCTATGGAGCGCTCCTTCGTTCCGGCTCAGTCGGCCTCGGCTCGTCCTACATCGCCGGCTGGTGGGATGCCGACGACCTGACCGCCCTCGTACAGATCCTCTTGCGACGGACGAGGCCCCTGCGCGCCCGGTTGGACGGCCTCGGTCGCAGGGCCACGGTCGTGCTCGATACGCCGGCGCGCCTGATGACACCCGGACGGGCCGACGACCGGCGCAACGTTCAGGCGCACTACGACCTGTCCAATGAATTCTTCGAGCTGATGCTGGACGAGACCATGACCTATTCCTGTGCGGTGTTCGAGGACCCCGAGGCCACGCTGGCCGACGCACAGGTGTCCAAAATCGATCGGCTCTGCGTCAAGCTCGATCTGCAGCCTGACGACCGCGTGGTCGAGATCGGGTCGGGCTGGGGCGGGTTCGCCCTCCATGCGGCAGCGCGCTACGGATGCCGTGTGACCACCACCACGATCTCCGAAGCCCAGCGGGCCTACGTCGTCAAACGGGTGGCAGAAGCCGGACTGGCGGACCGTGTCACGGTCTTGGGTGACGACTGGCGCGACCTGCGGGGTCGGTTCGAGAAGCTCGCCTCGGTGGAGATGATCGAGGCTGTTGACTGGCGTCGCCACGACCAGTTCCTGGCAGCGTGTGCCGGTTTGCTCGTGGATGACGGGTTGGCGGTGCTGCAGGCCATCGTCATCGAGGACCGTAGTTTCGAGCGGGCCAAACGGCACCATGACTTCGTCCGCCGGATGGTGTTCCCCGGCGGCTGCATTCCATCGGTGGCCTCGATCACTGCGTCGCTGGCGCGGTCCACGGACCTGCGGGTCATCGACCTCGAGGACATCGGTCGCCACTACGCCGAGACACTGCGACGCTGGGCGGCGAATCTGCGCTCGCGTCAAGGCGCCGTCGAGCGTCTCGGGATGGAGCCGGCATTCCACCGGCTCTGGGCCCTGTACCTGGCCTACTGCGAGGCGTCGTTCCTCGAGCGCCACATCACCGACGTGCAGCTCGTGTTGGCCAAGCCGGCCTGGCGCGGTCGGCTGCGGGCCCGCCCCGCCTGGCGAGGTCCGTGCCAATGAGGACCAGGGACCTCCTCGGGAACCGGCAACGCCGTTCGTCGCGGCTCGGGATGCCGTTGTTCCTCGTCCATGTGGCCGCGTTGGCCGGTCAGCGCTTCGCGGTGCCGATGGTCTCGACGGCGCGGACGACCTCGTCGGCCCGGTTCCCTGTGAAGACGTCGGCACCGAGCTCTCGGGCGTGGTCTTGGTCAGCGATGGCGGCCCCGCCTAGGAGGACCGGCACGCCCGGGGAGGCCCGGTGGACCGAGGCTATGGCCCGACGGACAGAGCGGCTGCTGTCACTGGAAGTGCACGCTATGCCGACCGCCACGAGGTCCGGCTCGCCCGCCACGGCCTGGGCGAGCGCCTCTGCCGGGGTATCCGCACCGAGCTCCACCACGTCGAAGCCCCTCCAGCGCAGCAGGTTGGCAGCGATGGCGACGGGCAACGCGTGAAGCTCACCGGGGGCGGCCGCGAGAATGACCATCCCCCGCTTGACGCCTCTGCGGGCGAAGCGCGCACCCAGCCGGCTGATGAGCCGGGTGGCGACGGCGCTCGCCCGGTGTTCGTCGGCGACCGAGAGCTCGCCTCGCTCCCAGCGCGTCCCGATGGCCCGAAGCGCCGGTGCGATCAGTTCCAACAGCAAGTCCTCGGGAGTGGCCTCCGAGGCCAGCGCCGCTTCCAGAAGGGTCCACGTGCCCGCCTCGTCACCGGCGATGAGGCGGGCTTCCAGCCGCGGCACAGATGGCGCCGGGCCGGTGGATGGGCGACGCGAAACGCCAGGCCCAGATGGCCGCACGAGCTTGAGGTCCGCACGGTCGATCTGCCACGCGCCGCCGACCCGTTTGGCTGGAAGCCGACCGGTGCGCACGTAACGGTACGCGGTCATGTAGTGCACGCCGAGCTCCTCCGCCGCCTCCGGCAGCGACAACCGCTGGCGCGCCATGTCCGTCCTTCCTGTCGGCCATCGTCGTCCGGCAAAAACTTAGCAGTAAATCAATCGAAAGAGTCCCCTGTCCCGAATGGTGCCGTAAGGCCCGTGGCTGCGACGGGTGAGGCGAGGCACTGCGGTTCGGCTCCTGGGGCGAGAACGCCCCGTGTCGTCAGCCGCCAGGGGTCCTCTGTGGATACGAGTGCGATCGGATCTCAGGGACCCGGAAAGACCCTCCGAAGCGTGTCGAGGAGGTCGTTCCCGCCGTCGACCGGTGTGTGATCGGCGTCCAGGCGCCCGTACACGAGACGGACGAACGCTTCGGCAGGCAGCTCCAGGTCGGGTGTGCCACCTTGCAGGTTGGGGGTCAGAGCGACGGCGTCGGGTCCCAGGGAGATCGAGAAGTCACGACGCGGTTCGCTGGTCCGCACCGTCACCTCGGTGTTGGAGCCGAGCGCCTTGCCGGTGAAGCGGATCACCGTGTCGAGCTTGTCCACGACGAGTGCGGCGGCGTGGGGCTGAAGGGTGGCTCGCGGGGCCAGCGCTACCTCGACGTCCCACGTGTGCAGGGTGTGCTCGTTGAGCCGCAGGCAGACAAAGTCAGGGAAGTCCACGCTCAGCGGCCCCATGACGAAGCGGAAGCCGCTTCGCTCCTCGTCGGAAACAGACTCGAGGCGCTGGAGCAGGGCCTCGTCGGCCAGGAGCGAGTCAGCCGCCTTGGTCGGTGAGGACTTCGTGTCCCATTCCGCCCAGACTGACGGTGCGAAGTCCGGAGGCGTGTCGGTGCCGGCGAGGGCATCCTCTAGGTAGCGCTGAAAGATCACCGCCCCCGATCCGAGGTGCGACAGGACGTCGGCGATGGACCACGCCGTCGGGTAGGCGGGATCATCGAGCTGACTCGGCTCGAGGCCTTCGACGATGTCGCGGAGGTGCCTGGCGGACGTGGTCAGAACGTCGAGGGGATCGGTCATCGGAGTCCACCGTAGCGCGGGGAAACCGGGGTCGATCGCGGTGCCTCGGCCAACCGACTGCTCTGGTTGATCGGCATCAGCGGTCAGCCCGCCGTGCGCCGCTCCACGTGCTGGAGCTCGATCCACAGGGGGATCAAGAACCAGACGTACGAGTTGGTGAGGGTGTACTCCTTGTCCTGGTAGCGCGTGACCATGGCACCGACGTCGGTGATGCGAACCCGGTCGTCCTTGCTCTGGAAAGACCTGGCCCGGTCCCGGATCTCGAGCAGCGCTTCCTTGGACGACACCTCCACCCCGAAGTGGTCCATGTTCGGGGTGACCATGAACTCGTCCTTGGCGGGCAGCAGGTAGAGGAACTGGCCCAGCGCTCCGGTGTAGAGAATGAGGGGATTCCCCTTCTCGGTGCTGTTGTCCCCCTCGAACCACCCGAAGACCTCCGAGTAGAAGGCCAACAGCGCAGCCCGGCCCACCTCGTCCATGATGTCGGCATCGACGCTGATCGCCACGTGATTGATGCGCGGGGCGAACGGGGTCGCACTCATGGCGTGAACCCCGGCCGGACCATCACCTTGCTTGCTATGTCGCCCCGCGCCAGGCGCTCCATGGACGCCATGACCCCGCTGAGCGGAACGTCGTCGGGCTCGATCAAGGCGTTGACCGGCAATGTGCCGCTGTCGAGGAGGTCCACGGCGGGCTGGAACCCCTCGTCGTTGTAGTTGTAGGCCCCGATGACCTCGAGCTCGAAGATGATCATGCGGTTCTGGTTGATGCGGGGCGGCTCGAAGCCGGTCCCCACGATCACGAGCGTGCCTGCGTAGTCGAGCTGCCCCAACCCGGCCTCGGCCGCGCTGGCGTGGCCCGAGCATTCGAATACGACTGCATAGGGGTCCGCCACGGGGAGCGCCATGGGCGGCTGCTCGAGCGTGTCGGGCGTCACGACCCGGGTGGCACCCACGGCGAGGGCCTGTTGGCGCCGGACGGCGGACGGCTCGCTCACGGTGATGTCGGAGATCCCCTGGGCGCGCAGCACGGCGACGAGAAGGAGACCGACCGGACCGGCCCCGGTGACGAGGACCCGGTCGTCGGGACCGATGTCGGCCAGCCGCACGGCGTGCTGCGTGATCGCCATCGGCTCGGCCAGGGCGGCCACCCTGGTCGACAGGGAATCGGGGATCCGGATGAGGGCGTCGGACGCCACCGTCTTGTACTGGCAAAAGGCGCCCCGGTATCCGACGAAGTCGGCCGCTGCGCGGTTCAGGCACACCGACGGGCGGCCCCGCCGACACGGTCGGCACACCCCGCACCCCGGGGCGGCGTTCCCCACCACCCGGTCGCCGGGAGCCCAGCCCGAGCCGGCGGGGGCGGTGGCCACGATGCCCGACCATTCGTGGCCCAAGATGGCACCCGGTTTGGCGTAGCGCTCCAGGACCATGTGCAGATCGGAGCCGCAGATGCCGCACTCGGCGATCTCGACCAGCACCTCGCCCGGTCCCGGCTCGGGACGGGGCACCTCCTCGACGGCGATTCTGCCGTCGCCCACATAGACGGCTGCCGGCATGAGCGGTGTTGGCACGGTGGCAACTCTACGACGCGGTCCTCCAGGTCTGCCTCGGTCCGTCGTGCAGGACCGGCCGACGAGTGTGTGTGGCGACGCCGCGCAATAGGGTGTGGCGCCGTGCGATGCTCACGCCCACCACACCATGACCGTGGGTGACCGTTTGGTGCAGGTGATCCTCCTCGCCGGCGATCTGGGCGCGGCCCGGACCCACATGGAGGCCCTTGGGTTCACCGTCGTGGAGGGCGGCCGGCATCCGGGTCGGGGAACGGCGAATCTCATCGTGCCGTTCGGTGCGCAGTACCTGGAGCTCCTTGCCGTCGTCGACGAGGCAGAGGCCAGGGCGTCCCCCCAGGGTCGGCCGGTGGTGAGGGCCCTGTCGAGGCGGGGCCCCGGCCTGGCGCGCTGGTCCGTCGAGCCCGACGACATCGAGGTGACGGCGAGACGCGTCGGGCTACCCGTCGAGCGACGATCCCGGGTCCTGCCCTCGGGCGAGATCGTCCGCTGGCGGGCGGTCGGTGTCGACGTGGCCTGGCTGGAGCCGTGGCGATGTGCGTTCATGGCGTGGGACGACCCTCGCCTGCACCCTGCCCGTGGTGCGGTCACCCATCCCAACGGTGCGACGGGTCTCGCCCGCCTTGATGTGGCAGCACCGAGGGGCGCCGCCATGGACGCGTGGCTGGGTGGCGCCGTGCCCGAAGGGGTGCATCTCGCCCCCGCCGGACCCCCGGGGCCCGTCGGGCTCCTGGTCTCTTCCCCCGACGGGGACATTCGACTCGCCGGTGCCGGCCGCTAACCGTGCCGGCGCGGCTCAGGCGGACGCCGTGCCGTCGTAGCGTTGCGTCACGCAGACGAGCGCTCGAGGTGCGCCTTGTGGGCCCGGGCGATGATGTCTTCGGTCACGCCCCGTTTGTCGCCCTCGTGGGCGGGGTGGTGCTTGGGGCACGCCAGGTACGGGGTGCCGTCAACCGGCTTCCCCAGCCTCGGGCATCCCTTGACGTGGCAATTGTGGTGGCGGTACACGGTGATGATGCTGCCGAGGATGAGGAAGTCCGGGATCGAGCCCCCGAACCCCGACCAGAACCCGTACCACGACCCCGACTCGGCGTCCGCGCCCGTGTAGCGCAGGAACCAGTGGGCGGAGTCGCTCCAGTACAGGCCCACGGCGACGACGAAACCCACGAGGACGACCAAACCGATCCCGAGCACCACACGCCTCATCGGTATCACCCTTCGGTCGTTGTCTGTGTCTCGGTCCCGGCCTGGTCGCCGGTGGCCGGTGTGATCTGCGCCACCTCGGCCGGCGTGGCTCCCAGCCGGCGCTCGACGTCGGCGAGCCGGTCCCCTATCAGCGAGAGCTGCTGGCCGAGATCTGCGTGGCTCTTCTTGAGCTCCTCCTTGTTGGCGTCGGTGTGCTCCTTTATGAACACCGACGCCACCGTGGCGGTGAGGACGCCGATGAGCCCGATACCCACCAGCATGAGGACGACGGCCACGATACGGCCGCCCTCGCTGATCGGGTAGCGGTCTCCGTATCCCACGGTGGTCACGGTGACGATCGCCCACCACAGGGCGTCCGGGTAGTCGTGGATGTTGCTCCCCTTGGTGTGCTGCTCGAAGAGCAGCACGAGCCAGGCGCCCAGGAACAGGACGCCGATCACGGCCAGCAGCACGCGGAAGAGGCTGTGGTGCTTCAGGATGAATTCCAGCCGCAGCTCGCCCTCGCGGACCAGGAGCGACATCCGTTCGATGCCGACGATGTGCCACCCCTGCAGCGCGGGCAACACCACCGTCGCCGGCTCCACCCATCTGCGCCGCAGGTAGCCCTTGGCGTCGGGTGTGACGACGAGACGGACGACATACTCGACGAGCATGACCACCCAGAGAACGAAGAGGGTGGCGACGAGGGCCGTGGACGCGGCGTCCTCCACATCGGTGGTGAGCACGACGACGCCGACCACCAACCAGGCGACGCCGAGCAGCGTCATCGGGAACCTCGTGACGTGCTCGATCCGGTCCACGAGGTCGTGGCGGCCTCCGGACGGCTTCGCCGCGCCGATCGTGTGGCGCCGCTGCTCTTCCTTGCGCTCGGCCGCTTCGAGGCGTTCTCGCTCCAGCATCTCGAGGCGCTGGATGCGGTCGATCGATGAGCGCTTTCCCGACGTGGTGCCGCCTGCGCCAGCTTCGAGTGCCGTCGTCTTCACCACCGGCAGGCAACGTTAGTGGGTCGGGCCCCGCCGCTGGCCGATGTCCGACGACAATGAGGGCGATTCGTCCTCGGTCTCAGAGCTCGTGCAGGGCGTGGCGCAACGCGGCGACCTGCTCGCCGGACATGGTGGCGGCGAACCGCGCCAGCGCACCGCCTGCGTCCCCTGCGGCGTTGAGCGCCTGGTGCATGGCCATGGCGGTGTGGGCGGCACGGGTGTCGGTGGGTGCGAACCTGATCGTGCGCGCCGCACCCGTTCGACGGACCAACCCCTTGCGGGTGAGCCGGTCGAGGACCGTGGCCACCGTGGTGTAGGCGTACTGGGGGAGGAGGTCTGCCACGTGGCGGCCCGTCATGTCGGGCTGCTTCGCGTCCCACAGGACGTCCATGACGCGGCGCTCGAGCTCGCCCAGCTTGGCTCCGCCGCACCGGCAGGTCTCGCACGTGCAGCCGGGGCACGTGCACATCGGGTTGTCGCAGGGTGTCGATGCGGCGGCCATATACGAGCTCCCTTCCTCACACCATCAGGACGAGCATGTACCCCATGGTGAAGCACATGGCGATGTGGCACCAGATCTCGAGCCGGGGCGCGAGCCAGGGTCGGTCCGCGGCAGGTGCCACCGAGGGTCCTGCGTGACCGCCACCCCCGTCCCGAACGGCGCTCAGCGCCAGGAGCCCCTGGGGGGAGAAGCGGTGCACGGAGTCGAGCTGCCACACGGCCGAGGCGAACAGCACGGCCACGAGGAGCAAGGTGAGCGCCGGGTCCCCGACGGCCCCGGCCGAGCTCGACATGGCCATGCCGGGGTTGGCCCGCGCCGTCAAGGGCATGCCCAGCCAGTACATGTAGAGCATGGCGCAGCCCATCACCATGTGGATCAGGAAGTGCGACAGGTGGTGTACGTCATTGTCGTCTGCCCCGCGCAGCCCGTGTGCGGACACGAACCGGACGCTCTGGGCCAGGAAGTAGAGCGACAGAACGCCGAAGACCACCTCCCACACGCCGTCGGGAGCGACATTCCAGCCCGGGACGAGCATCCCCACCATGCCCGCGCCCATGAGGACGTGCCCGGTGCTTATGTCACGGTGGTTGCGCCGACCGAGACGGTTGGCGAGCACCAGGCGCCCGACGCAGTACACAGACACCACCACCATGACCACGGCGAGGCCGTAGGGGAGCCAGCTGGGATGGGCGACGGTCACCGCACCCCCACGGACAGGGCGCTGCCGCTGGCGACTCGGGCGGCAGCGGCGTCCTCGGTCGGCGTCGTGCGCAGCGGCCAGTAGGCGAGGACCAGCAGGACCAGAAGGGGGCCCGAATTGGGGTCGGTGGCCCCGCCGGGGAAGATCATGCCGAAGTTCTGTCCCACCACCCAGACGGCCGTGGCGCACGCCGCGGCCAGCACCAGCACGACCCGGGTCGCCACCGGTGGCAGGAACAGTGCGCAGGCCACCACGACGCAGAGCGCGGCGTAGGCGAAGGCCACCGTGGCGCCGCGGTGGGCGACCAGCGAGGCGGCGTGACGATCGATCGTCGCCAACCAACCCGGCTGACCGGTGACCTGGCCTGCGATGAGGTCGTGCACGCCCTGGGGGGAGCGACCGGAGACGACCACCTCGACGGCCATGGCGGCCCACACCGCCACCCAGATGGCGGTGGCGGCGCGTGTCCCCACGAACGCGCCGCGGCGCAGCTCGGGTGCCCGCCGGGCCGGTCCGCCGGCCACAGGAGCACAGCGAGAAGGGCATAGAAAAGGACAGCCCCCGGTGCACCCCCGAGCGGTGTGGCCGAGCGGGTGAGCACGGCGCCCAGCCCTTCGCCGAACCACCACACGCCCAGGGACCAGACGATCGAGGACCCGAGCGCCATCTTGACGGTGGGTCGCCAGGCGATGCCCAGGGCGATGAGGATCTGTATTGATGCGAACGCCGTGTTGGTAGCGACGGCATGGTGGTCGACGATGGAGGCGTTCCAGGTGATCGAGCGCGCCAGCCACCCCGGATTGCCCCTCGCCACGCCGGTCAGCATGCCGCTCAACCCGTCCGATCCGGCCGTGAAGAAGAACGGCTGCAGCTGCAGCACGCCGTCGAGGAGCCAGGCGGTGGCCAAGGCCAGCTGGAGCAGGCGTCGCCAGTCGGGGGGGTGCCACGGGGCCTGACCGGCGACGCGTCCTCGCCGTCACCTCCGAGGTGCCGGAATGGTCGTCGCTCATCGAGGCTCCTGGGTTCCCCCGACCCGCCGCGGCGACGACCCGTCGCCGGTGCCGCCCGCGGGATCGGCTCGATACTACAAGCCGTAGTAGCGGCCACCAGGGCGGCCCGGGCCCTCCTACCGGCGGCCTTCGCCACCCTCCTCGATGCGGGCCCGCAGCCGTCGCAGGTTGCCCCGCCACAGGGCGGCCAGGACGGGCCGTGCCGCCAGGGCGCCGGCGTCGCTCCCCAGCCACCAGGGGAAGCGGAGCCGTTCCTCCCAGCGGACGCGGGTGGACGACGTCGCCTCGTCGTCCAGCGAGAAGCGGCCGCATCCCCCCACCAGTCCTCTGTGGGCCACCGACATGCTCGTTGCCGGCTCCCAGCCGGTGATCTCCATGACGTCGGTCAGGCGGACGGGCCCGACCCGGGTGTCGCACTCGAAGGAGGTCCCCACGCCGCGCCGGCGGTCGCCGAGGAAGCGGATGGCGGTGGCGTCGCGCATCCACGTCACGTGATCCTCGATCCGCTCCAGCTCGCCCCACACCTCGGCGCGGGTGGCGTGCACCACGATGGCGACGCGCACGGGGACGCCGCCCGCGCTCACGGGGCGGAACCGACCGACAGAGGCACGGATCGGGGTGCGGTCACAGACACCATCGTGGCGCGGGCCCACGTCGGCGGCCAGATCCCGCGCCCGAGCCGCCGCCCCACCCCACGGATCCGGCCCTGGCGCTCCCACCGGTTGTGTCCGCGGGGTGCCGGACATGGGTAATGTGACGCCTCGTTCCGGGAGCGACAGATCAGCGAGGCACGGTTCGTGCCCGCCGAGCCCAGGTGGCGAGGGCGGCCCCGACGGCACGCCCCCGAACGGCCCCGGTCCCGCCCCCGGTCCACGACCGCACCCGGGGCCACACCCGGGGCGCATCGCCCCGGTCCTGGCGGCTCGGTGTTCCGTTCCTGCTCGTGCACGTGGCCGTGATCGGCGTCGTGTTCGTGGGATGGAGCCCCGTGGCGGTGGCGGTCGCCCTGGCCTCCTACGGCGTGCGCGCCTTCGGGATCACGGCCTTCTACCACCGGTGCTTCTCCCATCGGGCGTTCCGCGTCCCGCGTGCCCTCCAGCTGGCCGGAGCCGCACTGGGAGCGGCGGCTGCCCAGCGCGGCCCACTGTGGTGGGTGGCGCACCATCGGGCGCATCACCGCTACACCGACCGGGCGGGGGACCCCCATTCGCCGGTGGTCGACGGGTTCTGGTACAGCCATGTGGCGTGGATCTTCGATCCCGACAACGCCGGTACCGACCTGACCAAGGTCAGGGACCTGGCGCGCTTTCGTGAGCTGCGCCTGCTCGACCGCTTCGAGTACGTCGTCCCGGCCGTCGCCGCCGTGGCATGCGTCGTGCTCGGAACGGTGCTGCACCACCTCGTCCCGGGGGCGGGCACCTCGGGACCCCAGCTGTTGGTGTGGGGCTTCATCATCCCCACCGTGCTGCTCTACCACTCCACGTTCGCCGTCAACTCCCTGGCCCACCGCTTCGGTCGCCGCCGCTTCGAGACGCCCGACGCCAGCCGCAACAACTGGATGATCTCGATGGTGGTGCTCGGAGAGGGGTGGCACAACAACCATCACCGCTATCCGACGAGCGCCCGGCAGGGCCTTTCGCCGTGGGAGTTCGACCCGACGTGGTGGGGGATCCGGGCCATGGCGACGGTGGGACTGGCGTCGGGCGTCCGGCAACCACCGGCGTGGGTGGCGCCTCTGCGTCCGGTGGCCGTCGGACCACCGGGTGGGGACCCGGCTGTGCCCGCCGGGGAGGCCGGGGCGCTCTAGGAACCCGCCACGGCGGCGTCGAGCGCCGCCGCGGCGTGGCCGCCGGTGCGGGGCCGATGGGTGGCGCGGTCAGGCCGACGTCAGGTTGGCTCGGCGGGGCCGCCGGATGCCGACGGTGGTGGGAACCGACCCGTTTCCGCCCCCACCGTCCTGCCGATGTTGGCCACGTGGAGGTGGATCTCGTCGAGGAGGTCGGTGGCCCGCTTCACCTGAAAGGTGAGGATGGTGTTCTCCTGAATGAGCGTCTTGATGTCGTCGGTGTTGCGCTCGGTGTGGATGGCGATCTCCGACGATATGGCGTCGGCCCGCTTTGCCGCGATCAGCAGCGCCGCGGCCTGGACCCCGGCCAGCATGGACAGGAAGAGATTGAGGAGGATGAATGGGTAGGGATCGAACGGCTTGTGGTGCAACACGTCACGGATCAGCAGGGTGTTGACGATGGCCCAGACGATCATGACGCCGAAGAAGCTGAAGACGAAGGGCCAGGACCCCATCATGTTCCGCATGCGGTCGGCCGCCCGCTCGCCCAAAGTCAAGTCGGCGCCGGAGCGAACACCGGGGTGCTTGTGCCACAGGCTCTGCCATCCGGCCGGGGGCATGGCCCGATGGTCGCGCACCGTGCCGGTGCGCAGGGGGATGGCTGACTACGGGCGCGAGCGCAACTCGTCGACGCCGTCGCCGCTCAGCTCACCCAGTGCGGCCGCCCGCCCTGTCATGGCCAGGACGAGTGACAGGATGGGTCCGGCGATCTCCGGGCCCGCTCCGTGGGACCATTCGACGTCGGTGGCGCGCAGCTTCAGGCCCGCGATGCGGCGCTTGGCTCCGATCACGAGGTTGGAGCCCTTGTAGAAGTCGGCGACCCGGACTGCAGCTTCGGTGGGGTAGTCGTGGCCGATGCCCAAGGGCCGTCGGATGTCCTCGGCGTGGATGAGGGTCTCTCCGAGCCATGTGTCGGCGGGCCCGGGGGGGTGCTTCACCGCCGTGAGCACCGATTCGAAGCGCGCCAGCGTGTCTGCGCCGGTGGTACCCCGCTCGACGGCGATGTCCTTCGCCTGCATGCGCGTCAAGCTGAACCCCGACGCCACGAGCTTGGGGAAGAACGTCGGGGGCGAGAGCCGCGCCGTGGCCGTCATGTGGGCGAGCACGTCGCGCACGGTCCAATGCTCGCACATCGACCGCGTTGACCATTTCGCCTCGTCGATGAGACCGAGGTCGGCTGCCAGGGCCTTGCGCTCGGCATGCACCGTGGGCCAGATGTCGCTCTTCGCCATGTCGTTCTCCCCGTGGGCCGATGTCGTCGGCAGGAGCGTGGCCCGCCGCCCTGTCGCCGTGCCCTGCGTCCCCGTCAACCGACGGGCACGGCCTCGTAGACCTCGACGGCCCCACCGCTGTTGAGCACCGGACAGCTCTTGGCCGCGTCGCAGGCGGCGGTGAGGGTGTCGGCGGAGATGATGGAGTAGCCCGTGAGCGCCGATGCGCCCCCCGTGGACAAGGCGCCGTCCCCGGCGACGGTGGCCGAAGGACCGAAGGGGCTGCCGCCGTCCACGACGGCGTCGCCGAGCGATCCGAACCAGTTCATCCACTCGACCATGGCGGCCTCCTGCTCGGCCGGGCTCTCGCCCATGGCCCCGCCCGTGTACGCCAGCACGTATTTGCCCATCGACCCACCCCTTTGTTCGGTAAACGCTAAATTAGACAGGTGCCGAACAATGCGCAACCCGGAGGCCAGGGCACCGACGGACGTGACCTCCAGATGGTGATCGGTGCGCTCACCTCCCCGGTGCGACGCGAGATCCTGTCGCTCATCTGGGACCGGGAGGTGCCGGCGGGGGAGATCGCCGCCGCCTTCGCGCTCACCAAGCCCACCATCTCCCAGCATCTGGCCGTGCTCCGCCGGGCGGGACTCGTGACGGCCACGGCGGCGGGGACGTCGCGCCGGTACCGGGCGCGCCAGGAGGTCCTCCGCGGCCTGCACGCCGCCTTGGGCGACGCCGGCCGGTGGATCACGGCCGACGACATCCCCGAGCAGACGCTCTCCGATGCGGTCACCAAGCCCGTCGTGGTGGCGAGCGTCGACGTCGGGACCGACCAGGCCACCACCTTCGCCGCCTTCACCGATGCGGTGGTCTACTCACGCTGGATGGGTGTCCCCGTCACGATCGAGGACGGTCGGTTCTCGTGCACGTTGGAGTGGGGAACCCAGATTCGGGGCCGCTACGACATCGTCTGCCCGCCGCAGTTGATCGCCATGGCGTGGGACTTCGAGGACGACAACGTCCCCGTGCCCGGCAGCGAGCGCACGGCGTACCTCAGGGTAGAGCCGCGCCGCGGCGGCGCCCATGTGGAGGTGCATCAGCTCGTGGACACCGGCTCCCAGGCCCAGTTCATGGAGGTGGCGTGGACGATGGTCCTGGGCCGTCTGAAGGCCGGCGTGGTGCACGCCTCGGACCCGGCCACGAGTGTCGATTCCCGCCGTCCCCGCGCCAAGCGCCGGGCCTCGGCCTGAGCCGGTCGCGGCCCGCGTCCGGAGGCGGCCGCTTACGGGTGGCACGGTTGGGGTAGTGCCTCACCAACCTGGTCGGCACCGGCGTCTGGGACGCAGCCGGCCGGGGGAGGGGGCCGGGGGGCGTGCGAGCCCGCCTGGCCTCCCGCACCCCCGTCCGTGCTCAGTCGGAGCCGGCGGCGGCGTACGACGTTCCCCACTTCCACGAGGCCGTGGTCTCGGTCACCGGAGTGCTGGCGTTGCAGGTGGTGGTGGTCTTCTTGGCGTAGTAGACGCCGGCCGTGGTGAGAGAGCTGCCACCCATCTGCTGGGTCTGCGGGGCCGTCCCTGCCGTGGTGGTCCCCGACAGGAACTGGTACGTGGCGCCGCCCCCGGAATCGGTGAACGCCGTGGCGCTGGGTGCCGTCTCGAGGTCCACGGCGTACCAGCACGTCCCTGTCTTGCTCAGCGCCGCCAGCACGACCCCGCGCCCGTCGCCACTGCCCTGCACGTCGATGGGGTACTCGCTCACACAGCTCGTGCCGCCGGAGGAGCACGCCCGCGTTCTGGGACCAGCTGAACTCGGGGGCCGACGCGGCCAGCGTCGCCTGGGGCAGCGAGCCGCTGTTGTAGCTCTGGGTGTTCTGGTAGAGCGCCTTCACCTCGGTGAGGGCGTTGGTCAGGTTGGACTGCGCCGCCCGGTCGTTGGCGGAGCTCGACACGCCCAGGAAGGTTGGGATGGCGATGGCGAGCAGGATGGCCAGGATGAGGAGCACCACCATCAGCTCGATGAGGGTGAAACCCTCGTCGCTCCCATGACGACGGTGCGGTCGGGGCGTGGTGATCTCCGAACACGTCGACAGCTGGTCGAATTTGGTCATGGTGCGGTCTCGACCGCACCCCGTGTTGGCTTGAGACATCCCACCAAAGTCTCAGGGCATTCCCAGCTGGGCTTTTGCACGCCATGACGTCGGGGTGATGACGCAGCGTGGCAACACGGGCCGTGTCGATCGCGCGAAGAGTCGACAAATTGCGATCGTCGTCCCCGACAAGAGACCGAGCGTGGCGCGCCATGCCGTGATTGCCACGCTTCGTCCCGGTGCCGGCACGCCGGGCAGTGGCGCGCTCGTTGGGAGAATATTGTGATCAGGCGTGCAAGAACGGCGGCGCCGACCCCTAGAGGTCGAGCAGGGCGGGGGCGAGTCCGCGGTATTCGGCCACCGGGAACGACGACATCGGGGCCACGACCTGGACGCACACGTGGTCGGCCCCGGCCGCCAGGTGGTCTCGCACCCGTGCCGCCACGGCGTCGACGTCCCCCCAGCACACCACGGCGTCGATGAGCCGGTCGCTGCCCTCTGCGGCCAGATCGTCGTCGCCGAACCCCAGCGATCGCAGGTTGTTGGCGTAGTTGGGCAGCGCCAGGTAGCCGCCGACGAACCCGCGCGGCCGAGGCACGCGCCGTCGCCGGGTCCGTAGCGAGCACCGCTGTGACCTCGGGGGCGAGCAGTGGTCCGGCGCCGAGGATGTCCCTGGCCCGGGCGGTGTGCTCCACCGGCACCAGGTAGGGATGGGCCCCCGCCGCCCGTTCGGCCGCCAGCTCCAGCATGCGGGGCCCCAGGGCGGCGAGCAGGCGACGACCCGGCGCCACGGTGGCGGCTGCGTCCCGGTCCCCGAGGCCGTCGAGGCCGTCGAGGTACGCCACCATCCGCGACCAGGGCCGGGCGTAGTCCTCGGCCAGCACGGCGTGGCTGGCGCCCAGGCCGAGGACGAAGCGCCCGGGGTGCCGGGCGTCGAGCGCCGCCACCGCCGCCGCCAGCTCCGACGGGGGTGTCGTCCAGATGCTCACGATCCCGCTCGCCACCGCCACCGTGCCCGTGGCGTCCAGCAGCCGCCCGAATCGGCGGGCCAGGCCGCGCTCGAGACCCCCCGAGCACCACAGCGTGCTGTAGCCGAGGGCCTCCATGTGAGAGGGGACGTCGAGCGACGGCTCGTCGTCGGCGCTCCAGCTGCCACTCCACCAGATCCCCACGCGACCCAGGTCCACGGCTTCCAATGTAGGTCGCCGCCCTCCGACGGGCCCGGAGCGGTTGCGTCCCGGTACGGTCTGCCCGTGCGCGACGGGGTCCCGCAGAACAGAGGGGCGTGGGAGCTCGAGGCCGAGAACTGGCTGCGATGGGCCCGCACCCCCGGCCACGATGCCTACTGGTTCTACCGGGACGCCTTCTTCGAGACGCTCGTGCCCCCGCCGGGTCGCCTCACCGTCGAGGTGGGGTGCGGTGAAGGGCGGGTGACGCGCGACCTGCGGGGGCGCCGTCACCGGGTAGTGAGCGTGGACGGTGCACCCACGCTGCTGCGGGTACGCGGCGGTGTCGGACCCCGGGGGCCGCTACATCCTGTCCGACGCGGGGTCACTGCCGCTCGGTGACGGGTGCGCGGACCTCGTCGTGGCCTACAACTCCCTCATGGACTTCGACGACATGCCCGGAGCGGTGTCCGAAGTGGCCCGCGTCCTCGAGCGCGGGGCGCCGTTCTGCATCTGCGTCACCCACCCCATCCTCGATGCGGGAGGCTTCGACTCAGACGCCCCGGACTCGCCCTACCGGCTCCGGGGTCGGTATCTGGGCACCCGACGGTTCGACGAGACGGTGGAGCGCGACGGTCTGACCATGCGATTCCGGGGCTGGAGCCACGCCCTGGAGCAGTACTTCGGGGCCCTCACCGCGGCGGGCCTGGTGGTGGACCGCCTGCGGGAGCCGGTGCCCACCGCCGGCAGCCGCGACCAGCGATGGCACCGCTATCCCATGTTCCTCCTCCTGCGGGCCGTGAAGACCTGAAGCATCGCCGGCCGCCGGCGGCGGGCGCCACCGGTCAGCGACCACCGGTCAGCGACCACCGGTTGGCGGCCCTCGTCCTACTGCGTCGTGGTCGAGGGCGCCGTGCCCGAGGGCGGCGTGCCCGACGCACCGCCGTGGGGGCACTTGCCACCGGGCATGGCGCTCGGTGTCTGTCCGGACGAACCGGCGGAGGGTGCGGTCGTGCCCGTCCTCGACGTCCCTGAGGTCCCCGACGTCCCCGACGTCCCCGACGAGGCTGCCATCGTGGTGGGGGGCTCCGCCGACGAGGACGAGGTTCCGCTCGACGCGCCGGAGCCTCCGGTGGTGGTCGTGCTGCTGGCAAAGGCCATGGTGCCGGCCCCCGCAACCAGCCCTGCTGTCACGACGAGCGTGCCGATCACGTGTCTGGGTCGAATGCTCACTGTGGTCTCTCCTTGTCGAGGTGTGCGACACCGTCACTGTGTGCCGGCTCCCTTGTCGCCCCCTGTGACCCAGGTCAAGGGGCGATCACAAAAACGGGCGCGCCGCACAGCCGAGGCGCAGCGTGGACACAGCGATGCGAGGCGGGTGAGCTCGGCCGAGCCGTCGGCCGTCAGGGCCGGGTCAGTCGGCGCCAAACGCGTCCGCCAGCTCGGTGCGGTGCGCCGTGGCGTGGAGGGCGGCGATCTGGGCCAGCCGGGCCACCTGACCGTCCGCCAGGCCGAGCTGTTCGGGACGGAGGGAAGAGACGATGGCGGTGATGCGGTCTCCGGCGCCGGACAGGTGCTCCACCACGGCGGCGCGTGTGGGGGCGGGCGCGGCGGCGTGACGGGCGTTGAGGTCGTCGACGACGGCGCCGTCGACGGTGACGTCCTCGCCCCGGCAGAGAGCCTCGATCCATGCGCCGATGTAGCCGTAGGCGTCGGCTACGTGGTCGGCGATGACGGCGACGCTGCGTGGATCGGCGTCACCCAGGGGGCACGACGTCCACTGCTCTTCCGAGCACGCCGCCACGAACCGCAGCAGCTCGCCGCGGGCGTCGTCGATGGCCCACGCCAGGTCTCCCGGATCGGCGCCGGCCGGCATGTCCCGACGTTATCGAACGGACCCGCTCAGGTCCTGCCGTGATCCGTGGGTGCGCTGCTTCCCGGCGCGCTCCACGTCCTCGATCGACACCATTCCCGCCAGCCGGTTCTCGGGGTCGAGCACGATGGCAGGACACCCTTCGGCGCCGTACATGCGACCGAGGAGCTCGGGCATGGGCTCGTGGGGCCGGCCCACGGGAACGGTGGGGAGCGGGGCGGCGATGTCGGCGACCCGGGTGGTGGTCCACCTGTGCTCGGGCACGGCCTGCAGGCGGACGAGGGTCGTGACGCCGGCGAGGAAGCCGCCGGAGTCGACGACCGCGGCCGAGGTACCCCCGTGCCACCAGCGTCCGGCCAGCAGCTCGGCGATGGTCATCGTCGAGGACAGCACCGGAGGGTTGGGGTCCATGACGTCGCCCACCTCCAGCCCCTGGACCGAGCCGAGCTCCTTGGCCGTCGCCTCCTCGCTGCGTGCCGCCATGAGGAGGAACCAGCCGAGGAACACGGCCCACAAGCCCAGGGCCGACTGGGCCAGCACCTCGACCACGCCCAGGCCGATGAGCAGGACGCCGAACACCACGCCGACGCGTGCGGCACGTACCGCGGCCCGTGTCTGGTTGCCAGACATCCGCCACAGCGCGGCGCGCAGGATCCTGCCGCCGTCGAGAGGGGCGGCGGGGATGAGGTTGAAGGCGGCCAGCAGGACGTTGATCTGCCACAGCCATGTGGCCACGTATACCGGCACCCCGTGCACGCCGGCCTGCTCGAGCAGCCATTGCAGGGCCCCGAAGAACCCCGCCAGCGCCAGGCTCGTGCCCGGTCCCACCGCGGCGATGGCGAAGTCGGCGCCCGGTGTGTGCGCCTCGCCCTCGAGCTGGGCGACCCCCCCGAACAACCACAGGGTGATGGACCGCACCCCCACACCCTGATGGCGTGCCACCACGGCGTGGGACCCCTCGTGGGCCAAGAGCGACAGGAAGAAGACGACGGCGGCCACCAGTGCCGCCACCCAGTAGGCGGCCCGGTCGCCACCCCCAATTGCCCGGGCAGCACGATGTCGGCCAGCTCCCAGGTCACGAGACCGAAGATGACGAGGACGCTCCAGTTGACGCCGATCGGCACGCCACCCACCCGGCCCAGCCGGATGCTCTGCTTCACGGCTTCATCATGTGCCCGACGAGGGGTAAGGGGTAGTCACTTTCGGCACCTTTTTTCCTCCTGCCCCATCTGTAGGAGGTCAAACCGTGGGAACGCTGTGCGTGTGGTAGGGATGCGCTGTGTCGCAAGACGCAGGGCGACGGGTGGACTGGCCCCCTGAACTCGCCGGCGCGGTCGGGGCCACGGTGGAGTCGCACCGTCCCGCCGACGACCGCGAGGAGCGGGCCGCTCGCCGGGTGGTGGCGGCCGTCGCCACGCTGGAGCGGCCCTTCGACGAATTCGCCGCCCTCGAGCACGTCACGGGGTCCGCCGTCGTCGTTGGTCCCCGCGGGACGGTCCTCCACCTGCACAAACGCCTCCACCGGTGGCTCCAGCCCGGCGGGCATGTCGAACCGGGCGAGACGCCGTGGGACGCAGCACTGCGCGAGACGCGAGAGGAGACCGGGCTCCCCGTCGACCACCCCCGGGGCGGTCCCCGCCTCATCCACGTCGACGTGCACGGGGCGGCCAACGACCACACCCACCTGGATCTGCGCTACCTGCTGGTGGCCGAGGACCGTGATCCGGCGCCGGCCCCGGGCGAGAGTCCCGAGGCGCGCTGGTTCGGCTGGGAGGAGGCCGCCGCCGTGGCCGACGAGGCACTGGCGGGAGCCCTGCGGGCCGCCCGTCGCCAGCCCGAGGTCGCCGGCGCCGGACCGGCGGACGGCTCCGGACCGGGGTCCGACGTCCCGGCGTGACGCCACCGGGGCCGGCGCGTGCTCGCGGGTCGCCGTTCCCCGGCACAATGGGGGGGAGCGAACACGATCGGGCGGCACATGACAGGCGGCACATGACAGGCGGAACATGACAGCGCCAGGAGACCGGACCGACGAGGCGGGACCGTCGGAGGCCCCACCCGATGGGCCCTTCGCCGCACTGCTCGACGTGCAGCACCACGACACCGTCGTCGACCAGCTGCGGCACCGCCGGGCCACGCTCCCCGAGCGGGCGGAGCTGGCCGAGGTGGGGAGGAAGTTGGGCGCTCTGGACGTGCGGGCCAAGGAGGTGCGCGCCGAGCGTGACGAGCTGGGCGGGCGCCAGTCGGCGATCGAGCAGCAGATCGAGGCGTCGCGCACGAGGCGAGCCGCGCTCGAGAAGCGCCTCTACGGCGGCCAGGTGGCGGCCGCCCGCGAGCTGCAGGCCATGAGCGACGAGGTGAAGCACCTGGCCCGCCACATCGGCGAGCTGGAGGACCGTGAGCTCGAGATCATGGAGGCGCTCGAGCCGGTGGACGGAGAGCTCCAGGAATCGGACGTGGCCCGCGACGTCCTCGACGCCCAGGCGGCGGCGTTGCGCAGCGCCATCACCGAGGCCGAAGCCGTCATCGACGCCGAGATGGCGCAGGAGTCCCGGCTGCGAGATGCAACGGCGTCCGGCGTGCGTCCCGAGCTCCTGGCCAAGTACGAGCAGTTGCGCACCCGGCTCGGCGGCACGGGGGCGGCCCGGCTCGTGGGCGGCTCGTGCAGCGGCTGCCATCTGGCCCTCCCCTCCATGGAGGTCGATCGCATCCGCAAGGCCCAGCCCGACACGGTCATCACGTGCGAGCAGTGCGGCCGCATCCTCGTTCGCTGACGCGCCGTGCTCGTCCTCGTGCGTCACGGCGAGTCGACCGGCAACGCGGCCGGCGTGCTGCTGGGCCGAACTGACGCACCGCTCACCGAGCGGGGCGTCGAGCAGGTAGCGGCCGTGGCGGCCTGGCTCGGACCCGTGAACGGCCCCCTGGTCACGAGCCCGCTTCGCCGGGCCCGGGCCACGGCCGACCTCCTCGCTCCCGGCATGGCGCAGACGGTCGACGAACGTTGGATCGAGATGGACTACGGCGAGCTCGACGGGACCGAGCTGTCCGCCGTTCCCGCCGAGGTGTGGTCCCGGTGGCGCGCCGAAGTGTCCTACCGCCCGCCCGGTGGCGAGTCGCTCGTCGAGGTGGGGGCACGGGTGCGCGATGCGTGCGAGGAGCTGTTCGCAGCGCACGGCAGCGGGGCACGGGGAGAGCGCGACGTCGTCGTCGTGAGCCACGTGTCGCCCGTCAAGGCGGCGGTGGCATGGGCCCTCGGTGCCGGAGACGACGTGGTCTGGCACCTCCACCTCGCCACCGCGTCCGTGACGTGCATCGGGTGGGGCGCAAGCGGACCGGTGCTGCACCGCTACAACCAGACCGCGGGCCACGGCGGCGCCCTCCGCTGACGTCGGACCCGCCGACCGACGCCGGGCGCACCAGGTGGATCAGACGGGGGCCTCCACCGCCAGGCGCTCGTCACGCTCGGGGGGCAGGTTGTCGTGGAGGTCGGTGACGAGCTCGTCGCGCCGGGCGCGGTAGGCGGGGTCGTCCCACAGGTTCCGCCACTGCAGGGGGTCCTCGTCGAGGGCGTAGAGCTCGCCTTCGGTCCCCTCGTACAGAGGTCCCGATTCGTAGGCGGTGCACAGCCACCCGGGCCGGTAGATGGTGCGGAGCCGGATGCCGATGTGGGGGAACTGGCTGTCCCATTCGGTGATGGCCCACTCACGCCCTGAACCCGGCGCGGGCGGCAGGGCGTGGCCCTGGGCCCAGTCTGGGACCGGGACCCCGGCGATGGCGCAGAAGGTCGGGGCCAGGTCGACATGGCCGACGGGCTCGTGGACCGCAGCGGGGGTCACGCCCGCGCTCGGCGCCGGCCGCCACACCAGGGGCACACGCATCAGCGCGTCGACGTGGTACGGGCCCTTGAACAGCAGCCCGAAGTCGCCCTGGAGCTCACCGTGGTCGGTGGTGAACACGACGTCGGTGTCTGCACCCCAGCCTCGTTGGCCGATCCGCTCGAGCACCCGGCCCAGGGCCTCGTCGATCAGCTCGTTCTCCACATGGACGAGCCCGTTCACCTCGCGCACCTGGTCCTCGGACATCCGGCCCGGGACGAAGCGCATGGGCCCGCCTTCCATGTTCTGGAAGCGGCCCTCGTACCAGTCGAGCCAGTGGTGGGGCTTCTGGGCCAGGATCTCCACCGCCTTGTCGGTCGAGCCGGGGTGGCCCGGTGGCAGGTCCAGGTCGTGCCAGTCGATCCGGCGGCGCACCTCGTCCACGGGTGGGTCCCAGGGATGGTGGGGATCGGGGAAGCTCATCCAGCAGAACCAGTCGTCGGCGGGGTCGAGCGAGTCGAGCCAGTCGATGGTGCGATCGGCCACCCAGTCGGTGTGGTACATGCCGCGGGGCATGGGGTTGTGCTTCACCTCGGGGGCGTCGGTGTCCCCTCCGCCCTCGTCGTTGAGGCCCATGCTCACGAAGTCGAGAAGCGGGTAGTAGGCATCGAGCCACTGCTTTCCGTTGGCCTCCAGCCATTTGTCGTAGTGCCAGCTCCGCAGGTACCCGTGCATGGCCAGCTCGACGTGGTCGAACCCCCGGTAGGGCCCGGTCGACCCCTTGCGGGCGAGGACGTTCTCCGTCCAGCGCCCGTCGGGGTCGAAGGCGGGTTGGAAGTGCGCCTTGCCAACCAGGGCGGTGCGGTACCCGGCCGCGTCGTGGAGATGGGCGGCGACCGACGGGGCGTCCACGGGCAGGGGGATGCCGTTGGAGACCACCCCGTGGGTGCGCACGTACTGCCCGGTGATCATGGTGGAGCGGGCCGGGGTGCACACCGTGTTCTGGTTGTGGGCGCGGTGGTAGACGATGCCCTCGGCCGCCAGGGCGTCGACCACGGGGGTGCGAGCCACCCGGTTGCCCGTGCACCCGAGCGCGTCGTAGCGCTGCTGGTCGGTGGTCACGAAGAGGATCTTGCGGCCCATGGCGTTCCGGTCTCGCTCGTCAGGAGGGGGTGCTTCGGACGAAGGCGGCGACGGTTGCGGCCAGCTCCCCGCCCCGGTCCTCCTGCAGGAAGTGGCCTGCGCCGGAGATGGTGGGATGGGCCCGGTCCCGGGCCCCCGGGACCCGCTCGCGGAACAGCCGGTCGGCCCCCTGGGTGATCGGATCGCGGTCGCTGAAGGCGCACAGGAACGGCCTGTCGAACCGCTCGAGCACGTCCCAGGCCGCGGCGGTTGTCCTCGGCCCCGGGGTCGTCGGGCCGGATGGGGATGAGCACGGGGAACTGCCGGGCGCCCTCCTTGAACGACGGGTCGGGGAACGGCGCGTCGTAGGCGGCCACCACGTCGTCGGCGATCGGTGAGGTGCAGCCGCCCCGCACGATCTTGCCCACCGGCAGATCGGGCGCCTCCTGGGAGAACCGCTGCCATGCCAGGAGGGCGTCGCTCACCTTGCCGTCACCGGTGGGCAGCCCGGTGTTGGCCGCCACCACCCGTCGGAACCGCTCGGGATGCGCGGCCACCAGGCGGAGGCCGATGAGACCTCCCCAGTCCTGACCCACGAGCGTGACGTCGGACAGGGCGAGTTCCCCGAACAGCGCGGCGCGCATCCACTCGACGTGGCGGGCGTAGGTGTAGTCGCCACGCTCGGCGGGTTTGTCCGAGCGGCCGAACCCGACGAGGTCGGGGGCGATCACCCGGAACCCCTCGGCCACGAGGGGCCCGACCATCTTGCGGTAGAGGAAGCTCCACGACGGCTCGCCGTGCAAGAGCACGATCGTGTCGGCCGCGGTGGCGGGGCCCTCGTCGAGAAAGGCGACCCGGATCGGGTCCGGTCCGTCCCCTGACGCCACCTCCAGGTAATGCGGCTCCAATTCGAATCCCGGGAGCCGAGCGAAGCGCTCGTCCGGTGTGCGCAGCAGCCTCACACGCCCGCTTCCACCGGGGCCACGCCCGCCAGCACACCCCCCGCCAGGAGCTCCATCGTCCGCCGGCACGCCGCCGCGCTGCGACCGATCTGGTTGAGCTGGGCCCAGGTCTCCCAGGACGTGGCCACGTCCAGCGCGTCGAGCAGGCAGCGCGCCTCGGCTGTGGACAGGAACTCGAATTCCGGCGCGAAGGCGCCGCGCAGCTGCTCGCGCAGCACGGACCGGGCCCGCCCTATTTCCTCCGCCACGGTGGGGGAGAAGTCGAACAGCCGCGCCGCGGCGCTCCGAACGGGCGCCACCGCCTGGTAGACGTCGCTTCGTTGGCGCACGACGAGGCGCACCCGCTCGGCACGGGGCAGTGCCGGAGCCACCGGCCTGATGCGATGCCAGTGGCGCCGCTCCTGGATGGCGACCGCCGCCCGGAGCACCGACTCCAGGTCGTCGAAGTGGTGGAAGACGAGCCGCAGCGATACCCCGGCGCGCTCCGCGATGCGGCGGGCGGTCGGCTGGGGGTCACCCTCCTCGAGCAGGTCGATCAAGGCCTCGGCCAGGACGACGCGGGTGCGCTCCCCACGGGCCAGGCGTCCGTCGGTCGCCTGGGGCTCTGCCCCCGGATCGGGACGGCGCGTCGTGCCCGGGAGCTTTGCCACCAGCAAGCTGTCTAGCACCGGTCGGGCGCCGCGCAACGCCAACCGCCCGCCACGCTCGCGCTCCGCGTCCACGCCCCCACGGTAAGAACCTTGCACCATCTGTGCAAGCGGGGAGGCGGGCGCTGCTGCTCGTCCAGGTGGTGCTCTAGTGTCCGGGCCGTGCGCGTGGTGGTGTGCCGGGAGCTCGGTCCCCTCGACAACGTGGTGGTGGAGGAACGTCCCGCGCCCGTACCGGGACCGGGGCAGGTGGTGGTGGACATGCGCGCCGCCGGCGTGAACTACGTCGACGGTCTCATCTGCCAGGGCCGCTACCAGATGAAGCCGGGCACGCCGTATGTGCCCGGAGGGGAGCTGGCCGGCGTGGTGCGGGCCCTGGGGGACGGGGCGCACCGGGTCCAGGTGGGGGACCGGGTCATGGCCATGATCGGCTTCGGTGCCTTCGCCGAGCAGGTGGCGGTGAACGAGGCGGCGCTCGACTCGATTCCCGACGCGCTCGGGTTCGGGCAGGCGGCGGCGTTCATCCAGAGCTACAGCACGGCGTGGTTCACCCTGACGAAGCGGATCACGGTGTCCGAGGGCGAGTGGGTGCTCGTCCTGGGGGCGGGCGGGGGCATCGGGCTGGCCGCCGTGGACGTGGCCGTGGCGCTCGGCTGTCGCGTGGTGGCGGCGGCGTCGAGCGAGGAGAAGCTGGAGGCGGCCCGCCGTATGGGTGCGCACGCCACCGTGGCCTACGAGCACGAGGACCTCAAGACCAGGGTTCGGGAGATCACCGGTGGCGGCGCCGACGTCGTCATCGACCCGGTGGGCGGCCACCACAGCGAGCCCGCGCTGCGCGCCACGGTGACCTTCGGCCGGTTCTGCGTGATCGGGTTCGCGTCGGGGCCGATCGCGTCGGTACCGCTCAACCACGTCCTGCTCAACAACCGCACGGTCGTGGGCGTCGACTGGGGTTCGTGGGCCATGGCCCATCCGGCCGGGAACCGCGCCATGCTCGACGAGCTCGTCGAGATGGTGCGCGGCGGACGCCTGCATCCGGTGGCACCTGTCGAGCACCCCCTGGGGGAGGCGGGCCCGGTGATGGCGTCGCTTCTCGACCGGTCGATCACGGGCAAGGTCGTCCTCGTCCCCTGATTCCCCGAGCCCGGACCCGCAGGCCGGGCGAGGTCAGGGAAGGGGGAAGGTCGTCCTCGTCCCGCCGGCCTGCACCGACAGCACCTGGCCCGTCGAATAGCGCCGGTGCTCCTCGAAGATCCGCTCGTACCCCGTGTGGGCGATTCGCCAACCGGCGTCGCCCTTCACGTAGCGGTCCTCGTAGAGCGCCGTGCCGTGCAGCTCGAAGTCGTGGGCGGGCACGATCACGCGGTCCTCGAGATACCAGCGGCCGAAAGCGGTGGTGTCGCCGGTCAGTGTGATCTCGGGGTGGTGCCCGTTGTGCATGGTGATGATGCCGGCGTCACCGAGCGACTCCTCGAGGAAGGCCACCACCGTGGCCCGGCCCGTGTGAGCCAGCGCCCCGGACTGGTAGGAGGTGGTGGCATCCTCCGTGAGCAGTTCGCCCAGATCGGCGAAGCGTTTCGTATCGAGCAGGCGGAAGTACGCGTACTTGAGCCTGCACAGGGCTTCGATCTCGTCGAGCTCCACGGTTCCCCTCGCGCTGCGAGCGCCGCCCGGGGGGCGCGGGCCGGCCCTCCCGGCGGGCGCTCAGTGTACCGGCAGCCGTGCCGGGAGCTCCGGGCGGGGCTGTCACGTGCACGAGGCGAACGCTCGGCATGCGTCAGCGCACGCTCGGGCACATGCGTCGGCCCGTGGGCAGCACCGCCTACGCTTGGGGGCATGGTGAAGTCCGCCACCGCCGGCGGCGTGGTCTCGGCGGTAGCGATCGCCGTCGGCGCGGTGCTGGGCGCGGTCGTGGTTGGTGGTCCGGCGAGCGGGCCGCCGCACCGGGCCGCGCCGTCGTCGTCGGGTGCTCCGCTCCGGGCGCCGGCCACGGCCGCCGCCGGATCGGGGTCCACGGTGCCCCCGGCGCCGGACCTCTCGGAGCTCCTCACGCCGTCGAGCACGACCACAGCTCCAGTTTCGGCGCCCCGTCCCACTGTGCCGGCGCCCACGCGCCTCGTGCCCACCACGACGCCGGTGACGACCACGACGCGTCCCCTCCCCGCCATCGGCGGCCCGGCCGGGTCGTCCTTCGGCGGCTCGAGCACCACCACCTCGAGTCCCGCCGTGACCACGACGGCTCCCCCCGTCACCGGGCCGGGGGGGTCGGTGCCGTCATCGACGACGACGACAGCGCCCCCTGCCGGCACGACCACCACAGCGCCCTGACACACGTCGGCGTGGACGGCGTCCCCTTGCTCAGGGCGCTCCCCATGCGTAGGTCTCTTTGTGGATGCGCAGGTACACGAAGGTCTCGGTGTCGCGCACTCCCTCGATGGCCCGGATCTTGTCGTTGAGCAGCTCCAGAAGATGCTCGTCGTCCTGCACCACCACCTCCACCAGCACGTCGAGTGATCCGGCGGTGAGCACGACGTAGACGACCTCCTCCATGGCGGCCACGGTGTCGGCCACGAGCCGCGTGTCGCCCTCGACGGAGAGCCCGATCATGGCCTGGCGTCCGAAGCCGACCATCTTGGGATCGGTCACCCCCACGATCTGCACGACGCCCGAGTCGATGAGGCGCTGGACGCGCTGGCGGACGGCGGCCTCCGACAGCCCCACGGCCGGCGCCATCTGGGTGTACGGACGGCGGCCGTCCTGCTGGAGCTGCTCGATGATCCTCTTGTCGACATCGTCGAGGACGATCTTCGTCTCCGGTCTCACGGCACCCTCCCCGGCTCGGGCTCGGGCTCGGGCTCGGGCCCGGGGCCGGGGCCGCGTCGCATCGGCAGCGGGCCTCGGCGGGCGGCCTGACGCCGCTTGTCGGCCCACCCCGGCGGTGCCAACCTGGGCCGATGCCCCCCGTCGCGCCCCTGACGCCGGGCTACCGGTCCACGCCCTACTGGTGGGACGACGTCGACCTTCCTCGCGCCGATCGTGCCCCCCTGCCGGCCGAGGCCGATGTGGCCGTGGTGGGTGGGGGCTACACGGGGCTCGCCGCCGCCCTCGAGGTGGCCGGCGCCGGGCGCAGCGCCGTGGTGCTCGAACGCGACAACATGGTCACCGGGGCGAGCAGCCGAAACGGCGGGATGGTGCACCCCGGGGGAAAGCGCTCCCTGCCCGACATCCTGGCGTTGCCGGGGGGACGGCGGATCTGGGACGACACGGTGGCGGCCGTCGAAGGCGTGGCGACACTGTGTGCCGAGCTCGGCATCGAATGTGACTGGTCCAGGACCGGGCACGTCGAGCTCGCCCACCATCCCCGGGCCGCCGCCCAGCTGCGTGCCCAGGTGGAGGCGTACGGCGCCGTCGACGAGGAGGCGTCGTTCCTCGCGCCCGGCGACCTCGCAGGGGATATCGGTTCGAGCCGCTTCTTCGGTGGGCTCGTGGTCGAGCGCAGCGTGGGCCTGCACCCGGCCAAGCTCGCCGCCGGGCTGGCCCGTGGGGCGGCGTCGGCGGGAGCCGAGCTCCGCGGCGCCACGACCGTCGTGGCCGTGCGACGCCAGGGAAGCGGCTTTGCCGTCGAGACGTCGCGTGGCGTGCTCCGAAGCGGCGAGGTGGTGATGGCCACCAACGGCACCACCGACCAGCGGCTGCTGCCCTGGCTGGGGCGCAGGATCCTCGGCATCGGGAGCTTCATCCTCGCCACCGAACCCCTCGATCCGGACGTGGCCTCGGCGCTCAACCCGCGCCGCCGCATGTTCTTCGACTCCCGCAACCTCCTGCACTACTGGCGTCTTTCCCCCGACGGGCGCCGACTGCTGTTCGGGGGCCGGACCTCGCTCGCACCCACGACCGTCGAGGAGGCCCGTGACGAGCTGTACGCGGCCATGGTCGACATCCACCCCCAGGTGCGCGGGGTCCGCGTCGAGCGCGCCTGGGGTGGGAGCGTCGGGCTCACGGCCGATCGCCTCCCGCACGTGGGCAGGCATCACCCGTCCGGTGTCGCCTACGCCATGGGGTACTGCGGCAGCGGGGTGGCCCAGTCGGTGCACCTGGGTCGGGCTGTGGGGCGATGGCTGGCAGCAGGGGGTGACCCTCCGGTGCTCGACGGCCGGACGTGGTCGCGCCGTGGCGTGGCCGGCCCGCGTGCCGACGCTGTTGGCGGTGGGCGGTCGGTGGTACAGGGCGCGGACGCGCTCGGGCGCTGAGCGAGGCCGGGTGGCGACCCGGACCTCAGCCCGATACGGCCGCACAGAAGTCGTTGAAGACGTCGACGAACCGGTCGATGTGGGCGTCGTCGTGCTGCACCGACAGCGTCCATTGCTCCTCGTTGCCCGGTGTCATGAAGATGCCGCGGTTGACGAGCCACGCCCACGACGCGTCGAAGAGCACGGCGTCGGTCTCGAGGAAGCTCCGGTAGTCGACCAGCGGCTCCCGACGGTACGACACACAGCCCTTGCACCCCAGGTCGATCACGTGGGCGGGGATGTCGTAGGCGGCGATGGCCTTGGCACACCCGTCGGCCAGCCGGCCTCCGATGTGGGCGAAGTGCTCGTAGGCCTCCGGTGTGAGGACCTCGGTCAGCGCCGCCAGTCCGGCCAGAGCCAGGAGCGGGTTGCCGTTGAACGTCCCCTGCTGGGCCACGCCGTGGGCGATCTCGCCCATGACGTCGGCCCGTCCTCCGAAGGCCCCGCCGGGAACGCCGCCGGTGATCGACTTGGCGAAGCAGGCCAGGTCGGGTTGCACGCCGAAGCGCTCCGTGGCGCCGCCGGCGGCGATGGTGGCCCCGCACTTCACCTCGTCGAACACGAGGAGCACGCCGTGACGGGTGCACAGCTCGCGCAGGCCCTCCAAGTACCCGGGTTGCGGCAGCACGATGCCGATGTTCATCATCACCGGTTCCAGGATGAAGCAGGCGATGTCGTCGCGCGCGCCGCGAACAGCCGCTCCACCGCCCCCAGGTCGTTGTAGGGAACGGCCAGGGTCCACCGACCCATCTCGGACGGGATCCCCTTGGACGCGGGTGGCTGCTCCCCGGTGGTGTCGCTGGCCTCGATGAGGCTGAGGCTCGGGGCCACCGAGAACATGACGGCGTCGTGGTGGCCGTGGTAGGAGCCCTCGATCTTGCAGATGACGTCACGTCCCGTCACCCCGCGCGCCAGGCGGATGGCGTCCATGGTGGCCTCGGTGCCCGAGTTGGTGAACCGGACCTGCTCCAGCCTGAAGCGCCGGCACAGCTCCTCGGCCAGCGCGACGGTGGGTTCGGTGGTGACGGCGAAGTGCGTGCCCATGCGCGGCGGCGCGATCGATGGCGGCGACCACGGCGGGGTGGGCGTGGCCCACGGCGGTCGAGCCGAAGCCGTTGTGGAAGTCGATGGAGGAGCGGCCGTCCACGTCCCACACCTCTGCGCCGGCCCCGCGCGCCAGGTAGATGGGGTAGGGGTCGGCGGCCTGGAACGACGAGGCGACCCCCATGGGAAGGCTCCGGCTGGCCCGCTCGAAAAGGGCGCGTGACGCCGGCGTGGCTGCACGCAACGCCGCCAATTCCGTGGCGAAGATCTCCCTTGCCCGCGCCCGGAGACGCTCGCTGCCGTCGGAGTCGTGGTCTGTCGTGCTCACTGCCCGGTCCTTCCCCTCAGACATCACTGCCGCCATCCCGGCCACCCCTGCACCCCGGGCGCGGTCATACCGTGCTCTGCAATGGAATCTGTCATCTCTCCTCCCATTATGCAACGAAATTGCTTGTCACGGACCTTCTGGTCTGCGAATATGCCCGTGTTCTGCGCACTGCGTCGGGCCGACGGGGAGGGGTCGTGTGACCACACTTGCACCGGACTCCGGCGAGCTGGGGGGCCGGCCCACGGGGGAGGCCGCCGGGGGCAAGGGGCTCAAGAGCGGGGCTCTCGGCATGGTCTCGAGCCTCGTCATCGGTGTGGCGTCGACCGCGCCGGCCTACAGCCTGGCCGCCACGCTCGGATTCGTGGCGGCGTACGTCGGGCTCGAGTCGCCCGCCATCATGCTGCTGGCGTTCGCACCCATGCTCTTCATCGCTGCCGCGTACTACTACCTGAACCGGGCCGACCCCGACTGCGGCACCACCTTCACATGGGTGACGCGGGCCATGGGCCCGAAGACCGGATGGCTGGCAGGGTGGGGCATCCTCATGACCGATCTGGTCGTCATGCCCAACCTGAGCCAGATCGCCGGGCAGTACACGTTCCAGCTCTTCGGTGCCAACGGGCTCGCTGCCAGTACGTTCTGGGTCACCTTCGTCGGCGTGATCTGGATCGTCGTCATGACGGCGATCTGCTACATCGGCATCGAGCTGTCCGCCCGCACGCAGGTGGCGCTGCTCGGGGCCGAGATCATCATCCTCCTGCTCTTCTCGGTGGTGGCCATCGTCAAGGTGTACACCGAGCACGTCCCGCACAGCGTCCGGCCCTCGTTCGAATGGTTGAACCCGCTCCGGGCGGCCCATCCCATCGGTGCCCTGTCGGCGGGCATGCTTCTGGCGGTGTTCATCTACTGGGGCTGGGACACCGCTGTCACGGTGAACGAGGAGGCCAAGGATTCGCGCCGCACTCCCGGTCGTGCGGCCCTGTTGTCGACCCTGGTGCTTCTGGCCATCTACGTCATCGTCTCCATTGCTGCGCAGGCGTACCACGGCACGGCCTTCCTCACCTCGGACAACAACATCGGGGACGTCCTCAACGCCCTCGGCAAGGCCGTGCTCGGGTCGCCCCTCGACAAGCTGCTGATCATCGCCGTGCTCACCTCGGCGTCGGCGTCGACCCAGACGACGATCCTGCCTGCAGCGCGGTCGTCGCTCTCCATGGCGGTGCACCGCTCGATCCCAAGACGCTTCGCCGACATCCACCCCCGATACCTGTCCCCGGGCTTTTCGACACTCCTGTTCGGGGCGATCTCGGTGATCTGGTACGTGGCGCTCACGATCATCAGCCCGAACGACGTGCTGGCCAACTCCATCGAGGCGCTCGGGTTCGGCATCGCCTTCTACTACGGGCTCACCGGCTTCGCATGCGTCTTCTACTACCGCCGGCTCATCTTCAAGAGCGTGAAGAACTTCATCTTCATCGGATTGGCCCCTCTGCTCGGTGGCGTCATCCTGGCGGTGCTGTTCGTGGTCGCCATCTTCTACTACTCGGACCCGGTGAACTCGGCCTCGGGGGCCCAGGCATGGTTCCCCGGCCTGCACTTCAGTTTCCATATCTTCCACTGGCACATCTATGTCAAGAAGGGTCTCGGCCCACCGGTCGTGCTCGGCCTCGGCCTGCTGCTCCTGGGAGTCCCACTCATGCTGATCTGCCGTGTGAAGTACCCGAGCTTCTTCCGCCGTGACCGCGAGGTGGCCGAATCGGTCGACGCTCCCGCCCCGCCGCTCACCCCCGGCGTGATCCCGGTGACCGACTGATGGCCGGCGACATCATCCTCGGCTACGACGGCTCGGAGGGGTCCAAGGCCGCCCTGCGGACGGCGGTTGCCGTGGCCAAGGCCTTCGACGCACCCCTCACCATCGTGTTCGGCTACGAACCCAATCCCATGGGGGGCGAGACCGCCGACTACAAGAAGCAGCTCGAGCGCATCGGGCAGGGGCACCTGGCCGATGCCGTCGGAGAGGCCGCGTCGCTCGATCCGACGGTGCGGGTGGAGTCCATCGTGGCCGCGTTGCGGCCGGCGGAGTCGCTTCTCGAGGCGGCGGCCGAACGCTCGGCCAGGGTGATCGTGGTGGGCGGTACAGGGGAGCGTCCCATCCTCGGGGCCATCCTGGGGTCGGTGCCACACAAGCTCCTCCACCGATCGTCTGTCCCCGTGCTGGTGGTGCCCACCCCCGACGGGTGACATGGGGGTGGTGCCGCGGCTCCGGCCGGCGGTACCATCGGTGTCGTGGGGATCGGGGGGGCGTGGTTGTCGCGCTGATGGTCGGGCTGTCGGCCGAGGTGCTGGTGCTGTCGTGCGCGCTCATCGCGTGGCGGGTCCACCGGGCGCGCCACCGGCGGCTCGAGGACCAGTTCGCGGCGGCCGCTGCGGCCGCCCGGCGCATGGCCATGCACGCCCGGATCGCCGACGCCCGGGTGGCGGAACTGTCAGAGCTTGCTGTCGAAGGTCTATTACGCGACCTGGGCCTGGACAGCTCCACCGAACCCGGATAGGGCACCGCCGGGCCGGGATCAGCCCCCGTCAGTGGGGCGTGCGCTCGTCGCAGCCCCACGGCGCACCGTGGTCGACCAGCAGGTCGAGGAAGGGCTGCGCGGGGAACGCCTCGGGGCCGAGGATCCCGGCACCGGTCCACACCCCCGCCTCCACCAGCTCGAGGGCGATCACGGGGTTGATGGCGGTCTGCCACACCACCGCCTGGGAGTCGTACTCGGCCATGGACCAGGCGTTGTCCACCACGTGGTGGAGATAGACCTCACGCGGATTGCCGTCCTTGCCCGTGCCGGTGACCCACGTGCCCGCGCAGGTCAAGCCGTGCATGAGATGCCCGAGCTCCGCCGGGTCGGGCAGGCATGCCGCCATGACGTCGCGGGGAGACACCTGCACGCCGTCGACGGGAACGGGCACGGTGGAGTCGAGGCCCAGCTTGTGCAGCATCTGGAGCATCCCGATGAACTCCTCACCCAGGCCGTACTTGAAGGTGACACGGTTGGCCTCGACCCACCGCGGAACGAGCAGGACCTCTTCGTGCTCGACGTTCACGCACTCGATGGGACCGATCCCCGCCGGGAACTCGAACACCTCGAGCTCGCTGAACGGGGCGGTGGTGTACCAGCCCCGCCCCCGCTCCCAGATGATGGGGGGGTTGAGGCACTCCTCGATCGTCGTCCAGATGGAGAAGGTGGGCGCGAAGTCGTATCCCTCGACCACGAGGTTGGCCCCGTCGCGTACGCCGACCTGGTCGATGGAGGAGAAGAGCGCGTCGGCGGCGTAGCGGGCGAAGACGTCGGACATGCCCGGCTCGACGCCCATGCCCACGATGGCCAGCTTGCCGCTCTCCTCCCACTCCTTGGCCATGGCGAACTGCTCGTCGCCCAGCTTCACCCCGGGTTCTGTGTAGGGGTGCTCGGGGTGGGGGTGCGACAGGGACATGGCCATGTCGAGGTAGTGGGTCCTGGCCCGGAGGGCCCCGGTGAACAGGGGCATGACGAAGCGCGGGTCCACGGCGTTGACGAGCACGTCGCAGTGTTCGGCCCGCAGCAGCTCCTCCACGGCGTGCTCGTCCGAGGCGTCGAGCTTCACCGCGTCGAAGCGGTCGCTGGCGGCCTGGGCGGCCCGCTCGGCTTTGTCGAGGGCGTGGTCGGCCACGATCACGTGCTCGAAGAGCTTGCGTCGCGCCGCCGTCCGGGCAAACGCCGTTCCGACTCCACCGGCTCCCACCAGCAGCACACGCATGGCAGCCTCCTCGCCCTGTCGCTCTCGGGGGAGCGCTCCTCACCTACATCATCCCCCACCATCGATGGTGGCGCCGCCCGTGCTGGCCGAACAGGGGCCAAGGTCCCGACGCTTGTGGCCTCGGCCGCCGCCGCTCGCCGCCTCCCTTGTCGCCCCGGCCTGTGAGTGGGAGTGTGGGCCGCCCACGGCCCGTCGGGTCTGTGGACCGTGAGTGACAGGAGCGCGATGACCGGGGACCGGCGTGAGCTGCAGAACTTCGTGGGTGGGCAGTACACGGCCACCGCGGAGGGGGCCACCGAGGACGTGGTGAACCCCTCGACGGGCGAGCCCTTCGCCACCATGCCCGTCTCGGGGCCGACCGACGTCGACCGCGCCTTCGCCGTGGCGCAGGGGGCGTTCGAGACCTGGCGCGAGACCACCCCCTCGGAACGCAGCCTCGCCCTCTTCCGGTTGGCCGACGCGGTCGAGGCGCGCGCCGGCGAGCTCGTCGACGCCGAATGCGAGAACACGGGCAAGCCCCGGGCGCTCACCCTGTCGGAGGAGATCCCTCCCATGGTCGACCAGATCCGCTTCTTCGCCAGCGCCTGCCGGCTCCTCGAGGGACGTTCGGCCGGCGAGTACATGCGGGGATTCACCTCGTTCGTCCGGCGTGAGCCCGTCGGCGTGTGCGCCCAGGTCACCCCGTGGAACTACCCGATGATGATGGCCATCTGGAAGTTCGCCCCGGCCATCGCGGCGGGCAACGCCGTGGTGCTCAAGCCCGCCCACACCACCCCGGTGTCCACGCTGCTGCTGGCGGAGATCGCCGCAGAGTTCCTGCCGCCAGGGGTCCTGAACGTGGTGTGCGGCAACCGCGAGACGGGTCGGGCCCTCGTGGCGCACCCCGTCCCCCAGATGGTCTCCATTACCGGGAGCGTCCGGGCCGGGCGCGAAGTGGCGATCTCCGCCGCCGAGGACGTGAAGCGCGTCCACCTGGAGCTCGGGGGCAAGGCCCCGGTGGTGGTCTTCGACGACGTGGACGTCGCCGCCGCGGCCGAGGGCATCGCCATCGCTGGATATTTCAACGCCGGCCAAGACTGCACCGCCGCCACCCGGGTCCTGGCCGGCCCCGGCGTGCACGACGAGCTGGCCGCCGCCTTGGTGGAGCGGGCCCTGGCCCAGACGGTGGCCGGCCCCGAGGTCGAGGGAGCGGACTTCGGGCCCCTCAACAGCGCGGACCAGCTGGGCCGGGTTCGGTCGTTCGTGGAGGGCCTCCCCGACCACGCCCCAGGTGCACGACCGGGGGCAAGCAGTATCGGAGATCGGGGCTTCTTCTACGAGCCGACGGTGGTGAGCGACGTGCGCCAGGAGGACGACATCATCCAGCAGGAGGTGTTCGGTCCGGTCATCACCGTGCAGCGCTTCCACCGACGAGGACCAGGCCGTGGCGTGGGCCAACGGCGTGGAGTACGGATTGGCATCGTCGGTGTCGACACGCGGATCACGCCCGGGCCATGCGCATGGCCAAGCGGCTCGACTTCGGGTGCGTGTGGATCAACACCCACATCCCCCTGGTGGCGGAGATGCCCCACGGAGGGTTCCGGCACTCGGGGTACGGCAAGGACCTGTCGGTGTACGGGTTCGAGGACTACACGCGCATCAAGCACGTCATGTCGGCCATCGACGGGTGACCGGGCGAGCCGCCCTCAGGCCACGCTGACGGGGCGCCGAGCCGTCACACGCCCGCCAGGGCGGCGTCGAGGATGCCGAGTCCCTCGTCGAGCAGATCGTCGGGGATGACGAGCGGCGGCAGCAGGCGGATCACGTTGCCGTAGGTGCCGGCGGTGAGCACGAGCAGGCCCTGGGCGTGGCAGGCGGCTGCCACCCCGTGCCGTGGCCGCCTTGTCGGGGCTCGCGCCGTCGGGCCCCACCAGCTCGATGGCGACCATCGCCCCCCGGCCCCGGGCCTGGCCCACCACGTCGTGGGTGGCGGCCATGGCCTCGAGACGGCCAGCATGACCCCGCCAATGGCCCGCGCCCTGGCCAGGAGGTCGTCGCGCTCCATGGTGTCGATGGCGGCGAGCGCCGCCGCGCAGGCCACGGGGTTGCCCCCGAACGTGCCACCCAGGCCTCCGGGGTGCACGGCGTCCATGAGCTCGGCCCGACCCGTCACGCCGGCGATGGGAAGACCTCCGCCCAGGCTCTTGGCCGTGGTCACGATGTCGGGAACGACCCCCTCGTGCTCGCACACGAACCACCGCCCGGTGCGGCCGAACCCCGATTCGAT
>CAWIWK010000023.1:0-70782 GCA_963839605.1 uncultured Acidimicrobiales bacterium | reverse complement strand
TGCCGGGCTCACCCGCGCACACCACCGCCAGGGCGAACGCACCGCGGATCTGGCGCACGGCGCCGCGTACGGCCTCGGCGATCGACGACCCGCCCGACAGCTCGTCCTCCACCAGGTGGGCGATGACCTCGGTGTCGGTGTCGGACACAAAGACGCGCCCCCCGTCGCGCAGGCCCGCCACCAGCTCCCGCCAGTTCTCGATGATGCCGTTGTGCACCACGGCCACGGTGCCCGTGCAGTCCAGGATGGGGTGGGCGTTGGCCTCGGTGGGGTGCCCGTGGGTGGCCCACCGGGTGTGACCGATGCCCGCCGCCACCGCACCGGGGCCGTCCTCCACCACCTTGCGCAGGTCCTCGAGCGAGCGGGTGCCGGTGGCGGCACGGGCCCGGGACAGGGTGCCGTCGTGCTGGAGGGCCACGCCGGCCGAGTCGTAGCCGCGGTACTCGAGGCGGGCCAGGCCGTCGAGGAGGACGTCGAGGACGTCGTCCCCGCCGGTGGCGCCGATGATGCCGCACATGGCTTCCAGGCTACGGCCCCGTCACCACCAAGCGGGGACGACGGTGCACAACGGGGCGCCTACCGGGTCTTTTCGACCACGGACCGCACCACGGCGCACAGGCGGGCCGCGGCTGCCCGGGCCACGGCCTCGTGCTCGGCCTCCACCATGACGCGCACCAGGGGCTCGGTGCCGCTGGCTCGGAGCACCACCCTGCCCCCGCGGCCCAGCTCGGCCTGGACGGCGGCCAGCTCGGCCTGCACGGCGGGGGCCGCCACGGCCTCTGCGGGCCGGGCCACGGCCACGTTCTCGAGCACCTGGGGGAGCCGGCGCATCGACGCCCGGGCCAGCTCGGCCAGCGACCCACCGCTCCGGCGCACCAGGTCGCACAGCAGCACCCCGGTGAGCACCCCGTCGCCGGTGGTGGCGAGGCGGCGGAACACGATGTGCCCCGACTGCTCGCCGCCCAGGGTGAGCCCGCCCTCGTCGAGCGCCTCGAGGACGTAGCGGTCCCCCACGCTGGTCTCGCGACGGTGATGCCCCGCTCAGCCATGGCCAGATGGAAGCCGAGGTTGGTCATCACCGTGACCACCACGGTGGTGGCGGCCAGCAGGTCGCGCCCGGCCAGGTCGGTGGCGAACAACGACAGCAGCTCGTCGCCGGTGGCGAGCGCCCCGGTGTGGTCCACCGCCACCAGCCGGTCGGCGTCACCGTCGAGGGCGAGGCCGATGTCGGCGCCGCTCGCCACCACCTCGGCCTCCAGGGGACCGGGGAACGTGGACCCGCAGCCGTCGTTGATGTTGGCGCCGTCGGGCTGGTCGGCGATGACACGAACCTGCGCCCCGAGCCGCTCGAACACCTCGGGCGCCACGGCCGAGGCGGCACCGTTGGCGCAGTCCACGACGACGCGCAGGCCCGACAGGTCCCGGCCCTCGAGCACCCCCACGAGATGGTCGACGTAGTCGCGGTGGGCGTCGGGCTCCGAGCGCAGGAGCCCCACGCCGTGGCCCACCGGAGGAGCACCGCCCGCACCGGCGAGCACGGCGTCGAGCTCGGCCTCCACCGCCTCCTCGGCCGCGTCGGGCAGCTTGAGCCCGCCGGCGGCGAAGAGCTTGATGCCGTTGTCGGCGAATGGGTTGTGCGACGCCGACACCATGGCGGCGGGGACGCCACGACGGGCGGAGAGGAAGGCCACGCCGGGGGTGGGAAGGACCCCCAGGTCGACGACGTCGGCACCCTCGCTCGCCATGCCGGCCGACAGCGCCGCCTGGAGCAACGGGCCCGATCGGCGGGTGTCGCGGCCCACGAGGAAGCGCTCGGCGCCGAGAGCGCGGGCCGCGGCCCGGCCGAGCGCCATGACCAGTTCCGCACCGAGCTCGGCGTTGGCGACCCCGCGGATGCCGTCGGTGCCGAACCGCACCCCCACGCCGGCTACCGCTTGGAGTACTGGGGGGCTTTGCGGGCCTTCTTGAGGCCGTACTTCTTGCTCTCCTTCTCGCGGGCGTCGCGGGTGAGCAGGCCGGCCTTCTTGAGCGTGGAGCGGAGCTCGGGGTCGAGCTCCACCATCGAGCGGGCGATGCCCAGCCGCAGCGCGCCGGCCTGGCCCGACACACCGCCGCCGTCGATGGTGGCGTCGATGTCGTAGCCCTCGGCGCGGTTGGCGACCCGCAGGGGCTCGGTCACCACCATGCGGTGGGTGGCGGAGGCGAAGTAGTCCTCGAACGTGCGCCGGTTGACGGTGATCTTGCCGTCGCCCGGGCGGATCCGGACGCGGGCCACGGCCGCCTTGCGGCGGCCCGTCGTCTGGCACAGGGGGGCGGGGAGCTTGGTCTTGGTGGACACGGTGTCGTCGATCCTGTCTGGCGGGCGGGCGGGTGAGGGTCCGGGGACCCTACGACCGGGCCTTGGCCGTGGGTAGGTCCAGCGGCTCGGGCCGCTGGGCCTGGTGGGGGTGGTCGGGACCGGCGTACACCTTCAGCTTGTTGAGCTGCTGGCGCCCCAGCCGGGTGCGGGGGAGCATGCCCCGCACGGCGCGGCGCACGACCTCTTCCGGCCGGGTGGCGAGCAGCTTGTCGTAGCCGGTCGAGGTGAGGCCGCCGGGGTAGCCGCTGTGGCGGTACACGAACTTCTTGCCCGCCTTGTCCGAGGTCATGACCACCTTGGCCGCGTTCACCACGACCACGTGGTCGCCGGTGTCGATGTGGGGAGCGAAGGTGGGCTTGTGCTTGCCCCGCAGCATCGAGGCCACCGTCGTCGCCAGCCGCCCGAGCACGAGGCCGTCGGCGTCGACGACGTGCCAGCTCTTCACGATCTCGGTGGCCTTGGGGGAATAGGTGCGCACAGCGGAGTCCTCGTCTCGTGCCCCGCTCGGGACGGCACCGGCGGGCGCCTCCGGGAGGGGGTGGTGGCCGCCGCCGACATGCGCCCCGGGGGGCCTGGACCTGCGGTGACCGGCCTACAACCTTATGTGCTGGGACGACACCGGGCAAGCGGCGCCGGCGGCGCAGGCGGCGCAGGCGGGCTGGCGGTGCCGGGGGCCCCGGGCACGCCCCGGGCCGTCACTCCCCGTACGCCACGGTCGTGAGGCACAGCCCCTGGGGCGGGGCCAGGATGTTGCCGCCGCCGCGACCGGTCGCCGCTGCGCAGCAGCCACGACACGTCCGAGGCCCGGCGCCGGCCCCGTCCCACGTCGACGAGCACGCCCACCACCGAGCGCACCATCTGGTGGCAGAACGAGGTGGCCTCGATGTCGAAGCGCAGCAGCCGGGCGCCGGCCTCGAGATCGGGGGGGCCGAGCGCCATCACCGAGAAGCGGGCGTCGAGCACGCGCCGGGGGATGGGGGTCCCGGGCTCGGTCCCCGGGACGCGCCGGCAGAAGGCCCGGAAGTCGTGCTCCCCGAGCAGGGCGTCGGCCCCGCTGCGCATGGCGCGCGAGGTCCAGGGGGCCCGCCACCTGCCACGCCAGGGGTGCGAGGAGGGGATCGGGCCCGGGCGCCTCGAGCACGAGGTAGCGGTAATGACGGGCCGTGGCCGAGCGCCGGGCGTCGAAGCCGGGGGCGGCCACCTCCGCCGATCGCAGCACCACGGCCGGGCCGAGCATGGCGTTCACCGACCGCACCAGGCGCTGCGGGTCGGTGTCGGGATCGACGTCGACGTGCACCACCTGCCCGGTGGCGTGCACCCCGGCGTCGGTGCGCCCCGCGCACACGAGCTCGACGGGGTGGCCGGCGACCACGCCGATCGCCCTGGCCAGCTCCCCACCCACGGTCCGCTGCCCGGGCTGGGCGGCGAAGCCCCGGAACCCCGACCCGTCGTAGGCGACGGCCAGGCGGAGGCGGGTGGTGACGGCGGGGACCGGCCCGCGGGCGGGCGGGGACACGTCGGACCCCGTCTGCGCGCCGTCCCCGGGGGCGGCGGCGAGATCGGGGTCGAACAGCGTCAAACCAGCTCGATGCGCGCCATGGGCGCGCTGTCCCCCAGCCGGGGGCCGAGCTTCAGGATGCGGGTGTAGCCCCCGGGGCGGTCCGAGTAGCGGGGACCGATCTCCTGGAACAGCTTGTGGGCCATGTCCTTGTCCCGGATGAGGGCCACCACGTTGCGCTGGCGGTACACGCCGCCTTTGACGGCGGCGGTGATGCACTTCTCCGCCACCGGCCGCAGGGCCTTGGCCTTGGCTTCGGTGGTGACGAGGGACTCGGCGGCGATGAGCGAGGCAACCAGGTTGCCGAGCATGGCCTTCTGGTGGGCAGCGTCGCCGCCCAGGCGACGGCCTCTGCGGGGGGTGCCGCGCACGACCGCCTCAGTCCTTGACGCGGAGCGACAGGCCCCGCTCGTCGAGACGCTGGATGACCTCGTCGAGGGACTTCTGACCGAAGTTGGTGATGGCCAGCAGGTCCTCGGCGGTGCGCTCGACCAGCTCGCCGATGGTGTTCACCTGGGCCCGCTTGAGGCAGTTGCGGGGGCGCTCGGAGAGGTCGAGGTCCTCGATGGCGAGGTCGAGATCGGGGGACCCGCTGGTGGAGGTGCCCACCTCGCCCAGCTCGAGGCCCTGGGGCTCGTCCTCGAGCTCGGCCACGAGCCCCACCAGCGAGCGCAGGGTGTCGCCCGCCGAGGCCAGGGCCTCGCGGGGGCTGAGCGACCCGTCGGTCTCGATGTCGAGGACGAGGCGGTCGAAGTCCGTGGACTGCTCCACCCGCACGGGCTCCACCGAGAAGGCCACCCGCCGCACGGGCGAGAAGATGGAGTCGACGGGCAGGACGCCGATTGTGCTCGATCGCTTGTTGCGCTCCGCCGAGGCGTAGCCCCGGCCCCGCTCGACGGTGACGTCGATGGCCAGGCGCCCCTTGCCGTTCAAGGTGGCGATGTGCAGCTCGGGGTTGAGGACCTCGACGTCGGCGGTGAGTTGCAGGTCCCCCGCGGTCACGTCACCGGGGCCGCGCTTGTCGCAGCGCAGCGTCACGGGGTCGTCGGAGTGCACCCGCAGGACGAGGTCCTTCAGGTTCAGGATGATGTCGGTGATGTCCTCCTTCACACCCGGCAGCGTCGTGAACTCGTGCAGGGCGTCGTCGAAGCGCACCTGGGTCACGGCCGCGCCGGGGATGGACGACAGCAGCGTGCGGCGGATGGAGTTGCCGAGCGTGTGGCCGAAGCCCGGCTCGAGGGGGCTCACCGCGAACCGCTGGCGGTGGGCCTCCTCCTCGCCGATGGCCTCCACGGTGGGACGCTGGATGATGAGCATGCGACTGGCTCCTGGGGGTCGTGGGGGAGGGGTGCTACTTGGAGTAGAGCTCGACGATGAGCGACTCGCGCAGCGGCTCGTCGATGTGCTCGCGCTCGGGCAACGTCGTCACCCGGACCTGGGCCCGGGCCTCGCCCGACTCGAGCCACAGGGGGAGGGGGCGGTCGATGGTGTCGAGGTTGCGGCGCACGAAGTAGAGCTCGCGCGACGACTGCTTGAGCGTGACCACGTCGCCCTGCCGGACCCGGTAGCTCGGGATGGTGACCCGCTTGCCGTTCACGAGGATGTGGCCGTGGCGCACCAGCTGCCGGGCCTGGGCCCGGCTGGCACCCCAGGTGGCCCGGAAGGTGACGTTGTCGAGGCGCAGCTCGAGCAGGCGCAGCAGGTTCTCGCCCGTGATGCCGGGCTGGCGGCTGGCCTCGGCGTACAGGTTGCGGAACTGGCGCTCGAGGAGGCCGTAGATGCGGCGGGCCTTCTGCTTCTCGCGCAGCTGGGCCAGGTACTCCGACCCCTGGCGCATGCGGTCACGGCCGTGTTCGCCCGGCGGGTAGGCGCGGCTGTGGCGGTCGGTGACGGCCTCGGAGACGGGGCACTTGAGCGAGTAGCAGCGCTCGCCCTTCAAGAACAGCTTGGTCCGCTCGCGCCGGCAGAGCCGGCAGACGGGCCCGGTGTATCGCGCCATGGGGGTGTGGTGCTCCTTCTCGTTCCCGCTACACCCGCCGCCGCTTCTTGGGGCGGCAGCCGTTGTGCGGGATGGGGGTGACGTCCTTGATGCCGGCGACCTCGATGCCCACGGCGGCGAGGGACCGGATGGCGGTCTCGCGACCGGAGCCGGGGCCCCGGACGAGCACGTCGACCTTGCGCACGCCGTGCTCCATGGCGCGCCGGCGCCGCCTGCTCGGCGGCGAGCTGGGCGGCGAAGGGGGTCGACTTGCGCGAACCCTTGAAGCCCACGTTGCCGGCCGATGCCCAGGCCAGCACGTTGCCTTCGTGGTCCGAGATGCTGATGATCGTGTTGTTGAAGGAGCTCTTGATGTGGGCCACCCCGTAGGCGATGTTCTTGCGCTCGCGCTTTCTCGGCCGGCGGGCGGACGCCGACTTGGCGGTCTTGGCGGTCTTGGCGGTCTTGGCTGCTCTCGGGCATCAGTGCTTCCGTACCTTCTTCTTGCCGGCGACGGTCTTCTTGGGGCCCTTGCGGGTGCGGGCGTTGGTGTGGGTGCGCTGGCCGTGGACGGGGAGGCCCTTGCGGTGCCGCACGCCCTCGTAGCAGCCGATCTCCATCTTGCGCTTGATGTCCTGGGCGATGTCCCGGCGGAGGTCGCCCTCCACCTTGAAGTTGGTGTCGATGTACGACCGCAGGCGGGCGACCTCTTCGTCGGTGAGGTCACGCACCCGGGTGTCGGGGTCGAGGTCGGTCCCGGCGATGGTCTGCTGCGCCCGGGTCCGGCCGATGCCGAAGATGTAGGTCAGGGAAATCTCGAGCCGCTTCTCGCGGGGGATGTCCACTCCGGAGATCCGTGCCACCTAGGAACGCTCCTGTCCTTCTGTCTGCCGTCGCCCTGCCGGCCGGCCCGGCCCCACCCCGTGTCAACCCTGACGCTGCTTGTGCCGGGGGTTGTCGCAGATCACCATGACCCGCCCGTGGCGGCGGATGACCTTGCACTTCTCGCACATCGTCTTGACGCTCGGTCGAACCTTCATCGCTCTCGCCTCTGCCTCGTGTCCCTGTCCCTGCCCGCCGCCAGGCGGCTCCCTCACTTGTAGCGGTAGGTGATACGCCCCCGGCTCAGGTCGTAGGGCGTGATCTCCACCTGCACGTCGATCACCCGGGAGGATCCGGATCCGGTGCATCCGCATCTTCCCGGAGCTGTGGGCCAGCACCTTGTGGCCGTTCTCGAGCTCCACGCGGAACATGGCGTTGGGGAGCGGCTCGACGACCGTCCCCTCGAGCACGATCGCGTCCTCCTTGGGCTTCGGCAGGTGACTCCTCCTCGATTCGTTCTTGTCGACTGGCACGCCGCTACCGGGACACGGATGGCCGGGGCATGCCGGCTGTCCCGGCCCTTGGGGACGGCGGTGACTCGGCCTGCCACGACCGGGAACCCGGGGGTGAACCCCCGGTCATGCCCTGGCGAGCCGACCTAACAGGATAGCGCCTCTGCGGAGCTCCGGCCAGGGGGTCCCGCAGGGGGCGGCCCCGCACCAGAGACTACCGGCCCCCGGGGTCCGTCCGATCCGCCTCTGGAGGGGCGGACCCCGGTGCCGGCCCGGGCACCGGCCGGGCCGGCGGGCGCCTCACGGCAGGGTGAGGACCTCGGGCCCGTCCTCGGTCACGGCGATGCTGTGCTCGAAGTGCGCCGACAGGCTGCCGTCGGCGGTGACCACGCTCCAGCCGTCCTCGAGCTGCCGGGTGCCCGGCCCGCCGGCGTTCACCATCGGCTCCACCGCGAACACCATCCCCGACTTGAGCATGGGGCCGCCCTGGCCCGGCCAGTAGTTGGGCACCTGGGGCTCCTCGTGCATCTGGGTGCCGATGGCGTGGCCCACGTACTCGCGCACCACCGAGAACCCCGCCCCCTCGGCCACGGCCTGCACGGCCCGGCCCACCTCGTGCAGGCGGTTGCCCGACCGGAGCTGGTCGATGCCGCTCCACAGGCTCCGCTCGGTGATCTCGAGGAGGCGGGTGGCCTCGGCCGACACCTCCCCCACCCCCATGGTGAAGGCGGCGTCGCCGTGGTACCCCTCGACGATGGCGCCGCAGTCGATGGAGATGATGTCGCCCTCCTCGAGGACGTAGCCACCGGGGATGCCGTGGACGATCATGTCGTTGGGCGACGTGCAGATCACGGCCGGGAACCCCCGGTAGTGCAGGAAGTTCGATCGCGCCCCGCGCCGCTCGATGACGTCGCGGGCCACGGCGTCGAGCTCGGCGGTCGTGACCCCGGGGCGGACGGCCGCCCTGGTGGCGTCGTGCATCTCGGCCACCACCCGGCCGGCCCGGCGCATCTTGGCGATCTCCTCCACGCTGCGCCTCACCGGCGCCGGCCCCTGTCCCCGCCGGTCCTCGATGGCCCGGATGACCCGGCGCAGCACGACGTCGGGCGAGCCCGTGCCCGAGACCTTGGCCAGCTGGCCCCGTGACTCGTACCAGTCGATGAGCGGGGTGGTCTGGCGCTCGTAGAGGTCGAGGCGCATGCGGATGGCGTCCTCGGTGTCGTCCTGGCGCTGGATGACCTCGCCACCGCAGATGTCGCAGGTCCAGTTGACCTTGGGCGGCGTGGCGACCGAGTAGTTGGTACCGCAGTCGGTGCACACACGGCGGCTCGCCAGCCGGCGCAGGACCTGGGCGGTGGGCACCTCGATGTCCACGACCATGTCGAGCACCCCCGGCAGGAGCAGGGCGGCCAGCGCCTCGGCCTGGTGGGTGGTGCGGGGGCAGCCGTCGAGGATGAAACCCCGGGCCCGGGCGTCGGGCTCCGACAGGCGGTCGGCGACCATCTCCATGATGATGTCGTCGCCGCAGCAGCTCGCCTCTGTCCATGGTCTCTTTGACCTTGACCCCGAGCGCCGAGCCGATCTTCACCGCGGCGCGCAGCATGTCGCCGGTGGAGATGTGGGCACGACGTAGTGGTGCGACAGGCGCACGCACTGGGTTCCCTTGCCTGCCCCCTGCTTGCCGAGGACCACGAGCCTGACGCCGGGTACCACCGTCCTACTTCAGGAAGCCCTCGTAGTTCCGCATCATGAGCTGGCTGTCGATCTGCCGCATGGTCTCGAGCGACACGCCGACGGCGATGAGCAGCGTGGTCCCGTAGAAGGGATAGCCCTGGATGTTCCACAGGGCCATGAGCAGTGATGGCAGCACGGCCACCAGTGCCAGGTACAGACCCCCGGGAACGGTGATGCGGTTGAGGATGCGCGCCAGGTATCGCTCCGTGGGCGGCCCGGGCCGGATGCCCGGGATGTACCCGCCCTGTTTGCGGATGATGTCCGCCTGCTGGTGCGGGTCGAAGGCGACGTAGACGTAGAAGAAGGTGAAGGCGAAGATGAGCAGGCCGTACAGGCCGACGTACAGCAGGCTCGTGGGCGTGATGTGGTTGTTCACGAAGGTGCGCAGCGGCGTCCACGGGATGATGTTGGCCAGCAGCACCGGGATGTAGAGCAGCGAGTTGGCGAAGATGATGGGGATGACGCCGGACTGGTTGACCTTGAGCGGGATGTAGGTCGACGACCCCCCGTACATCCGCCGCCCCACCACCCGTTTGGCGAAGGTGACGGGGATGCGGCGCTGGCCCTGCTCCATGAACACCACCACCACCAGAAGGACCAGCGTCAGGGCCACGATGGTGCCGAACTTGAGCGAGCCGCCCTGGGTGAGCACGGCCGTGCCGCCGGCGGGGATGCCGGCCGTGACGTTGGCGAAGATCAGGATGGACATGCCGTTCCCGATGCCCCGCTGCGTGATGTTCTCCCCCAGCCACATGACGAAGGCCGTGCCGGCCGTGAGCGTCATGCAGATGAACCCGGCCCGCCACAGGTTGAAGTTGGGAATGAGGTCGATGTTGGAGTTCCCGAGCAGCCCGCCGCCGCCGTTGTGGAACACGTAGACGAGGCCCGCCGACTGCAGCAGGGCGAGGCCGACGGTGAGGTAGCGCGTGGTCTGGGTGAGCTTCTTCTGCCCCACCGCACCCTGGTCGCGCCACTCCTCGAGCTTGGGGATCACCGTCGAGAGCAGCTGGATGATGATCGAGCTGGTGATGTAGGGCATGATCCCCAGCCCGAACACGGCCATGCGAAGCAGGCCACCGCCGGAGAACAGGTTCAGGAACCCGAGGATGCCGTTCTTCTTGGCCGTCGCCTCGAGGGCCTGGACCTGCTTGATGGAGATGTAGGGGCAGATGACGTTCGCCCCGAGCTGATAGATCCCGATGACGAGCAGGGTGAACAGAACCTTGTTGCGAAGGTCGGGAACCTTGAAGATGTTCTTCAAGCTCGAGAGCAACGCCGCTTCTCCTCGCTCGCGCGCCGTGGCCCGGGGGTACGAGGCTACCGGTTGGTGAGCGCATTGCCCCGGGCAGGGGGGCGCCCGTGACCGAAGGGCGGGGGAAGGATGTCGACGCTGCCGCCGGCTGCCTCGATGGCGGCGCGGGCCGAGGCCGACACGGCGTGGGCCTGCACCCTGACGGCCCGGTGCAGCTCGCCCCGGCCGAGCACCTTGACCAGGGCGCCCTTGCGGACGCGGCCCGCGGCGTGCAGCGTGGCCGGGGTGGCCTCGTCCCCGGTCAGGGTGTCGAGGATGTCGAGGTTCACCACGGCGTAGGACCGACCCGGAAGGGGTTGTGGAAGCCCTTCAACTTGGGCACCCGCTGGGCCAGGGGCAGCTGGCCGCCCTCGAACCCGGGCTTCACCGTGTCGCGGGCGCCGGTGCCCTTCGTGCCCCGGCCGGCGGTCTTGCCGCCCTTGCCCCCGATGCCCCGGCCGACCCGCATCTGGGGCGGTTCGAACCCGGGGCGGGACGCAGATCGTGCAGCTTCATGACGTCTCCTTGGCGCTGCCGGCGGCGGCGGCGACCCACCCGGCCCTCGGATGCCCGCCGGGCCCGGCGCGAGGCGTCGGTGCGCCCGCGCTGCTCGGCTGCCTCGGCCTCGTCGGCCGGCTCCACCGTCACCAGGTGGGGCACGCGGGCCACCATGCCCCGGACGTCGGGCCGGTCGGGGAGGATGCGGCTGCGGCCCACGCCGCGCAGGCCCAGGGCCCGCAGCGTGCCCCGGTGCTTGGGCTTGGTGGAGATGCCCGAGCGGACCTGGGTGACGCGCAGGTGCCCGGTGGTCGAGCCCTCCCCCGCCTCGCCGGTGGCACGCGCCGCGCTCACGTCTGCACCTCCTGGAACAGGTCGGCCGGCCCGCTGGCGCTCGCGGTAGGCGCGCAGCACGCCGGCCGGGGGACGACCTCGTCCACGGGCTTGCCCCGCAGGCGGGCCACGTCCTCGGGCCGCTTCAGCGACTTCAGGCCGGCGATGGTGGCGTGCGCCACGTTGATGCCGTTGGACGAACCCAGCGACTTGCACAGGATGTCGTGGATGCCGGCCATCTCCAGGATGGCGCGCGCCGCTCCACCGGCGATGACGCCGGTGCCGGGAGATGCCGGCTTGAGCATGACCTTCCCGGCGCCGGCCACGCCGATGATCGGGTGGGTGATGGTCGAGCCCGCCAGCGGAACGTCGAACATGTTCTTGCGGGCCTCTTCGATGCCCTTCTGCACGGCCAGGCCGGCCTCCTTGGCCTTGCCGTAGCCGAGACCCACCCGCCCGTTGCCGTCGCCCACGACCATGAGGGCCGTGAACGAGAACCGGCGGCCGCCCTGGACCACCTTGGCCACCCGGTTCACGCGGATGGTCCGCTCCTCGAACTGTCCGTCGAGCATCAGAACTCCAGTCCTCCCTTTCGGGCCGCGTCCGCCAGCGCCGCCACCCTGCCGTGATAGCGGTTGCCACCACGGTCGAACACCACCCGGCTCACCCCGGCCGCGGTGGCTCGCTGTGCCACCAGACTGCCCACGGCCGCGGCGGCGGTGACGTTGCCGCCCCGCCCCCCGCCGCCCGCAGGGCGGGCTCCACCGTCTGGCCGCGGCCAGCGTGCGCCCGGCGTGGTCGTCGATGACCTGGGCCGAGATGTGCCTGCCCGACCGGAACACGGCCAGGCGGGGCCGCTGCGGGGTGCCGGAGATCGTCTTGCGCACCCGGGCGTGACGCCGGATCCGCAGCTGCGCTTGCGTGCCGCTGCCGTCGCCATCGTTACTTGGCCGCCTTGCCGGCCTTGCGGATGACCCGCTCGCCGGCGTAGCGGATGCCCTTGCCCTTGTAGGGCTCGGGCTTGCGGAGCTTGCGGATGTCGGCGGCCACCTGGCCCACCTTCTCCTTGTCGATGCCCCGCACCACGATGCGGGTGGGCACGGGCACCTCGAAGGTGACGCCCTCGGGGGCCTCCACCGACACGGGGTGTGAGAAGCCCGAGGGCGAGCTCGAGGGAGCCGGGACCCTGGGCCGCGGCCCGGTAGCCGACGCCCACGATCTCGAGCTCCTTGCTGAAGCCGTCGGTGACCCCGGTCACCATGTTGGCCACGAGCGAGCGGGTGAGGCCGTGCAGCGCCCGGTTCTGGCGCTGGTCGTCGGGGCGCTCCACCACCAGGTTGTGCCCTCCTGGCGCACGGTGATCGCACCGGGCAGGGGCCGCGACAGGCTGCCCTGGGGTCCGGCCACCGTGACCACGCGGTCGGCGAGGGTCACCGTGACCCCTCCGGGGACGGCAATCGGGGCTCGGCCGACACGCGACATATCAGCACACCTCCTTCGACCACGCGATCCTCACCACACATAGCAGAGGACCTCCCCGCCCATGCGTCGCTGACGCGCTTCGCGGTCGGTCATGAGGCCCTGGCTGGTGGACACCACAGCCACCCCCATGCCGCCCAGCACCCGCGGCATGCGGTCGGCCCGGGCGTAGATGCGCAGGCCGGGCCGCGACACCCGCTTGAGGCCGGCGATGGTCCGCGACCGGTCCGACGCGTACTTGAGCTGGATCTCGAGCACGCTGCCCGGGCCCGCGGTGGCAGGGGCGACGCCGTAACCGGCGATGTACCCCTCGCGCTCGAGGATCACGGCCAGGGACTCCTTCAGCTTCGAGCTCGGCATCTTGCACCGTGTCGTGCATCGCCGTGTTGGCGTTGCGGATGCGGGTGAGCATGTCGGCGATGGGGTCGGTCATCGTCATGAGCGCATTCCCCCCCTCACCAGCTGGCCTTGGTGACGCCGGGGATCTCCCCGGCGTGCACCATGACGCGCAGGCAGATGCGGCACAGGCCGAACTTGCGCAGCACCGCACTTGGGGCGGCCGCACCGACGGCACCTCGTGTACGCCCGGACCTTGAACTTGGGCGTCCGCTGCTGCTTCTCGATCAATGCCTTCTTCGCCATGGTGCTAGACGTTCTCCTGCCTGAATGGGAACCCGAATGCGACCAGGAAGGCACGGCCTTCCGTGTCGTTGCGGGCGGTGGTGCCGATGGTGATGTCCATGCCCCGCGTCGTGTCCACGCGGTCGTAGTCGATCTCGGGGAAGATGAGTTGCTCGGTCACGCCGAAGGTGTAGTTCCCCCGGCCGTCGAACGAGTTGGCCGGCAGGCCCCGGAAGTCACGGATGCGGGGGATGGCAAGGGCGATGAGCCGGTCGAGGAACTCCCAGGCCCGGTCGCCGCGCAGCGTCACCTTGGTCCCGATTGCCATGCCCTCGCGGAGCTTGAAGGCGGCGATGGAGCGCCGGGCCCTCGTGATCACCGGCTTCTGGCCGGCGATCACCTCGAGGTCGCGCACCGCCCCCTCGATGAGCGAGGGCTGCTGCGTCGCCTTGCCCACGCCCATGTTGATGACGATCTTGTCGAGGCGGGGGACCTCCATGACGTTGGGCAGGCCGAGCTCCTGCTGGAGCTGGGCGCGCAGCACCGTGTCGTAGCGCTCCTTCAGGCGGGGCCGCACCGCGTGGGGGCGACGGTCACGACAGCTCCGTCCCGCACTTGCGGCACACCCGCACCTTGCGGCCCGCCTCGTCGACGGTGATGCCGATCCGGCTGGGCCCGCACGACCCGCACACGATGGCCACGGCCGACACGGGCAGGGGCATGTCCTTGTCGATGATGCCGCCCTGCATGGTGGCGCCACGCGGCTTGGTGTGGCGCTTGGCCATGTTGGCGCCGTCCACGATGACCTTGCCCTGGGAGGGGATCGCCACCATGACCTGGCCGCGCTTGCCCCGGTGCTTGCCCGACAGCACCTGCACCGTGTCACCCTTGCGAATCCGCATCACAACACCTCCGGAGCGAGAGAGACGATCCGCATGAACCGCTTGTCGCGCAGCTCGCGGCCGACGGGCCCGAAGATGCGGGTGCCCCGGGGCTGCTGCTGCTCGTTGATGAGGACCGCTGCGTTCTCGTCGAACCTGATGTAGCTGCCGTCGGGGCGCCGTGTCTCCTTCGCCGTGCGCACGACCACGCACCGCACGACCTCGCCCTTCTTGACCGCGGCGCCGGGGATGGCGTCCTTGACCGTGGCCACGAAGATGTCCCCGATCCCCGCGTAGCGGCGACGGGACCCTCCGAGGACCTTGATGCACAGGACCTCCCGGGCACCCGAGTTGTCGGCCACCTTGAGCCGTGACTCCTGCTGGATCACCGGGCCCGCTCCAGGACCTCGGTGACGCGCCAGCGCTTGAGCTTGGAGAGCGGCCGGGACTCCATGACCCTGACCCGGTCGCCGATCTTGGCGTCGTGGCCCTCGTCGTGGGCGTAGAGCTTGCGCGTGCGCTGCACCGTCTTGCCGTAGCGGGCGTGGCGGACGCGCTCGACCACGGCCACGATGACGGTGGCCTGCATCTTGTCGGACACCACGAGACCCTCGCGGGTCTTGCGGGTGTGGCGCGCCTCGGGCGCGGAGGGCTCTTGCCCGGTCATGCCTCGTCCTCCTCGTCCTCGTCCGCCTCGTCGTCGATCCCGGCCGCGTCGTCGGTGTCGAGATCGTCCACCTCGGCGCCGGCCGTACCGGCCACGACGTCGTCCTCGGCCTCGGACGCGTCCCCGGCCTCCGCATCGTCGGCGGTCCGGCGCCGCCGCGCCCGGGGGGCGGGGGTGTCGAACTCGTCCTCGACGTCCTCGACCGGGCGCCGGCGCCGGGTCGACTCCACGGGGCCGGCGAAGCGGCCCTCGGCCATGGCGATCTCGCGGTCGCGCAGGATCGTGAGCACCCGGGCCACGTCCTTGCGCACCGTCGACAGGCGCGTGATGTTGTCCAGCTGGCCGGTGGCCAGCTGGAAGCGCAGGTTGAGCAGCTCGCGCCGGTACTCGCCGAGGCGGCTCTCGAGCTCCTCGTCGTCGAGCTCACGCAGATCGGATCCGGTGGGCATGTCGCTACACCTCCACCTCGGGCGCCCCGTGGGTGCCCGGACGGACGAGGAAGCGTGCCTTGAAGGGGAGCTTCTGGATGGCGCGCTCCATGGCCTCGCGCGCCAGGTCGGGCTCCACCCCGGCCAGCTCGAACAGGACGCGCCCGGGACGGACCACGGCCACCCAGTGCTCGGGGTTGCCCTTGCCCGACCCCATGCGGGTCTCGGCCGGCTTCTGGGTGACGGGCTTGTCGGGGAAGACGCGGATCCACACCTTGCCGCCACGCTTGACGTGACGGGTCATGGCGATACGGGCGGCCTCGATCTGGCGCTGGGTCATCCAGCCCGGCTCGAGGGCCTGGATGCCGAAGTCGCCGAAGTTGATGGTCGTGCCGCCCTTGGCCAGGCCGTCGCGACGGCCGCGGTGCTGCTTGCGGTGCTTGACCTTGCGGGGCATCAACATCAGTCGGACTCCTTGCGGAAGTGCGGCGTCTCGTGATGCTCGTTGCGGGTGCGGCGCTCGATCTCCTCTTCCTCCGCCAGCAGACGCTCGAAGTCGTCGGCGGCGGGGGCGGCACCGGGAAGCGGCGCCGACGCCGTCTCCGTGCCGGGCTCGCCGGGCTCGCCCGTTGCCGCCGGGGCGGCGCCCGGCTCGACGCCCTCGGGGAGGGACACCGGGGCGGTGAGGACGCTGCCGGGCTCGCCCTGCTCGGCCCGGCGACGGCCACCACCGGCGGTGACGAGCCGGCGGGGCGTCGACGCCCCCGATGTCTCGCCCGCGGCCATGGCCGCCTCGCGGGAGATCTTGTCCTCCGACGACAGGCGGTAGGGGAGGATGTCGCCCTTGTAGATCCACACCTTGACGCCGATGCGCCCGAAGGTGGTCTTGGCCTCGCGGAACCCGTAGTCGATGTCGGCCCGCAGGGTGTGCAGCGGGACCCTGCCCTCGCGGTAGCCCTCCTTGCGGGCCATCTCCGAGCCACCCAGGCGGCCCGAGCACTGCACCCGGACACCGAGCGCCCCCGCCTTGGTCACCGTCTGCATGGCCCGCTTCATGGCCCGGCGGAACGCCACCCGGCGGGCCAGCTGGTCGGCGATGCTCTGGGCGATGAGGGCGGCGTCGAGCTCGGGTTGCTTGATCTCCTGGATGTTGAGCTGGATCCGGTTGCGCAGCCCGGTGATGTCCTCGAGCTTCTTCTTCAGCCGGTCCGCCTCCGACCCGCGGCGGCCGATGACGATGCCGGGCCGTGCGGTGTGGATGTCGACCCGGAGGCGGTCCCGCGTCCGCTCGATCTCGATGCGGCTGACGGCGGCCGATTCGAGCTGGGACATCAGGTAGTCGCGGATCTTCCAGTCCTCGATGATGAAGTCCTGGTAGTTGCGCTCCTCGAACCAGCGCGACTTCCAGTCGGTGGTCACGCCGAGGCGGAAACCGTAGGGGTTGACCTTCTGGCCCATGGCTCAGCCCTTCTCTTCCTCGTCCGGCGCGTCGGCGGCGGCATCTCCGCCCTCGTCGGTGTCGGTACTCTCGTCGGCGCCGTCGGCCTTGGCCGCCGCCTTCTTGGTGGTCTTGCGCGCCGCCCGGGCCCGGCGCGGCGCGGCCGGCGCCTCGTCGTCCTGGTCGGTCTCGGTCGTCGCCGTCTCGGCGACGTCGGCCTCGGCCACCACGTCGGCCTCGGCCTCGTCGTCCCCGGCCTGGTCCAGTGCCTCGACCTCGTCGGTGTCGGTGTCGGTGTCGACCTCGTCGGTGTCGAGGTCGGTGTCCACGTCGACGACGTCCTCGACCTCGGCGTCGGACAGCACCTCGTCGCCGTCGGCCGTGGACCGCCCCGTCTCGTTCCTCGGCCGCGTCACCGGTCGAGCCGCGGCGCGATGCGGCCACCCGACGCGAGCGCATGGCGGTGGTCTCCGCCGCACGGCGGGCCCGCCGCCGCTCGAGGCGGTCGTCGGGGAGGCGGCTGACGATGACGGTGATGTGGCAGGTGCGCTTGCGGATCCGGGTGGCCCGGCCCCGCGCCCGGGGCCGCCAGCGCTTGAGCGTCGTCCCCTCGTCGGCGAAGCACGCCGACACGTACAGGTCCTCGGGGTCGAGCTGCTCGTTGTGGCGGGCGTTTGCCACCGCCGACGCCAGCACCTTGGCCACCACCCGTGCCGCCTCGCGGCGTGGACTCGAGGGTCTCCCTGGCGCGGTCGACGTCCAAGCCCCGCACGAGGTCGAGGACCTGGCGGGCCTTGTAGGCAGACATGCGGTAGTGGCGCAGCACCGCCCGGGTGCCGGGCCGCTCGTTGGTCTTCACGCCGGTCACGTCATCGCCTCGCTTGCCGTTCCTGGCCGGCGTGATACCGGAAGGTCCGTGTGGCGGCGAACTCGCCCAGCTTGTGGCCGACCATCGACTCCGTGATGTACACGGGCACGTGCTTGCGCCCGTCGTGGACGGCGATGGTGTGGCCCACCATGTCGGGGATGATGGTGGAGCGCCGCGACCACGTCTTGATGACGCGCTTCTCGCTGGTGGCGTTCAGGGCGTCCACCTTCTTGAGGAGGTGGTCGTCCACGAAGGGCCCCTTCTTCAGGCTACGAGGCATGCGACAGCGCTCCTTCGGTTCCGCTCACCGGCGTGCGCCGCGGCTGCGGCGACGACGCACGATCATCTGGTTCGACGACTTGCGGCGGGCCCGGGTGCGACCCTCGGGCTTGCCCCACGGCGACACCGGGTGACGACCACCCGAGGACTTGCCCTCGCCACCACCGAGGGGGTGGTCGACGGGGTTCATGGCCACGCCGCGGGTCTGGGGGCGCACGCCCTTCCACCGGTTGCGCCCCGCCTTGCCTATCGACACCAGCTCGGCTTCGGCGTTGCCCACCTCGCCCAGCGTCCCCCGGCAGTCGATGGGCACGCGGCGCATCTCGGTCGAGGGCAGCCGCAGCGTGGCGAACTGGCCCTCCTTCGCCACCAGCTGGGCGCTCATGCCCGCCCCCCGGGCCAGCTTGCCGCCCTGGCCGGGGCGCAGCTCGATGTTGTGGATGGTGGATCCCACCGGGATGTAGCGCAACGGCAGGGCGTTGCCGGGGCGGATCTCGGAACCCTGGCCGCTGCCCAGGACGTCACCCACGCGTACCTGCGACGGGGCGAGGATGTAGCGCTTCTCGCCGTCGTAGTAGTGCAGCAGCGCGATGCGGGCGTTGCGGTTGGGGTCGTACTCGATGGCGGCCACCTTGGCGGGGATGCCGTCCTTGTCGCGCTTGAAGTCGACGATGCGGTACTGCTGCTTGTGGCCACCCCCGCGGTGGCGGGCCGTCTTGCGGCCGTAGCTGTTGCGACCGCCCGTCCCCGGCTTGGGGACGACGAGCGAGCGCTCGGGCTTCGACCGGGTGATCTCGGCGAAGTCCGACACCGTCTGGAAACGACGGGCGGGGCTGGTGGGCTTCCGTTTGCGCAGGGCCATGGGAGGGCTCTCAGCTCTTCTCGAAGAGGTCGATCTTGTCGCCGCCGATGAGCGTCACCACGGCGCGCTTGGTGGAAGGCCGCTGGCCCACGGTGTTGGACTTGCGGTTGCGGCGCTTCTTCCCCTTGCGGTTCAGCGTGTTGACGCTCTTGACGTGGACACCGAAGGCCGTCTCGACGGCCCGCCGGACGTCCACCTTGGTGGCGTCGGGGGCGACCACGAACACGTAGACGCCGTCCTCCATGAGGGCGTAGGACTTCTCCGACACCACGGGTCGCACGAGGACCTGCTCGGCGTCCTTCATCGTCAGCCCTCCCCGTCTTCGCCGTCGCCCGCCGCGCCGGCGGCGTCATCCTGACCCTCGTCGGCGTCGGCCGTGGCCTCTGTGGTGTCGTCGGTCTCGGCCGCGGGGGCGTCGTCGGCTCCGGCGGCGGGCCCGGTGTCCGCCTCGAGGTCGGCAGCGGCGCCGGTGTCCACCGCCGCTTGGCCCTTGGACGCCCTCGCCGCCTTGGCGGGCTTTGCCGCCCTGGTGGTCTTGGCGGCCTTGGCGGCGGGTGCCTTCGGGGCCGGCTTCGGACCGGACCCGGCAACGACGGTGGTGGTACCCGGGACGGTGGCGTCGGTGAACACCACCCAGTCGTTCCTCACCACGTCGTAGGCGTTGAGCTCACCGGCCTGCATCGTCTGCACGTGGGGCAGGTTGGCGAAGGAGCGGTCGGGGATGCCGTCGTCGGGGCCGAGGACGACGAGCACACGACCCTCGAGGCCGAGGGCGCTCAGGGCCGCCACGGCGTCCTTGGTGCGGGGCACGGGGAACGACCACTCGTCGATCACGACCACCTTGCCCTCGATGGCCCGGTCGGAGAGGGCCGAGCACAGCGCCAGGTGGATCATCTTCTTGGGGGTGCGCTGGCGGTACGAGCGGGGCTTCGGACCGAGGGCGACCCCGCCCCCCGACCACTGCGGGGCGCGGATCGAGCCCTGGCGGGCCCGGCCCGTCCCCTTCTGGCGGAAGGGCTTGGTGCCGCCGCCGCGCACCTCGGCCCGCGTCCGCGTGGACTGCGTGCCGGCGCGTGCCGCCGCCAGCTGGGCCGTGACGACCTGGTGGACGAGGGCCACGTTTGGCTCCAGGCCGAAGATGGCCGGGTCCAGGGTCACGGTGTCGAGGATGGAACCGTCGATCTGCCGGCGGTCGGTGGTGCGGTGCTCGGGCTCGGGCCGGGGCGGCGCCGCAGCGCCGTCCCCGGGGCGGTGGCGGTGAGGGCGCTCATGACACGGCCGCCTTCGAGGCCCCGCGTTCGCACCCTTGACGGTGTCGCGCAGCAGGACGATGCCCGCCGTGGCCCGGGCACGGCCCCCCGCACCAGGACGATCTGGCGCTCGGGGTCGGCCTGGACCACCTCGAGATTGAGCGTGGTGACCTGCTGGCCACCCATGCGGCCCGCCATGCGGGTCCCCTTGAAGACGCGGGCGGGGGTGGCGCACGCCCCCACCGAGCCGGGGGCGCGGTGCTTCTTGTGGTTGCCGTGGGCGGCACCCTGGCCCTTGAAGTTGTGCCGCTTCATGGCGCCGGCGAAACCCTTGCCCTTGGACACGGCGATGGCGTCCACCCGCTCACCCGGGCTGAGCACGTCGGCGGCCAGCTCCTGGCCGACGGCGAAGGCGCTCGTGTCGTCGATGCGCAGCTCCACCAGGTGGCGGCCGGGCTCGACCCCGGCGGAGGCGAAGTGGCCCTGCTCGGGCTTGGTCAGCGCCGACGCCCGCTTCACGCCCCAGGTCACCTGGAGCGAGGCGTACCCGTCGCTCTCGACCGTCTTCACCCGTACCACCCGCATGGGCGCGACCTTGAGCACCGTCACCGGCACGGCGCGGTTCTGCTCGTCCCAGACCTGGGTCATGCCGACTTTCTCGCCGACGATCACCTTGGTCGCCACGGTGGGGGGTTCCCTTCCCTGAGTGTGTGCCCCGGCGCCCGCCCATGGGGCGACACGCCTGGACCGGTCGTGAGACGCCGTCGCCGGCGCCCGGTTCGCATGCCAACGCTCCGCCCGGGAGATCCCGAGCGGAGCGCTCGCCAGGTTCTGCCCCGAGGTCCCCACCGGCGGGCCGGTAGGCGCTCGGAGACGTAGAAAAAACGGTCAGCGGGACCGAAAACGGCCCGGCTGGCGACGTTACACCATGGTCACGGGGCCTGCCAGCCCGTTTGTCGCCCGGGCCGGGGGCCGGCGTGGGTCAGACGTTCTGGATCTTGATCTCGATGTCCACGCCCGCCGGCAGGTCGAGGCGCTGGAGGGAGTCCACCGTCTTCGGGGTGTGCTCCACGATGTCGACGAGGCGCTTGTGCACCTGCATCTCGAAGTGCTCCCGGCTGTCCTTGTACTTGTGGGGGGAGCGGATCACCGTGTAGCGGTGGCGCTCGGTGGGAAGCGGCACCGGGCCCTGCACCTTGGCCTGGGTGCGGAGCACCGTCTGCACGATCTTCTCGGTGGACTGGTCGAGGACCTCGTGGTCGTAGGCCTTCAGGCGGATACGGATCTTCTGGCGCGAGGCGTCTGCCATGGCTTCTCTTGTCCCCTCGCTCCTCGACCCGTGCCCGACCGCTACTTGAGGATCTTCGTGACCCGGCCGGAACCCACCGTGCGCCCACCCTCGCGGATGGCGAACAGCAGGCCCTCGTCCATGGCGATCGGCTTCTGGAGCTCCACCACCATCTCCGTGTTGTCGCCGGGCATCACCATCTCGGTGCCCTCGGGCAGGGTGATGGAGCCGGTGACGTCGGTGGTCCGGAAGTAGAACTGCGGGCGGTAGTTGTTGAAGAAGGGCTTGTGACGGCCACCCTCCTCCTTGGTGAGCACGTACACGTTCGCCTCGAAGTTGGTGTGCGGGGTGATGGAGCCGGGCTTGGCCAGGACCTGGCCGCGCTCGACGTCCTCCTTCTTGGTGCCCCGCAGCAGGGCGCCGATGTTGTCCCCGGCACGCCCCTCGTCGAGGAGCTTGCGGAACATCTCGACCCCGGTGACCACGGTCTTCTGCGTGGCCCGGAGCCCGACGATCTCGACCTCCTCGCCCACCTTGACCTGGCCCTGCTCCACCTTGCCCGTCACGACCGTGCCACGCCCGGTGATGGACATGACGTCCTCGATGGGCATGAGGAAGGGGCGGTCGATGGGGCGCTCGGGCTCGGGGATGTAGCTGTCCACGGCGTCCATGAGCTCGATGATCTTGGGGGTCCACTCGGCGTCGCCCTCGAGCGCCTTGAGGGCGCTCACCCGTACCACGGGCACGTCGTCACCGGGGAAGTCGTACTGCGAGAGCAGCTCGCGCACCTCGAGCTCGACCAGGTCGAGCAGCTCCTCGTCGTCGACCATGTCGGCCTTGTTGAGCGCCACCACGATGTGGGGCACGCCCACCTGCCGGGCCAGCAGCACGTGCTCCCGGGTCTGGGGCATGGGCCCGTCGGCGGCCGACACCACCAGGATGGCCCCGTCGACCTGGGCGGCGCCGGTGATCATGTTCTTGATGTAGTCGGCGTGGCCGGGCATGTCGACGTGCGCGTAGTGGCGGGCGTCGGTCTCGTACTCGACGTGGGCGATGGAGATCGTGATGCCGCGCTGCTTCTCCTCGGGGGCCTTGTCGATCTGGTCGAAGGGCGTGAACGACACGTTGGGGTTCTTCTCGGACAGGACCTTGGTGATGGCCGCCGTGAGCGTCGTCTTGCCGTGGTCGATGTGCCCCATCGTCCCGATGTTGACGTGAGGCTTCGAGCGCTCGAACTTCTTCTTGGCCATGCTGTCGCTCCGGCTCCCTGTCTCCGGCGGCTCCCCCTCGGGGGCCGCCTGCTCTCTCTGTGTCTGTTCCTTCGGTCCTGCGTGATGCGCTTGCTACGTCTGTGACCGCTGCGCCGTGTGTCTGTGGGATCGGTACCCGGTGACGGGACTGCTACTCGCCACGGGCCCGGGCGACGATCTCACGGGCGATCGAGTCGGGGACATCATGGTAAGCGCTGAACTGCATCGTGTACGTGGCCCGCCCCTGGGTCCGCGAACGCAGGTCGGTAGCGTAGCCGAACATGTCCGCCAGGGGCACCAGAGACCTGACGACCTGGCTGGTCCCCCGCTGCTCCATGCCCTCGACCTTGCCCCGCCGGGACGACAGGTCCCCGATGACCTCGCCCATGTACTCCTCCGGGGTGACCACCTCGACCGCCATGACGGGCTCGAGCAGCACCGGGCCGGCCCGCCGGGCCGCCTCCTTCACCGCCATGGAGCCGGCGATCTTGAAGGCCATCTCCGAGGAGTCCACGTCGTGGTACGACCCGTAGGTCAAGGTGACCCGCACGTCCACCACGGGGTAGCCGGCCAGGACCCCGTTGGTGAGGGCCTCCTGGATGCCGGCGTCCACCGCCGGGATGTACTCCTTCGGGATCACCCCGCCCGTGATCTTGTCCACGAACTCGTAGCCGCCCCCCGGCCCCGTGGGCTCGAGGCCGATGACCACGTGGCCGTACTGGCCCCGGCCACCTGTCTGGCGGACGTAGCGGCCCTCCACCTTTTCGACCGCCTTCTTGATGGTCTCGCGGTACGCCACCTGGGGCTTGCCCACGTTGGCGTCGACCGAGAACTCCCGCAGCATGCGGTCCACCAGGACCTCGAGGTGCAGCTCGCCCATGCCCGAGATGACGGTCTGGCCCGTCTCGTCGTCGGTGCGGACCCGGAACGTCGGGTCCTCCTCGCTCAGGGCGAACAGGGCCCGGCCCAGCTTGTCCTGGTCGGCCTTGGTCTTGGGCTCCACCGCCACGTGGATCACGGGCTCGGGGAACTCGAGCGTCTCGAGGAGGATGGAGTGGCCGGGGTCGGTGAGGGTGTCGCCCGTGGTGGTGTCCTTGAGCCCCACCGCCGCCACGATGTCGCCGGTGAAGATGGCCTCTTTGTCCTCGCGGTGGTTGGCGTGCATCTGCAGGATGCGCCCCACCCGCTCCTTTCGTCCCCCCTTGGTGGAGTTGACGATGGTGGACCCCTTGGCAAGGGTGCCCGAGTAGACCCGCAGGTAGGTGAGCTTGCCCACGTAGGGGTCGGTCATGATCTTGAAGGCCAGGGCGGAGAAGGGCTCGGCGTCGTCGGCCTTGCGCTCGATCGGCTCGCCCTTGGTCGTGACCCCGACGGCGGCGGGCACGTCGAGGGGGCTCGGCAGGTAGTCGACCACGGCGTCGAGCAGAGGCTGGACGGCCTTGTTCTTGAAGGCCGAGCCGCACAGGACCGGCACCACCTGGCTGGCGATGGTGGCCCGGCGCAGGGCCCGGCGCAGGTCGTCCTCGGTGATGGTCTCGTCCCCGACGTACTTCTCCATGATGGTGTCGTCGTAGTTCGACAGGATGTCCACCAGCTGGTGGCGTGCCCCGTCGACCTCGGCCGCCAGGTCGGCCGGGACGTCCTCGACCCGCCACTTCTCGCCCATGTCGTCGTCCCACAACAGCGCCTGCAGGGACAGGAGGTCGACCACGCCCTGGAAGCCGCCCTCCACGCCCACCGGGAGCTGGATCACGGCCGGGTTGGCGTCGAGGCGGTCGCGGATCATGTCCACGGCCCGGCTGAAGTCGGCCCCGATGCGGTCCATCTTGTTGATGAAGCAGATGCGCGGCACGGCGTACTTGTTGGCCTGGCGCCACACCGTCTCGGTCTGGGGCTCCACGCCGGCCACGGCGTCGAACACCGCCACGGCGCCGTCGAGGACCCGCAGCGAGCGCTCCACCTCGACGGTGAAGTCCACGTGGCCGGGGGTGTCGATGATGTTGATCCAGTGGTCGCGCCACTTGCAGGTGGTGGCGGCGGAGGTGATGGTGATGCCGCGCTCCTGCTCCTGGACCATCCAGTCCATGGTGGCCGCGCCCTCGTGGACCTCACCGATCTTGTAGTTCTTGCCGGTGTAGTAGAGGATGCGCTCGGTCGTCGTGGTCTTCCCCGCGTCGATGTGCGCCATGATCCCGATGTTGCGGGTCCGGGCGAGGGGGAATTCGCGGATGGGGCGTGCGTCGGCCATGGTGCTGTTGCTCTCGGGTCGTTCGGATGGTTCGGGCCGGAGCGGGGGGCGCCCCTCGGGACGCCGGTCCCGCTACCAGCGGTAGTGGGCGAAGGCTCTGTTGGACTCGGCCATCTTGTGCATGTCCTCGCGCCGCTTGACGGCTGCGCCGGTGCCGTTGGCGGCGTCGAGGACCTCGTTGGCGAGGCGCTCGGACATGGTCTTCTCGCGGCGCTGGCGCGAGAAGCCGACCAGCCAGCGGATGGCCAGGGTGGTGGCCCGCCGGGGGCGGACGTCGATGGGCACCTGGTACGTGGCGCCACCCACCCGGCGGCTCTTCACCTCGAGCTCGGGGCGGGTGTTCTCCACCGCCCGCTTGAGGATCGACACCGGGTCCCCCCCGGTCTTCTCGCGCACCACCTCGAGGGCGTCGTAGACCAGGCGCTCGGCCAGCGTGCGCTTGCCGCGGCGACAGGACCTTGTTCACCACCTGGGTGACGAGGACCGAACGGAAGACGGGGTCGGGGGCGAGCTCCCGGCGGGCGGCCGGGCCCTTGCGGGGCATCTCAGGACTCCTTCTTGGCGCCGTAGCGCGAGCGGGCCTGGTTGCGCTCCCGCACGCCGGCGGCGTCGAGGGCCCCGCGGATGACCTTGTAGCGCACGCCGGGAAGGTCCTTCACCCGGCCGCCGCGCACCAGGACGATCGAGTGCTCCTGGAGGTTGTGGCCCACGCCGGGGATGTAGGCGCTCACCTCGATGCCGCTCGTGAGCCGCACCCGGGCCACCTTGCGCAGGGCCGAGTTCGGCTTCTTGGGCGTGGTGGTGAAGACGCGCGGTGCACACGCCACGACGCTGGGGCGCTCCCTTGAGCGCCGGCGTCTTGGTCTTCGACTGCTTGGTGACCCGTCCTTTCCGGACGAGCTGTTCGATCGTGGGCACGCGTGACCTCTGGCCGTTTTCCGACGGGGGACTTGCTCGCGAACACTGCCGGGTGGGACATCCGGGGGGCATCCCACCACGCGAGCAGGCAATGGTAGATCCTACCGGGTCAACCGAGCAATCGCGCCGGCCCGGCAGGGCACTGGAGGCGGGGTCCACATGCCCCGCGGTGACGGTGGGTTCAGGCGCCGGCCTCCAGCTGCCCGTTGCCCTCGACCCCGTGGTCGCCGTCGCCGTTGGGCGCGCTCGGCAGGCCCTCGGCCGGGCCCCCGTCGAGCGCACCCCATCCGGCGGGGGCACCACCGGCGTCGCCGTAGGGGGTGTAGGCGCCCTCGCCGCCGAGGATGCCCGCCCCGAACCCGCCCTCGTCGCCGTCGCCGCCCCCCGTGGGACCGCCGATGTCACGCAGCCAGGCCGCGATGTCGTCGGTCTCCTCGTCGAAGCCGTAGGAGCGCAGCGAGACGCCCGCAGCGTCGGGGAGGTCCACCACGATGTCGCGGTAGCGGCCCATGCCCGTGCCGGCCGGGATCAGCTTGCCGATGATGATGTTCTCCTTCAGGCCGAAAAGACGGTCCGACTTGCCTTCGATGGCGGCCTCGGTCAGGACCCGGGTCGTCTCCTGGAACGAGGCGGCCGAAAGCCACGAGTCGGTGGCGAGCGACGCCTTGGTGATGCCCATGAGCTCCGGCCGTCCCTCGGCGGGGCGCCGGCCCTCCTGCACCAGGGAGCGGTTGACCTCGGCGTAGACCTGGGCGTCGACCCGCTCGCCGGGCAGGAACGGGGCGTCCCCGGGCTCGGCCACGAGCACCCGGCGCAGCATCTGGCGCACGATGAGCTCGATGTGCTTGTCGTGGATGGACACACCCTGGTCCCGGTAGACCTTCTGGACCTCCTCCACCAGGTACTGCTGGGTCTCGCGGATGCCCTTCACCTCGAGGAGCTCCTTGGGGTCCTTGGGCCCCTCGACCAGGGCGTCGCCGGCGGCGACCTCCTGGCCGGCGGTGACCTCGAGGTGCGCCCGGGCCGAGACCAGCACCGACTCCTCGGTACCGTCGTCGGCCACCACGGTGATGCGCCGGCCCCCCTCCTCGTCCTCCAGGCGGACCACGCCCGAGTAGTGGGCGAGCACCGCCGCCCCCTTGGGGGTGCGGGCCTCGAACAGCTCCACCACGCGGGGCAGGCCGTGGGTGATGTCCTCGCCCACGACACCACCGGTGTGGAACGTCCGCATGGTGAGCTGGGTGCCGGGCTCCCCGATGGACTGGGCGGCGATCACGCCGACGGCCTCTCCCAGTTCGATGAGGATGCCGGTGGCGAGCGACTGGCCGTAGCAGGTGGCACACACTCCGTGCTCGGACTCGCAGGTGAGCACCGAGCGGACGCGCACCCGGTCCACGGCGGGATCGTCGCGCAGCCTGCCCACGAGATCGTCGTCGAGCACCGTGCCGGCCGCCATGACCGAGCCGTCGCCCAGGGAGACGTCCTCGGTCAGGACCCGCCCGTAGGCGCGGGTCTCCAGGTAGGAGCGCTTGCCCGCCTCGTCGGGGACCACGTCCTCGAGCCAGATGCCGCGCCCGGTGCCGCAGTCGTCGATGCGGATGATGAGCTCCTGGGCCACGTCCACGAGACGGCGCGTCAGGTAGCCCGAGTCGGCGGTGCGCAGGGCGGTGTCGGCCAGTCCCTTACGGGCGCCGTGGGTGGAGATGAAGTACTCGAGCACCGACAGGCCCTCACGGAACGAGGACTTGATGGGCCGGGGGATCATCTCGCCCCGGGGGTTGGACACGAGGCCCTTCATGCCGGCGATCTGGCGGATCTGCTGGGAGTTCCCCCGGGCGCCGGAGTCCACCATCATGTCGAGCGGGTTGAAGGCCATGGCCGACAGCGTCCGCTCCATGGCCCGGCCCACCTCGGACGTGGCCGAGGTCCAGATCTCGATCTCCTTCTGGCGCCGCTCGTCGTCGGTGATGATGCCCCGCTTGAACTGGGTCTCCGCCTTTTCCGCCTCGCGCTCGTAGCGGTCGAGGATGGCCCGCTTCTCCGGCGGGGTGCGGACGTCGTCGATGGAGATGGTGAGGCCCGACTGCGATGCGAACCGGAACCCGAGCGCCTTGATGCGGTCGAGGCTGGCCGCCACGACGTGCTTGGGCTCGTTGGCCGAGACCTCCTCCACGATTCCCCCGATGGGGGTGGACCGCTTGCCCACGATGTCGTTGACGAAGCGGAACCCCTTGGGCAGGGCGCTGTTGAAGAACACCCGGCCGGGGGTCGTCTCGATGGACAGGACCTCCTCGCCGTCGGGGTCGGCCCCGAGCGCCTTGGACAGGGCGGTGTGCATCGACGATCCCACTGTGGTGCGCAGGATGATCTTGGCGTGCAGGGCGACCTCGCCCTCGTCGAAGGCGCGCTCGACCTCGTAGGCGTGGCGGAACACCTTGCCCTCGCCCTTGGCCCCCTCGACCTGGAGGGTGAGGTAGTAGGCGCCGAACACCATGTCCTGGGTGGGCACGGTGATGGGACGGCCCGTGGCCGGCGACAGGATGTTGTTGGCCGACAGCATGAGCACCCGCGCCTCGGACTGGGCCTCGGCCGACAGCGGCAGGTGGACCGCCATCTGGTCGCCGTCGAAGTCGGCGTTGAAGGCCGTGCACACGAGGGGGTGGACCTGAATGGCCTTGCCCTCCACCAGGACCGGCTCGAAGGCCTGGATGCCCAGCCGGTGCAGCGTGGGGGCCCGGTTGAGCAGGACGGGGTGTTCCTGGATGACGCCCTCGAGCACGTCCCACACCTGGGGCCGGCGGCGCTCGACCATGCGCTTGGCCGACTTGATGTTCTGGGCCAGCTCGAGGTCGACGAGCCGCTTCATGACGAACGGCTTGAACAGCTCGAGCGCCATCAGCTTGGGCAGGCCGCACTGGTGCAGCTGCAGGGTGGGACCGATGACGATGACCGAACGGCCCGAGTAGTCCACCCGCTTGCCCAGGAGGTTCTGGCGGAAGCGGCCCTGCTTGCCCTTCAGCATGTCCGACAGGCTCTTGAGCGGGCGGTTGCCCGGCCCGGTGACGGGACGGCCGCGGCGTCCGTTGTCGAACAGCGCGTCCACGGCCTCCTGGAGCATGCGCTTCTCGTTGTTGATGATGATCTCGGGGGCACCCAGGTCGAGCAGGCGCTTCAGCCGGTTGTTGCGGTTGATGACCCGGCGGTAGAGGTCGTTCAGGTCGGAGGTGGCGAAACGGCCACCGTCGAGCTGGACCATGGGCCGCAGGTCGGGCGGGATCACGGGGACGACCCCGAGGATCATGGCCCGGGGGTCGTTGGCACGGCGCCCGTGGTCGTCACGGCGGTTGAAGGCGGTGACGATCTTGAGGCGCTTGATGGCCTTCTGCCGGCGCTGGGCCGACAGGGGCCGACGCCCGTCGGTGGCGTCGATGGCCTCGCGCAGCCTCGTCTCCTCGTCGTCGAAGTCGATGCGGTCGATCAGCCCGGCGATGGACTCTGCGCCCATGCCGCCCTCGAAGTAGTCGTCGTAGCGGATCTTGAGCTCCCGCCACAGCAGCTCGTCCTCGATGATCTTGCGGGCGAAGAGGTCGCGGAACTCGTCGAAAGCCCGCTTGGCCAGGTCGATGTCGGCCTCGGCCCGCTCGCGCACGCGAGCCGATCTCCTTCTCCGCGGCGCGCTGGCGGGCCTTGATCTCGGCCTCCTTGGCGCCGCCCGCCTCCAGCTCGGCCAGCTCCTTCTCGAGCTCCTTGAAGCGGCGGTCGATCTCCAGGTCGCGCTGGCGCTCGAGCTGGGTGACCTCCTCGGCGAGCTCCCCCTCCAGGGCGGAGAGGTCCTCGTGGCGGCGCTCGTCGTCGACCCAGGTGACGAGGTTGGCGGCGAAGTAGATGACCTTCTCCAGCTGCTTGGCCTTCAGCTCCTCGCGGGCCTCGGTGCCCATGAGGAGGTACGCCAGCCAGCTCCGAGTGCCGCGCAGGTACCAGATGTGGACCACGGGGGCGGCGAGCTCGATGTGCCCCATGCGCTCGCGGCGCACCTTCGAGCGCGTGACCTCGACCCCGCAGCGCTCGCAGATGATGCCCCGGAACCGGACGCGCTTGTACTTGCCGCAGTAGCACTCCCAGTCCTTGGTGGGACCGAAGATCTTCTCGCAGAACAGCCCGTCCTTCTCCGGGCGCAACGTCCGGTAGTTGATGGTCTCGGGCTTCTTGACCTCACCGTTGGACCACGAGCGGATGGACTCCGCCGTCGCCAGTCCGATACGCAGCTGGTCGAAGTTGTTGACGTCCAGCACGACTAGAAGCTCCTCTCCGCAGCGCGGCGCTCGTCCTCTTCGTCCGACCCTCGTTCGGGCCGGCTGATGTCGATGCCCAGCTCCTCGGCCGTCCGGAAGACGTCCTCGTCGAGCTCACGCATCTCGATCTCCTCACCGGTGGTCGACAGCACCTCGACGTTCAGGCACAGCGACTGCATCTCCTTGATGAGCACCTTGAAGCTCTCGGGGATGCCGGGCTCGGGGATGTTCTCGCCCTTGACGATGGCCTCGTACACCTTCACCCGTCCGAGCACGTCGTCGGACTTGATGGTGAGCAGCTCCTGGAGGGCGTAGGCCGAGCCGTAGGCCTCGAGGGCCCACACCTCCATCTCGCCGAAGCGCTGGCCGCCGAACTGGGCCTTCCCGCCCAGGGGCTGCTGGGTGATCATCGAGTAGGGACCGGTCGACCGGGCGTGGATCTTGTCGTCCACGAGGTGGGCGAGCTTCAGGATGTAGACGTAGCCCACCGAGATGGGGTTGTCGTACACCTCGCCCGTCCGGCCGTTGTAGAGCGTGGCCTTGCCGTCGGTGCCGATGAGGCGGGTGCCGTCGGCGGAGTCCGGGTGCAGCAGCTCGAACAGCCGCCGGATGGTGGGGTGCCGCCCGGCGTCCTCCTCCTCGTCCCAGTGGGCGCCGTCGAAGGCAGGGGTGGAGACCCACACGGCCGGGTCGGTCCGCGGCCGCGTCTTGGTGTCGGGCCGCGCCCCGCGCCTGCTCGTGGCTCTCGGCCCCGTCCCAGCCCCAGCGGGCCGCGTACCCGAGGTGGGACTCGAGCACCTGGCCCACGTTCATGCGGCTCGGCACGCCCAGGGGGTTCAGGATGATGTCAACGGGGGTGCCGTCGGCCAGGAAGGGCATGTCCTCCACCGGGAGGATCTTGGAGATCACGCCCTTGTTGCCGTGGCGCCCGGCCAGCTTGTCGCCCTCGGAGATCTTGCGCTTCTGGGCCACGTACACCCGCACCAGCTGGTTGACCCCGGGGGGCAGCTCGTGGGAGTCCTCGCGGGAGAAGACCCGGACGTCGATCACCTTGCCGGACTCGCCGTGGGGCACCTTGAGCGAGGTGTCGCGGACCTCGCGGGCCTTCTCGCCGAAGATGGCCCGCAAGAGGCGCTCCTCGGGGGTCTGCTCGGTCTCGCCCTTGGGGGTGACCTTGCCCACGAGGACGTCGCCGGGGCCGACCTCGGCGCCGATGCGGATGATGCCCCGCTCGTCCAGGTCGGCCAGGATCTCCTCGGACAGGTTGGGGATGTCCCGGGTGATCTCCTCGGCCCCGAGCTTGGTGTCACGGGCGTCGACCTCGTGCTCCTCGATGTGGATCGAGGTGAGGACGTCGTCGCGCACCAGGCGCTCGGACAGGATGATGGCGTCCTCGTAGTTGTAGCCCTCCCAGGGCATGAAGGCGACGAGGAGGTTCTTGCCCGAGCGCCAGCTCGCCGTTGTGGGTGGCGGGCCCGTCGGCCAGCACGTCGTCGGCCCCCACCCGCTGGCCCTCGTCCACGATGACCTTCTGGTTGATCGACGTGTTCTGGTTGGAGCGGCGGAACTTGGCCAGGCTGTAGCCCTTGCGGCCGAGCTCGTGGCCCAGGCGGTCCCTCTGGCCGGTCCGGTACTCCACGACGATGTGGTCGCCCGACACCTCGGCCACGGTGCCCTCGCCCTCGGACAGGAGCACGTCGCCGGCGTCCTGGGCGGCGCGGGCCTCGACCCCGGTGCCGATGTAGGGCGCCTCGGGGACGACCAGGGGCACCGCCTGCTTCTGCATGTTGGCGCCCATGAGGGCCCGGTTGGCGTCGTCGTGCTCGACGAAGGGGATGAGGGCGGTGGACACCGACACGATCTGCTTGGGCGACACGTCCATGAGGTCGACCTCGGCCGGGGGCACGTAGTCGATCTCGCTGGTGGTGCCGTAGGAGGTGGTGGTGGCGCCGACCCGCACGCCGGCGCCCTGGGGGCCGCGGCGCACCAGGACGCGCTCGTCGACGAAGCGGCCGCGCTCGTCGAGCTTGGCGTTCGCCTGGGCGATGACGTGCTCCTCCTCCTCGTCGGCGGCGAGGTAGACGATCTCGTCGGAGACCCTGCCGTCGACCACCTTGCGGTAGGGGGTCTCGATGAAGCCGTACTCGTTGACCCGGGCGTAGGTGGCCAGGGCGCCGATGAGGCCGATGTTGGGACCCTCGGGGGTCTCGATGGGGCACATCCGGCCGTAGTGGGAGCTGTGCACGTCACGGACCTCGAACCCGGCCCGCTCCCGGGACAGGCCGCCGGGTCCGAGGGCCGAGAGGCGCCGCTTGTGGGCCAGGCCCGACAGCGGGTTGTTCTGGTCCATGAACTGGCTCAGCTGGCTGGTGCCGAAGAACTCCTTGATGGCCGCCACGACGGGGCGGATGTTGATGAGCGTCTGGGGCGTGATGGCCTCGACGTCCTGCGTGGTCATGCGCTCGCGCACGACCCGCTCCATGCGGGACAGGCCCACCCGGACCTGGTTCTGGATGAGCTCGCCGACCGACCGGATGCGGCGGTTGGCGAAGTGGTCCTGGTCGTCGATGCGGTAGCCCGACTCCCCGTCGGCGAGGTGGAGCATGTAGGTGGCCGTGGCCAGGATCTCCGACGGGCTGAGCACGCCCTGGTCGGGGGCGGGCCGCTCGAGGTCGATGTCGAGGATGTTCGCCACCCGCTCGATCTCCGGCCCGAGCTTGCGGTTGAGCTTGTAGCGGCCCACCCGGGTCAGGTCGTAGCGCTTGGGGTTGAAGAAGGCGTTCTCGAAGTACGGCGCGGGCCGCCTCGGCCGACAGGGGCTCGCCGGGGCGGGCCCGCTTGTAGATCTCCAGGAGGGCGTCCTCGCGGGTGGGTGCCAGGTCGCGCTCCTTCTCCCACTGGCCCTCGAGGAAGTCGAAGTGGCGGACGAAGCGGTTGAGAAAGCCCTCGTCCTCATAGCCGAGCGCCCGCAGCAGGACGAACAGCGACAGGCGGCGCTTGCGGGCCACCCGGGCGCCCGCCGTAACGTCCTTGGAGGGCTTGGCCTCGACGTCGAACTCGATCCACTCGCCCCGGTAGGGGTGGATGGTCCCGGTGACGATGGTCTTGGCGTCGCGACCGGGCTGGAAGATGACGCCGGGCGACCGCACGAGCTGGCTCACCACCACCCGCTCGGTTCCGTTGATGATGAAGGTGCCCTTGTCCGTCATCATGGGGAAGTCGCCCATGAAGACGGTCTGCTCCTTGATCTCGCCGGTCTGCGCGTTCATGAACCGCGCCCGCACGAAGACGGGGGCGGCGTAGGTCATGTCCTTCTCCTTGCACTCCTCCTCCTGGAACTTTGGAGGCGGGCGCAGGTCGGGGTCGGACGGGTCGTACTCGAGCTCGAGGCTCAGCTGACCGGTGAAGTCCTCGATGGGGCTGATGTCGGCGAAGGCCTCGGCCAGACCCTTGTCGAGGAACCAGCGGAACGAGTCACGCTGGATGGCGATGAGATCGGGAAGACGCAGGACCTCGTCGAGATTGGCGAACGAAAAGCGATCCGGGCTCTTGGACCGTGCAGGCAACGGTCGACTCCTCCCAGTGGGGTGGCGGGCAATGACGGGACAGCGGCGAAGCGGGTCGGGGGGTGACGAGCCACCCCGGCGTGCCGGGGGGGCGGGGACGGGTAGGAACGGGTAGCTAGGGGGTGCTGCGGGGGTCGACGGGGGTGGACGGGCGGGTGCTACGGGCGGGTGGCGCGCGCCGATCAGCCGGATTCGGCAAGGGTGGCGCGAAAGCAGGGGCACGGCAACCGCACAGCATACGCGGCGACCCATGCAAAGCAACCCCTGGTGCTGCCAGGCGGACAGGCTACGGACGCGCCAAGGGGTCGTCAAGCACCGGACCCCCCGCCCCTGCTTCCCTACTTGACCTCGACGGTCGCCCCCGCCTCTTCGAGCTGGGCCTTCGCCTTGGCGGCGTCGTCCTTGGAGACCCGCTCGAGGACCGGCTTGGGCGCCGAGTCGACGAGGTCCTTGGCCTCCTTGAGCCCGAGGCTGGTGAGAGACCGGACCTCCTTGATGACCTGGATCTTCTTGTCCCCGGCCGCGGTGAGGATGACGTCGAAGTCCGACTTCTCCTCCTCGCCGCCGCCGGCGTCGCCGCCGCCGGCCGGAGCCGCCGCCGCCACCGCCACGGGGGCCGCGGCCGTCACGCCGAACTTCTCCTCGAACTCCTTCAGCAGCTCGGACAGCTCGAGGACCGTCAGGCTGGCGATCCCCTCGAGGATGTCGTCTTTGCTCAGTTTGGTGGCCATTTTGGCTCTGCTCCTTTTGGATTCTCGACTGGGTGCGGAACGGTGCGCCGGGGGCGTCAGCCCTCGGGTTCGGGCTCGGCAGCGGGCGCCTCTGCGGCTTCGGCAGCGGGTGCCTCGACTTCAGCGGCTGGTGCCTCGGCGGTCTCGGCAGGTGCCTCGGCGGTCTCGGCCGAGGGGGCCTCGGCTGCGGCGTCGGCCGAGGGGGCCTCGGTATCGGCCGGAGTGTCGGTGACCGGCGCCTCGGCTGCGGGCGCCTCGGCGGTCTCGGCCGGCGCGCCACCCTGCTGGTCGAGCAGGGCCGACAGGCCGTAGGCCAGGTTGCGGGGCAGCGCCTGCATGAGTCCGGCCAGCTGCCGCAGCGGTGCGGCGATGGTGCCCGCCAACTGGGCCAGCAGGACGTCGCGCGGCGGCAGATCGGCCAGGGCCGCCAGGTCCTGAGGCGAGAGCACGCCCTCGCCGTGCAGGCCGCCCTTGATCACGAGGTCGGGGGCGCTGCGGGCGTAGTCGCGCAGCGCCTTGGCCGCTGCGCTCACCTCGCCGGTCACGAAGGCGATGGCCGTGGGCCCCTCCAGAAGCGGCGTCAGCGCCTCGTGCCGGCCACCGGAGACGGCCAGCTTGACCAGGGTGTTCTTGTAGATCTTGTAGTCGCAGCCGGCCGCCTCGAGGGCCAGGCGCAGGGCCGCCAGCTGTGCGACCGACAGGCCCCGGTACTCGGTGAGGATGGCGGCCTCGGCCGCGTCCAGGCGTTCCCGGACCTCGCTCACCACGGCCACTTTCTCGGGCCTGGGGTTGTCCATCGTCTGCTCCCGTGCTCGGAACGGTGCGGCACCGCTCATCGGCTGCCGTCACCGCATCCACCGAGCAGGGCACCAGAGCCCCACCGTGTGTCGCGTTCGTCGCCTCGTCAGGTGGGCCCTGGGGCCCCTTCGGTGCCAACGGCACGACCGGAGTTCTACGGCGACGGCAACTGCTCGAAATCTGGTCGGTCCTGAACAGGACCGGCTGTGCAATGTACTACGGCACCCGGTGGGCCAAAAACTCGACCCTGGATGCGGACCGTCGGTCAGGCCGAGGCGGCCAGGTCCTCCTCCGCCTCGCGGGCCCGGGCCGGGTCGACGTGGACGCCGGGACCCATGGTGCTCGACACCGTGAGCGACCGCAGGTAGCGGCCCTTGGCGGCGGCGGGCTTGGCCCGCATGAGCTCCTCCACCACGGCGTGGATGTTCTGGAGCAGCTGCTCGGCGGTGAACGAGGCCTTGCCCACCCGGACGTGCACGTTGCCCACCTTGTCGGTGCGGTACTCGACCCGTCCGCCCTTGAACTCGACCACGGCCTTGCCCACGTCGGTGGTGACCGTGCCCGTCTTGGGGTTGGGCATGAGGCCGCGGGGCCCGAGGACCCGCCCGAGCTTGCCCACCTGGCCCATCAGGTCGGGTGTGGCGATCGCCACGTCGAAGTCGAGGAAGCCGCCCTCGATGCGGGCCACCAGGTCGTCGGCGCCCACCTCGTCGGCGCCCGCGGCCCGGGCTTCGGCTGCCGCCTCACCGGCGGCGAAGGCGATGACCCGGGCGGTGCGGCCCGTGCCGGCGGGCAGCGACAGCGTCCCTCGGACGATCTGGTCGGCCTTGCGGGGGTCGACCCCGAGGCGCGCGGCCAGCTCGACCGTCTCGTCGAAGGACGCCGAGGACATCTCCTTCACCAGCGCCACCGCCTCGGTCGGCGAGTAGAGGTGCTGGCGGTCGAAGCGCTCCAGCGCCGCCTGGTACTTCTTGCCCTTGTGCACGTGGGGCTCCTTGTCGTCGTTCCCGGGCCCGGCCGCCTCAGCCCTCGACGGCGATGCCCATGGAGCGGGCGGTGCCCGCCACCTGGCGCTTGGCGGCCTCGAGGTCCTGGGTGTTGAGGTCGGGCAGCTTGATCTTGGCGATCTCGGCGATCTGGGCGTCGGTGATGGCCCCGGCGCTGCTCGCGCCCCGCGGCCGCCGCCCCCTTGGCCACGCCCACCGCCTCGCGGATGAGCGAGGGGGTCGGGGGGGTCTTCAGCACGAACGAGAACGAGCGGTCCTCGTAGATCGTGATCTCCACCGGGATGATCGTTCCCCGCTGGTTCTCGGTGGCGGCGTTGTACTGCTTGCAGAATTCCATGGTCTGCACGCCGTGGGGCCCGAGGGCGGTGCCCACGGAGGCGCGGGCGTGGCGCTCCCGGCGGGGAGCTGGATCTTGACCACGGCGAGGATCTTCTTCTTGGGGGGCACTTCGGGACGTCCTCCTCGGACCTAGAGCTTGGCCACCTGGCTGAATTCGAGCTCGACCGGCGTCTCCCGGCCGAAGATGTTGACCAGCACCTTGAGCTTGAGCTGGTCCTCGTTGATCTCGTCGATCTGGCCCGAGAAGTCGGCGAAGGGCCCTTCCTTCACGCGCACCGTCTCGCCCACCTCGTACTCCAGGCGGGGCGGGTCTTCTTGGCGGGCTCGACGCCACCCTCGACCTTCACCTGCAGGATGCTCTCGACCTCGCGCCGCGACAGCGGCGTGGGCTTGGTACCGGGGCCGACGAAGCCCGTCACGCCGGGGGTGTTGCGGATCACCGACCACGAGTCGTCGTCGAGGTCGCACCGGGTGAGCAGGTACCCGGGGAAGACCTTCTTCTGGACGACGACCTTCTTGCCGTTCTTGAACTCGACCACGTCCTCCATGGGGATGACGACCTCGAAGATGCGGTCCTCCATGTTCATGGACACGATGCGGCTCTCGAGGTTCGACTTCACCTTGTTCTCGTAACCGGCGTAGGTGTGGACCACGAACCAGCGCCCGGGGCGGTCGTAGGGGCTCTCGACGACGACGGGGAGGTCCTCCTCGTCGTCGTCGAGAAGTCGTCCTCCTCGGCGCTCGCCTCGGTGGTCGGGGCCACGTGCCCGTTGCCCCCCACCTCGGTCGGGTCGGGGTCCGGCGATCCGCCGACCTCGGCCCGCACGGCCACGAGATCGGGCTCGGCCTGCGGCTCGTCCTCGTCGGGGCCGTCGGCGTCGGGATCCTCGGAACCGGCCAGGCTGCCCAGATCGGCGGCGGCCCCGACCGGGTCGGTGGCGGGCGCCTCGGCCCCGGTTGCCGGGTCACCGAGCGTGTGGCCGTTGGCGGTCACGGACGCGAAGGGGCCCTCCGACGGGGCGCCGGCGGGAGAGCCGTCCTCGGCTCCGGGGTCCTGGGGATCGATGTCGGTCATGCGTTGAAGAGGAAGATGACTGCGTGGAGAACGCGTAGTTGAGGAGGAAGATCAGGCTCACGAGGAGCACCAGCACCATGAACACGATGGTGGCCGAGTTGGCCACCTCGACCCGGGTGGGCCACGCCACCTGGCGGAGCTCGGAGCGCACGTCACGGAAGAACTCGGCCACCCGGCCGGGGAGCGAGATGTCGGACTGGGCGACGGGCCGGCTTGCGTGTGCGGCGGCGGGCGCCGGGCCGCGGGCGACCCGTCGGCCTCCATCTGGCCCTGGCGCTGCATCATGCGCTTCATCTCTCGGTTCACGGCTTCGCACGCCTTTCGACGGCCAGTGGCAGGGCAGGAGGGACTCGAACCCCCAACCGCCGGTTTTGGAGACCGGTGCTCTACCAGTTGAGCTACTGCCCTTCGGCGGCCAGGACGCCGGTCACCGGTCAGGGCGGCCATGGGGGCCGAGCAGCCAGGTTACCACCGGCCGCGTGAGCGCTCCCGTCGACGCCGCCACCCGGGGCGGGTCGGGCCGGGCCCGAACGGGCCGGAGCCGCCGGGGGACGGCGTGCCCCGGCGACCGGTCACCGGAGGGTCAGCGGGTCTCCTTGTGCAGGGTGTGGCTGCGGTCCCAGCGACAGAACTTGGTCAGCTCGATCCGCTCCCGGTCGTTCTGCTTGTTCTTCATGGTGATGTAGTTGCGGCGCTTGCACACCTCGCAGGCCAGGGTGACCTGGACCCGCTTCTCGTTCTTCGCCATGGCTGCACTCCCTTTCGAACCGCCCCGTCGGGCGGGCCCCGTGACCTCTGACTGGTAGCGGCGGCGGGACTCGAACCCGCGACCCCACGATTATGAGCCGTGTGCTCTGACCGACTGAGCTACGCCGCCGGCGAGCCCCCTGTCGGAATCGAACCGACGACACCAGCCTTACCATGGCTGTGCTCTGCCGACTGAGCTAAGGGCGGGCCGCACACCGGCGCCGGAAGACCGCGGCGGACATCATAGTCGCCGTGCTGCGGCCTCCCCGGGGGCGAGACGGCCCCCGGAGCGGGCCCGGGCGCCGTTACGATCGGGCCATGGACATCCGGCTGGCGCGCCCCGAGGACGCCGAGGCCATCCGGACCATCTACAACGCCGAGGTCCTCGGCTCCACCGTGACCTTCGACATCGAGCCCCGCACCGCGGCGCGACAGCGGGCCTGGGTCGCGCGCCACCAGGGGGTTCACCCCGCCGTCGTCGCCGTCGAGGGCCGGCGGTGGCGGGGTTCGGGTCCCTGTCGCCGTTCCGGGACCGGCCCGCCTACGCCACGACGGTGGAGGACTCGGTCTACGTCGACGGCGCCCGGCGGGGCAAGGGCGTGGGCCGGCTCCTGCTCGAGGAGCTGGTGGCGCTGGCCCGGGCACGGGGGTTCCACACCGTGATCGCCCGCACCTCGGGGGACAACGAGGCCTCGATCGCCCTCCACCGGGCCTGTGGCTTCGCCCTCGTGGGGTCGAGCGCGAGGTCGGCCGCAAGTTCGGCCGCTGGATCGACGTGCCGTCCTCCAGCGCATGCTCTGACGCCGGGCCGCGGCCTGGCGCCCGGGCGGGCCGGCTCGGACCGGCGTCGTACTCCGGGACGGGGCCGGTCTCGGCATCGCGGGGCCCGCCCCCGTCGCGGTGGCGGCGGCGCCAGCGGGGCAGCAGCCGCTCGCGCTCGAAGGGGGTGAGGGGCACCGTCAGGATGGCCAGGCACGCCAGCAGGGCCACGGCCACGGCCAGGGGATCGGCGCTGAAGAGGTCGGACAGCAGCTGGCTCCACCGGGCAGGCCGATGAAGGCCGAGGCGACGGACAGGCCGACGATCAGGGTCCGCACCTTGCCCGTCGCCACCGGCGCCAGCAGCACGAGGCCCCACGACAGGTACCAGGGCTGGACGACCGGCCCCAGGGCCACGACGAGCAGCATGGTCAGGCCCATGGCCTGGAGGGACCCGATGCGGTCCGAGCGCCAGCAGCAGCCACACGCCGGCGCACAGGGCCACGGCGAGGCCGAGGACGCGGGTCACCGACAGCATGGTGTGCAGGGAACCCCGAGGCCCACCAGATGGGCCGCGTCGGTGAGCAGGATCCCCGACCCCGGTGGCCGGCGCCACCCACGACCGCACCGTTCCCGGCGCCCCCAGGTTCAGCACCCAGCTCCAGCCCAGCCCGGTGACCAGGGACAGCGCCCCCATGACGGCGCCGGAGATGAGGCCGGCGGTGAGCACGGGGCGGATCCGGGCGCGCAGGGGGAACCCGGCGCCCATCCACTCCCACCCGATGTAGAGGATGCCGATGGCGGCGGGCACCTTCATGGCCGCCGCCAGGGCGCACAGCACGATGCCGGCCACCGGTCTTCCCCGGCGGGCCACGGCGATCCCGCACACCAGCAGGCCGAGCATGAGGGCGTCGTTGTGGGCACCACCCACCAGATGCAGGATCGGTGACCGGATTGAGCATGGCCAGGGTGAAGACGTAGGCCGGATCTCGTCTGTAGGCTGCGGGCCAGGCTCGGGATGCCGAGGGCCATGAGCCCCACCCCGACGATGGCCAGCAGGCGCAGCAACATCACGTCGAGCAGCTCGTGGTGCAGCGACGCGCTGGTGAGCAGTCCCGTCGATCTGCATGAACAGCGGCCCGTAGGGGGCGGGGGTGTTGAGCCACAGAGGGTCGACCAGCGTCACCGAGGGAGCGGCGCCGAGCACCCCGGGCCCGTAGTGGTACGGGTTGATGTGGTGGCTCATCATCTCGCCCTGGGCCGCGTAGCTGTAGACGTCGCGGCTGAACAGGGGGGCCCGATCAGCAGCGGGAGGATCCACAGGGCCAAGACGGCCATCGAGCTTGCGCACGGGCACGCCCGGCCACTGCGACAGCGTCCGGATGAGGCCGTACCAGACCCGCATGAGCAGGACGAGACCGCCGTACACGGCCACCAGGCCGAAGAAGAGCTCCGGCGATGGCGTGCGAACCGGTCGGCGTGCCGGCGGCGGGGACCCCGAAGAACCAGGCCCCGGGGAGCTTCAGGATGAAGGGCGAGCGCTGCGGGCCACGACGCCGGCGGTGATGGCGCTGATGGCGACGAAGCCGAGGATGGCGGGCCGAACGAGAAGGCGGGAGCCGTCCCCGCCGTACGGCGTCGGGCTCGGGGTCGGCGACCGACGAGAGCGCTGAAGGGCCAGCGCGACCGCACGTCTTCGTCCCACTCCATGACAGCCGGTCGAACCCAGGGCCGAGGACAGGCACGGCGGAGGGGTCGAAACCGCGGACGACGGCGGCGCTCCTCCCGACTACTCCCATCCTCGACGTCCTCGTTCCAGCGTTCCGTGGGCTCGTGACGGTTGCCTCCGGCCGGCGCCGCTCACCGGGAGCGCCGCACGGTCCGAACGGGTTCGTAACGGCATTGTAATGAACCGCGGGCGTCGGCAACGTCGCCCCCGTGGCCCCTCCGGGCAACGCCGCCGGCGCCGCCGGCCCCGTCGGGCGTCACGACGGTGGCCCCTCGGGCGTCGCCTCGGGACCCGGAGGTCCGTCGGTCCCGAGGCCCGCCCGCAGGGGGCGCGTCGGTTGGTGGGCCGGGAAGGATTCGAACCTTCGAAGGCAATGCCGGCAGATTTACAGTCTGCTCCCTTTGGCCGCTCGGGCACCGACCCGGAGGCGGACATTACCGCCCCGGTTCCCCTCCACGGGCACGGTTGGCGCAGCGTGTCGCCCCCGGGGGGCGAGGACGGCGGGCGCTATCGTTGTCCGCATGCCCAGCTTCGACGTCGTCTCCGAGGTCGACATGCAAGAGGTCCGCAACGCCGTCGACCAGGCCAACCGCGAGGCGGGGACCCGGTTCGACTTCAAGGGGACCGACTCGGCCGTCGACCTGGGAGAGAAGGACATGGTGCTGCGGTCCTCGACCGAGGACCGTCTCCGGGCCCTGCACCAGGTGCTCGAGGAGAAGCTGGTCCGCCGGCAGGTCTCGCTCAAGGCCCTCGAGGACGGCAAGGTGGAGGAGGCCGCCAAGGGCACGGTGCGCCAGCGCATCGCCATCAACGCCGGCATCTCCTCCGATCACGCCAAGAAGATCAACAAGTTCCTCAAGGACCTGAACCGGAAGGGCGTCTCGTCGCAGACCCAGGGCGAGCAGCTCCGGGTGTCGGGCAAGAAGCGCGACGACCTCCAGGCGGTCATCAAGGCCCTCAAGGAGCAGGACTTCGGCATCCCGCTCCAGTTCCAGAACTTCCGGGACTGACCCCGGCCCCTCAGGGCTCGGCGCCCTCGATGTCCACCGCGCCTCTGCATGAAGAGCTCGGTCTCGGCCTGCGCCTCCATCTCGGCCACGGGGTGGACCCGGAAGAGCCGGTTGAGGACGAGGAACTTCACCACCCACAAGATGGCGAAGGCCCCGGTGTTGGCCCCCTCCACCACGACCGTCCGCCCAAAGTGGTGGAGGTGGTGGACGTTGGAGAGGTGGTGCGCCTCGGAGGCGGTCAGGATCGACAGGGCGATGCCGATCACCGTCATCGTCCAGAAGGGGACGACCTCCTTGAACACGTGCGAGCGGCCCGACTTCCCCCACGACCACCGCCGGTTCAGCGTGTAGGCGGGAATGCTCGCCACCAGGTTGGCGAACACGGCGCTCGGAACCTCGCTCCACCACCGGAAGACCCCGTAGACGAGGCCCAGGACGCTGAAGGAGACGATGGTCGAGATGATCGACACCGTGGCGTAGCGCACCACCCGCTTGCCCGAGGGTGTCTGGTACAAGCGCCACAGGCGCACCAGGGCGTCGACCATCGGACAAGGGTACCCTCGGACCGGGCAGTTTTCCCAGGCGGCCTTCCCGGCCGGCCCCCCTCATTCCGGGGGAGCACCCCGTTGCCCCGGGCCACGGACCCGAACCATGCCGCGCTGGGCTTGGGACGGCGCTCGAAGGTGGCCTTGTCCACCTCGACCAGCCCGAACGTGGGGCGGTAGCCGAGGACCCACTCGAAGTTGTCGAGCAGGCTCCAGTAGAAGTAGCCCCGCACGTCGATGCCGTCCGCCAGGCAGCGCTTGACGGCCTCGAGGGCCTCGGAGACGAAGGCGATGCGCTCGGGGTCGTGGGTGGTCGAGATACCGTTCTCGGTCACCACGACGGGGGTGCCGCCCGTGAATTCCCAGGCCCGGCGCACCGTCCCCTCCACCGCCTGGGGCCAGTACTCGTAGCCCATCAAGGTGACGGGGACACCCTCCTCGGGTCCCAGCATGCCCTCGGGGCCCACCCGCAGGCGGCTGTAGCACTGCACGCCCACGTAGTCGTCGCCCTCCGTGGCCTCGAGGAACACGTCCTCGTTGGCCCGGCGCATGACGGCGAGGGCCTCCTCCCCGCCGGGCACGGCCTGGTAGTCGGTCATCGACAGGGTGAGGCCCACCGGGTAGCTGCCCGGTGTGCCCCGCAGGGCGGCCACGGCCAGGCCGTGGGCCCGGCACAGGGCGGCGTCGACGTGCTCGCGCCGGCCGGCGTCGGTCACGGCCGGGGGGAACACGCCCCACAGGTACCCCATCATCCCCACCACGTTGGGCTCGTTCAGGGTGCAGGCCCGGCCCACCAGGTCCCCCAGGTGGGTGCCTGCCCTCTCGCAGAAGCGGGCGAAGCGCTCGGGGGCGTCCGACCACTCCCAGCCGCCGCGCTCGGCCACCCAGCGCGGGATGGTGAAGTGGTTGAAGGTGACGACGGGCTCGAGCCCAAGCTCGCGGCAGCGGACGCAGTGGCGCTTGTAGTGGTCCAGCGCGGCGATGGACCACTCGCCGTCCTCGGGCTCGATGCGGCTCCACTCGAGCGAGAACCGGTAGGCGTTGAGGCCGAGCGTGTGCACCAGGTCGATGTCCTGCCCGAAGCGGTGCCACGAGTCACAGGCGTCACCGCTCGGCTCCACGCATGGCGTCCCCGGGGCGTGCTCGAACGCCCACCAGTCGTTGTTGACGTTCCCCCCCTCGACCTGATGGGCGGCGGTGGCGGTCCCCCACAGGAACCCGTCGGGGAAGGCGACGTCGCTCGGCACGTGGACACCGTAGCGGCGGAGCCTGACAGGATGTCAGCGTGAGCGACGCCCTGGACTTCCTGGTCAAGCTGCTCGACATCGAGCCCATCGAGGTCAACATCTTCCGCGGGGTGAGCCCCGACGAGCGGCGCCAGCGGGTGTTCGGCGGGCAGGTGGCGGCGCAGGCCCTCATGGCGGCGGGGCGCACCGTCGAGCGCGGCCGGGTCCACTCCCTGCACGCCTACTTCCTGCGGCCCGGCGACCCCAACGTCCCCATCCTCTACGAGGTCGACCGGATCCGAGACGGCCGCTCGTTCACCACCCGCCGGGTGGTGGCCATCCAGCACGGGCACGCCATCTTCAACCTGGCGACGTCCTTCCACGTGCAGGAGGAGGGGGCGCTCCAGCACCAGGTGCCAATGCCCGACGTGGCACCCCCCGAGTCCCTGCCGACGCTGCATGACCGGCTCGAGCCCTTCCGCGAGGAGCTCGCCGACTGGTTCGCCCGCCCGCACCCCATCGACCAGCGCCACGCCGGCGACCTGCCCTGGATGCAGCACGAGCCGGGGGACCCGGTGCAGCGGGTGTGGATCAGGGCCGACGGCACGCTGCCCGACGACCCCTTGCTGCACGCCTGTGTCGCCGCCTACGCCTCGGACATGTCGCTGTTCGACACCATGCTCGCCCCCCACGACGTCCGCTGGGACGACGCCGAGTTCATGGGGGCGAGCCTCGACCACTGCATGTGGTTCCACCGGCCGTTCCGGGCCGACGACTGGCTGCTCTACGACATGGACAGCCCGAGCGCCTACGGGGCGCGCGGCCTCGCCCGGGGCTTCCTCTTCACCCGCCAGGGGGCGCTCGTGGTGTCGATGGTCCAGGAGGGGCTGATGCGCCTGGTGCCCAGAGCCCCCGCGCTGAGGTCAGCGCTGGGCGAGCGGCACGTAGTGGCGCACCTCGGGCCCGATGTAGAGCTGGCGGGGCCGGGCGATCTTGGAGTCCTGGTCGAGCAGCTCCTGCCAGTGCGCCAGCCAGCCCGCCGTGCGGGGGATGGCGAAGAGCACGGGGAACATCTCGAGCGGGAAGCCCATGGCCTGGTAGATGAGTCCCGAGTAGAAGTCGACGTTGGGGTACAGCCGCCGTGAGGTGAAGTACTCGTCGGAGAGGGCGATCTCCTCGAGCTTGAGCGCGATGTCGAGGAGCGGGTTCTTGCCCGTGATGGCGAAGACCTCGTCGGCGGTGCGCTTGATGATCTTGGCCCGCGGGTCGTAGTTCTTGTAGACGCGGTGGCCGAAGCCCTGCAGCCGGCCGCCCGCCCCCTGCTTCACCGATTCGATGAAGGCGGGCACGTTGTCGATCGACCCGATGTCGGTCAGCATGCGGATGACCATCTCGTTGGCGCCGCCGTGGCGGGGTCCGTACAGCGCGGCGCACGCCGCCGCGCAGCACGAGTAGGGATCGGCGTGGGCCGAGCCGACGACGCGCATGGCGGTGGTCGAGCAGTTCTGCTCGTGGTCGGCATGGAGCATGAAAAGGATGTCGAGGGCGCGGGCCAGCACCGGGTTGGCGTCGAACCGGGGCTCGGCCACCTTCCACATCATCGACAGGAAGTTGGCCGAGAAGTCGAGCGAGTTGTCGGGGTAGACGAACGGCATGCCCACCGAGAACCGGTGCGCGGCGGCGGCCAGGGTGGGCATCTTGGCGATGAGCCGGATGATCTGCCGCCGGCGGGCGTCGAGATCGAAGATGTCCTTGGCGTCTAGGTAGAAGGTGGAGAGCGCCGCTACGGCGGACACGAGCATGCCCATGGGATGGGCGTCGTAGTGGAACCCCTCGAGGAAGCGCTTGCGTACGTTCTCGTGGATGTAGGTGTGGTACGTGATCTCGTGGCGCCAGGAGTCGAACTCCGTGGCCGTGGGCAGGTCTCCGTGCAGCAGCAGGTAGGCGACCTCGAGATAGTTGGAGCTCTCGGCCAGCTCGTCGATGGGGTAGCCCCGGTAGCGCAGGATGCCGGCGTCACCGTCCACGAACGGATGGCTCTCGCAGGCGGCGGTGGCGGTGAACCCCGGGTCGTAGAACCAGATGCCGGGGAGCAGCTTGCTCCACTCGCTCGCCGCCACCCCCCCGTTGCGGATGGGGACCTCGAGCTGGTTGCCCGTCCGGTTGTCGATGATGGTGATGCTCTCGGCCACGGTGCGCGGGCCCTCCTGTGACGGCGTCTCCACGATCCTATGACCCCGCTGCGGGGTCGGTCATGTCCGCCCGTGGTCCCCCGGGCTGGTGGTCCGCGTGGCCGGCGATCACCCCGACGTCGCCACCACCGTGACGGCGGGTGACGTCGAACCGGCGAAGCGCGGGCTGCCGGAGTAGACCGCGCTCAGGGCGGCGGCCCCGGCCGAGGCCAACGTGGTCGTGCACGTGGCCTTTCCGTCCGCGACCCCCCGGGCGGTGCAGGAGGGGACGGGGGTGCCGTCGACCTCGAACTCCACCGTGCCGTCGGGTTGGCCGACGTCGGTCAGCGACGGCGTCACCTCCGCCGTCATGGTGAGCGGGGCGCCGGCGCGCACACGGCTCGACGAGCTCAGCACCGACACGAGGGTGGCGGCCGGCTGGACCTGGACCTCGATCGCATCCGAGGCGAGGGGCCCGGTCCCGCCGGCGCGGGGCGTCTCCGCCGTGATCTGGAGCGTGTACGACGACCCGGGGCGCACGGCGAAGGCGGGCAGGGCCAGCGTGGTCGACCCACCGGCGGCGATGCTGACAGTGCGCTGCACCGGGGCCGGGCTGGCCGGCGCGCCGGTCAGCTGGGCTACGCCCCCCACCTCCACCCCGTCCTCGTCCACGTTGCCCTGGTTGGCGACGACGACATCGGCGGTGAGCGAGGTGGTGGGCACCACGGCGTCGGTGCCGCCGCTCATCACGGCGGGGGGATCGGTCACCACCGCCACGATGGCCAGCCGGTGGACCGGCGCCAACGTGCGCGAGCCGGCCAGGGCGCCCACCAGCCGGGCCGCACCGGCCGCCGACAGGCTGCCGGGGTCGGCCAGCCATACCGACGTGGGGAGGCGCGCCGACCCCGGCGCCCGTTCGAGGGCCCGGCGGCACGCCGCCCACGACAGATCGGCGCCGTGCAGGGTGGCGCCGGCCGACGTCACGGCCGTGATGGCACCGGCCAGGCCGACCGGGACGAGCCCGTTGCGGCCCCCGAGCACCCCCTCGAGGGCGCCGCGGAGCGCCGCGACTGCCCGGGCGCGGTCCGCCACGGCGTCGCTGCACCGGGCAGCGGCGGGGGTCGTGGGGTCGGGCGGGGTGATGGCGGCGTAGAGACGCTCCACCGAGGTGGTGTCGGTGACGAGCGCGTCGAGGCGCCCGAAGAGCGTGACGCGGTCGAGGGTCGCCACGGAGCGCAGCAGCGACTCGAGCGACTGGCCCGACGCGTTCGACATGGCGACCAGCGGGCGGGCGAGCGCCACGTAGCCGCGGTCGATCGAACGGCGGTAGGGACCCGACTGGGGTCCGATCTGCGCCACGGCGCTGGCGGCCAGGACGACCACGACGATGGCGGCGGCGGCGGGGACCCCCACCCTGACCAGTCGCCGCGCCACGCGCGGGGCGGCGCCCGCGCCGCCGTCGCTCCCCGACCATCCGTCGACCCTACTCACCGCGCCGTCGTAGCGACCTCGACGGATCGCGGCGCGACCCCCGGTCCGCGCCCGTCGAGACAGCCCACCACCGCCGCTCACCACCCACCGCTGAGCGCCCGGCCACGGTGCGGGGTCCCAGAGTTCACGGGGGCCACGCCCTACACTCGCCGGCTCGTGCCCGAGCGTCCCCGAACGGCACCGCCTTCGCCGACCCCGCCCCGCCCCGCCCCTCCCCGCGCCGCCCCGCCCTCCGGCGCAGCGCGAGCCGCCACGGCCACGACGCCACGTCCGGCCCCCACCGCCGCGGGCGGCCAGGCGTCCCCCGGCGGGCCGCCGCCTGTCGTGCGGCGCGCCGACGTCCACCGCAAGGGCCGCACCCGCCACGCCCAGCGGCTGATCCGGATCGGCATCGTGGTGGCCGTGGTCATCGTCGTGCTGGTGGGAGCAGGCATCGGCTACGGCGTCTACCGCAACGACCAGATCTCGCGTGTCGTGGTGGGGGGCCTCACCGCCGTCCCCCCGTCGGGCGTCGAGAACATCCTCCTGGTCGGGTCCACGTCGCGTTGCGCCCTCAAGCAACAGAACCCGCTCTACGGCCTGTGCTCACAGGGGGTGACCGGGGTGAACAGCGACGTGGTCATGCTCCTGCACCTGAACCCCACCACCAAGGCGGCCTCGATCCTGTCCATCCCCCGCGACCTGTTCGTGCCGAACGCCCGCACCACGGGCCCCAACAAGATCGACGCCGCCGCTCGACCAGGGACCCGAGCAGCTTGTGCGCGCCATCCGACGACGACCTCGGAATCCCCGTGCAGCACTACGTGGAGCTGAACTTCGACAGCTTCGCCGGCGTGGTGCAGGCCCTCGGGGGCATCAACATGTACTTCCCGATGCCCGTGTACGACGCCGACTCGCAGCTGAAGGTCCCCACCGCCGGCTGCCACCACCTCGACCGGCTTCCAGGCCCTGGCCGTGGTGCGGGCCCGCCACCTCCAGTACAAGGGCCCGGGCGTCACGAGCAGGAATCCGAGCACCTGGCCCCAGGATCCCCAGAGCGACCTCAGCCGCATCCGCCGCGACCACGAGTTCCTGCGGGTGCTGGCCACGGCGGTGTCCAAGCGGGGCCTCGACGACCCGATCACCGACAACGAGCATCCTGGGAGCGGTCGCCCCCCAGCTCCAGGTGGACTCGGGCTTCTGCCTGGGGGACATGCTCGGGGCCGGTGCTTGCCTTCCACGGGGTGAACCCCAAGCTCCGCGCCCCAGCAGACCCTGCCGGTGATCGTCGACAGCCTCGACTACTCCTACCGGGGCGCCGACTACGGCAGCGTCGTCCTGGCCAACGAGCCCGGTGACACCCAGGTCGTCGACCGCTTCCTCGGCGTCGGGGCCGACACCGACCCACTCACCGGAAAGCGGCCTCCCCGCCCCCCGCACGGTGACGGTGTCGGTCCTGAACGGCACGGGGGCGAGCGGTCAAGCGGCCTCGACCGCATCGGCGCTCGGCGCCCTCGGCTTCGCGGTCGGGGCACGGGCGACGCACCGGCGGGGGGCCCGGTGTCGGAGACGATGGTGTACTACTCGTCGCCGGCCGGGACGCCGCGGCAGAACAGGTCCTGCGCTCGCTGTCGGGTGCGGTCGCCATCGGCGAGGGGAGCACCGCCGACGGCGCGGACGTCACCGTGGTCACCGGGTCGAACTTCGCCGTGAGCGCCCCTGCGTCACCGTCGTCGGCCGCCACCATTCCCTCTGCAGGCGGCGGAGCATCGACCTCGTCGGGGTCGGCGGCAGGATCGTCGGTGCTGGCGGCGGCGACCCAGCCCACCGAGCCGCTGGCCCCGTTCGACCCCCGCTCCTGCACGCCATCGGGCGGCGAGGGCGCCTGAGGGCGTCCCGGGACTCAGGAGCCCGGCGCCACCGCCCTGGCCCGCGACGCGCTGGCCGTCTTGCGCCACTGCACCGTGGGGTTGATGGCCACGGGGTCGACGCGGTCACGGTGACGGTCGACGACGGCCAGCAGTGACTGCAGGGTGCTCGCCTGCAGCAGGTGCGGCACGAGACCGAGGTCGAGGAGCTTCGTGTGGGCGGCGCGGTAGTAGTGCTCCTCCTTCTCCACCCGGGGGTCCTCGAGTGCTCGATGCGTGCCGCCCCGGGGTAGCTCTCGGCCACCATCTCGGCCATCTGCTGCACGGAGAAGGACTCGGTGAACTGGTTGAACACCCGGAACTCGCCCGGGTCGGCGGGGTTCATGAGGGCCAGCTCCACACAGGCCAGGGTGTCTCTGATGTCGAGCATGCCCCGGGTCTGTCCCCCCTTGCCGTAGACGGTGAGGGGGTGGCCCACCACGGCCTGGACGCAGAAGCGGTTGAGCACGGTGCCGAACACGGCGTCGTAGTCGAAACGCGTGGCCAGGTCGGGGTGCAGGTGGTCTCGTCGGTCTCCTGGCCGTAGACCACGCCCTGGTTGAGATCCGTGGCCCGCAGGCCCCAGATGCGGCAGGCGAACTGGATGTTGTGGCTGTCGTGCACCTTGGACAGGTGGTAGAAGCTGACCCGGGCTCTTCGGATAGGGCAGCACGTCGGTGCGGCCCTTGTGGGTGATCTCGATGAACCCCTCTTCGATGTCGATGTTGGGGGTGCCGTACTCCCCCATGGTGCCGAGCTTCACCAGGTGGATGTCGGGATTGCGCTCGGCGATGGCGTAGAGCAGGTTGAGCGTGCCCACCACGTTGTTCACCTGGGTGTACACGGCAGTGCTGGCGGTCGATCATGGAGTAGGGGGCGCTGCGCTGCTCGGCGAAGTGCACCACCGCCTCGGGGGCGAACTCCGAGATGATCCGGTCGCAGAACCCGTGGTCGGTGAGGTCGCCCACGTACGCCTCGACATGGAGGCCCGACACCTGCTCCCACACCCGCACCCGGTGCTGGAGATGGGCGATGGGGACGAGGCTGTCCACCCCCATCTCGAAGTCGTACTGGCGGCGCACGAAGTTGTCCACCACCGCCACCTCGTGGCCCCGGCGCGACAGGTGCAACGCCGTCGGCCATCCCAGGTACCCGTCGCCCCCGAACACGAGGATCCGCACCCGTGCCTCCTCCCTTTCCACCCTGAACAGGCGTTCTGACCCCGCTGCAGACGGGGACGTCCCCCTAGGATCTCTGATCAAGCTGGGAGGATGCTGGGATAGGGGGCAGAGCGCCCTGTGAGGCATCCCCACAGGGGCATCCGGGCAGGAGGCCGGGCGTCGGGCCTCGAAACCGGGCGGCACTACCATCGGCCGTCACCACCCCGGGTGCGCGCCCCGATCCCGCACCCCGAAAGGTCGCAGCGTGCCCAGCGACACCCTCGCCGACGCCACGCCCCGGGCCTCGGGGCCACTCCGGTTCGCGACCTGTTGGCGCCGGGGCACCGGTAGCATTGGGCAGACCCGCGCCGGGATGCCGTGCGTGCGGGATGCGCTGGCACAGGAGGGGGGGCCGTGGCGTGGAGAGTTTCGGGCGTCCGTCTTCTGGCCGCGTCCCCGACGGGGTTGAGTCTCGTGGCACCGGCGGACCTCCCCGATCCCCTCGTCGACCTCACGGTCGTCGTGCCGTACTACAACCCCGGTCCGGGCCTGCGCGCCACGGTGGAGGGCGCCGTCGAGGTGCTGCGGGGCACGGGCATCTCCTTCGAGATCGTCACGGTGTCCGACGGGTCCACCGACGGCAGCGACGCCTCGCTCGAGGGCCTGCACCCCGACGTCGTGTCCCGGGTGGAGATCCCCCACGCCGGCAAGGGAAAGGCCGTACGCGCCGGGCTGGCCCGGGGTCGGGGCCGCTACCTGGGGTTCATCGACGGCGACGGCGACGTCCCCCCCGAGCTCCTGGCCGATTTCGTCGAGGTGGTGCGCCGGGCCCACCCCGACGTGGTGCTCGGCAGCAAGCGCCACCCCGATTCGCAGGTGGTGTACCCCCCGGCCCGCCGCCTCTACTCCTGGGGATACCAGCAGCTTGTGCGCATGCTGTTCCACCTGGACGTGCGCGACACCCAGGCCGGCATCAAGCTCGTCCGGCGCGAGGTGCTGTCCGAGGTGCTGCCGCTCATGCAGGAGGAGGGCTACGCCTTCGACCTCGAGATGCTCGTGATCGCCCAGCGCCTGGGGTACCGCGACCTGGTGGAGGCCCCGGTGCGCATCGGGCGGCGCTTCTCGAGCACGGTGTCGCGCCGGGTCGTGTTCGACATGCTGCGCGATACCTTCGCCATCTGGTGGCGCCTGCGTTCCTGACCCCCGGGTCCCGCCGGCCGGTGGCGGCGCCACAGCCGGGCCGTAGCATGCCGAAATGACGCGGCGACGGGGACCCCGGCACGGCCCCGTTGGCCGCCGCGGTGGCGGCGGCCAAGGGCGGCGACCCCCTCGCCCCGGTGACCGTCGTGGCGCCGTCGGTGTACGCCGCGCTGGCGCTGCGCCGCACCCTCGGGGCCCACGCCGGACCGACGGGCGGCCACGGCGTGGCCAACGTCGAGTGCACGGTGGTGGACAAGCTGGTGCGCCGGCTGGCGGCTCCGGTCCTGGGTGCCCGTGATCTCCGGGTCGCCCCCGCGCCCGTCGACCTCGAGGCGCTGCGGCTGTGCGCCGGCGCCACGCCCGGATGGCTGGCCGATCTGGCCGGCCACCCGCGTGGACTGGGTGCGCTGCGCGACGCCTGCGCCGAGCTCCGGCGGTGCCCGGGCCCCGTCATCGACGCCCTGGGCGGCCGCCCCGGGCGCGTCGGGGAGCTGGCCCGGCTGGTGGCCTCGGTGGGTGTGCACCTCCGGGAGCGGGGGTTCGCAGACGAGGTCGAGGTGGCCCGGGCCGCCGTCGCCGCCGCCGCCGGGAACGCCGGGGCGCTCCCGGAACTGGGCGCGCTCGTGTGCCTGGAGCTCGGCGTGCTGGCGCCGGCCCAGCGCCGGGTGCTCGACCTCCTGGCCGCCCGCCCCGGCATCCGGTGGGTCGCCCCGCCGCCGGGGGTGGCGTCGTTCACCGAGGTGCGCGACTGCGCCGATCCCGGAGAGGAGGTGCGGGACGCGGTGCGGTCGGTCGTGGCCGGGGTGGACAAGGGCACGGCGCTGTGGCGCCAGGCCGTGCTGCACCCCGCCGGAGCGTCCTACGCCCGCATGCTCCATCAGGAGCTGGCCGCCGCCGGCGTGCCCACCAACGGGCCCGAGCTCCGCCGCCTCGACCGGTCCGTGGCCGGGATCGCCCTCGTGCGCCTGCTCGACCTGGCCACCTCGGACTGGGGCCGCGACGAGGTCATGGCGTGGCTGGCGACGGCCCCCATCGTGGGCGGCGCCGACCGTCGGCGGGTCCCGGCCAGCCGCTGGGACCGCGTCTCGGCCGAGGCCGGGGTGGTGCGGGGCACCGCCCAGTGGGCCGCACGGCTGGCCGCCCTGTCCGGCCCGGACGGGGGCGACGAGGCCGGGGCCCTCGCCTCCTTCGTGGCCGGGCTGGTGGTGGGCACCTCGCCACCGGGCACGTCGTGGGACTCGCTCGCCCGTTGGGCGGCGGGGCTCCTCGACCGGTACCTCGACGACGACGACGGCACGTGGCCGGCGGCCGAGGCCGCCGCCGCCGCCCAGGTGCGCGGGGCGGTGCTGGCCCTCGGTGAGCTCGACCGGGTGTCGGGTCCGACCGACGTGGCCACCTTTCGCCGGACCGTGCGCACCGTGCTCGAGGAGACGCCCCTGGACGGTTCCGACCTGCCCGAGGGCGGGTTCGGCGACGGCGTGTTCGTGGCGCCGCTCGCCCACGCCCGGGGTCTCGTGTTCGACCGCGTCGTCGTGGTGGGCATGGCCGATGCGCTCGTCCCCGGGGCCGTCGGGGACGACGCCCTTCTCCCCGAGGACGTGCGGCGCCTCGACGCCTCGGGCGGGTTGCGCACCAGAGCGGCGCGCCTCGAGGAGCTGCGGGGCGACCTCGTCGCCGCCGTGGCCACCGGCACCACGCGGCGCGTGGCCACCTACCCCCGCGTCGACCCCCGCACCGGGCGCGAGCAGATGCCGTCGCGCTGGTTGGAGCGGCTCACCACCCCCGGCACGCGCCGGCGCCCGGTCGACTCCTTCGCCGCCACCGTGGCGGCCGCCGATCCACCCCTGTCCGTCGCCGATCTCGAGCTCCACGACATCACCCGCTGGGCGGCGGCGGGGCGCGACCCGTCGCTCGCCCCGGTGGCGTCGTGCTCGGAACGCCTGGCCACCGGCATCACCGCGGCGCGCCAACGCGCCGGTGACGCCTTCACCCGCTTCGACGGGAACGTGGGCCGCGGCTCGGTCACGCCGTTCTCGGCCGAGACGCCGGTGTCGGCCACCCGTCTCGAGGCCTACGCCAAGTGCCCCCGGCGGTTCCTCTACGACCGGGTGCTGAACGTGAGAGAGCGCACCTTGCCCGAGGACCTGTGGCAGATGGAGCCGGCCGAGCGCGGCACCCTGGTCCACGCCGTGCTCGAGGCCTACCTGCTCGAGCGCCTGGCCGGTGCACCGCGTTCGCTCGAGCGGTTGCTGGCCGTGGCCGAGGAGCACTTCGACGCGGCGGAGCGCGGCGGGTTGGTGGGCAAGGCCCTGTTGTGGCGCATGGACCGGGCCGCCATGCGCCGGGACCTGATCCGCTTCCACCGGGAGGAGGGGGACCTCGAGCCCCTGGCAGCCGAGCTCGAGTTCGGGGACGGGGCCGATGCCGCCACGCCGGCCGTGGCCGTGGACCTGGGCGAAGGCCGCACCGTGCGCTTCAAGGGAAAGGCCGACCGCGTCGACCGCGCCCCGGGGGGCGAGCTCGTGGTGTCGGACTACAAGACGGGCCGCCAGACGGTCCTGGCCGACCTGCGCAAGGACCCGGTGGCGGGGGGGCGGCTCCTGCAGCTCCCGGTGTACGCCATGGCGGCGCAGGCCCGCTTCGGCGAGGACGCCCCCGTGCTCGCCCGCTACTGGCTCCTGTCCGAGCAGCGCGTCGCCCCCTGCTACAACCTGCCGCTCACCGACGCCGTACTGGGCCGGTTCCGGGAGGTCCTCGCCCTCATCGCCGACGCCGTCGAGGCCGGCGCCTTCCCCGGCGCGCCCACCGACAGGCCGGGCGAGCGCCAGTTCGACTCCTGCCGCATGTGCGACTTCGACGTCGTGTGCCCGGCGACGCGCGACCGCGAGTGGGCCCGCAAGAACGCCGACCCCGCACTCGCCCCGGTCGTGGCGCTCATGAACACCACCGTCCCCGACGACCTGGCCGGGGCCGTCGTGGGTCGGTTCCCGGGCACGTGACCGCACAGCCCGACGACAGCGCGGCCCGGGCCCGCATCGAAGCGGAGCTCGACACAACCCTGGTGGTGGTGGCGGGGGCGGGCACGGGCAAGACCACCGCCCTCGTGGGCCGCATCCTCCAGCTGGTTCGATCGGGACGGGCACAGCTGCGCGAGATCGCGGCGATCACCTTCACCGAGGCGGCCGCGGCCGAGCTCCGCCAGCGCGTCCGGGAGCGGATCGAGGAGGTGGCGGCGACCAGCCCGGCGGAGGCGCGCCTGGCCGCGGCCCGCCACGAGGTCGACGAGGCCGCCATCTGCACGCTGCACGCCTTCGCCCAGCGCATCCTGGTCGAGCACTGCGTGGCGGCGGGCATCCCCCCCGGGTTCGACGTCCTGGACGAGACGGCCGAGCGGGCCGACTTCGAGGCCCGCTTCGAGCGCTTCGCCGACGTGCTGCTGGCCGACCCCGGCGCCGAGGAGGCGCTCGTGCGGGGCTTCTCGGTGGGTCTGGCACGCGTCGACCTGGCCGACATGGCGTGGGCGCTGCACAGCCACTGGGACCGCCTCGAGGACGGCGGGCTCGAGGCCTTCGAGCGCCTGCGCCCGGCACCGGACCGGTGGCCGAGTGCGGAGCCCGGTCCCGTGCTCGACGCCATCGACGCCGCCATCTCCATGGGGGCGTGGTGCGCGGACGACACCGACAAGCTGAAGGAGCACCTCGTCACCACCCTGCGGGCGGCGCGTGACGGGCTGGCCACGTGCGACGACGCCCAGTCCACCCTGCGCTTCCTCGACGGGATCCGGGGCCTGCAGTGCGCCAACGGCAAGCGTGACAACTGGCACGACCACGTCGAGGAGGTGCGCGCCGCCTGCGCCGCGGCCGAAAAGGCGCGGCTCGACCTGCTCCAGGCCACGCGCCGGGCCGTGCTGGCCGAGCTCGGGGCGCGCCTGGCCCATTTCGTCATCGGTGCCGCCAACGAGCGCCGGGCCGAGGGACGGCTCGCCTTCCACGACCTGCTCGTCCACGCCCGCCGGCTGCTGCGCCACGACGGCGCGGCCCGTGGCGCCCTGCGCCGCCGCTACCGCCGGCTGCTCATCGACGAATTCCAGGACACCGACCCCATCCAGGTCGAGCTGGCCGCCCGCCTGGCCGCGGCGGTGGACGGCTCGGCCGACCTGCGCCGCGGGGAGCCGGGCGGGCTGTTCGTGGTGGGCGACCCCAAGCAGTCGATCTACCGCTTCCGGCGGGCCGACATCGAGTCGTTCGCCCACGTCGGGAGCGAGATCGGCGACGCCGTGGTGCTCGTCACCAATTTCCGCTCCGTCCCCGGCATCCTCGAATTCGTGAACACCGTGTTCGGCGAGCTCTTCGGCGCCGTGCCCGTCCCCGGACAGGCCGCGCACCACGCCCTGCTCGGGCGCGCCCCGCCGTGGCCCTCCGCGCCGCCCCCGGCGCGCCCCGCACGGCGCGGCCGACGGCCCCGGCGCCGGGCGCCCGGGCCGAGCAGCTCACCTTGGAGGGCCTCGGCGCCCTCGGGTGGAGGGACGCCGGCGGGGCCGGTGGCGGCGCCGGGCAACGGCCCGCGTGCGGTGCCGGGCATGCCCCCCGTGGTCGTGGGGGGGTCCAGCCGGGGCACGGCGGCGGAGGTCCGCCGCCTGGCGGGGCGCGACATCGCCGCCGCCGTCGGCGTCGTGCACGCGCAGCGGTGGGCCGTGTCCGACCGGCGACGACGGCGAGCGGGCGGCGCGCTGCGGCGACGTGGCCGTTTTGCTCCCGGCCCGCACCGGCCTCGCCGTGCTGGAGGAGGCCTTCGAAGAGTCGGGCATCCCGTACCGCCTGGAGGGCGTGGCCATGCTGTGGGGGTCCCAGGAGGTGCGTGACGTGCTGGCCGTGCTGCACGCCGCCGACGACCCCGCCGACGCCATGGCCGTCCTGGCCGCGCTGCGCAGCCCCGGCCTGGCCTGCGGCGACGACGACCTCGTGGTGTGGCGCCAGGCGGGCGGTGCCTTCGACCCGAGAGCAGCCGCGCCCCCGGGCTGGAGGAGCACCCCGTGGCCCGGGCCATGGCCGTCCTGGTGGGCCTGCACGAGCGCCGGTGGTGGCACGAACCTCGGCCATGGTCATGGCGGCCTTCGACGAGCTGCGCAGCTTCGAGCTGGCCTCGCCTCGCCGCCCCGCGACCACTGGCACCGCCTCCGGTGGCTGGTGGACCAGGCCCGGCTCTTCGACGAGACGGTGGGCGGTCCCCTGCGGTCCTTCCTGCGCTGGGCCGACCTCCAGGCCGAGGACGACCGCCACCGGGGCGGCGTCGGGCCACCCGACCCCGACGATGACGCCGTGCGCGTCGATGACCGTGCACGGCGCCAAAGGCCTCGAGTTCCCCGTGGTCGTCCTGGCCGGCCTGGAGCGCGAGGTGGGTGCGGGGCAGCGCACCCCGGCCGTGCTGTGGGCCGACGACGGCACCCCCGAGCTGCGGGCCCGACGCGACCTCAAGTCCGGCGGCTACGACGTGGTGAGCGAGCGCGAACGTGAGCTCGACGCCCTGGAGCAGCACCGGCTGCTGTACGTGGGCATGACACGGGCGCGCGACCACCTCGTGATCGGCCTGCACCACAAGGAGATGAAGGCGGGCACCACGGCCACCCCCACCGAGGCGGCCCGCCTCTACGACATCTGCGCGCGGCGCCCCGACCTGTGGCGCCGGCTGCCCGCCGAGGAGGTCTCGACCGCACCGGTGCCGGAGCGCGACGCGCCAACCGTCGACGGGGTGGGACCCGCCGAGGAGGACGCCGGGACGTGGCTGGCACGACGCCGCCTCGTTCGAGACCGCCCGGCACGAGGCGCTGTCGGCGCGACGTCGGGTCCCGGTGACCACCGCCACCGCCGTGGCCGAACGGGTGGCCGGTGACGGCACCGGCCCGGGCGACACGGCGCCGCGCCGCGGTGCCTCCACGCCCGACCCCGGGTCCCCCGACGCCACCGGTCCGCTGTGGCGCGACGCCGAGGTGTCGTTGCAGGTGGGGCGGGCGGTGCACGGCGCGCTGGCCGCCATCGACCTCGCCACCGGTGCCGACGCGGCGGGCAGGGCACCCGCCGACGTGGCGCGGGGACGCGCCGCGGCGCAGGGCGTGGGCGATCGTGCCGAGGACGTGGCCGTCATGGTGGACGCCGCCCTGCGCGCCCCAGCGTGGCCGCGGCGGCCGACCGCCGGCACTGGCGCGAGCTGTTCGTGGCCGTGCCGGTGGGCGACGGCGGTGTGCTCGAGGGCTACGTGGACCTCGTCGTCGAGGACGACGACGGCCTGGTGGTGGTGGACTACAAGACCGACCGCGTCGACGGGCCGGCCGGTGTGGCCGGTGCCGCCCGACGCTACGGCCCCAGCTGGCGAGCTACGCCTATGCCCTCGAGCAGGCGACCGGTCTGGCCGTGGTGCGGTGCGTGCTCGTCTTCGTGGGCACGGGCGACCCGGTGGAGCACGTCATCGGGGGGGCGGCGCTCGACGAGGCCCGGGCCGAGGCCCTCGACGCCGGTGCGGCGCTGGTGGCGAGGCGCTAGCCGCGCTCAGGTGGTGGCGGCGGCGGGCGGCAGGTCGACGTGCTCGTCGTCGGTGCCCAACCCCGACCCGGCGATGAGCTCCAGGCCCGACTCCCCCGGAGCAAGACGCACCGCCGCAGTGAGCTCGGGGGCCTCCAGCCGGCGGGTCAGGGCGTCGACGGCGTCGAGATCGGGGATCTCCCTGTCCGAGCCCCCCACCACGCCCAGATCGTGGAAGCGCCGGGCCTGGGGAAGGACGCTGCGCTCGAGCGAGCCCACCGCCTTGTTGTAGGAGTCGACGGCGCCGCCCAGGCTGCGTCCGGCGCGCGCCATGTGGTCGCCGAAGGTGGCCAACCGCTTGTAGAGCTCGCGGCCCATGTGCTGCACCTCGCGGGCGTTGTCCGCCAGTGCCTCCTGCTGCCAGCCCCGGGCCACGGTGAGCAGCAGGGCGATGAGGGTGGTGGGGGTGGCGAGCAGCACGTGGTTGGAGACGGCGTGCTCGAGCAGGGTGGCGTCGTGCTCCAAGGCTGCGGCCAGCAACGGGTCGCCGGGTACGAAGGCCACCACGAAGCCCGGGGAGTCGTCGACGTCCTGCCAGTAGGCCTTCTTCGCCAGCGAGTCGACGTGGGTGCGCAGCTGGCGGGCGTGCGTCTTCAGGTGGGCGCGGCGAGCCTCCTCGTCGGTGGCCTCGTTGGCGTCGAGGAACGCTTGGAGGGGGACCTTGGCGTCGACCACGACGCGCTTGGCCCCCGGCAGGTGCACGATCATGTCGGGGCGGCCCCGGCTCTCCCCCGCGTCGGTGCTCACCTGCTCCTCAAAGTCGCAGTGCTCGAGCATGCCGGCCATCTCCACCACCCGCCGCAGCTGCAGCTCGCCCCAGCGGCCCCGGGTGGCGGGAGCGCGCAGGGCGGTGACGAGGTTGCGCGTCTCGGCCTGGAGCTTGTCCTGCGAGGAGGCGAGCTGCTTGACCTGCTCGTTGAGCCCGGCGTACGCGCCCTGGCGGTCGATCTCGAGGCGTCGTAGCCCGTCCTCGTAGCGCCCCAGCTGCTCGCGCAGGGGGGCGAGCAGCTGCTCGATGGCCTGGGCGCGGCCGTCGAGGTCGCCGCGCGCCCACTGCTGGGCGCTGGCGATGCGGGCGTCGGCCAGCTCGAGGAACTGGGAGTTGTTGTGCTCGAGGGCCTGGCGCGACAGCTGGGCGAACTCCCCGGCGAGCTGGCGCCGTACCTCGTCGGCCGCGGCCTGGCGCTCGCCGGCGGCGAGGCGCTCGTGCTCGAGCGTGGCCTGCAGCGCCGCCACCTCGGCGCGCGCCGAGCCCAGGACGGCGGCGTGCTGCGCTGCCTGGACAGCAGCGCGCTCGGTCGCCTTGGCCCCGGCCACGGCCAGCGCCACCACGGCTCCGATGCCACCACCCACCACCACACCGATGACCAGTCCGACGATCACGAGATCCCCCTCACGTCATGGCTCCCGAGCGAGATTTCCCTGCTCCGAGGGTGCACGCGGGAGCGTAACCCGGGGGTGTGACAGCGCCGTGGGACCCCCCGGGGCCCCGTCGCGGGCACCGATTCGGCCGTCGCACCGGGTAGCGTCGAAGGTGGTGCGCAAGGGCGCGGTGGCGCGAGGAACAGGGACCGGCGCCACTGCGGGCGGTGCCGGCGCCGTGGCAGAACGGGGGCCGTCCGCTCCCGGCCCGCTGGCCGCCTACAGCCCCCACGAGCTGGTGGAGGACTTTCGAACGGCGTGCCTGTCCCGGGCCCTCGACGACCGCGAGATCCTCCTGCAGAAACAGAGCCGGGTGTTCTTCCAGATCTCGGGTGCGGGCCACGAGATCCTGCTCCTGGCCCTGGCCCGCTCGCTACGCCCCGCCTACGACTGGTTCTTCCCCTACTACCGCGACCGGGCCCTCGTCCTCGGCCTGGGCGTGACGCCGCTCGACATCATGCTGCAGGCCGTCGGTTCGGCCCTCGACCCCGCCTCGGGGGGACGGCAGATGCCCTGTCACTGGGGCGACGTGACCCGCAACATCGTCACCCAGTCGAGCCCCACGGGCAGCCAGTGCCTTCCCGCCGTGGGGTGCGCCGAGGCGGGGCGCTACATCGCCCGCCATCCCGACCTGCCCGGGTGCGTGGCCCACGGCGACGAGGTCACCTACGTCTCGCTGGGCGAGGGCGCCACGTCCGAGGGCGAGTTCTGGGAGAGCCTCAACACCGCCTGCCGCCTCCACCTGCCCACACTGTTCGTGGTGGCCGACAACGGGTACGCCATCTCCGTGCGCGCCGAGGACCAGTCCCCCGCCCCCGTGGCCGAGCTCGTGCGCGGCTTCCGGGGCCTGGCCGTGACGACCATGGCGGGGTGGGACTACGCCTCGTGCCGGGCCAAGGGGGCGAGGGCCATCGCCCGGGTGCGCGCCGGTGAGGGGCCGGGCCTCATCCACGCCCACGTCACCCGCCCCTACTCGCACTCCTCGGCCGACTCCCAGGCCAAGTACCGCGACGCCGAGGAGCTCGCCGACGAGAAGGCCCACGATCCCATCGACACCTTCGAGCGCGCCCTCGTGGCCGCGGGCATCCTCACCGCCGAGGGTGCGGCGCACCTGCGCCAGGAGGCCCGCGAGGCGGCGGCCCGTGCCGCCGACGAGGCATTGCTCGCCCCGCGCCCGGACCCCGCCACCGTCACCGACAACGTGGTGCGCCTGCCCGACCTGCCCGAGCCCGAGCCCGATCCGGCGCCGGCGGTGCCCGAGGGCGAGGAGGGCGGCGGTCCCGTCGTCATGGCCGACGCCATCCGCATGACGCTGCACGAGCTGCTCGCCGGCGACGAGCGCATCCGCGTCTTCGGCGAGGACGTGGCCGACGCCGACGACGAGGTCCTCGACCACGTCGAGGGCAAGGGTGGGGTGTTCGGCGTCACCCGGGGCCTGCAGCGCCGCTTCGGCTCGGCGCGCTGCTACAACACGCCGCTGGCCGAGTCCAACATCGTGGGCCGCGGCATCGGCCAGGCCGTCCGGGGCCTGAAACCCTGCGCCGAGATCCAGTTCTTCGACTACATCTGGCCCGCCATGCAGCAGCTGCGCAGCGAGGCCGCCACCACCCGGTGGCGGTCGAACGGGACCTTCACCTGCCCCCTGGTGGTGCGCGTGGCCATCGGCGGCTACCTGACCGGCGGGGCCATCTGGCACTCCCAGAGCGGCGAGTCGATCTTCGCCCACATCCCGGGCCTCCTCGTCGCCTTTCCGTCGCGGGCGCGCGACGCCGTGGGCCTCTTGCGCAGCGCCTTCGCCGCCGACGACCCCGTGCTGTTCCTGGAGCACAAGCACCTCTACCGCCAGCGCTACGCCGCCGACCCCTTCCCCCGCCAGGGGTGGGTCCTCCCCTTCGGGCGCGCCACGGTGGTGCGCCCCGGACGCGACCTCAGCATCGTGACGTGGGGGGCGACGGTGCAGAAGTCGCTGGCGGCGGCCGAGCAGCTGGCCGGGGACCGGGCCTCGGTGGAGGTCGTCGACCTGCGCACCATCGCGCCGTGGGACCACGAGCTCGTCGCCGAATCGGTGCAGCGCACGGGCCGGTTGCTGGTGGTGCACGAGGACACCCTCACGGCGGGCTTCGGCGCCGAGGTGGCCGCCTGGGTGGCGCAGTCGTGCTTCTGGTCCCTCGACGCGCCCGTGGGCCGGGTGGCGGCGAAGGACACCTTCGTCGGCTACGAGCCCTCGCTCGAGGCGGCCATCCTCCCCCAGGTCGACGACATCGTGACCGCGGCGCGCGGCCTGGCCGCCGTCTGAGGCCGGGGGCCACCGCCGTGGAGCGCGTCGTGGTGGTGGGGGCGGGGTTCGCCGGCCTCTCCGCCACCCATCACCTGGCCCGGCACCCGGTGGAGGTCACGATCGTGGACCACCACAACTTCCACACATTCCAGCCGCTGCTCTACCAGGTGGCCACGGCCGGCCTCGACCCCGCCGACGTCGCCTACCCGGTGCGCACCATCTTCGGCCGCGACGCCAACGTGACGTTCCGCCACGGACACGTCGAGTCCGTCGACCTCGACGCCCGCCGTGTGGCACTGGCCGACGGCGCCGCCCTCGACTACGACCACCTGGTGGTGGCGACGGGCGCCACCACGGGGTTCTTCGACGTGGAGGGGGCGGCCAAACACGGCCTGCCCCTCTACACCCTGGCCGATGCGCGCCACGTGCGGAACCAGGTCCTCGCCTGCCTCGAGGCGGCCGACGCCCGGCCCGAGCGGTTCGACGGCGGGGCACCCACATTCGTGGTGGTGGGCGGCGGCGCCACCGGGGTGGAGACGTCGGGGGCGCTCATGGAGCTGCTCGAGGTGGCGGTGCGGCGCGACCGGCTGCGCATCGACCCCGAGCGCACCCGGGTGGTGCTGCTCGAGGCGGGAGAGCGCCTCCTGGCCGGGTTCAAGCCCGAGGCGAGCCGCTACGCCCTCGACACGCTCGTGGCCCGGAGGGTGGACGTGCGTCTCGGCACGGCGGTGCACGAGGTCACCGCCGACGGGGTGCAGCTCGCCGACGGAACCACCATCCCCGCGGCCGTGGTCATCTGGGCCGGGGGCGTCACCGTGGACGGCACGCTGGCGGCGCGCCTTCCCACCCCCCGCGGCCGCGGCGGCCGCGTGGAGGTGCGTCCCGACCTCTCCCTCGAGGGGCACCCCGAGGTGTTCGTGGCGGGCGACGCGGCCGCCGTGCCGTGGGGCCCGGGCCGCCCCGAGGCCTGCCCCCAGGTGGCCCAGGTGGCCATCCAGTCGGGGCGCCACATCGCCGAGCAGATCGTGGCGCGCCGGTCGGGGTCGCCCACCACCCCGTTCGCCTACCACGACAAGGGCCTCATGGCCACCATCGGCCGTCACGCGGCGGTGGCGCAGCTGCGGCGCGGGCCCATCCTGCGCGGCACCCTGGGGTGGCTGGCGTGGCTAGGGCTCCACCTCGTCTACCTCGTCGGCTTCCGCAACAAGGTGGTGGTGCTCGTCAACTGGTTCTGGCGCTACCTCGACTGGCCGTCGGGACCGCGCCTCATCATGGCCGACGTCGAGGCCGAGGACTGATCCGGCACCGGCCCGGCGGCGGCACTAGGTTCGAGCCAGGGCGACGGGCACAGGAGCTGATCGTGGTGAAGCGTGTGGTGGTGCCCATGAACGACGCCGACGACGTCACGGCGAGCCTGGCGCGCATCGACCGCGAGATCATCAAGCTCTTCGCGCTGGTGGGGGAGGGCGTGGCCGGCGCAACCCACTCGCTGCTGGCCGGTGACCGCGAGGCGGCCCGCGTCCTGGCCGAGAGCGACGAGACCATCGACGCGCTGTACCGCGAGGTCGAGCAACTGGCCCAGAGCCAACTGGCCCAGCGGGCCACCGGGCCCGACGAGCTGCGCTACCTCGTGGCCGTGCTGCGCATGCTGCCCGAGCTCGAGCGCAGCGGCGACCTGGCCGAGCACGTGTCGCGCCGGGCGGTGCGCGGCCTCGGGGTCGAGCTCTCGCCCCGGGCGCGCGGCCTGGTCGAGCAGATGGGGGAGGTGGCGTGCGAGATGTGGCGCGCCACCGCCGACGCCTACGCCGACCGCGCCCCCGACGTGGCCGACGACGTGGAGTCCCTCGACGACGAGGTCGACGAGCTGCACGTGACCCTCACGGCGGAGATCGCCAGTGGGTCCATGCCGCTGCCCGTCGCCATCGAGGCTGCCCTCGTGGCCCGCTTCTACGAGCGCTTCGGCGACCACGCCGTCAACCTGGCCCGGCGCATCTCGGCGCTGTCGAGCCGGGGCGGCTGGGCCTAGGGGCTCAACCCACCCGTCGGGCGAGCAGCGCCTCGGCGATCTGCACGGCGTTCAGGGCGGCCCCCTTGCGCAGGTTGTCGCCCGACACGAACAGCGCCAGCCCGTAGGGCACGGTGGGGTCGCGTCGCAGCCGCCCGACCAGCATGGCGTCGCCGCCGGCCGCGGCCAGCGGCGTGGGCACGTCCACGAGCGCCACGCCGGGCGCCCCGGCCAGCACGGCACGGGCCCGCTCGACGGTGAGCTCCTCCTCGAACTCGGCGTTGATCGACAGGCTGTGGCCGGTGAACACCGGCACGCGCACACACGTGGCCGACACGGGGAGATCGGGGATGTCGAGGATCTTGCGTGTCTCGTCGCGCAGCTTCTGCTCCTCGTTCGTCTCGTCCGAGCCGTCGTCCATCACGCGGCCCGCCATGGGCAGCACGTTGTGGGCGACCGGTCCGGCGAACACGCTGGACGGCGGGAAGTCGACGGCGGCGCCGTCGAAGGCGAGCCCGCCCGATCCCTCCACCGTCTTGGCCAGCTGCTCCTCGAGCTCGCGCACCCCGGCGCCACCCGCCCCGGACACGGCCTGGTAGGTGGACACGATCATGCGGCGCAGCCCGGCGACGCGGTGCAGCGGGCCCAGCACGGGCATGGCCACCATGGTGGTGCAGTTGGGGTTGGCCACGATCCCCTTGTCCATGCGGTCCAGGGCGTCGGGGTTCACCTCGGCCACCACCAGGGGCACGTCGGGGTCCATGCGCCACGCCGAGGAGTTGTCGACGACCACCGCGCCGGCGGCGGCGATGCGGGGGGAAAGGGTGCGCGAGGCGGTGGCGCCGGCGGACACGAGGGCGATGTCCACGCCGGAGAAATCGGCGGTCTCGGCCACCTCGACCTCGACCTCGCCGCCGGCCCAGGGCAGGCGCCGGCCCGCCGAGTGGGGCGAGGCGAGGAACCGGACGTCGTCGAGGGGGAAGTGGCGCTCGGCCAGGACGGCGCGCATGACCGTTCCCACCTGCCCGGTTGCCCCCACCACGGCGACGCGCATGGGGACGAGTCTACCGGCCCGGGCTCACTCCCCCGAGAGGCCGAAGGCGCCGTGCAGCAGGCGGACGGCCTCCTCCACACGGTCGGCCCGCACCACACACGAGATGCGGATGGTCGAGGTGGAGATCATGTCGATGTTGATCCCCGCCGCGGCGAGGGTCTCGAACATGGTGGCCGACACCCCGGGGTGGGTGCGCATGCCGGCCCCCACGAGCGACACCTTGGCGATGCCGTCGTCGGCCAGCACCTCGCCCGCGCCGATCTCGGGAGCGAGGGCCTGCACCACCACCAGCGTGGCGGCCAGGTCGGTCTTGGGCACGGTGAAGGAGATGTCGGTGGTGCCGTGCAGCGACACGTTCTGCACGATGGTGTCGACGTTGACGTTGCGGTCGGCCAGCGTGCGGAAGAGACGGGCGGCGATGCCGGGCTGGTCGGGCACGCCGGTCACGGTGATCTTCGCCTCGGAGTCGTCGTGGGTGACGGCGGTGACGACGGCCTGCTCCATGGAAGGATCCTCCTCGACCACCCAGGTGCCGGGCTCCCAGGTGAAGCTGGAACGGACGTGCAGCGGCACGCCGTGGTTGCGGGCGAACTCGACCGAGCGCAGCGCCAGGACCCGACCACCGCTGGCGGCGATGTCGAGCATCTCCTCGAAGCTCACCCGGGCCAGGCGGTGCGCCTCGGGCACGAGCGGGGGTCGGCGCTGAAGACCCCGGACACGTCGGTGTAGATCTCGCACGCCTCGGCGCCGAGGGCGGCGGCCAGGGCCACGGCGGTGGTGTCGGAGCCACCCCGACCCAATGTGGTGATGTCGCGCTCGAGCGACACGCCCTGGAACCCGGCCACGACGGGAACACGGCCCGAGCAAGTGCCTGGCGCAGCCGATCGCCGCGTACCTCGATGATCTTCGCCTTGAGGTGCGTGTCGTCGGTGATGATCCCGGCCTGGCTGCCGGTGAATGACACCGCCTCGACCCCCTGCTCGGCCAGTGCCATGCACAGCAGGGCCATGGTGACCCGTTCCCCGGAGGTGAGGAGCATGTCGAGCTCCGCGTGGCGGCTGCACGGTGCTGACGTCGCCGGCCAGCCGCAGCAGGTCGTCGGTGGTCTTGCCCATGGCGCTCACCACCACCACCACGTCGGACCCCTGGCGCCGGGTCCGGGCCACGTGGTCGGCGACGGCGCGCACGCGATCGGCGTCGCCGACCGACGTACCGCCGTACTTCTGCACCAGGAGCGCCACACGTCGACGCTACCTTGCGGGCCTCCCGGCGCCGGACGCCGGGCCGCCGTGCCCGTGGCAGACGGGGCCCGGCCGGGCCCGGGGGGCGGGCCCGCCGGGCGCCGGGATCCGCCGGCCGGGACGGGGCCCGTGCGCAGCGCCGTGCCGGACCCCCCGCCGGACGACCCGGGGCTCCGGGGGCGGCACGGCGGCGGGGCGGCGGCGGGGCCGAATAGGGCCGTCCGCAGCGCCCGATCGGGTGTCGGGCCGGCCGAGCGACAAACGGGCCCGCGCCGCCGCCGAAGTGAAGATGGCCGCATGCAGCGCCAGCGGCGACGGCGGCGGTCCGGAGGACGATCACCATCGTGGTGTTCGTGGGCATCATCATCGGCATCTACTTCGCCGGTCGACGGTCGAAGCCCAAGGCCAAGCAGACGGCGACCGGTCGCCCAGCAGAACGCCAACAAGGCGGCGGTGGCCGCCGGGTGCCCGTCGAACCCCGACACGGCGCCGACCAAGCCCAAGTGGAGCAGGCGCCGGCCATGACCATCGACACGGCCAAGACCTACGCCGCCACGGTGAAGACCGACGTGGGCTCGTTCGTGATCACCCTCGACTCCGCCAGGCGCCGGTGACGGTGAACAACTTCGTCTTCCTGGCCGACAAGGACTTCTACAACTGCGTGATCTTCCACCGGGTCATCCCGAGCTTCATGGACCAGACCGGTGACCCCACGGGCACGGGCACGGGCGGCCCGGGCTACACGTTCGCCGACGAGCTCCGAAGCAAGGCCACGCCCCAGTACCCCATCGGGTCGGTGGCCATGGCCAACTCAGGTGCCAACACCAACGGCAGCCAGTTCTTCATCGTCACCGGGTCGGAAGGCGAGTCCCTGCCGGCCAGCTACACCCTGTTCGGGCACGTCACCTCGGGGATGAACGTGGCCGACAAGATCAACGCCGACGGCAATCCGCCAGCGCCAACGGGGTCCCGCCCAAGGTCGTCCACCGCATGCTGAAGGTCACGATCTCGTCCTCGTAGGACGCGAGCCGGCGGCGTGGCGCGCCACGGGCCCTGCCCCCGCCCCGCCGACACAGGAGGATCCATGCCCATTGAAGCCCCGCACCCGACGGGTCGAGTCCCCAGCGCCGCTCGTTCGACGGCGAGCCCCCCATGGTCATCGATCCGGCCAAGCGCTACAGCGCCACCATGGTCACGTCCAAGGGCACCATGACCATCGCCCTCGCCCCGAGCTCGCCCCGAAGACGGTGAACAACTTCGTCTTCCTGGCCCGCTACCACTACTTCGACGGCATCGTCTTCCACCGCATCATCCCCGGCTTCGTGCTCCAGGGCGGCGACCCCACCGGGACGGGGACGGGCGGTCCGGGCTACAAGTTCGCCGACGAGCTACCCGCCCCCGGGCGCTACGAGCTCGGATCGCTGGCCATGGCCAACGCCGGGCCCAACACCAACGGGAGCCAGTTCTTCGTCATCTCGGGGCCCGACGGCGTCCAGCTGCCGCCCAACTACTCGTTGTTCGGCAAGGTGGTGTCGGGCCTCGACACGGTGGCCACCATCGACGCCGTGGGATCACGCTCGGGCAAGCCCACCGAACGCGTCACCATCGAGTCGGTCACGATCGCCGAGGCCGACTGAGCCACAGAGGCGGCGCAGCCCCGCCACGGCGGGCGGGCGTCAGCGGGGAAGGGCGTCGAAACCGGCGGGGTGGCCGCTCACGAACACCTCGACCGCGCCCTGCCCGGACTGGCGCCAGGCCCCGTCGGGGTCGCGGATGAGGGCGGTGCGCTCGGGCACGCCCACCACGGGGAGGCCCGGGGCGGCCAGGGCGATGGAGCGGTGCACCTTCTCAGCGTTCTCCTGGCCGAAATGGGGGATCACGGCGAGCTGCTCGACCATGCCCAGTCCGACCGTGAGCGCGCCGCCCCGGGGATCGACCATGGGGTCGGTGAGCACCATGGCCCCGGCCGAGGAGCCCGCCACCACCGCCCCGTGGCGCCACGCGCCGAGCAGCGCCTCCCACGCCAGCGAGGACTTGAGGACCGAGCGCAGGTGCAGGGGCGAGCCGCCCCCCAGGTAGACGAAACGGGCGGCCCGGATGACGGCGGCGACGGCCTCGTCCTCGGCGTCGGCCCGTCGGAGGACCATGAGGCCGCGCACCCGCCCCCCGAGCGTGGCGAACCACCCTGTGGCCGTCTCGACGGCTTTGTCGGGGTGCTCGTAGGCGGCGGCGGTCGGGAGCACCAGCACCTCGCCGCCCCCGGAGGCGGCCAGCAGATCGGCGTCGAACGCCTCGCACCCCGGCTGCCACTCGCTCCCGCCGACGAGGGCGAGCGGTCCACAGGTCCCTGCCGAAGCGTCCATGGCGGCCCACTGTAGGAGGACCGCCGGCCCCGGCGGACCTCCGGGGCGCGTCGCGTAGGCTGCGGCGGTGCCCGGTGGTGCGCACTTCGAGGGGAAGGTCGCCATCGTCACGGGGGCGGCATCAGGCATCGGCCTGGCGCTCTCGGCCGCGTTGGCCCGGCGGGGGGCCACGGTGGTGCTGGCCGACATCGACGGCGCCGGCGCCGACGGCGGCCGCCGACTCGTTCGCCGCCGGGCCTCCCGGGCGGGCGTCGGGCGTGGCCCTCGACGTCACCGATGCCGGGGCGGTGGCCGATCTCGTGGAGCGAACCGCCGTCGACCACGGACATCTCGATCTCCTCTTCAACAACGCGGGCGTGGCGGTGGCGGGCGCGGCAGAGGACCTCACCCTCGCCCACTGGAACCGCGCCATCGACGTCAACCTGCGCGGGGTGGTGCACGGCGTGGTGGCCGCCTACCCCTTGATGGTGCGCCAGGGCCGTGGCCACATCGTCAACACGGCGTCGCTGGCCGGCCTCGTGCCGTCGCCCGCGCTCACCCCATACGGCATGACCAAGCACGCCGTGGTGGGGCTGAGCACGAGCCTGCGCATGGAGGGGGTGGCCCACGGTGTTCGGGTGAGCGTGGTGTGCCCCGGCGTCATCGACACCCCCCTCCTGGACAAGGGCAACCCGCCCGACCTGCCCGCCGTGACGAGCGTCCCCGACGGCCGGGCTCTGCTCACGCAGATGATCGGCGCCGCCTACCCGGCGCCGTCGCTGGCCGCCGACGTGCTCGAGGGGGTGGCCCGCAACCGGGCCGTCATCGTCACCCCCCGCCACGCCCGGACGGCGTGGCGGGTCTACCGGTTCGCCCCCCGCCTGATCCTCGACCTCGGGCCTCGCCGCCTCGGGCGCGCCCTGCGCCGCCACGTGCCGTGACGCCGCCGTGTTCCCTGACGCCGCCGCCGGCTCTCCCCCCCGAGCGCCTCGGCCATGTCTGCCAGGGGGAACAATCCGGGGCCGATCCGGGCGGGCCTTGCAGGTAACCGGCCGGTAACATGCCTTCCATGTCGATAAAGCGGGTCGGAATCGTGGGGTCGGGCATCATGGGGGCGGGCATCGCCGAGACGTTGGCGGTGCACGGCATCGAGGTCATCCTGCGCTCCAGGGCGCAGGCCACGGCCGACGGCATGGTCGCCGGCATGGAGAAGTCCCTGGCCCGGCAGGTCGACAAGGGCAAGATCGAGGCGGCCGACCGCGACAGCGCGCTGGCCCGGGTGACGGCGGTGTCGGACCTGGGCGAGCTGGCTGCCTGCGACCTGGTCATCGAATCGGTGGTCGAGGATCTCGGCGTGAAGAAGCACCTCTTCTCCGAGCTCGACCGGATCTGCCCCGACGGCACGATCCTCGCCACCAACACCTCCACCCTCCCCGTGGTGGAGATGGCCATGGAGACGGGCCGGCCCGACAAGGTGTGCGGCATCCACTTCTTCAATCCCGCCCCCGTCATGGCGCTGGTGGAGGTGGTGCGGCCCATCACCGCTGCCGACGACACCATCGCCGCCGCCATGGCCCTGGCCGAGACGTGCGAGAAGACCCCCGTCGAGGTGAAGGACCAGGCCGGGTTCATCGTGAACGCCCTGCTGTTCCCCTACCTGAACAACGCCGTCCGGCTGCTCGAGAACGGCGTGGCCACGCGCCAGGACATCGACACGGCCATGAAGGGCGGGTGCGGGTTCCCCATGGGGCCCTTCGCCCTCCTCGACCTGGTGGGCCTGGACACGAGCCTCGCCATCCTCGACGCCCTGTACGACGAGTTCCGCGACCCCAACTTCGCGGCCGTGCCCCTGCTGCGGCGGATGGTGGCGGCAGAGCTCTACGGCCGCAAGTCGGGCAAGGGGTTCTACGACTACCACCGGTGAGGTGAGCGAGGTGCCGTCTCCCGAACACGGCCGGGACAAGCCCTGGGTCATGCGCACCTACTCGGGCCACACGTCGGCCCGGGCCTCGAACAGGCTGTACCGCACCAACCTGGCCAAGGGCCAGACAGGGCTGTCCATCGCCTTCGACCTCCCCACCCAGACCGGCTACGACCCCGACGCGCCCGAGGCCGTGGGCGAGGTGGGCAAGGTGGGCGTGCCCGTCGTCCACCGCGGGCACATGGACCAGCTCCTGGACGGCATCCCCGTCGGGGACATGAACACCTCCATGACCATCAACGCCACCGCGGCGTGGCTGCTCGGCCTCTACATCGCCCACGCCGACGACACCGGTGTCGACCGCCGCGTCCTGCAGGGGACGACCCAGAACGACATCGTGAAGGAGTACCTGTCACGCGGCACCTACATCTTCCCGCCCGCTCCGAGCCGGCGGCTCATCGTGGACATGATCGCCTACACCGTGCGCGACGTCCCCAAGTGGAACCCCATCAACGTCTGCAGCTACCACCTCCAGGAGGCCGGGGCCACACCGGTGCAGGAGGTCGCCTACGCGCTCGCCACCGCCATCGGCGTGCTCGACGCCGTGCGCGACTCGGGCAAGGTGGAGCCTTCGGAGATCCAGCTGGATGG
>CAWIWK010000022.1:0-23689 GCA_963839605.1 uncultured Acidimicrobiales bacterium | reverse complement strand
GTCCTCGAGGAGCTTGTAGATGATCTCGTAGGTGCGGATCCCCACGCCGCGTCGCCGGCCATCTCGCTTGCCCGGCGGTCGGGGCGGACGTTGAACCCGATGATCGTGGCGTTGGAGGCCACCGCCAGCTGCACGTCGTATTCGGTGATCCCCCCCACGCCGCGGTGCACGAAGCTCAGCTTCACCTCGGGCCGCTCGAGCTTGCGCAGGCTGTCGGTGATGGCCTCGAGCGTCCCCTGGACGTCGGCCTTCAGGATGAGGTTGAGCGTGGCCGCCTCGCCCCGCTGGATCTGCTCGAAGAGGTCCTCGAACTTGGCACCGGGCGCGGTGGGCGACGGGGCGTGCCCCGCCACCCGGTAGCGCCGCTCGCGGGCCTCGCCGATGGTGCGCGCCGTGGTCTGGTCGGAGGTGACCCGGAACTCGTCTCCGGCGGCGGGCGGCTCGGAGAAGCCGAGGACCTGCACCGGCGTCGAAGGGGGCGCCTCTTTGACCTGCTCGCCCCGGTCGTCGATGAGCGCCTTCACCTTCCCCCAGGCGGCACCGGCCACGATGGGGTCGCCCACCCGCAACGTGCCGCTCTGGACGAGGACGGTGGCCACCGGCCCCCGGCCCGACTCGAGGTTGGCCTCGAGGACGGCGCCCCGGGCCCGCCCCTCGGGGCTGGCCTGCAGCTCGGCCACCTCGGCCACGACGGCCAGCTGCTCGAGGAGGTCGTCGATGCCCAGGCCCTGCAGGGCCGACACCTCCACCACGATGGTGTCGCCGCCCCACGCCTCGGGCACGAGCCCTGCTCGGAGAGCTGCTGGAGCACCCGGTTCGACGTCGGCGTCGGCCCGGTCGATCTTGTTGACGGCCACGACGATGGGCACGCCCGCGGCCCGGGCGTGGTCGATGGCCTCGACGGTCTGGGGCATGACGCCGTCGTCGGCCGCCACCACCAGCACCACGATGTCGGTGACCTCGGCACCACGCGCCCGCATGGCGGTGAAGGCCTGGTGGCCCGGGGTGTCGATGAACGTGATGCCGGTGGCCGCCGGCTCGACCTGGTATGCCCCGATGTGCTGGGTGATGCCCCCCGCCTCGCCCGACACCACGTTGGCGTGGCGGATGCGGTCGAGCAGGAGCGTCTTGCCGTGGTCCACGTGGCCCATGACGGTGACGACCGGCGGCCGGGGCCGCAGGTCCTCCTCGGCTCCTCCTCCTCCTCTTCGAAGTACTTGGCCTGGAGCTCGGCCTCCTGCTCCTCGCCGGGGTCGACCAGGCGGATCCGGGCACCGAGCTCGGCCGCGAACAGCTCGATCATGTCGTCGCTCAGGGACTGGGTGGCGGTCACCACCTCGCCCTGCAGGAACAGGAAGCGGATCACGTCACCGGCCGAGCGGTTGAGCTTGGGCCCGAGCTCGCGCGGCGTGGAGCCGCGCTCGACGATCACCTCGACGTCGGGCACGGGCGCGTTCGACGGCGTGTAGGTCGTCAGCTGCGTCGGCTCGAGCTCCTCGAGGTTGCGACGCCGGCGCCGGGGCCGGCGCTGCGGCGGCCGGCCTCGGCCACCGGGACCACCGCGCAGCCCGGGGGGCGGCGGGCCGCCACCGGGGCGCCCGGCGAAGCCGCCGGCACCACCGGGGCCCGCTGGCGGCCGCCGAAGCCTCCTCCCCCACCCGGACCGCGGCCGGGGGGCCCCGGCCACCGGGGCGCGGTCCACCCGTCCCGACGGTCGGCCACCACCGGGGGGCCCGCCACCGGGGCGCGGGGCACCGGGAGCGGGCCGGCGGCCGGGGGGCGGCGGGATGGGGCGGCCCGACGTCGAGCGGGGCCCGGGGGGCGGCGGGATGGGGCGGCCCGACGAGCTCACGGGAGGCCGGGCACCGGGGCGGCGGCCGGGGGGCGGCCGGGGCGGAGCGGCCGGTCGGGCGGCGCCGCCGGCGCGAGCGGCCGGTGCCGACGCGGCGGCGGCCGCCGGCGCCGGAGCGGCGGGCGCGGCGGGGGCCGGGGCGCGGCGGCAGGGGCCGCGGGGCGGCGGGGCCGCCGGGGCGGCGGGGCGGCGGGGCGCGCGGGGCTGCCGGGCGCGTGGGGGGCGCCGGGGCGTGGGCCGCGGGCGGCCTGCGGCGGCGGCGGGCGGGGCTGGCCGCGGCGCCGGTGCGGGCGGCGTGGGCGCGGCGCGGGGCGAGCCGACGGCGGCGGGGGGACGGCGACCTCGCTGGCCGGCCGGCTCGTCGACCAGGCGGGGGCGGGCGGGCGGCGGCTCGGGGGCGGTGCCGCCGTCCTCGGCGGCCGGGGCCGCCGCGGCCGGCTCGCCGGGTGTGTCGATGCTGCCGGGTCGACGGCGCCCGGGGCGGCTTCACCTCGGGCGGCGCCTCGGGCTGCACGGCGCGTCGCAGGCCCTCGCTGTCGGCCTTGCGGCGGACGCGGTCGGCCTGGGCGTCCTCGATCGAGGACGAGTGGCTCTTCACCCCGATGCCCAGGGCCAGGCAGAGGTCGAGCGCTTCCTTGTTCTCCAGGCCGAGCTCACGGGCCAGCTCGTAGACGCGAATCTTCTTCGGCAAGGGCTCCTACGGTCCTTCTTCCTCGTGGGGATGCGGGTCCCGGCTGCGACCCGACCCACCATCCTCGCACACATGGACGGCACCCTCACCGGAGGGCGCGTCCCTTCCCACCAGCTTACGGACGCTGTCGATCGCCCCGGGCGCCACGTCGGCACGCAGCGCCCGCCCGAGCGCCCCGTGCCGGACGGCCCGCTCGAGGCAGTCCGCACCGTCCCGGCACAGCCACGCGCCACGTCCCGGACCGGGACCGGTCACGAGCACGCCGCCCGGCGCGCACGACACCCGCACCAACGCGCCCTGGTCGGCCACCTGGCGGCAGCCCACGCAGGTGCGCCGTGGCGCTATGCGCCCGTCTCCGGGCCGGCGTCGCCCGTGGCGGGCGCCACCTCGTCGGAGGTGGCAGGCGCCGGCGCGTCCTCGCCCGGCGCGTCGGGCTCCGACGCCGGTGCCGGGGGCGTGGCGCCGGATGCGCCGGTGGCCGCGCCCGCGGCGTGGCCGCGTCGCCGGCCGGCGCTCCCGCCGTCGATGCCGGCGGCGGGCCGCCGCCGGGCTCGTCGCCGTCCACGGCCCGTGACCATTCGGCGGCGGAGACCGCCTCGCCGCCCTCGGCCGGCTGCCACACCATCTCCCCCGCCTCGTTCTCGACCCACTCCCCCTCGGCCCACTCCTCGCCGTAGCCGGCCTCCTCCTCGGCGAGCTGGGTCTCGCTCTTGATGTCGACGCGCCATCCGGTGAGGCGCGCCGCCAGGCGGGCGTTCTGGCCCTCCTTGCCGATGGCGAGCGACAGCTGGTAGTCGCTCACCACCACAGTGGCGGTGCCCGTGTCGTCGTCGAGCCGGACCTCGCGCACCCGGGCCGGCTGCAGGGCGGCCTGGATGAACTCCACGGGGTCGTCGGCGAAGGGGACCACGTCGATGCGCTCGCCGCGCAGCTCGTTGGTGACCATGCGCACCCGCGAGCCGCGGGCCCCCACGCAGGCGCCGACGGGGTCGACGTTGGGGTCGTTGGACCACACGGCGATCTTGGTGCGGTGGCCCGGCTCGCGGGCCGCGGCCCGGATCTCCACGACGCCCGAGGAGATCTCGGGCACCTCCAGCTCGAACAGGCGCTTGACCAGACCGGGATGGCTCCGGCTCACCACGATCTGGGGCCCCTTGGTCGTCTTGCGGACCTCCACGATGTAGGCCTTCAGCCGGGCGCCGTGCTCGTAGCGCTCGTAGGGGACCTGCTCCGCCTGCGGCAGCAGCGCCTCCACCTTGCCCAGGTCGAGCAGGGTGTAGCGGTTGTCGGTCTGCTGGACGATGCCCGTGACGATGTCACCCTCGCGCCCGGCGTACTCCTCGTACTTGAGGTCGCGCTCGGCCTCCCGGATGCGCTGCAGGATGACCTGCTTGGCCGTCTGGGCGGCGATGCGGCCGAAGTCGTCGGGCGTGTCGTCCCACTCCCGCACGACGTTGCCGTCCTCGTCGAGCTCCTGGCCGTAGACGCGGATCTCCCCCGACTCGGGGTCGACGGTGACGACGGCCTCCTCGGCCGCCCCCGGGCGCCGCTTGTAGGCGGCCACGAGGGCGTTGGCCAGGGCGTCGAGCAGCGTCTCGACGGGGATGTCCTTGTCGCGCGGCGATCTGGCCCAGCGCGTCGAGGAATTCGAAATTGGCCGGGCTCACGACGCCACCACCCCGCCGGTGCGGCTCGCGCCTCGGGTGCCGTTCGTGTGCTCCACCGTGGTGTTCCGCCTCGCCTCGTCGCTTCCGTTGGCCCGCTGTGCCTTCTTCGTCTTCTTGGGCTCGGCCGTTCGCCGGCCGCCTGCTTGCGCGCCGGCGCGCGGCGCGCCCGGTGCCGAGCGCCGATCTGCGCCCGTCGCCCGCCCGGGGCGGGGCCGCGCCCCACTCGAAGACGGTCCGGGCCCGCTCGATGTCGTCGTAGGCGAGCCGCCGCGAGCCGTCGGGGACGGCGTCGCCCTCGAGGACGATGCCGTCGTCGTCGGCGGCGACCAGCCGGCCCGTGACGCGCCGTTCCCCCTGGCCGCCGGCCAGGGTCCGCACCGTCACCACCTCGCCCACCGCCCGGGCGAAGTGGCCCGGGGTGCGCAAGGGGCGCTCCACCCCGGGGCTCGACACCTCGAGGGTGTAGCGCCGGCCGGGGAAGGGGTCGTGGGCGTCGAGCGCGGCCGACAGGGCCCGGGTCGCCGCCGGCGATGGCCTCCAGGTCGGCGCCGCCGGGCCGGTCGACCACGACGCGCACCGTCGCCGTGCGCCGTTCCACGTCGACCACCTCGAGACCGAGAGGGGCGAGGGTGGACGCGAGCAGGTCGTTGAGCTCGTCATCCACGTCGTCTTCCACCTCCCTCGCACGGCGCCGTCCGGGCCCGGACGGCCCGGTGAAAGCAAAAGCGTGGGCTGCCCGCCCACGCTTCGACGCACCACCCCATCCAGATTGAACGGCGGGAAAACTATACCAGCCGACCTCCCCCGCTCATCCACCGCCCGCGCCGCCCCGGCGCCCCCCGACGGCCTCCGACCGCACCCGGCCCGACACCCAGCGTCCGCCACGGACACCCCGGTGCGGGAAATTCGGGACCATCGCCCCTATGGGACGCCACCCTCCGTGGCCCAGGCTGGAGGCTATGTCCGACACCGGCCCCGACGAGGGACTCGAGGAACTGGGAGAGGAGGAGTGCCGGACGCTCCTCGGCGACCGGGGCGTGGGCCGCGTGGCGGTGTCGATCGATGCGGTCCCGGCCGTGTTCCCCGTGAACTACTCCGTCCTCGACGGCGACGTCGTGTTCCGCACCGGTTCGGGCACCAAGCTCGACGCGGCCGTGCGGCGTGCCGTGGTCGCCTTCGAGGTGGACGAGGTCGATCCGCTCTATCACGAGGGATGGAGCGTCATGGTGGTGGGCGTGGCCGACGAGATCACCGACGACGACCGCCTGGCGCGCGCCGAGCGGCTGCCGCTTCGCCCCTGGGCGCACGGCCCGCGCCAGCACCTGGTGGCCATCCGCTCCGACGTGGTCACCGGCAGGCGCATCCTCCCCTGGCCGACGGACTGAACACCGGGGTCCGGCCCCGGCCCGAATAGATTCGTGACCCCATGACCCCCCGCCACGTCCTCACCCCGCAGGCCACCGACTTCCCCCAGTGGTACCAGGACGTCCTGGCCAAGGCCGAGCTGGCCGACAACGGCCCGGTGCGGGGCACGATGGTGATCCGCCCCTACGGCTACGCCATCTGGGAGCGCATGCAGGCCGAGCTCGACGCCCGCATCAAGGCGGCCGGGGTGCAGAACGCCTACTTCCCGCTCTTCATCCCCGAGAGCTACCTGCGCAAGGAGGCGGCGCACGTCGAGGGCTTCAGCCCCGAGCTCGCCGTGGTGACCCACGGCGGGGGCAAGGAGCTCGAGGAGCCGGTGGTGGTGCGGCCCACGAGCGAGACGGTCATCAACGTCTACTTCTCCAAGTGGATCCAGAGCTACCGGGACCTGCCGCTCCTGCTCAACCAGTGGGCCAACGTCGTGCGCTGGGAGCTGCGCCCCCGCCTGTTCCTGCGCACCACCGAGTTCCTGTGGCAGGAGGGCCACACCGCCCACGGCACCGAGGCCGAGGCCCGCGCCTTCGCGCTTCGGATCCTGCACGACGTGTACCTGGACTTCATGGAGAACGTCCTCGCCATCCCCGTGCTGGCGGGGCGCAAGACCGACCGCGAGCGGTTCTCGGGGGCCACCACCACGTGGACGTGCGAAGCCATGATGGGAGACGGCAAGGCGCTGCAGATGGGCACCAGCCACGAGCTCGGCCAGAACTTCTCCCGGGTCTTCGACACCACCTTCCTCGACGAGTCGGGCACCGAACAGCACGTGTGGCAGACGTCGTGGGGCGCCTCCACCCGCCTCATGGGGGCGTTGGTGATGGCGCACGGCGACGACGCCGGCCTGCGGGTGCCGCCCCGCATCGCACCGGTGGAGGTGGTGGTGCTGGCCGTGCGCGACGAGGGCGACGCAGTGCAGCGAACGGCGGCGGTGGCCGACGCCCTGTCGGACGCCGGCCTGCGCACGCGCTTCGACGGTCGCACCGACACCTCCTTCGGCCGACGGGTGGTGGACTGGGAGTTGAAGGGCGTCCCGGTGCGCGTCGAGCTCGGGCCGCGCGAGCTCGACGCCGGCCAGGCCGTGCTCGGTGCGGCGCGACGACGCCACCAAGACGACGGTCCCCCTGGCCGGGCTGGCCGACACCGTGCGCGCCGCCCTGGGCCTGGCCCAGGACGCCCTTCGGGCCCAGGCCGAGGAGCGCCTGGCGGCGCGCACCTCCGAGGTCGGCACGGTCGAGGAGGCCGAGGAGGCGGCGCGCGCCGGCTTCGCCGTCCTTCCCGCCGCCGCCCTCGGCGACGACGGGGAGACGAAGCTCAACCGGTCGGGGGCGTCGGTGCGGCTGCTGCGCCACCGCGACGGCACCCTTCCCGCCGCGCACGACAGCGCCACCGATCCCGACATGGTGGCGGTGGTGGGCCGGGCCTACTGAGCCGGCGCGGCGCGCCGGCGGCGCCGGACCCGGTCCGGCGGAGGGGCCTCAGGACGCAGGTGGGCTCTGGCGCTCGTGCTCCACCGTGCGGCGGATGAGCTCCACGCGCTGGGCGCTGTGGTTGGCGTCGGTCCCCTGCGCCTCGAGCAGCAGGCGCCGGTCGGCCTCGGCCTCGGCCTCGGCACCGGCGTCGGCCGCCGCCAGACGGGCCTCGACACCCTCGGCCACGAGCCGCTCGGCCTCGGCCACGAGCGCCTCGACCATCTCGTCCTCGGGGACGACGCGCACGATCTTCCCCTTGATGAACAGATGGCCCTTGTGCCGCCCGGCGGCGATGCCCAGATCGGCCTGGCGGGCCTCTCCCGGACCGTTCACCACGCATCCCATCACCGCCACCTGGATGGGAAGCGACCGCCCCTCGAGCGCCTCCTGCACGGCGCGGGCCACGCCGATGACGTCGATCTCGGCCCGGCCGCACGACGGACAGGCGATGAGGTCGATGTCCTTGCGCTCGCGCAGACCCAGCGCCTCGAGCAGCTGGCGCCCGGCCCGCACCTCCTCCACCGGGTCGGCCGTGAGCGAGAAGCGGATGGTGTCCCCGATGCCCTCGGCCAAGAGCGTCCCGATGCCGGCCGTCCCCTTGACGAGTCCCGCCGGGGGCGGGCCCGCCTCGGTCACCCCCAGGTGCAGGGGGTGGTCGAAGGTGTCCGCCGCCAGGCGGTAGGCGGCGATCATGAGGGGCACCGACGACGCCTTGACGGAGATCTTCACGTCGTCGAAGCCGACCTCCTCGAAGTAGGCGAGCTCCATGCGGGCCGACTCCACCAGGGCCTCGGGGGTGGCCCCGCCGAAGCGCTTGTACAGCTCGGGGTGCAGCGACCCGGCGTTCACCCCGATGCGGATGGGCACGCCGCGGTCCTTCGCCTCCTGGGCCACCTGCTTGATCTCGGCCTCCTTGCGCAGGTTGCCGGGGTTGAGGCGCAGGCCCTGCACGCCGGCCTCGAGGGCGGCGAGGGCCATCTCGTGGTGGAAGTGGATGTCGGCGATCAACGGCACCGGTGAGCGCGGCACCATGTGGGCCAGGCCCTCGGCCGCCTCCTGCTCGTTGCAGGTGCAGCGCACGAGGTCGGCACCGGCGGCGGCCAGGGCGTAGATCTGGGCCAGCGTGCCCTCCACGTCCGCCGTCTTGGTGGTGGTCATCGACTGCACCGAGATGGGGGCTCCCCCGCCCACCTCCACCGTGCCGACGCGGATGCGGCGCGTCGGTGCGGCGCTCGGCGGCGATGACGTCCTGGGCCATGGGATCTCCTCGTCCCCTACTGGGGGAGGTTGACCGGGTGCGTGATGTCGAGATACAGCGACGACACCACGATGACGCCCAGCAGCAAGATGAAGGCCCACGCCACCGGGGCCAGCTTGTTCACGTCGGCGTGGTACATCCGGCCGCGCCGGCTCCGTATGCGCTCGTACACGGCGATGGCGACGTGCCCCCCGTCGAGGGGCAGCATGGGGAAGAGGTTCAAGAGCCCCACGAAGATGATGATGAGGGCGAGGATGTAGACGAGCTGGTAGGCGCCGGCCCGGGCCCCCTGCACCGCCAGGCGCGCCGCCCCGTAGATGGAGACGATGCGGTCGCCGCTCTTCGAGGCCTGGGCGGCGGCGTGCGCATTGGTGAGGTCGTGGTAGTAGCTGGCGATGCCGTGGGCGGAGAAGGTCTGGCCCAGGCCCGTGATCGACGTGGTCACGATCTCCCCGAACAGGTTGCCGGCGCGCCCCACCGCCGTCACCGGGCCCGTGGTGGACACAGGCTGGCCGATCTCCACCCCGATGTGGCCGTCGGCCTTCGACGCCGACCCGTCGGCCTGCGGGGTCACGGTGATGGTCCGCCGCTGTCCGCCGCGATCGACGACCACGGTGATGGGCGTGCCGACGTGGTGCTCGATGGCTCGTTGCAGCGCCGAAGCGGAGTCCACGGCCCGCCCGTCCACGCTCTGGACCACGTCCCCCACCTGCAGGCCGGCGGCACGCGCCGGGTCGAGGCCGTGCTCGAAGGGGGCGAAGCCGGCGATGGCCACGGCGTTGCCCTGGGGCACCCCGATGAAGACGAACAGCCCCCACAGCAGCACGAAGGCCATGACCCCGTGCATGGCGGAGCCCGCCACCGCCACCAGGAGGCGGTTGCGGAAGGGGCGCTGGCGGTAGGTGCGGGGCTCGTCGGCGGGGTCGACCTCCTCGGCGCTCGTCATCCCGAGGATCCGCACGTAGCCCCCGGCGGGAATGGCCTTCACGCCGTACTCGGTGTCGCCCCGGCGGATCGACCACAGGCGGGGCCCGAAGCCGAGGAAGTACTCGGTGACCTTCATGCCGCCCCACTTGGCCGTGAGGAGATGGCCGAGCTCGTGCAGCATGATCATGAGGACGAGCGCCACCACCACGATGAGGACGGCGGTGGTGTGGGTGGCCAGCGCCGCGACCACCACGGCCGCCACCACCACCACCAGCTGCAGCAGGGCCTGGCGGGGCGGGATCGGGGGCGGTCGGCGCGACGGGACGGCGGGCGCGGCGCGGGGACGCTCGGCGGCGGCGTGCGGGCCGGGGATCTCGACGCCGGTGGCGTCGGCCCGGGCCGGAGGAGGCCCGGGAACGGCTTGGCTCACGCGGCCCGCTCTCGTCCGCACACGGCCTGCTCGGCCCGGCCCCGGGCCCGGCGGTCGGCCTCGACCACGTCCTCGACGTCGTGGGCCGGCGCCGCGTCCCAGCCGGCCAGGGTGTCCTCCACGACCTCGGCGATGGCGCTCCACGGGATGCGCCCGGCCAGGAAGGCCGCCACCGCCACCTCGTTGCCGGCGTTCAGCCAGGCCGGGGCGAGCCCGCCCGCCCTCCCCGCCTGCTCGGCCAGGGCCAGGCAGGCGAAGACGTCGCGGTCGGGCTGCTCGAAGTCGAGGCGGCCCAAGGTGGACCACTCGATGGCGCCGAACGGGTGCCGGAGGCGGTCGGGATACCCCAGGGCGTACCCGATGGGCAGTCGCATGTCTGGCTGTGAGAGCTGGGCCACTGTCGATCCGTCGATGAACTCCACCATCGAGTGTACGACCGACTGTGGGTGAATGATCACCGCCAGGCGGTCATATTCGATGCCGAACAGCTCGTGGGCCTCGATCACCTCGAGGCCCTTGTTCATGAGGGTGGACGAGTCGACCGTGATCTTGGGGCCCATGTCCCAGGTGGGATGGGCCAGGGCCTCCTCCACCCGCACGGCTTGCAGGTCGGCCCGGCTGCGGCCCCGGAAGGGCCCGCCGCTGGCGGTGAGCACCATGCGGGCCACCTCGTCGGGGCCGTTGCCGGCACGCAGGCACTGGTGCAGGGCGCAGTGCTCGGAGTCGACGGGGACGATCTCCGCACCCGGCGTGGCCCGGGCCGAGGCCACCACGGGGGCCCCGGCGATGAGCGACTCCTTGTTGGCGAGGGCGAGGCGGCGTCCGGCCAGCAGGGCCGCCATGGTCACGGGCAGGCCGGCGAAGCCCACCACGGCGTTCAGCACCACGTCCCCGAGGCGGGCGACCTCGGCGATGCCCTCGGGTCCGGCCAGCACCTCGGTCCCGGCGGGAACGGCGTCGGCCAGGGCGGGCGCCAGGGTGGCGTCGCCCACGGCCACCACCTTGGGGCGCAGGTCCCGGGCCTGGGCCGCCAGACGCTGCACCGAGCGCCAGGCGGCGAGGCCCACCACGTCGAACCGGTCGGGCTCGGCCCGCATGACGTCGGCGGCCTGGACCCCCACCGATCCCGTCGACCCCACCAGGCTGACCGTCACCGCACCCATGTCACCCTTCCGTCGGCCTGCGAGGTGCTGCGCCGCCGAGCCTCACCCGAGATTGAGGACCCGTACGAGGTAGTAGGTGGCGGGGAGCACGAAGAGGATGGCGTCGACGCGGTCGAGCACCCCCCCGTGGCCCGGCAGCATCGATCCCATGTCCTTGAGCCCGAGGTCGCGCTTGAGCAGCGATTCGCACAGGTCGCCGAGAGGGGCGACCACCGCCACCACCACGCCCAGCAGCGCCGCCTTGGGGACCGTCCAGGGGTGGACGGCGCCGGTGACCGCCGCCGACAGGGCGACGGCGACCAGTCCCCGCCGATCACCCCCTCCCACGTCTTGTTGGGGCTGACGTGCGGGGCGAGCGGGCGGCGGCCCAGCCAGCTGCCGATGGCCAGCGCACCGACGTCGGCGCCGACGGCGGCCACCACCGCGCCCAGCAGGAAGGCCACGCCGTGGCGGTGGGGGAACTGGCCGGGGGCGAGGAGCAGGGCGGCGTACGAGCCGAGCACGCCGATCCAGGCGAAGCCGAGCACGGTGATCGAGATGCCCTCGACGGCCGAGCCCCGGTCGGCGCCGGCCAGGTACCAGACCATGGAGGCCACCACCACGAGCACCAGGACGAGCGGCACCGCCGTGGGCCCCTTGGTGTAGGCGGCGATCATGACGCCCACCGCCGCCACCAGGACGAGCAGGGCGGCGGGGTGGCGCCGGCTGCGGCGCAGGGCCTTGTTGTACTCGGCTGCGGCCAGACCTACGACCAGGGTGGCGAGGACCACGGTGGCGACGCTGCCCAGGGCGAAGCACACCAGGGCGAGCACCACGAAGCCGACGCCGGTGGCGATGGCGACGGGCATGTCGCGCCCCGAGCCGTCATCGCGGGTGCCGGTCCCCGGGGGCACGGGGGGCACGACCCGCGACCGGCCCCTCCGGCCCCGATTGGCGCCCGGCATTGTGGACGACAGGGCGTCTCTGACCCCGAAGCGCAGCGGTGACGAGCTGATCGACGCCACCCCCCGCTCGGCCTCGGGACCCTGGTCGGCCGGGACGTGCTCGGCACCGGGCCGCTCACCGCGCTCGGCGGGGACCGACACCACCGTGGGCCGGTGCACCACCACGGGCTCGGCCGGCGTGTCGGGGCCGTCCTCGCCCTCGTCCCACCACGTGGCCGCGGCCTCGGGCGCGTCGCCGGCCCGGTCGCCGGGACCACCCAGGTCGTCGAACTCCCAGGGGCGGCGCTCCTCGACCGGCGTCTCCTCCAGTGCCCCCACCCGCGTCTCGTCGTCGGCCAGCAGCGAGGGGTCGAAGCCGCTCTCCTCCCACTCGTGGCTGTGCTCGCGCCACGCCGGGCCGGTGTCCCCCGACGCCGACCACGCCCCCTCGTCCTCGTCGCCGCGGCGGTCGAGCACGGCCGGCACCTGGCCCGTGGGCGGATCGGCCCAGTGGGGCATGTCGGGCACGGCCGACGGCGGCTCCACCAGGGTGAACCCCGCAGCAGGGGGCTCGAGCGGGTCCCCGCCGTTCCGGCCCGACGGCGCCGAGCGCCCGGCCTCCTCGGCGTGCAGGGGACCCACCGGCTCGGGTGTCACGGGCGGGCGCGCCTCGGCGTGCTCCGCCTCGCCGCCCTGGGGGTTGGCGGTCATGCCCGGCAGGGTGGGCTCGGCCACAGGGGCGTCCTCACCCGGGGCGCGACCCGCCATCGCCCCGGCCGGCTGGGCTCCGATGATCCGCACGCGCTCGGTGATGGGCTCGGAAAGAGCCTCGTCCTCGGGCCCGTACTCGTCTCGCTCGTCCACGTCCCCTCCCCGCCGGCCGAGGACAACCCGGCCCGGCTGCCCTCAGATCTCGAGGAGCTCCTGTTCCTTGTGGGTCAGGAGCTTGTCGATGGCGGCCACCGTGTCGTGGGTGAGTCGCTCGAGATCGCGCTCGACCCGTTCGAGGTCGTCCGACGACAGCTCCCCGTCGCGCTCGAGGCCCTCGAGCTCGTGGCGGGCCGCCCGGCGCAGGTTGCGCACCGCCACCCGCCCCTCTTCCGCCTTGTGGCGGACCACCTTGACCAGCTCCTTGCGCCGCTCCTCGGTGAGCGGGGGGAAGGCCAGCCGGATCACGGTGCCGTCGTTGGAGGGCGTGATCCCCAGGTCAGAAGCCTGGATGGCCTTCTCGACAGAAGCCAGGGTGGACTTGTCGTAGGGGGCGATCACCAACAGTCGCGCCTCGGGGACGCTCAGACCGGCGATGGTGCGCAATTCGGCCTCGGAGCCGTAGACGTCCACCTTGAGGTGCTCGACCAGGCCGGCGGCGGCCCGCCCGGTGCGGACGCCGGAGAACTCGGACCGGGTGTGGGCCACCGCCTTGTCCATCCGGTCGCGGGCATCCTCGAGCACGACCGCCGAGAGGTCGTCGTCCATCATCGGATCAGCGTACCGATCTCCTCGCCGGCCAGCGCACGACGCAGGTTGCCGGGGCCCATGAGGTCGAAGACCAGCACGGGGAGGTGGTTGTCCTTGCAGAAGGTCACGGCCGTGAGGTCCATGACCCGGAGGTCCTGGTTGACCACGTCCATGAAGGTGAGCTCGTCGTAGCGGCGGGCGGTGGGGTCGAGCTTGGGATCGGCGCTGTAGACCCCGTCGACGCCGGAGTGGGTCCCCTTCAAGAGGATCTCGGCCTCGATCTCGGCCGCCCGCAGGGCGGCGGAGGTGTCGGTGGTGAAGTAGGGGTTGCCCATCCCCGCGGCGAAGATCACCACGCGGCCCTTCTCGAGGTGGCGCACGGCCCGGCGGCGGATGTAGGGCTCGGCCACCTCGGCCATGGCGATGGCGGTGAGGACCCGGGTGGGCTGGCCGTGGCGCTCCACCGCGTCCTGGAGGGCGAGGGCGTTGATGACCGTGGCGAGCATGCCCATGGTGTCCGACGAGGTGCGGTCCATGCCCTGGCCCTCGCCGGTGCTCCCCCGCCAGATGTTCCCCCCGCCCACCACCACGGCGAGCTCGAGGTCGAGCTCGGCGCGCGCCGCGGTGATCTCGGCTGCGAAGCGCTCCACCACCGCCGCGTCGATCGTCTCGTCGGAGGCCGAGGAGGCGAGCGCCTCCCCCGACATCTTGAGGACGATGCGCCGTCGCCGCGCCCCGTCGCCCGACGCCGGCGCCGCCGCCGGGGCGGGCCCGGTGCTGTCAGCCGCCGACAACGACCTGGGCGAAGCGCACGATCTCGGCACTCCCGACGAGGTCGGCGATCGTCCGCTTCTCATCCTTGGCGTAGGCCTGCTCGAGCAGGCACCGCTCCTTGAACCACCCGTTCATGCGGCCTTCGACGATCTTGGGCAGCGCCGCCTCGGGCTTCCCCTCGTTGCGCGAGATCCGCTCCACGGTGGCCCGCTCCGCCTCCACCTCGTCCTGGGGCACGTCCTCGCGCCGCAGGTACTGGGGCCGGGCGAAGGCGATGTGCACGGCGACGTCGTGCGCCAGATCCTCCGAACCTGCGCGCACCTCCACCAGCACGGCGTTCACGCCGCGCCCGGACTGCATGTGGAGGTAGGTGCCCACCACCGAGTCGTCGCCCATCTCGAAGCGCACCACGCGCCCCACCGAGATGTTCTCCTTGAGCGTGGTCTTCAACTCGTCGATGGCGTCGGCGCGGTCCGCCGCGGCGTCCTCGTCCTTCTCCGCCACGAGCTGGGCCAGCTCGTCGGTGAGGTTGACGAAGTGCTCGGCCTTGGCCACGAAATCGGTCTCGCAGCGCAGCTCCACGATGGCCGCCGCCCGGCCCGCCACGGCCAGGGCCACGGCGCCCTGTGACGCTTCACGGTCCGAGCGCTTGGCCGCGCCGGCGAGACCCTGCTCGCGCAGCCACAGCTTGGCCTGCTCCATGTCGCCCCCGGTCTCCTCGAGGGCCCGCTTGCTGTCGAGCATGCCCGCGCCCGTGGCGCGGCGCAGCGTCTGGACGTCCTTGGCGGTGAACGCAGCCACCGCTCAGCCCTCGTCGCCCGCGGCGGGCGCGTCGGCGGGGGCGGCGGGCGCCTCGGGCGCCACGGACTCGGCCGCGGGGGCGGCGGGCGCCTCGGGCGCGGGAGCGGCAGGCGATGCCTCGGCCCCCGGGGCGGCGGGCGCCTCGGGCGCGGGAGCGGCAGGCGACGCCGAGCTCGGTGCCTCGGCCGGGGCGTCGGCGGTGGGGGCGGCACCGGTCGAGCCGTTGGGGGCGGCCGGGGCGGGGGGGGCGGCGGGCACCGAGGCACCAGGAGGCGTGCTCGGCCGGGGGCCGCGGCGGGTGGGCGCGCCCGGCGCCGGGGCGGGGGCGGGGGGCTGTGCCGCCGAGCGGTGCTCCGCCACCCAGCGGCCCTCGATGACGGCCTCGGCCAGGACCCGGCACATGAGCGCTCCGGATCGGATGGCGTCGTCGTTGCCGGGGATGACGTGGGTGATGACGTCGGGGTCGCAGTTGGTGTCCACCACCGCCACGATGGGCATGCCGAGCTTGTTGGCCTCGGTCACGGCGATGTGCTCCTTCTTCGTGTCGATGACGAAGATGGTGTCGGGCAGGCGGTCCAGGTCGCGGATCCCCCCGAGGTTGCGGCGGAGCTTCTCGAGCTCCCGCCGGTGGCGCAGCGCCTCCTTCTTGGGCATGGCCTCGAAGTCACCGGCCCGCTCCATGGCCTCGTACTCCCGGAGCTTGCCCACCCGGGACGAGATGGTCGAGAAGTTGGTGAGCATGCCGCCCAGCCACCGCTCGTTCACGAACGGCATGCCACAGGCCCGGGCGTAGGTGGCGATAGGGCCCTGGGTCTGCTTCTTCGTCCCCACGAACAGCAAGATGCCGCCCTTGGCGACGAGGTCGCGCACGTAGGCGTAGGCCTCTTCCAACCCGGCCAGGGTCTTCTTGAGGTCGATGATGTAGATCCCGTTGCGCTCGCCCAGGATGTAGCGACGCATCTTCGGGTTCCACCGGCGCGTCTGGTGACCGAAGTGCATCCCGGCCTCCAGCAGCTGGCGAGTCGTGACGACGGCCACGCTGGTCCTCCCATCGGTTGTTCTTCCCCGGGGCTGCGCTCCCGCAGGGGCGACCGTTGGACGCGCCCGGGTGCTTCGAATGCTGTCGGTTGGCCCGCCGGACGGCGGGACCACGCCATGGTATCCGACCGGGCCGAGGCCCGAAACCGGCCCCGGCGGGTCGCAAAGGCCGTGAGCGACTCAGGCGGTGGAGATGGTTCGGCCGGTGAGGGTGATCAGGAGGTGGGGGCGGTTCACCCCGTGGCGGCCACGCTGGGGCGCGTCCCGCGCCGGCCCCCGGCGCCGCGGCCCCGGGTGTCGGACCCGTCGGGGGAACGGTCGCTCAGGCGGGCCCGCAGCTGCAGCACGGCCTTGGTGTGGATCTGGCACACCCGGCTCTCGGTGACGCCGAGGATCTCCCCGATCTCGGCCAGGGTGAGACCTTCGTAGTAGTAGAGCGACAGCACGGTCCGCTCCCGCTCGCCCAGCTGCATGATGGCCTGGGCGAGGATCTCCTTGGACTCCTTGTCCTCGAACATCGCCGTGGGCCCGGGCGTGGCGTCGGGAATGGTGTCACCCAGGGTGGTGCGGTCGGTGCGGTCCCCGCCCACCATGAACACCTCGTCCAGGGCGGCCACCCCCACGAACGAGATCTGGCGGAGGATGTCCTGCAGCTCCTTTTCGGACATGCCCAGCTCCGTCGCCACCTCGGCGTCGCTCGGCGTCCGCAGCAGCGTCGCCTCGAGCGTGGCGTAGGCCTGTTCCACGGCGCGGGCCTTGGCCCGGACCGACCGCGGCACCCAGTCGATGGCCCGCAGCTCGTCGATGATGGCGCCCCGGATGCGGGGGATGGCGTAGGTCTCGAACTTGACCTGGCGGATCGGGCTGAAGCGGTCGATGGCGTCGATCAGCCCGATGATGCCGTAGCTGACCAGGTCCGCCCCGTCGACGTGCTGGGGAAGGCCGACGGCGACCCGGGCCGCCACGTACTTCACCAGGGGCGAGTACAGGACGATGAGCTGGTCGCGGATGTGACGGTCGCCATTCTTCTTGTACTCGGCCCACAGGCGTGCCGTGCTGCCGTCGTCCTCGGTGGTCACGCCTCCCCCTACGCTCGGGGATGGGTTGCTCCGTACACAGAGAGCAGCCTGTCCTTGCTTACATGAGTGTAGACCTGCGTGGTCTGCAGGCTGGCGTGTCCCAGCAGCTCCTGGACGACCCGCAGGTCGGCCCCCCCGTCGAGCAGGTGCGTGGCGAAGCTGTGGCGCAGGGCGTGCGGGTGGGTCGGGACCGGGGAGCGGCGGTCCAGGATGCGCCGGACGTCGCGGGGCCCGAGGCGTGCCCCGCGGCGGTTGAGGAAGACGGCCCCGGCCGGGGTCCGCTCCGTGACGAGGGCGTGGCGTCCCTCCCGCACCCAGGCCTCCACCGCCTGGGCGCAGCGCTCGTGCATGGGCACCCGCCGCTGGCGGTCGCCCTTGCCCACCACGGTCACCGTGCGCTCCCGCAGGTCCAGGTCCGAGGTGTCGAGGCCGCACAGCTCGGCCACCCGCAGGCCCGACCCGTAGAGCAGCTCGAGCACGGCGTCGTCCCGGGCCGCCAGGGCGCCGTGGAGCCCCGCCGCACCCTCCCCGCGTCCTCGTCTCCCCCCGTGCCGGTACCGGCCCCGGTGTCGTCCGGTTCGAGCAGCACGTCGAGCTCGGCCCGGTCGAGCACGCGGGGCAGGACGCGAGCCCCCGCCCGGTGCGGCCAGGCGACGGGCCGGATCGGTGGCGATGGTGCCGCGGCGGCGCTGCCACGCGAAGTAGCACCGCAGTCCCGCCGCCTTGCGCGCCACGGTGGCCCGTGCGTAGCGGCGGGTGGCGAGAAAGGCGAGGTAGCGGCGCAACAGGAGGCGGTCGACGGCACCGGGTTCGCTCGTCCCGCCGCGCTCCGCCCAGGCCACGAAGGCCTCCACGTCCCCCACGTAGGCGCGCACCGTCGCCGGGGACTGTCCGCCGAGGGACCGGGAGAACGCCTCGAGGTCCCAGGTCATGCAGGACAACGCTACCCGTCTCCGGCCGCGGGCAACGCTATTGTCCAGCGCTGTGGGGTGCAGCCAGGAGACGACGTTGAGGGCACTCCGAAGGGGGTAGGTCGCCATGCCCGATCGCATCGATCGTCGTTCGTTCATCGCCCGGGGGCTGGTCGCCGCCGGCGGCGTAGCCGCCGCCGGAGGGGCCGGCAGCCTGCTCGAGGCGTGCAGCTCGGGGTCGCCCTCGGGCGGCTCGGCCAGCGGGCCCCGCAACGGCATCTCATCGGCCACCCCCAAGCGGGGCGGGTCCATCGTGTTCGGGGTGGAGGCCGAGGAGGAGGGGTTCGATCCCGGCTCCGACCACTTCGACGAGACCGGCGTGCAGTACATGCGCACCGTCTTCGACCCGCTCACCATCATCGCCGAGGACGGCTCGGTGCAGCCCTACCTGGCCAAGGCCGTCACCCCCAACGAGGACTACTCGGTGTGGACCGTGACGCCACGCCCCGGGGTGAACTTCCACGACGGCACCCCCTGCGACGCGGCGGCCATCGCCGGCAGCCTGCACCACTTCAAGCAGGGCCTGCTCGGCATCACCTGGACGCCGGTGACCGACATCTCGGTGCAGAACGGCACCGTGGTGATCACGCTCGACCAGCCCTGGGTCCCCTTCAACGCCTACCTGGCGGGCGGCATCGGCGGCCAGCCCGGCTACATCATCGCCCCGTCGCAGATCGCCAACCCCAACGGGTCGGCGAAGCCGGTGGGCACGGGGCCGTTCCGGTTCAAGGAGTGGGAGCCCAACGACCACTTCACCGCGGTGCGCAACACGAGCTACTGGCGCTCGGGCTACCCGTACCTGGACTCGGTGACCTACCGGCCCATCAGCGATCCGCAACAGCGGGCCAACTCCCTCTTGGCCGGGACGATCGACATCATGCACACCGACCTGCCAGAGAGCGTCCTGCAATTCAAGGGCGACGCGAGCTACGGGTTCCTCGACGACTCCGAGCACATCGTGGGCGAGCCGGACATGAACTTCGTCATGATCAACTGCCAGGACCCGCTCATGTCCGACATCCGTGTCCGGCAGGCCATGGCCATGGCCATCAACCCCAGGCAGTACTCCACGGTGGTGGACAAGGGCGTGAACCCCCCCGTCAACCAGCCCTTCATCCCCGGGACCCCGTACTACGTGAGCGACGCCGGCTTCCCCGCCTTCAACCCGAGCGCGGCCCGCAAGCTCGTGGAGGACGTGGCCCGTGACACGGGCAAACCCGTGGCCTTCACCTTGAGCTCCACCCCGGCCGCCTACTCGGTCACCGCCGTGCAGTTCATCGCCAGCCAGCTCGAGGCGGTGGGCATGAAGGTGACCCTCACCCAGGTGCAGCAGTCCCAGCAGATCAACGAAGCGCTGGACGGCACGTACCAGACCACCTCGTGGCGGCAGTTCGCGGCCACGGACCCCGACCTCAACTACCTGTGGTGGAGCCCCACCGAGATCTTCGGCACCGGGCCCACCGCCATCGCCCCCAACTTCGCCCGCAACAAGGACGACGAGATCGAGACGCTGCTCCAGCAGGGTCGGCGCTCGACCGACCCCTCGGTCCGGGCCCAGGCGTACCAGGCGGTGGCCAAGCGCATCAACCAGGACCTTCCCTACATCTGGCAGGACCGGACCACCTGGTCCATCGTGGCCTCGTCCAAGGTCCAGAACTTCAACAACCCCACGACGCCGGCGGGGGGCAAGGCATACGGCATGATCGCAGGGTGTGTCTGGACACCCCAGATCTGGCTGTCGACCTGAGGGTCGCCGCGGGGCCGGGCGCGACCCCGGGGGCCGGGAAGGACCGGGTGCGATGACCGGCTCGGCCCCGAGGGGACCTCGATGAGCAACCGAATCCTCCTGGTCGAGGACGACGAGCGCATCCGCGCCTCCATGCGCCTCGCCCTCGAGGACGAGGGCTACGAGGTGGACGAGGCCGGATCGGGCGAGGCCGGCATGGAGCAATTCGCCGAGCAGCCCGCCGACGTGGTCCTCATCGACCTGATGCTCCCGGGCATGGACGGCTTCGAATGCTGCCGGCAGCTCCGCCGCACGAGTGCCGTCCCCGTCATCATGGTCACGGCGCGTACCGACACCCACGACGTGGTGGCCGGGCTCGAGGCCGGGGCCGACGACTACGTGACCAAGCCCTTCGTGGCCAAGGAGCTCGCGGCGCGCATCCGCGCCCTGCTGCGCCGGTCGCGGTCGGTGGACGACCCCGACGTGCTCACCTTCGGCGACGTCGAGGTGCGCCCCGACGAGGGCACGGTGATGCGGGGGGGCGAAGAGGTGCACTGCACGCGCACCGAGTTCCGCCTCCTCGGCGAGCTGGCCGCCAACCCCGGCAAGGTGCTCAGCCGCGAGCAGCTGCTCGACCGGGTGTGGGGGTACGACTACTTCGGCGACGGACGGCTCGTGGACGTCCACATCCGCCGGCTGCGCACCAAGATCGAGACGGACCCGGCCAACCCCCGCCACATCCTCACCGTGCGGGGGATGGGCTACAAGCTCGCCCCGTAGGCGGCGCCATGCGCATCGGGCACCGACGGCGACACGACGCTGTCCGTGCCGAGCCCGGTGCGACCGGTGCCCGTTCCGGGGGGAAGCCCCGGGCGCCTGGGGCTGCGCTCGCGGGTCACGGTGACGTTCGGGCTGGGGGCGCTGGCGCTGTCGGCCACCATGGCCGGGCTCACCTACTTCACGGCGCGCCAATTCATCCTGAACGAGCGCCAGACCGCCATCTTGCGCCAGGCGTACGTGAACGCCTCGCTGGCCCGGTCCTCGCTGCACGAGCAGAACACCGACGTCCCGCAGCTGCTCGCCTCGCTCGACACCGTGGCCGGCTCGTCCTCGGTCCTCGAGCTGCGCGGCCTGTGGTACGCCACGTCGCTGTCGGTGGCGCGCAGCGCCATCCCCGCTCCCCTGCGCGGCCTCGTGCTGTCGGGCGCGCCCGCCACCCAGCGCTTCGTCCTGGGGGGCACCCCGGAGATGGTGGTGGGCCTTCCCATCCCGAGCGTCGACGCCGCCTACTTCGAGTTCTTCTCCCTCGACGAGCCGAGCCGGACCCTGCGCATCCTGGCCATCGCCCTGGCCGCCGCCGCCCTCGCCACCACGGCGGCGGGCGCGATCATCGGCCGCTGGGCGAGCGGACGGGCCCTCCGGCCGCTGTCCCAGGTGAGCCGGGCGGCGGAGACGGTGGCAGGGGGAAGCCTCGACACCCGGCTCATCGCCGCCGGCGACCCCGAGCTCACCACCCTGGCCGACTCGTTCAACCGCATGACCGAGGCGCTGCAGGAGCGCATCAACCACGAGGTGCGCTTCACCTCCGACGTCAGCCACGAGTTGCGCTCGCCGCTCACCACCCTGGCCACGTCGGTGGGCGTCCTCGAATCGCACCGCGACCAGCTGCCCGCCCGCAGCCGCCACGCCCTCGACCTGCTCAGTGCCGAGCTGCGCCGTTTCCAGCGCATGGTGGCCGACCTCCTCGAGATCAGCCGGGTGGACACGGGGTCGGCCGAGCTCTACCTCGACGAGGTGGAGGTGGGAGAGCTCGCCCGCCAGGCCGCGGCGGCGGCCGGTGCGGGGGACGTGCCGGTGGACGTCGACCGATCCGTGGCGGGGGTGCGGCTGCTCGTGGACAAGCGCCGTATCGAGCGCATCGTGACCAACCTGGTGGCCAACGCCGAGCAGCACGCCGGCGGTGTCACCCGGCTGTCGGTCGAACCGGGGCCGGGCGTCGTCCGGCTGGTGGTGGTGGACCGGGGCCCAGGGGTGGCGCTGGCCGAGCGCGACAAGATCTTCGAGCGCTTCTACCGGGGCCAGGCCGCGGGCCAGCGCGGCGCCTCCACGGGAACGGGCCTCGGGCTGTCGCTCGTGACCGAGCACGTCCGGCTGCACGGCGGCCGGGTGTGGGTGGAGACGGGCGTGGGAGGCGAGAACCGGTTCGTGGTGGAGCTCCCCACCGACGGGACCGACGGGACCGACGGGACCGACGAAGAACCGGGATCCGACGCGGCACCGGGATCCGACGAACCACCGGGATCCGACCACAGAGACGGGGCGTCGTGACCGCCGCGCACCGCGCACGCACACGTGCCGGGGCCCGGGCCCGGCGGGTTGTCGCCGCCGTCGCCCTCGTGTCGGCGGCGGCGATGCTGGCCGGCTGCGGGGTGCCCGTCGACTCTCAACCCACCGCCCTGTCGAGAAACGGCATCCCCTTCGGGCTCCTCAACCCGGCCGCCCCCTCGACCACCACCACGACGACCCCGTCGTCGGTGGAGGTTCCGGTGCAGATCTTCCTCATCGGACCGACCGGCCATCTGGTGGCGGTGGCGAGAGACGTGCCGGTGTCGGCACCCGACCTGCAGACCGTGCTCGAGGCGCTCGTGGCCGGGCCCACCGATGTCGAGGAGTCGGCGGGCCTGCAGAGCGCGCTGTCGGGGCAGACCACGATCTTCGGCGCCACCATCGTGGGGCAGATCGCCACGATCAACCTGGGGGGCAGCTTCGGTCAGCTGGTGGGGCCACCCCAGATCCAGGCGGTGGCGCAGATCGTGTTCACCGCTTCGGCCCTGCCCGGCGTCACCGGGGTGAGCTTCGAGCTGTCGGGCACCCCCGTGCAGGTGCCGGTGGCGAGCGGGGCGCAGGTGCCGGTGGCGAGCACGGCGCAGTTCGCCCCGTACGCGCCGGTGGCGTCCTCCACCACGACCACGACGGGCCCGTAGCGCCAGGCGGCGCCGAGCCGACCGGGCCCGTCAGTCGTCGGGAGCCTGGGGGGCGAGCGTCCCGGTGATCTCCACCCTTGGGGCGTCGCCCCACAGCCGCTCGAGGTCGTAGTAGGCGCGGGACTCGGTCCCGAACACGTGGACGAGGAAGTCGCCGTAGTCCATGAGCACCCACGTCAGGTCGCGCAGGCCCTCCACCGCCCACGGTGAACGGCCCGTCTGCTCCTTCACCTGGCGCTCGACCTCTTCGACGATGGTGCGCACCTGGCGGCTGTTCGCCCCGCTCGTGACGACGAAAGCGTCGGTGACGACGAGGAGGTCACCCATGCCCAGGATCACGGTGTCCGGCCGAGCTTGGCGTCGGCGGCGCGCGCCGCCACCAGGGCGGCCTCCGGCACGTCGTCGCGCCCACCGTCCGCCGACGTCGGGTCGGCGGAGGTGGTCATACGGCGGGAACCGCCACGATCACCTCGGTCCGCCCACCACGGGCACCGGCGCGGGGCCCACAGCGGTTCGGGCGGCAGCCGGCGACGTCATCTGGAGCCAGCGTACAGATCCAGGCGTCGAATGCAACGGATCGCGGCCGGGGGGATGAGGAAATCGACCGGGTGGCCGCGGGCCAGGCGCAGGCGGAGATCGCTGCTCGAGACGTCGAGGGCGGGGATGCGGACCCGCTCCACCCGCCAGCCCGGCGGGTCGGGGCCGGGGGGCACCCCGCCGCGGTCCACCACCACCAGGACGGCCACTTTCCGCAGCTCGTCGGTGCGCTTCCAGGTGTCCAGGCCGGCGGCCACGTCCGCCCCCACGATCAGATACGGGACGGTGCCGGGACGGGCGGCCACCAGCTCCTCGACGGTGTCGGCGGTGTAGCTCGGGCCTCCCCGGTCGATCTCGGCCCGGCACGCCTCGAGCCCCGGCACGCCCTCGATGGCGGCCTCGACCACGCGGAAGCGGTCCTCGGCCGGGGTGACCTCCCTGGCACCCACCTTCTGCCACGGGACGTTGGCCACCACCATGAGGACGCGGTCGAGACCGAGCGCCTCCCCCGCCCAGGTG